>NZ_JBHEZX010000011.1:0-268355 GCF_042511045.1 Streptacidiphilus alkalitolerans
TCTTGGGCCCGCTGCGGGGCCTTGGCCGGGATCTTCGGCGGCGCCTGCGGCGGGATCCGCGGCGGCCGGAACGGCAGCTGGGGCAGCGGCGGCGGCGCGGGGACCCCGGCGGCCGGGGCCGGCGGCGGCGCCTGCGCGGGCACGGGGGCAGCGGCGGGTGCGGGGGTCGACGCGGGGCCGGGCGCGGGGGCGTCCACCAGCGTCGGCGGGCCGCCGGGGGCGGTGCTGACGGAGGGTCCGGCCGCCGGGGCGTCCGCGCTGCTGCCGTTGACCACCCCGCTCGCCGAGTCGAACCGCTCGTCGACGGTGCCCTGACGCGGATCCGCACCAGGGGTGTCGGGGACCTCGTCGTCGGGGCCCTGGTAGAGGGCATCCCACCAGGCGCCGTCCGCCTGACCGGAGGAGGGCCCACCCTGGCTGCTCATCGATTCGTCTCCTCAGCGACATGCGGCATGCCCGAACCATCGTCATTCTCCATGGCGGGACACCGCTCACCGGGTGGAACGGGGGAATCGGGACACTCTTGGAGCAGTCCCGGAGCAGCGCGGCTGCCGCCGCCCGCCCCACCGGACACACATCCCTCACACGGGCTCGACTACCCGGAAACCGCCTGGCCAGGCATGATGACCTTCGAGACGCAGACACCCCCGCCGATCGGCGGGGGGTCGACCGACGAATGGGGGTGCGGGCAGGTGCTTGGCTTCGTCGGACTGGACGAGGAGAGCGAAGAGGTCTACCGGCTCCTGGTCGGCCTCGGGTCCGCCTCCGTCGGTGAACTGGCCCGCAAGCTCGGCCTGCCGGAGCACGCCCTCACCCGCACCCTGTCCACGCTGGCGGACCTCGGCCTGGTCGCGCAGTCCCCTGTCGAGCCGCTGCACTACACCGCCGCCCCGCCGGCCGTGGCCCTGGGCGCCGCGCTGTCCCAGCGCAGGCACGAGCTGACGCTGGCCGAGCAGGCCGTCGACCGGCTGGCCAGGGAGTACCGGCACAACGCGGTCGGCCTGGCCGTCAACGACCTGATCGAGGTGGTGATCGGCGCCGACGCGGTCCGGCACCGCTTCGAGCAGCTGCAGCTGGGCGCGGAGCACGAGGTGCTGGCCCTGGTCACCGACGCGCCGGTGGCCGTCAGCGGCCACGACAACGTCGCCGAGCCGGTGGCGGTGGCCCGCGGGGTGTCCTACCGGGTGGTCATCGAGCGCGGGATCCTGGACGCGCCGGGCGGTGTGCCGCATGTCGCGGCGGCGCTGGAGCGGGACGAGCAGATCCGGGTCGCCGGGCGGGTGCCGACCAAGCTGATAGTCGCGGACCGCTCGCTGGCGATGCTGCCGCTGCGTCCGCTGGCCGCGCCCGGGGAGCCGTCCTCGCTGGTGGTACGGGCCGGCGGGCCGGTGGAGGCGCTGGTCGGGCTGTTCCACTCGGTCTGGGAGCAGTCGCTGCCGCTGTGGCTGGGCCCGGCCGACGCGTCCCGCCCGGAGCAGGAGCCGACCGTCCTGGTCGACACGGGCGAGCAGCCGGACGACGTGGACCTGCAGGTGCTCTCGATGCTGCTGGTGGGGATGACCGACGTGAGCGTCGCCAAGCAGCTGGACCTCGGCCTGCGGACGGTGCAGCGGCGGGTGAAGCGGCTGATGGACCTCGCCGAGGTCACCACCAGGATGCAGCTGGGCTGGCACGCCTACGAACGCGGCTGGGTCTCCCGCCACCGCACCCTCCCCCGCACCTGACCTGTCCGCGGTTCGGACTAATCTGTCCACATGTCCGAACCTGCCGCTCCGCCCGCCACCGCTACCGACCCCGCGCAGGTCCAGCGCCTGACCGATGTGGTGACCCGGCTGCGCCGCGCCCTGCGCAGCAGCATCCGCACCGAGTACCCGTGGGAGTCGCTGCCCATGGCCCAGGTGGAACTGCTGCAGACGCTGGCCTCCGGGCCGATGCGGGTGGGTGAGCTGGCGACCCGGCAGCGGCTCGCGCCGAACACGGTGAGCGGGCTGATCGGCAAGCTGCTCGAGTCCGGGTTCGTCGACCGCCAGGCCGACCCCGGCGACCGCCGCACCGCGCGGATCGCGCTGACCCAGGCGGGCCACCGGCAGCTGCTGGACTGGCAGCGGGCGCACGAGCGGCGGATAGCCGCCGCGCTGTCCACCCTCTCCGAGGAGGACAACACGGCAGTGATGGACGCCCTCGGCGGACTGGAGCGGCTGGCGGCGGCCCTCGGCGCCGAGCACCCCCCGCCCGTCGGCTGAACGGCCTGCGTCGGACGACCTGCCAGCCGAACCCTGTCAGCCGAACAGGGCGTCCTGCGGGGATTCCAGCTCCAGCAGCCGCCGCTTGGCGTCCAGCCCGGCGGCGAAGCCGGTCAGCGAGTTGTCGGCGCCGACCACGCGGTGGCACGGGCGGATCACCAGCAGCGGATTGGTGCCGATCGCCGCGGCCACCGCCCGTACCGCGCTGGGCGGCTGGCCTGCCGCGGCGGTGAGTTGGCCGTAGCTGACGGTGCTGCCGTAGGGGATGTCGTCCAGGGCGTCCCAGACCCGCTGCCGGAAGTCGCTGCCCTGCGGGGCGAGTGGCAGGTCGAACTCCTTCAGGTCGCCGGAGAAGTACGCGGTGAGCTGCTCGACCGCGGCGGCGAAGGGGGCCGGGTCCTCGGTCCAGCCCGGGTCGGGCCGGCTCGGCTGCCCCTTGGTGCCGGGGGCCAGGACCGCGTTGAGCCGGCCCTCCTCGTCCGCGACCAGCAGCAGCGCGCCGAGCGGGGAGTCCATCGTGGTGTAACGGGTCATCAGCTGCTCCATCGTCAGATCGCTTCGGGCTCGGTGGTGTTGATGGCGGGGATGTTGAGGGCGGGGGTGCTGAGGGCAGCCCAGAGGTGGTGCACGGCGTAGGAGCGCCAGGGCCGCCAGGCCGTGTCGTCCGGGGCCGCCGCTCCGCCGACCGCCCGCAGCCCGTGCCGGACGCCGACGTCGCCGGGCAGGTAGGCGTCCGGGTCGGCGAGGGCGCGCATCCGGATGTACGAGACGGTCCACGGGCCGATGCCGGGCAGAGCGAGCAGCGCCGCGGCGGCCTGCTCCCGGTCTACGCCCGGGCTGAGGTCGACGCTGCCGGTCGCCAGCGCCGCGCACAGCCCACGCAGCGCCCGCTGCCGTGCGCCGGGCATGGCCAGATCGGCCGGGTCGGCCTCGGCGAGGGCCGCCGAGCTGGGGAAGAGCCTGGTCAGGCCACCGCTCGGGGCCGGCAGCGGCTCGCCGTAGCGCTCGGCCAGACGTCCGGCCAGGGTGCGGGCCGCGGCCACGGTGACCTGCTGGCCGAGGACGGCGCGCACCGCGAGCTCCCCCGGGTCGACATGGCCGGGCGAGCGGAGCCCCGGACGGGCGGCGACCAGCGGGGCCAGCAGCGGGTCGGCGCCGAGCTGCCGGTCCACGGCGTCCGGGTCGGAGTCGAGGTCGAACAGGGCGCGGATCCGCTGCACCGCGCTGGTGAGGTCGCGCAGCGAGCTGAGGGTGAGCCGGCAGTCCAGCCAGCCCTGCGGTCGGCGCGGCTGGTCCACCTCAGCGGTCCCGGGGCCGCCGGGCAGCGCCAGGGTCCGGCGGTAGGTCCGGGTCCGGCCGGTGTCGACCACCTCCTCCACCCCAGGCACGGCGCGTACGGCCAGGAAGTCGAACAGCTGCGCGGCGGCCAGCGGGCCGCGGTGCGCCAGCCGCAGCGGGATCGTCCCCGGCACCGGGGCGGGCTGACCCGGCCTGCCCTGCTGCCCCGGCCTGCGGCGCAGCTCGGTCGGGGTGAGGCCGTAGACCTCGCGGACGGTGTCGTTGAACTGCCGGACGCTGGCGAATCCGGCCGCGAAGGCGGTGTCGGTGGCGCTGAGGCCGGTGGTCTGCAGCAGCAGCCGCGCGGTGTGCGCACGCTGGGAGCGGGCCAGCGCCTGCGGTCCGGCGCCCAGCTCGGCGACCAGCTCGCGGGTGAGGTGCCGCTCGCTGTAGCCCAGCCGGGCGGCCAGGCCGGTGACGCCCTCGCGGTCGACCACTCCGTCGCCGATCATCCGCATCGCCCGGCCGACCAGGTCGGCCCGCAGGTTCCAGTCCGGCGACCCGGGCACGGTGTCCGGACGGCAGCGGCGGCAGGCCCGGTATCCGGCGCCCTGGGCCGCCGCGGCGCTGGGGTAGAAGTGGACGTGTTGGCGCTTGGGGGTGGTCGCGGGGCAGCTCGGCCGGCAGTAGATGCCGGTGGTGCGGACCGCCGTGAAGAACATGCCGTCGAAGCGGGCATCGCGGCTGCTGACGGCTCGGTAGCTGGTCTCCTGGTCAATCACAGGATCCAGTCTGCGCCATTCGCGCGGCCCGGACTGGCGGGCATCGGACATGGAGGTCGGGCCGGCCGGCCCTGGCGGAATCTTCACCAGCATCGGCGTTCACGCCACTCGCCCGGCCCTGCCGCGGTGGCGGACGATCGTCCCGTCAAGCCGAACCCGCGACCTTGTGGAGCCCTGTGATGACCACCGAGACCCTTCCTGTCAGCGCCGTCCTCAGCGTCGCCGCCGCCGCGCCGACCGTGGCCGCCGAGCACTTCGCCGCCCGGCTCGCCTTCGAGGCCGATGTCTCCGACGTCCGCGCCGACCAGCTCGCCGCCGTGCCCGGTGTGGTCCTGGTGGACTCGCGCGGCGACGATGCCTGGGCCCAGGGGCGCATCCCCGGCGCGCTGCACATCCCGACCGCGCGGATCGCCGAGCTGGCGCCCCGGCTGGTCGACCCCGCCGCCACCGTGGTCACCTACTGCTGGGGCCCCGGCTGCAACGGCGCCACCCGCGCCGCGCTGGCCTTCGCCCGGCTCGGCTACTCCGTCAAGGAGATGCTCGGCGGCTTCGAGTACTGGGTCAGGGAGGGCTTCCCCTACGACACCGCGCAGGGCCGGCAGGCCCGCCCGGTCGACGACCTCACCGCTCCCCGCTCCGGCATCTCCTGCGCCTGCTAGCGCGGGAGGACGGACCGGACGGAACCGCTCCGCGCGGCGCCGCGTCGCACCTCCGAACCGTCCAGGGAACTGTCCACGGAGGAGTCCCGCATGCGCCGCACATCCGTCCTGCTCGCCGGTACCGCCGCTACCGCCGCCGTGCTGCTCGCCGCCGGGTGCGCCGCCCCCGGGACGGGTCTGAACGTCCGGGCGCTGCCCTCCTCGACCGGGAGCGCGTCCGCCAGGCCCTGCGTCGGCTTCGACCCCGCCAGGAGCGGGCCGCTGCCCACGGCCAGTGGCACGCCGATGAACACACCCCAGGCCGAGGCCCTGGCCCAGGCCCTGGACCCCAAGGGCGACCGGGCCTTCGCGGACGTCTACGGGACCATGGCCGTCGACTCCCCGCCCGGCCGGGTCCTGCTCTGCGTCACCGACCTGGCCCGGGGCCGGGAGATGGCGGCGGCGGCGAAGAAGGAGCATCCCGGGATCGACCTGGGCCGGCTCGACCTCGAACTGTGCCGCTACTCCCAGCGCACGCTGGACGCGGTCATCGGCCGGATGTCGAAGGCCACCGGGACCGAGTTCGCCGGGTTCCCGCTGTACAGCTGGTCGCCGAACTCGGACATGTCCGGGATCGTGGTGACCACCACGCGGCAGGGCGCGAACTCCAAGGCCCTGCTCCAGCAGCTCACCGCGCTGTCCGGCGGCACAGCGGTGACGGTCGCCGCGGGCGCGGCGACCGTCATGTCCTAGCGGCGGTACGGGGGCGGTACGGGGTCGGACCTACTTGTAGCTGACCGTCACGGTGGTGAAGCCCAGTGAGCCGAGCAGGCCCTTGAGCATCGAGCTGGTGTTCTGCTCCGCCCTGGTGGTCAGCGCGGTGGACTTGGCCGCGTCCTGGATCTTCTGCGCCGCGAGGATGTTGAGCTTCTGCTGGTCGTTGGGGTCGCTGGAGAAGAAGTCGCCGATCCGGTTGAAGAAGCCGCGCTGCTCGGCGAAGGTGTAGCTGCGCTTGGGGTCGAGCGCGGCTGCCGCCAGCTGCGCGTGCGGCAGCACGATGGTGGCGGTCTTCCGGTCCGGACTGACGGTCACTCCGGCCTTGCCCAGGTCCACATAGGAGTCGACGGTGCCGGCAGCGACGTAGAGGGTGCGCTTGCCGAGCAGCGCCGACGGCAGGAACTTGGCCTCGCTGTCGACGTCGACGACTATCTGGAAGTTGCCGTCGGCCGCGTCGTAGCGGCTCATGTTCTCGATGGACTGGAGCACGGCCGGCTGGCTGCGGTCGACCTCCTTGGTACCGAACGGGTTGGGGATACCCGGCAGCCAGTTGAACTTCCCAGCGGCGATGAACAGCCCGACGATCACCACGAAGGTGATCGGGATGCTGATGTACCAGGGGATGCGGCGGCGCGGCGGGTACCGGCGCTCCTCGGCGACGGGCCGTTCGGTCTCCACCGCGTTGCCACGCAGGGACCTCATGGGATGTCTCCTTCTACCAGGTGGTGCCGGCCAGGGCGTCGCTCCGACTCCCTCGACTGCTCTCCTACCCAGTGTTCAGCGACCCAAGGACCCCTCAGTTCGACAGTCGGGCAACGGAATTGTCACCGGGCCGACCCGGGCCCGCGGAACGGACCCGGGTCGGCCGCAAGCTACCGGCGGCCCTTGGCCCGCATCGCCTCGCTGCCGGCCTTGCCGATCGCCTTCCAGTGCTTCAGCCGCTCCGCCCGCAGCCGGGCGTCGGTCCTGGAGGCGATCCACTCGTTCTCACGCAGCAGCTTGCGGTAGCTCTCCAGCCGACGCTCGGTCAGCACCCCGTCCGCCACCGCCTCCAGGACGGCGCAGCCGGGTTCCGCCACATGGCCGCAGTCGCTGAACCTGCACCCCTCGGCCAGGTCCTCGATCTCGGCGAACACCTGCTGCAGCCCCTCCGCGGAGTCGTACATGCCGACCCCGCGCAGCCCGGGGGTGTCGATCAGCACGCCGCCGCCGGGCAGCGGCAGCAGTTCGCGGGTGGTGGTGGTGTGGCGGCCCTTGTTGTCGCCGCGCCTGGTCTCCTGGACCTCCATGGCGGCCCGGCCGAGCAGGGCGTTGGCGATGGTGGACTTGCCGGCCCCGGACTGCCCGATCAGGGCGCTGGTGCCGGGCAGGCAGGAGGCCAGCACGTCCATGCCGCGACCGGTGGCGGCGCTGATGACCAGCACGTCCGCCCCGGGGCAGACCTTCTCCACGTCCTCCCGGACGTGGTCGGCGTCACTGGCGAGGTCGGCCTTGGTGAGCACCACCAGCGGCTGGGCGCCGCTCTCCCAGGCCAGGGCGAGGAAGCGCTCGATCCGGCCCAGGTCGGGGGTGGTGGCCAGTGAGGCGGCGATGACGACGGTGTCGACATTGGCGGCCAGCACCTGGCCCTCGGACCGCTGGGAGGAGGTGGAGCGGACCACCGCGGTGCGCCGCGGCAGCAGCGCCTGGACGTAGGTACCGGCCGGGCCGGTGGCGACCGCGGCCCAGTCGCCGGTGCAGGCCCAGTGCAGCGGGTCGTGGTGGGCGACCGGGCCGGTGTCGGCGCGTACGGTCGTGACGGTGTCGCCGTCGGCGATCGCCACGTCGCAGATACCGCGGTCGACCCGGACGATCCGGCCGGGGACGAGGCCGGCCTCGGCCATGGGAAGGAAGAGGGTGTCGAGTTCAGCGGTCCAGCCGTAGGAGTCCAGCGGCCGGGAGATGTCGGAAGGCAACGCGATGGGGCCCTTCGGGAGTTGCTCCCGGGGCGCAGAGGCGCTGGTGCGGTGTCAGTCTGCGACCGGGAGCGGGGAGAGGTTGGCGGGTGTGCTGCCGAGGGCAGCCGTGGTGACAGTGACGGTCACGGGGCTCACCCCTCTCTCCTGAGAAACTCCCGGTGCGCGGTGCACCGAACGAGAACCGAGACTACGAGACCCGTAATCCCTTCCGCAACAGCTTTTTGACCTGCGAGAACGCAGCGAAAGACGCTAGGGCTTGCGGCGGCCCCGGTCGCCCCGGCGCCACTTCTCCGCCTGCTCCTCCGGCGGCGGGTAGGGGCTGCGGCGCGGGTTGCCCCTGGCCTGGATCCGGCCGCGCAGGTTGGTCGGCGGCAGGAAGTCGGCCCAGCGCTCCGGGTACTCGGCCGGGGCCTCGCCGTCCGCCTCCTCGCCCTCCGGCGCGGGGTTGGCCGCGCTGTTGCGCACCGCCGAGCGGCGCGCCTCGGCCCGCCGTATCAGCTCCGCCGCCGCCTCCTCCTTGGCGCGCTCGTTCTCGGCGCGGGCCAGGGCGGTCTCCCGGCTGGGCCACATCCGGTCGATCGCGGCGTTCATCGCCGCGCCGATCAGCACCGCGACCGCGGTCACCCCGATCCACAGCAGCACCGCGACCGGCGCGGCCAGCGACCCGTAGACGGTGGGGCCCTCGACCGCGTGCACCAGGTAGAACCGCAGGATCCCGCTGCCGACCACCAGCACCAGCAGCGCCACCAGCGCGCCCGGCAGATCCTCCCGCCAAGGCGTCCTGACCGGGACGGCCACGTGGTAGAGCGTGGTCAGCAGCAGCACCGAGAGCAGCAGCGCGGTGGGCCAGTAGAGCGCGTGGATCCCGCTCTGCACGGCCGGGAACGCGTGCTCGACCCAGCCGGGTCCGGCCACGATCAGCGGCAGCACGATGGTGCCGACCAGCAGGGCGACGATGTAGAGGCCCAGCGAGAGGATCCGGGTGTGGATGATCCCGCGGTTGCCCTCCAGCCCGTACATGATGGTGACGGTCTCGACGAAGACGTAGAGCGCCCGGGAGCCCGACCACAGCGCCAGCAGGAAGCCGATCGAGATCAGATCCGGCCGGCCGCCGCTGAAGACGCTCTTGAGCAGCGGTTTGACGATCTGGTCGATGGACGACTGGGACAGCACGGTGCCGGCCGCGGTGAGGATGTTCTGCTCCACCGCCTGGATCGTCCCGGCGCTGAGGTAGCCGAGCGTCCCGGCCACCGAGAGCAGCAGCGGCGGTACCGACATCAGCGTGAAGAAGGCCACCTCGGCGGCGAGCCCGGTGACCCGGTACTCCATGCAGGTGTTGGTGGTGTCCTTGATCAGCTGCCAGACGATCGTCCGGTACGGCGCACCCGCGCGCCGTCCCGCCGAGCGCCGGGACGGCCGGGCGCGGTGCCGCGCCTTGGGTGGTGTTTCGCCTGCTGGTTGCACGTTCAGAGACTATCCAATGCCGAACGGCGGGGAACCCGCCCCGACATGCTGTCAGGACGGGTTCCCGGCAAGCGCGGCGGACCTCACGCCCCGGGCGCGGACTCCGTCCCGGCCTCGCTCGCGGCGAGCATCTGCTCGCGCGGGACGATCTTGATGCGTTCCCGGCCCTCGGCGGCGCCGAGCGCGCGCTCGGCGGCGTCCAGCCGGTACCAGCCGTCCCAGGTGGTGTAGCGGACGCCGGCCGCCTCCAGGAAGGCGGTGACCGCCTGCTCGGCGGGCTGGGCGGGGGCCGGCAGCCGGTCCGCGCGGAAGTCCTCGACCAGGTTCGCCACGGTCTCGTTGGCGTCGCCCTTGGTGTGGCCGATCAGGCCGACCGGGCCGCGCTTGATCCAGCCGGTGACATAGGTGGAGGCGAGGTGCCCGCCGTTCTCGACGACCCGTCCGGCCTGGTGCGGCACGGTGCCGGTCTGCTCGTCCCAGGGCAGCTTGGGCAGTTCGGCGGAGAGGTAGCCGACGGCGCGGTAGACCGACTGCACGTCCCAGTCGTGGAACTCGCCGGTGCCGGTGACATTGCCGGTGCCGTCCAGCGCGGTGCGCTCGGTGCGCAGCCCGACCACCCGGCCGCCCTCGCCGAGCACCTCGGTGGGCGACTCGAAGAAGTGCAGGAACAGCTTGTGCGGGCGGTCGCCGACATCGCGGATGGCCCAGTTCTCCAGGGTGGAGGCGACCATGTCGGCCTGCTTGTTGGAGCGGCGGGTGCTGATGCTGCCCTCGTCGTAGTCGATGTCCTCGGGGTTGACGATGACCTCGATGGTCGGCGAGTGGTCCAGTTCGCGCAGCTCCAGCGGGCTGAACTTGGCCTGCGCCGGGCCGCGGCGGCCGAAGACGTGCACCTCAAGGGCCTTGTTGCCGGCCAGCCCCGCGTACACGTTCGCCGGGATCTCGGTGGGCAGCAGCTCGTCGCCGGTCTTGGCCAGGATCCGGGCCACGTCCAGGGCGACATTGCCGACGCCGAGCACGGCGACCTTCTCGGCCTCCAGCGGCCAGTCGCGCGGCACGTCCGGGTGGCCGTCGAACCAGGAGACGAAGTCGGCGGCGCCGTAGGAGCCTTCGAGCTCGATGCCGGGGATGTCCATGGCCCGGTCGGCGCTGGCGCCGGTGGAGAAGACCACCGCGTCGTAGAAGCTGCGCAGGTCGTCCAGGCTGATGTCGTTCGGGTAGTCGACATTGCCGAACAGGCGGATCTGCGGCTTGTCGAGGACCTGGTGCAGGGCGGTGATGATGCCCTTGATCCGGGGGTGGTCGGGCGCCACCCCGTAGCGGATCAGGCCGAAGGGCGCGGGCATCCGCTCGAAGAGGTCGATCGACACTCCGGGGTCGGCGGCGACGTCGGACTTCATCAGGGCATCGGCGGCGTAGATGCCGGCCGGGCCGGCTCCGACGATGGCGACCCGCAGGGGGCGAGGCATGTGATGGTTCCTTTGACTTGCGTGGCCGCGGGGGCCGGACGGGCAGGCGAGCTCCGGTAAGGGTAAGCATGCCTAAGCGGCGCAGCGTCACAGTACCCGGCCCCGGGCTATGAATGCATAAGGCAAAGTTATGGCCAATCAAAGATCTCGATCGGTTCTGCCCTCTATCGGCGCACCGCCGACCAACCTTACTGTTCAGTAAGTATCCCGGAGGAGGGGCTTCCATGACGCACGTCACGAGCGACGACGAACACCACGGGCTGGTGCTGCAGCCCAGGGACGTCCACTTCGACTGGGACGCCCTGCCGATGCACTGGATCCCCGGCAACCCGATGGCCACGCACGTGGTCAATGTGCTGCACCTGCTGCTGCCCGAGGGCGAGCGCTGGTTCGTCCGGACCTTCACCGAGGCGCTGCCGCTGGTCAGGGACGAGCGGCTGCGCGAGCAGGTGCTCGGCTTCGTCGGCCAGGAGGCGATCCACGCCGAGGCGCACCAGGGCGTCCTGGACCACCTGCTCGCCAAGGGCCTCGACCCAGGACCCTACGTCAAGCAGGTCGAGTACCTGTTCCGGCGGATCCTGGGCGAGCGGCCCGAGCTGACCGGGACGGCCGCGCGGGAGAGCCTGATCGAGCGGGTGGCCATCGTCGCGGCGATCGAGCACTTCACCGCCTTCCTCGGCGACTGGGTGCTCAACGCCGAGGGCCTGGACCGGGCCGGCACCGACCCGGTGATGCTGGACCTGATCCGCTGGCACGGCGCCGAGGAGGTCGAGCACCGCAGCGTCGCCTACGACCTGCTGCGGCACCTGGACCCCGGCTACCTGCGCCGGGTCCGGGCCATGGCGATCACCGGGCCGGTCATGTTCAAGCTCTGGACCAGCGGGGCCCGCTTCCTGATGGCGCACGACCCGGAACTGCCGGCGCCCCGCCCGCACCCGACCTGGAGCGGCTACCTCGCCGCCTCCCGGCAGGGGGTGCTGCCGCGGCTCGGCCGGGCCTCCCGCTCGGCGGCGCGCTACCTCAGCCCGCGCTACCACCCCACCCAGGAGGGCTCGACCCGGCAGGCCGTCGCCTACCTGGGCACCTCCCCCGCCGCCCGCGCCGCCGCGCACTAGCCGCGCACCGCCTTCGGACCCAGGACGTACGGAGAGAGGGATCAGCCGCCCCATGAGCCAAGAGCCGCCCCCGGCCGACCCGCGCGGTCGCCGGCCCGAGGAGCGCTATCTGCGCGTCCTCGACACCCTGGTCCGCTACTACCTGCCGCTCAGCACCCGCAGGGACCGCTACGGCCGCCGCCCGCCGCAGGCCGTCAGCGCCGACCTCGCGGTGCTGGTCGCCGCCCGCACGGACGTGGCCGAGGGCGTGGTGTCGCTGCTGCTCCGGGCGCCGGACGGGGCCCCGCTGCCGGCCTGGCAGCCCGGCGCGCACCTGGACCTCACCCTGCCGTCCGGCCTGCGCCGGCAGTACTCGCTCTGCGGCGACCCGGCCGACCGCTCCGGCTACCGGATCGCGGTCCGGCACCTGCCCGAGGGCGACGGCGGCTCCGCCGAGATCCACACCGCGCTGCCGGAGGGGACCCGACTGACCGTCAGCACCCCGCGCAACGCCTTCCCCTTCGCCGCCGACCGCTCGGTGCTGCTGCTGGCCGGGGGCATCGGGATCACCCCGCTGCTGCCGATGGCCCGCGAGGCCGCCCGGCGCGGCCTGGACTGGCGTCTGGTGCACACCGGCCGGTCCCGGGCCGGCATGCCGTTCGCGGACGAGCTGGCCGCGCTCGACCCCGGCGGCGACCGGGTGCTGCTGCGTCCCGACGACGAGCACAGCGGCCCGGCCGGTGCCGCCGAACTGCTGCGCGGCGCCCGCCCCGGCACCGCCGTCTACGTCTGCGGCCCGGCCCCGATGCTGGACGCGGTCCGCACCGCCTTCGAGGACTCCCCGGCCACCGCGCTGCACTTCGAGCGCTTCAGCTCCGCCCCCGTGGTCGGCGGCCGTCCGTTCACCCTGCGGCTGCGCGGCAGCGGCCGGGTGCTGGCGGTCCCGGCCGACCGCAGCGCGCTGGACGTGCTGCGCGAGAACGACCCCGACACCCCGTACTCCTGCCGCCAGGGCTTCTGCGGCGTCTGCCGCCGCCAGGTGGTCTCCGGCACGGTCGAGCACCGTGACCGCAGGCTCAGCGAGCAGGAGCGGGCCGAGGGCCAGATGCTCGTCTGCGTGTCCCGCGCCCCCGAGGGCGAATGCCTCGAACTGGACGGATGACCACCATGCCCGACACCGCCGCAGAGACCCGCCGCAGCACCGTGACCGGCCCCTCCGGGGTCCCGCTCGCCGTGTACTCGGCCGGCGACCCGGCCCGTCCCACCGTGCTGCTGGTGCACGGCTACCCGGACACCCACACGGTCTGGGACGACGTGGCCGCGGACCTCGCCGCCGACCACCAGGTGGTCCGCTACGACGTGCGCGGCGCGGGCGGCTCCGGGCGTCCCGGACCGGTCCGCGACTACCGCCTGGACCTGCTGGCCGACGACCTGTTCGCGGTCGCCCAGGCGGTCAGCCCGGACCGGCCGGTGCACCTGGTGGCGCACGACTGGGGCTCGGTGCAGTCCTGGGAGGCCGTCACCACCCCCGGCGCGGAGGCCAGGATCGCCTCCTTCACCACCGTCTCGGGACCCTGCCTGGACCATGTCGGCCACTGGCAGCGGCGCCGGGCGCTGCGTCCGACGCCCCGGCACCTGCTGCAGCTCGCCAATCAGATGGCGCACTCCTGGTACATCGCGGCGTTCCACGTGCCGGTACTGGCGCCGGCCCTGTGGCGGTTCCGGCTGGCCCGGCGCTGGCCGACGCTGCTGCGGGTGGTCGAGGGCGTGCCGGAGCGGGCCGGGCACCCGCAGCCGACGCTGGCCGAGGACGCCGTGCACGGGATCAAGCTCTACCGGGCCAACATGCTGCCGCGGGTGCTGCGGCCGAGGTCGCGGCCGACCCGGGTGCCGGTCCAGCTGGTCACCCTGACCCGGGACAACTATGTGCGCCCGGCGCTGAACGAGGACCTGGAGCGCTGGGCCCCGGGGCTGCGCCGGCGCACCATGGACACCGGCCACTGGGCCGCGCTGCTGGTGCGCGGGCCGGAGCTGGCGGCCCTGGTCCGCAGCTTCGCCACCGAGCGGGAGCCCGCGCCGCAGGACGCGCCCGACGCCGCCTCCTGAGCGTTCCCTCCCGCACCCCGACCCAACTACGGTGGCTGCTATGCCGACCCACGACGTCACCAACCAGCCCCCGCCGCTCGTCGACTACGACGTCTACGCGGCCGACACCGCTCTGCGCGAGGGCGTGGCCCGCTACGCCACCCCCAAGCGGCTCGGCGAGATCGACGCGGAGCTGAGCGTGCTGGGCCGGGCGGCCGGCTCGGCCGAGGCGCAGCGCTGGGGCGAGCAGGCCAATACCAGCGAGCCGCAGCTGCGCACCCACGACCGCTACGGCCACCGGATCGACGAGGTCGAGTTCCACCCGGCCTGGCACCAGCTGCTGGACCGCGCCGTCTCGGCAGGACTGACCGGCGACGCCTGGAACCGGATGAACGGCCATCTGCGCCGGGCGGCCGGGTTCATGGTCTGGTCGCAGGCCGAGTACGGGCACGGCTGCCCGGTGTCGATGACCCACGCCGCCGTCCCGGCGCTGCAGGCGGACCCGGCGCTGGCCGCCCAGTGGGTCCCGCTGCTGACCTCCCGAAGCTACGACCCGGGGCTGCGGGCGCCGGGCGACAAGCGCGGGGCGCTGGCCGGGATGGGGATGACCGAGAAGCAGGGCGGTTCGGACGTCCGGGCGAACACCACCGCGGCGGTGCCGCTGGCGGCCGACGGCGAGTACGCGCTGACCGGGCACAAGTGGTTCTGCTCCGCGCCGATGTCGGACGTCTTCCTGGTGCTGGCGCAGGCCCCCGGCGGGCTGACCTGCTTCGTGCTGCCCCGGGTGCTGCCGGACGGGACCAGGAACGCCTTCCGGATCCAGCGGCTGAAGGACAAGCTCGGCAACCGCTCCAACGCCTCCTCCGAGGTGGAGTTCGACGGGACCACCTGGGCGCAGCGGCTCGGCCCGGAGGGGCGCGGGGTGCCGACCATCATCGAGATGGTGGCGGCGACCCGGATGGACTGCGTGCTGGGCTCGACCTCGCTGATGCGGCAGGCGCTGGCCCAGGCCTCGCACCACGCGGCGCACCGCAGCGCCTTCGGCGGTCCGCTGCTGGAGAAGCCGCTGATGCGCAATGTGCTGGCGGACCTGTCGCTGGAGTCCGAGGCGGCCACGGTGACGGCGCTGCGGCTGGCCGCCGCCTTCGACTCGGCCACGCCCGAGGAGAGGGACTTCCGCCGACTGGCGGTCGCGGTGTCCAAATACTGGATTACCAAACGCTGTCCCGCGGTCGCCGCCGAGGCGCTGGAGTGCCTGGGCGGCAACGGCTATGTGGAGGAGTCGGGCATGCCCCGACTGTTCCGGGAGTCGCCGCTGAACTCGGTCTGGGAGGGCTCGGGCAGCGTCAACGCCCTGGACGTGGTGCGGGTGCTGACCCGGGAACCGCAAGTGGTGGACGCCTTCCTGGCCGAGCTGCGGCTGGCCGAGGGCGCCGACCCGCACTTCGACGCCGCGCTGAAGGAGCTGCTCACCGAGCTGGCCGACCAGGAGGGCCTGGAAGCCAGGGCCCGCCGCACGGTCGAGCGGCTGGCGCTGCTGCTGCAGGCCTCGCTGCTGCTGCGGCACGCCCCGGCCGCCGTCGCCGACGCCTTCTGCGTCTCCCGCCTGGGCCGGGACTGGGGGGCGACCTTCGGTACGCTGCCTGCGCGGCTCGATCTCGGTGCCATCGTGGACCGGAGCACGCCCGTGATCAGCTAATCTCATTAGCTGAGACAGAAATGTTCAGATAATGGACGGCGCTGGACGCCAGAAACCTCGGCATGCGAGGCTTCTGCCATGTCTGGTTCTGGAACTGCCCTGGTCGGTCGACTTCACGTCGATCTCGGCCGCATGTCCAGCGCCATCTGTCCGGCGACCTGAGCCCATACTGCCGTAGTGCTGTAACGACCCGCCGCTTGTCGGCCCGGATCAGGTCACCGCCGCGCACGCCCACACGAGTCGAGCACGTTCGTGCAGGTCAGCGTAGCTGTGCAGATCGGGAACAGGCCCCCGCCACTCTGCCGAAGGACTGCACCATGGCCTCCGCCCCCACCCCCGACGACGCCGCCGCCGAGCGCCGCCCGGCCGTCACCCGCAAGGTGACCCGCCACCGCGGTGAGGGCCAGTGGGCCATGGGCCACTTCACTCCGCTGAACGCCAATGAGCAGTCCAAGAAGGACGACGACGGTCTCAATGTGCGGACACGCATTGAGACGATCTACGCCCACCGCGGCTTCGACAGCATCGACCCGGCCGACCTCCGCGGCCGGATGCGCTGGTGGGGCCTCTACACCCAGCGCAAGCCCGGCATCGACGGCGGCAAGACCGCGATCCTGGAACCGCACGAGCTGGACGACGAGTACTTCATGCTCCGGATCCGGATCGACGGCGGCCGGCTGACCACCGCCCAGCTGCGCGCCATCGGCGAGGTCTCCGCGACCTACGCCCGCGGCAGCGCCGACATCACCGACCGGCAGAACATCCAGCTGCACTGGATCCGGATCGAGGACGTCCCGGCGATCTGGCAGAAGCTGGAGGCCGTCGGCCTGTCCACCACCGAGGCCTGCGGCGACTGCCCGCGCGTCATCATCGGCTCCCCGGTCGCCGGCATCGCCGAGGACGAGATCATCGACGGCAGCTGGGCGGTCGACGAGATCCACGAGCGCTACATCGGCAACAAGGAGTTCTCCAACCTCCCGCGCAAGTTCAAGACCGCGGTCTCCGGCTCCCCGGTCCAGGACGTGGTGCACGAGATCAACGACATCGCCTTCGTCGGCGTGGTCCACCCCGAGCACGGCCCCGGCTTCGACGTCTGGGTCGGCGGCGGCCTCTCCACCAACCCCCGGCTGGCCGAGCGGCTCGGCGCCTGGGTGCCGCTGGAGCAGGTCCCGGACGTGTGGGCCGGGGTGGTCGGCATCTTCCGCGACTACGGCTACCGCCGGCTGCGCACCCGCGCCCGGCTGAAGTTCCTGATGGCGGACTGGGGACCGGCCAAGTTCCGGCAGGTCCTCGAGGACGACTACCTCAAGACCCCGCTGATCGACGGCCCGGCCCCGGCCGAGCCCAGCACCCGCTGGCGCGACCACGTCGGCGTGCACCCGCAGAAGGACGGCCGCTTCTACGTCGGCTTCTCCCCCAAGGTCGGCCGGGTGGACGGGACCACCCTGGCCGCCATCGCGGACGCCGCCGCCGCCCACGGCTCGGACCGGCTGCGCACCACGGTCGAGCAGAAGATGATCGTCCTGGACGTCGAGGGCGACCGGGTCGACTCGCTGGTCGCGGCGCTGGAGGCGCTGGACCTCCAGGTCCGCCCGTCCTCGTTCCGGCGCGGCACCATCGCCTGCACCGGCATCGAGTACTGCAAGCTCGCCATCGTCGAGACCAAGGGCCGCGGCCAGGACCTGATCGCGGACCTGGAGAAGCGGCTGCCGGACTTCGACCAGCCGATCAGCATCAACATCAACGGCTGCCCCAACGCCTGCGCCCGGGTGCAGACCGGCGACATCGGCCTCAAGGGCCAGCTGGTGCTGAACGCGGACGGCGAGCAGGTGGAGGGCTTCCAGGTGCACCTGGGCGGCACCCTGGGCTTCCAGGCCGGCTTCGGCCGCAAGATCCGCGGCCACAAGGTCACCGCCGACGAGCTGCCGGACTACGTGGAGCGGGTGCTGCGTCGCTTCGACCAGGAGCGCACCGAGGACGAGCCCTTCGCCGAGTGGGCGCTGCGCGCGGACGAGGGGGCCCTCAAGTGAGCGAGCGTGCCGCACCGTTCCACTGCCCGTACTGCGGGGACGAGGATCTGCGCCCCAGCGCCGAAGGCGGGCACGGGAGTTGGGAGTGCGGCTCGTGCCGCCGGGCGTTCCAGCTGAAGTTCCTCGGCCTGCTTTCCGCCAGTACACCGATCTCTGGGGGACCGTCAGATGACCAGCACAGAGACTGAGATACCCACCCGTACTCCCGAGGAGCTGGAAGCCCTCGCCGTCCGGGCGGGCGAGGAGCTGGAGCACGCCTCCGCCCAGGAGGTGATGCGCTGGGCCGCCGAGACCTTCGGCCGCCGCTTCGCCGTCACCTCCTCGATGGAGGACGCCGTGGTCGCGCACCTGGCCTCCACCGCCCTGCCGGGCGTGGACGTGATCTTCCTGGACACCGGCTACCACTTCCCGGAGACCATCGGCACCCGCGACGCGGTGGCCGAGGTCTACCCGGTGAACGTGATCACGCTGACCCCGCGGCAGACCGTGGCCGAGCAGGACGCCGAGTACGGGCCCCGGCTGCACGATCGGGACCCCGACCTCTGCTGCGCGCTGCGCAAGGTGGAGCCGCTGAACCGCGGCCTGGCCGGCTACGACGCCTGGGCCACCGGGCTGCGCCGGGACGAGTCGCCGACCCGGGCGAACACCCCGGTGGTGTCGTACGACCCGAAGCGGCAGAAGGTCAAGATCGCCCCGATCGCCCGCTGGACCCAGGCGGACGTGGACGCGTACGTGGCCGAGCACGGGATCCTGCTGAACCTGCTGCTCAGCGACGGCTACGCGTCCATCGGCTGCGCCCCCGAGTCCTGCACCCGGCGGATCCTGGCCGGCGAGGACCCGCGTTCGGGCCGCTGGTCCAACGCCGGCAAGACCGAGTGCGGCATCCACCTCTAGCACCGCCCCCGCCCCCTGCCAACGCCCCGTCAACCACCCCACTGGAGCAGACCTTGACCACCACAGTCGACGCAGCGCCCGCCACGGCGGCCGCCGTGGCAGAGTGCGGCGCCACCGTGTGGCTGACCGGCCTGCCCAGCGCCGGGAAGACCACCATCGCCCTGGCCCTGGCCGAGCGGCTGCGGGCCGAGGGCCACCGGGTGGAGATCCTGGACGGCGACGAGATCCGCACCTTCCTCTCCGCCGGGCTCGGCTTCACCCCCGAGGACCGGGACACCAACATCCAGCGGATCGGCTTCGTCGCCGAGCTGCTGGCCTCCAACGGCGTCACGGTGCTCGCGCCGGTGATCGCCCCCTACGCCGCCTCCCGCGCCGCCGTCGCCGCCCGCCACGCCGCGCAGGGGACGCCGTACCTGGAGGTGCACGTCGCCACCCCGGTCGAGGTCTGCTCGGACCGGGACGTGAAGGGCCTCTACGCCAAGCAGGCGGCCGGCGAGATCTCCGGCCTCACCGGGGTGGACGACCCCTACGAGGCCCCCACCGCCCCGGACCTGCGCATCGAGGCGCACACCCAGTCGGTGGCCGACTCGGCCGCCGCCCTGCACGCACTGCTCACCGAGAGGGGACTGGCGTGACCACCGCGACCGACATCCTGACCGCCCACGAGTACGGCAACCCTTATGTGCTGTCGCACCTGGACGCGCTGGAGTCCGAGGCCGTCCACATCTTCCGCGAGGTGGCCGGGGAGTTCGAGCGCCCGGTGATCCTCTTCTCGGGCGGCAAGGACTCCATCGTCATGCTGCACCTGGCGCTCAAGGCCTTCTGGCCGGCCCCGGTGCCGTTCTCGCTGCTGCACGTCGACACCGGCCACAACTTCCCCGAGGTGCTGGCCTACCGCGACCGCACCGTGGCCGAGCACGGGCTGCGGCTGCATGTCGCCAAGGTCCAGGACTTCATCGACGACGGCCGGCTGCGCGAGCGCCCGGACGGGCTGCGCAACCCGCTGCAGACCGTCCCGCTGCTGGACGGCATCGAGTCCAACCGCTTCGACGCGGTCTTCGGCGGCGGCCGCAGGGACGAGGAGAAGGCCCGCGCCAAGGAGCGGGTGTTCTCGCTGCGCGACGAGTTCGGCGCCTGGGACCCGCGCCGCCAGCGTCCCGAGCTGTGGTCGCTCTACAACGGCCGGCACTCCCCCGGCGAGCACGTCCGGGTCTTCCCGCTGTCCAACTGGACCGAGCTGGACGTCTGGCAGTACATCGAGCGGGAGAAGATCGAGCTGCCGGAGATCTACTACGCGCACGAGCGCGAGGTCTTCAAGCGCGACGGCATGTGGCTGACCGCCGGCGGCTGGGGCGGCCCCAAGGAGGGCGAGACGGTCGAGCTCCGCCAGGTCCGCTACCGCACCGTCGGCGACATGTCCTGCACCGGCGCGGTCGACTCGGCCGCGGCCACCGTCGCCGACGTGGTCACCGAGGTGGCCGCCAGCCGACTGACCGAACGCGGGGCCACCCGGGCCGACGACAAGGTGTCGGAAGCCGCCATGGAAGACCGCAAGCGCGAAGGGTACTTCTAGACATGTCGACCGAACTGCACCACGCCTCTCCCCCGTTGGAGACCGGGTCGGCCACCGCCCTGCTGCGCTTCGCCACGGCCGGCTCCGTCGATGACGGCAAGTCAACCCTGGTGGGACGGCTGCTCCATGACTCCAAGTCCATTCTGACCGACCAGCTGGAGGCGGTCACCGACGCCTCCAACAAGCGCGGCCAGGAGGCCCCCGACCTGGCGCTGCTCACCGACGGCCTGCGGGCCGAGCGGGAGCAGGGCATCACCATCGACGTGGCCTACCGCTACTTCGCCACCGCCCGCCGCCGGTTCATCCTGGCGGACACCCCGGGGCACGTGCAGTACACCCGGAACATGGTGACCGGGGCGTCCACCGCCGAGCTGGCCGTGGTCCTGGTCGACGCCCGCAACGGCGTGGTCCAGCAGACCCGCAGGCACGCCGCCGTCGCGGCGCTGCTGCGGGTCCCGCACGTGGTCCTGGCGGTCAACAAGATGGACCTGGTCGACTACGCGGAGCCGGTGTTCGCGGCCATCGCCGAGGAGTTCAACGGCTACGCGGCCTCGCTCGGCATCCCGGACGTGACCGCCATCCCGATCTCGGCGCTGGCCGGGGACAACGTGGTCGAGCCGTCCGCGCACATGGACTGGTACGGCGGCCCGACCCTGCTGGAGCACCTGGAGACGGTCCCGGTCGGCACCGACCGCTCGGCCGAGCCGGCCCGCTTCCCGGTCCAGTACGTGATCCGCCCGCAGAGCGGGGAGCACCTGGACTACCGCGGCTACGCCGGGCAGCTGGCCTCCGGGGTGCTCCGCAAGGGCGACGCGGTCACCGTGCTGCCGTCCGGGCTGACCACCACCGTGGCCGGGATCGACGTCCTCGGCAAGCAGACCGACCTCGCCTGGGCCCCCCAGTCGATCACGGTCCGGCTGACCGACGACCTCGACGTCTCCCGCGGCGACCTGATCGCCTCCGGCACCCCGCCGGAGCCGACCAAGGACGTGCTGGCGACGGTGTCGCACCTGCACGAGCGCCCGCTCAGGGTCGGCGACAAGGTGCTGCTCAAGCACACCACCAGGACCGTGCGGGCGATCGTCAAGGAGATCCCCTACCGGATCGACATCGACAGCCTGGACCGGGTGCCCGAGCCGGGCAGCCTGCAGGTCAACGACATCGGCCAGGTGGTGCTGCGCACCGCCGAGCCGCTGGCGCTCGACCCGTACGCGGTCAGCCGCTTCACCGGTTCGTTCCTGCTGATCGACCAGGCGGACGGCACCACCCTCACGGCCGGCATGGCCGGCGAGGCGTTCTAGCACCACTGCGACAGCAACGACGAAGGGTTCTCACGATGGGCGGCGAGGCGTTCTCCCGCATGGCGAAGGAAGGCGGCCGGGTCGGCAGCGGCGCGCTCGGCGCGGGCCAGGGCGGGATCGGCCGCTGTCGTCCCGCGGGGTGTTGACCGGAATCCCAGCGATTCCGGTCGCCGGGTCGGCACCGCGGTCTGACACACCGCCCCGCCCGGTCTCCCCGGCCCCCGCGTCCCGATGACGCGACGGCCCAGCGCCACCGCCACACCTTCCCGCCCGACCCATCGTGAGGACACCTCCATGTCTGCCCTGCCCCTGAAGCCGACCCGCGCCCGCGCCAGACGTGCCGCCCTCGTCGCCACCGCCGGCCTTGCCGCCGTCAGCCTGCTCAGCGCGTGCAGCTACGGCTCCAAGTCCACCGCCACGGCCGCGGCCCCCTCCTCCTCTGCTGCCGCCGGTTCCTCCGCCGCCAAGCTCTCCGCGGACACGGTGCACATCGGCTACTTCGCCAACCTGACCCACGCGACGCCGCTGATCGGCATCCAGAACGGCCAGTTCCAGAAGGACCTGGGCGCGACCCAGATCAAGACCCAGATCTTCAACGCGGGCCCCTCCGAGATCGAGGCGCTGAACTCCGGCGCGATCGACATCGCCTGGATCGGCCCCTCCCCCGCGATCAACGGCTACGTCAAGTCCAAGGGCGCCGCGCTGAAGATCATCTCGGGTGCCACCTCCGGCGGCGCCGAACTGGTCGTCAACCCGGCGAAGATCAAGACCGAGGCCGACCTCAAGGGCAAGAAGATCGCCACCCCGCAGCTGGGCAACACCCAGGACGTGGCGCTGCTGAACTACCTCTCCACCAAGGGCTTCAAGGAGGACCCGAAGAGCGGCAAGGGCGACGTCTCGGTGATCCGCACCGACAACTCGATCACCCCGACCGCGTACTCGGCCGGCTCCATCGACGGGGCCTGGGTGCCCGAGCCGACCGCCTCCAAGCTGGTCGCCCTCGGCGCGAAGATCCTGATCGACGAGAAGACGCTGTGGCCGGAGGGCAAGTTCGTCTCCACCAACGTGATCGTGTCGCAGACCTTCCTCAAGGCGCACCCGGACGTGGTCGAGGCCGTGCTCAAGGCGTCCGTGGACACCAACGCCTGGATCGCGGCGAACCCGGCCGAGGCCAAGAAGGACGCCAACGACGCGCTGACGGTGCTGACCAAGAAGGCCCTGTCCGACAAGGTCCTCGACGCCGCCTGGTCCGAACTGAGCGTCACCAACGACCCGCTGGCGTCCACCCTGAAGACCGAGGCCGACCACTCGGTCACCGCGGGCTTCATCACCACGCCCGACCTGTCCGGGATCTACGACCTGACCCTGCTCAACAAGGTCCTCGCCGCAGCGGGCCAGCCGGCCGTCTCCGCCGCGGGCCTCGGCGCGCAGTAGTCCCCGCCGGTCCCGCCGCACAGCTCCGGAGCCCGTCCCGCGTCCGCGTCGATGCCCAGTCACAACGGACCGGGACGGGCCCCGGCCCCTCTCTTCGCACCACTCACCCGCACCGTTCCAGGAGGTGACCGGATGGCCCCGGTAGTCACCGAACCACTGCCCAGCCCCGAACTCGCCACCGAGCCCCCGGCCGTGACGCTCGACCACGTCAGCAAGTCGTTCGGGCGCGCGGGCGCCGAGCACCCCGTTCTCGACGACATCAGCCTCAGCGTCGCGCCCGGCGAGTTCGTCTGCCTGCTGGGAGCCTCCGGCTGCGGGAAGTCCACCCTGCTCAACCTGGTCGCCGGGCTCGACCGGCCGACCAGCGGCAGCATCGAGGTCCCCGGCGGCCGGACCGCGCTGATGTTCCAGGAGCACGCGCTGTTCCCCTGGCTCACGGCCGGCCAGAACATCGAGCTCGCGCTGCGCCTGCGCGGCCTGCCGCGGGCCGAGCGCCGCGCCGAGGCCGAGCGGCTGCTCGCGCTGGTCCGGCTCAGCGGCTCGCACCGCAAGCGGGTGCACGAGCTGTCCGGCGGCATGCGCCAGCGGGTCGCCCTGGCCCGCGCCCTCGCCCAGGACGCCAAGGTGCTGCTGATGGACGAGCCCTTCGCCGCGCTCGACGCCATCACCCGCGACGTCCTGCACGAGGAACTGACCCGGATCTGGGCCGAGACCAGCGTCTCCGTCCTCTTCGTCACCCACAACGTCCGCGAGGCCGTGCGCCTCGCCCAGCGTGTGGTCCTGCTCTCCTCCCGGCCCGGCCGGATCGCCGCCGAGTGGACCATCGACCTGCCGCAGCCGCGCCGGATCGAGTCCGCCGGGGTGGCCGACCTCTCCGTCGAGATCACCGACCAGCTCCGAGGGGAGATCCGCCGCCATGTCCAGCACTGAACTGACCGCCAAGGCACCGGCCGACCAGGCGCCCGCCGACGAGGCCGCCACCCTCGGCGCGGGGCTCGACGCCCTGGAGGCGCACACCGTCGAACGCACCCCGCTGCGCAGCGTGCTGCTCAACAAGGTGCTGCCGCCGGTGATCGCCATCGCCCTGGTGCTGCTGCTCTGGCAGGGCGCCTACATGGCCCACCTCAAGCGCCCCGACCTGCTGCCCAGTCCGCTGGACGTCTGGGACAGCCTGCACGAGCAGTGGCTGCAGGGCACCATCCTCGGCACCATCTGGACCTCGCTGTCGCGCGGCGCCCTGGGCTTCCTGGCCTCGGTCGTCATCGGCACCCCGGTCGGGCTGCTGGTGGCCAAGGTGAAGCCGGTCCGGGCCGCCATCGGCCCGATCCTGTCCGGGCTGCAGTCGATCCCCTCGGTCGCCTGGGTGCCGGCCGCGGTCATCTGGTTCGGGCTCAGCAACGCCACCATCTACGCCGTGGTCCTGCTCGGCGCCGTGCCCTCGATCGCCAACGGCCTGGTCGCCGGCGTGGACCAGGTCCAGCCGCTCTACCTGCGGGCCGGACGCACGCTCGGCGCGACCGGGCTGCGCGGCGTCTGGTACGTGCTGCTCCCGGCGGCGCTGCCCGGCTACCTGGCCGGGCTCAAGCAGGGCTGGGCCTTCGCCTGGCGCTCGCTGATGGCCGCCGAGCTGATCGCCAGCTCCCCCGCGCTGGGCCTCGGCCTCGGCCAGTCGCTGGAGGACGCCCGGGAGGTCCAGGACATGCCCGGGGTGCTGTCCACCATCCTGCTGATCCTGCTGGTCGGCATCGGCATCGAGCTGCTGGTCTTCGCCCCGCTGGAGCGACGGGTGCTGCGCTCCCGCGGCCTGCTGGTCGCCCGTCGGTGAGGCGTCAACGCTCGGCTCGGCAGCAGCACCGGGTCCCCCCGGGGACCCTGCTGCTGGTCGCCCACGGCAGCCGCGACCCGCGCCACGCCGCCACGGTCACCGACCTGGCGGCGCGGGTGCGGGCGCTGCGGCCCGGGCTGCGGGTCGAGACCGGCTACCTGGACCACTGCACCCCCCGGATCGGCCAGGTGCTGGCCCGGCTGGACGCCGCCGGGGCGGGCGCGCCGGTCGTCGCGCTGCCGCTGCTGCTGAACCGGGCCTTCCACGCCCGCAGCGACATCCCGGCCGTGCTGGCCGAGGCCGCCGCCGCGCACCCGTCGCTGACGGTCCGTCAGGGTCCGGTGCTGGGGCCGTCCCCGCTGCTGCTGGACACGCTGGACCGGCGCCTCGCCGAGGCCGGCGTCCGTCCCTCGCCGCGGACCGGGATCGTGCTCGCCGCGGCCGGCTCCTCCGACCCGGCCGCCAACGCGGTGACCCGCCAGGTCGCCGCCGACTGGCAGCGGCTCCGCGGCTGGGGCGCGGTCGAGGTCGCCCATGCCTCCGCCGCCCCGCCGCGGGTCGCGGACGCCGTCGCCGCGCTGCGGGCCCGCGGCCTGGACGCGCTGGCGGTGGCCCCGTACCTGCTGGCCCCCGGCCTGCTCCCGGACCGCATCGGCGCCGAGGCCCGCGCCGCCGGCGTCACCACCGTCGCGGCGCCGCTCGGCGCCTCCCCGGAACTCGCCCGGCTGCTGCTGCGCCGCCACGACGAGACCCTGCTCCTCCGTGCCGCGGAGCACCCGTCCCTGGCCCTCACCCGCACCGGCTGACGTCAGGGGTTCACAATTACGCGGCCGTGCTCGCGGTCAGCGCCTCGCGGAGCCTGAGGTCCGCCGCGCCGAGGGTCAGTTCGGGCGTCAGCTCCCCGGCCAGCTGCCAGTAGCGGGCCATCACCGGATGGTCCGCCGCGGCCAGGCCGACGCCGAGGGCCCGGCGGAAGTCGGGGCTGTCGCGGCTGCCGGAGGCACGGGCATGGGCGGCGACGTAGCAGTCCAGGGCCTGCGCCAGACCGGGGTCGCGGTCGGCCCGCAGCGCGGCCTCCGCCAGCTGGTACGCCTCGTGCAGGCCGTCGTAGAGCAGGTCGGGGTGGGTCTCGGTGGTGGCGGGCCGGTGCGAGACCAGGCAGTGGTCGGTGGCGTCCGTGACCAGGGCATGCAGCCGGGCGAAGGCCAGCACCTGCCCCGGGGTCGGATCGGCGGGCGGCTGCGGGACGGCCGCCTCGGTGACCGCGGCGCGCAGCCGGGTGGAGAGCCGGACCGGCAGCAGCCGGCGCCAGTAGTGCGCCAGCGCGGACGTACTGGGCGGAACGCTGACCGCCCCGATCAGCTCCAGATGGTCCGCCACCTGCTCCGGGGTGCCGTCCTGGAGCGCCCGCAGCGCGGCCTCCCGCCAGCGCAGGGCCGCGAGTTGGCTGCCGAGGTCGTCCAACCGCCGTGCCACCACAGCCTCCAGGGTGTCCCCGGAGTCGAGGACCCGGGCGATCTCCGGCACCGGGACGCCGAGCGAGCGCAGCGACCGGATCGTCCGCAGCCGGGCCGCCGCCTCGGGGCCGTAGCGGCGGTGGCCGCCACCGCTGCGCGAGGCTTCGGGCAGCAGGCCCCGGTCGGAGTAGAAGCGGACCGTCTTGACCGTGGTCCCGGCCTGCGCGGCGAGCTCGCCGATGCTCAGGGTGCCGATGCTCAAGGCTTGAACCTCCCTCTGGGGGAGCTCCTAGCTTACCGGTGACCGTCCTCGCACCCCCTTGGAGCTGCTGATGTCCGTGTTCATCCTGGTCTCCGGCCCGTTCACCGACGGGAGGATCTGGAACGACGTGGCCGACCGGCTGCGGGAGTCGGGCGCCGAGGCGCATCCGGCAACCCTGAGCCGACAGCCCGGGGTCGATCTGGAGACCCAGGTCGACGACCTGGTCCGGCTGATCGACTCGCTCGATCCGGGCGAGGCACCCGAGGTGGTGCTGGTCGGCCACGACTACGCCATCCACCCGGTGCTGGGCGCGGCCGACCGCCGCGCGGAGCGGGTCGCCCGCATCGTCCACCTGGACGCCGGGCTGCCGCAGCACGGCGACCCGGCACTGGCACTGGTGCCCGATCCGACGGTGCATCAACTCCTGGCCACGGACGGCAACATCGGGACGATCCCGGTGCCGGAGCCGCAGGAGTGGCAGCGGTGGGGCAGCACCGAGGGGCTGTCATCACGGCAGTTGGCGCAGCTCAGCGAGCTGTCCGCGCCGCAGCCGACCCGGACGCTGACGCGGCCGCTGCGCCTGACCGGCGCCGCCTCGGCCGTGCCGACCAGCGGAATCCTGTGCACGGCGGGCGGGTTGACGGTGGAGACGATCGAGGCGCTGGTGCGCAGCGGTCCGCCGCAGTTCCGGAAGCTGGCCGATCCGCGGGTGGGCTTCTTCGAACTGGCCACCGGCCACTGGCCGATGCTCTCCCGCCCGGACGAGCTGGGCGCGCTGCTGCTCCGCGCGGCGGCGGGTGAAGGCCGGCGGCTGGCCGCGCCGGCGGGCGCGGGCGAGTCGCCGTTCTCCCGGCCCTTCCTGCTGGACGTCCCGGAGCCGTCCCGGCCCCGGGTCAGGGACGGGCTGGTGGACCTGCATCTGCCGGAGCCGGCGCCCGATTCGGCGCAAGGCCCTTGGCCCGCTGTGCTGTTGGTGCACGGCGGGCCGCTGCCGTCCGACCTCGTCCCGGCCCCGCGCGACTGGCCGTTCTTCCTCGGCTACGCGCGCCACCTGGCGGCCCGGGGCGTGGTGGGCGCCGTCGTGGAGCACCGTCTGCACGGCCTCGCCGACTACCCGCAGGCCGCGGACGATGTGGCCGAGGCCGTGGAACGGCTGCGGGCCGACCCCCGGGTGGACCCGGAGCGCATCGCCCTGTGGTTCTTCTCCGGCGCGGGACTGCTCACCGCGGACTGGATCGCCTCCCCGCCCGGCTGGCTGCGCTGCCTGGCCCTGAGCTATCCGATCCTGGCCCCGCTGCCGGGCTGGGGCGCGGTCGGCCCCCGGTTCCGCCCGGCCGAGTCGCTCCGCGCGGCCGAAGCGGCCGACGGCGCGCTGCCGCCGCTGGTGCTCACCCGGGCGGGCCTGGAGACTCCGCAGATCGCCGCCACGGTCCAGGAGTTCGTGAGCGCGGCGGAGCAGGCCAAGGCCCGGGTCGAGATCATCGACGTCCCGCACGGCGTCCACGGCTTCGAGACCCAGGAGCCGACCGAGGAGGCCCGCGAGGCCGTCGTCCGGGCCGTGCGCACGGTGCTCGCGCAGCTGACGTCGTGACAGAACGGGGCCGGGCCCCGGCGCACATTCCGCGCCGGGGCCCGGCCCCGTCCCACTAGCTAGTTCACATAGAAGTAGTAGTCGTAGGGCGCCAGGACCACCCCGTCCTTGGTCGTCGCGTAGACCTCGAGGTCGTAGTAGCCGTTCTCGGTCGGGGTCCACCTGACCGTGGCCGTCCCCTTGCCGCCCGCCTTGACCGTGGTCTCAGGACCCGAGTTGAAGGAGTAGGTGTAACTGGCCACGCCCTTCACCTTCGGCGCGAAGGTGAACCGGCTCCGCACACCCACGCCGCCGCTCGACCCGTTCTCCACGTAGACGTTGGAGCTCACCGTGGGTGTGGTGTCGACGGCGCCGGTGCTCCACCACCCCGCGTCGCTGACCCAGCCGTTCTCACTGGTGCCGGTCGCCGTGACGGAGTTGCCGTACAGGCCGTTCAGCCTGAGCGTCACCACGGCGGTGCCGTCCGCCTTCGCCTGGACCGTGACGGTCTGCGGGCTCGGGCCGCCGGTGACCTCCACCGCGTAGCTGAGCACCCGGCTCGCCGCCTGCACCCCGGCGTTGGGGGTGATCGTGAACCGGGTCGGCGTGTCGAACACCGGCGAGGTGACGGCCGGCGTGATCGTCGGCCCGGTCGAGCTGACGTAGAAGCTGTAGCTGGACTGCGCGGACTCGTTGAACGCCCGGTCCAGGCTCTCCACATACAGCGTCATCGGGCCGGAGCCGGTCGGCGGGATCAGGCTCACCGTGGTCGAGCCGCCCACGGTGGTGGCACGGGCGAAGTGGGCGGAGTCGGCGTACGGGTCGACCGGGGTCGGGATCCCGTAGTCGCCGATGGTCGCCGTCACCGGCACCGGGAGCGTGTTGTTCCAGCCGTAGACGAAGCCGCCGACGTCGGCGGCGCCGTTGGCGTCCAGGGTGAACTGCACCGGCGTCCCGCCCTGGTCCCACTGGCCCTGCGGGTAGTTCGGCGAGGTGACCGTCGGCGCCTTCGACGGCGCGGTGTTGTCGACGGCGAAGTAGCACGGGGCCGACCAGGCCGAGGCCGCGCCGCCGCCGTCCACCGTCTGCGCCTGCCAGGCGTAGGTCTGACCGTCCGTCAGGCTCTGCGACGGGACCACGGCCTGCCCCTCGAACCCGGTGCGGACCTGGGTGCGGGAGAGGGTGCTGATCTGCGTCGGGTCGGCGACCGGCCAGACCTGGAACTGCGCGGTGAGCGAGGGGTTGCCGGCGGCGTCGGTGTCCTGGGGGATGCCCTCGACGGAGATGCCCTCACCGCCCCAGAGGTAGGTGGGGGCGTTCACATCGGTCGAGCAGTTCTTGTCGCCGTTGAAGAGCTCGGTGGGCGCCGTCGGCGTACCGGTCGCCGCGAGCGCGGGCGAGGCCGCGGCCAGCGCAAGCCCGAAGGCGGCCACCGAAAGAAGGGCGGCACGCGTACGTGCGCCCGGGGACATGTTCAAGCGAATCCCTCCCGAATGATGCCCGCGCAGGGCGGGCGGCGAAAGGAATCGTAGTGCCAACCGACGCCCACGGCAGTGAATTTGATAAGCATCACCGCAGCTCACGGGCATTTCGCCGACGAGAGAGAAAACCATCTCAATTCCACCGCTGAATTCAGTGGACAGGGATTCCGGTCTCTTACCCGACGCATGCGAAGAGGCCGGGACCGGCCGCACCTCTCGGTGCGGCCGGTCCCGGCCTCTTACTGTTGCTCGACGTCGGTCGACTACCGCCGCGGGGCGGAGTCCGCGTCCTCGGTGAGCTGCTCCGAGGCCGGCACATGACCGGCGACGACCCTGCTGTCACCGTGCCCGGCACCCGCCCGGTCGGCGCGGCCGGGCCACCAGGCGGCGTGCCCGATCAGCGCGGTCAGCGAGGGGGTGAAGAACATCGCCATGACGAAGGCCGCGATCACGATGCCGAAGCTGATCGAGAAGCCCATCTCCGCGAACAGGGTGTTCCCGGCGAGCATCATGCTGGCGAAGGTTCCGGCGAGGATCGCACCGGCCGCCGCCACCGTGGGTCCGGCGTGGCGCAGCGCCTCGGCCGCCGCCTCCCTCGGGTTCCGGCCCTCCCGGGCCTCCTCCCGCAATCGGGCGATCATGAGGATGTTGTAGTCCGTGCCGATGGCGACCACGAACAGGTACATGAACACCGGGAGCATGAACATCAGCCCCGCCTGGTTCTGCAGGTGCTGGAAGATCAGCACGGTCGCGCCGAGGGTGGCCGCGAAGCCGAGCCCGACCGAAGCCATCAGGTACCAGGGGGCGACCACGCTGCGCAGCATCAGGCCGAGGATCAGCATGATCAGCAGCCCGGCGACCGGGAAGACCACCAGGTAGTCGTGGTTGATCGCCTTGTTGATGTCCTTGTAGATCGCGGAGATGCCACCGACCAGCGCCTTGTCCCCGGACGGGACGTTCGCGTGGGCGACGTCGCGGATGCTGTCGACCGTGTTCATGGCCTGCGAGCTCTGCGGGTCGTACTTCAGGATCACCGAGATGTCGGCGGTGTCGCCGCTCTTGTTGAACTCGGCCGGGGCCACCTTGGCGACGCCGGCCACTCCGGAAAGCTTCTGTTCGAAGCCGCTGATCGCGGACTTGTCCAGCGGGACACCGCCGACACTGGTCACGTAGACCTCAGTGGGCTGGGCCGCACCGGCGCTGAACGCCCGGGTCATGGTGTCCTGGACGACCATCGACTCCTTGGTCTTGGGCATGGAGCCCGAGGCGAAGTCGAAGCTGGCCTTGTAGCTGGTGGCGACGAGCGCCAGGGCGACCATGAGCAGCCCGGAGACCAGGGCCACCAGGGCCGGCCGGCGCTGCACGCCGCGTCCGATCTTGGCGAAGGTGGTGCCCTTCGGCTCGGCCTTCCACTTCTTGGACGGCCAGAACAGGACCCGCGGCGGGATCAGCGAGAAGACGGCCGGAACCAGGGTGAGCCCGGCGATCAGGGTGACGCCGACCGAGATGGCCAGCGCCGGGCCCATCTGCTTGAGGAAGGAGACCGAGGAGAGCGAAAGCGCGAGGAAGGCGATGATGACGGCGCCGGCGGCGGAGGCGATGGCCTCGCCGACCCGGCCGACGGCCGTGATCATGGCTTCCTTGTGGTCGTCACCCGCCCGCAGCCGTTCTCGGTAGCGGAACATCAGGAAGAGGATGTAGTCGGTTCCGACGCCGAACAGCACCACGATCAGGATGCCGGAGACCGAGGAGTTGGAGGACAGGCCGAGCAGCTTGGTGATGTCCGCGATCAGGCCGTTGGCGGCCATCGCGACCACACCGATCAGCAGCAGCGGCAGGATCGCCATCAGCGGGGCCCGGAAGATCAGGATCATCGCCAGGATGATGATCACAAAGGTGCCGATGCCGATCAGGCTCTCACCGCGCTTGGACGCGTCCTGCTGGTCCAGCACCTGGGCCGCCGAGCCGCCGAGCTTGGCGTTGATGTCGGTGCCCTTGGTCAGCTGGGTCAGGTCCGCGCGCAGCGCCTTGGCCGCGTCCGCCTGGGAGGGCTGGCCCGCGCTCTTGTCGTCCATCTTGACCAGGCCGAGGCCGTACTTGCCGTCGGTCGAGAACGGCCCGGGGAAGACTCCCTGGACGTCCTTGATGGTCTTGGTGCCCAGCTCTTTGTTGATCTTGGCGATCTGGGCCTTGTCGGCCGCCGTCAGCGTCCCGCCGTCGGTGCGCTGGTAGAGCGCCTCCGCGGCCGGGGTGAAGGCCGCGGGGAAGGCCTTCTGCTGGAGCTGCATCGCCTGGATCGACTCGTAGCTCTTGGGCAGGAAGCTGCTCTCGTCGCTGTTGGACGCGAGCGTCGGCGCCGTCATGGCGATCACCACGGCTGCGACCAGCCAAGCCACGATCGTCCAGATCGGGTGACGCACGACTGTGCGTCCTATCCGGTGAAACATACGAGTGCGCCTCCAAGGCGTGGACCACCCCGCCCTGGCGACGCTGCTCGGGGGGTGCGATCCGATCGGCAGAACTAGCCGGTCGGCAGGTAAGTATCGTGTGCGAGCATCATAGAAAGCGGACTAGCCGGGCGGCAAGTCAGGACTTTGGTCCTGTCCCTGCTGACGGGGCCCTCAGATGACCGTGCCCCTTATCTTCACCCCTCGCCACCGGGCATTTCCTCGTCCCCCGGGTGGAGTCCCCTCCGCCTCAGGGCGGAGAAGACGGCGGCCGGGGTAGGGGAAACCCCCGGGTCCGCCCTGAGGAAAGGTCCAGGGCCGGGTGGCCCGCTGGCCGGATGTCCGCTCTCCCGCCTGCTCCGTAGCGTCATCTGTGTGCTTCACCACACGAAGCCGCCCGTCAGCACCCGAGCAGGCCGACCCCAGGGGGACGAGACATGACACGCCATCAGAAGGATCCACGGCCCCGGCGGCCGAGGCCCGGCCTCGCCGCCGCCATCGGCGGCTGGAGTGCCCGGCACCGGAAGACCGCCGTCTTCGGCTGGCTGCTGTTCGTCGTCCTGGCCACGGTCCTCGGCGGGATGGCCGGCAGCGTCCAGACCACCGACCAGGACGAGGGCATCGGCCAGTCCGGCCGGGCCGAGCAGATGATCCACCAGGCCGGGATCGACTCGCCCGCCACCGAGACCGTGCTGATCCAGGCCAAGGGCTTCACCGCGACCGACCCGCGCTTCCACGCCGCCGTCGACGACACCATCGGCGCGGTCAAGGCCACCGGGGCCGCTTCCGCCATCGCCTCCCCCTACACCGACGGGGCGATCGCGCCGGACCGGCACTCGGCGCTGGTCACCGTCACCATGGCCGGCGACCCGGACACCGCGGGCGACCGGGTCGCCCCGGTGCTGGCCGCGGTCGCCGCCACCCAGGCGAAGCACCAGGAGCTGACGGTCCAGGAGTTCGGCGACGCCAGCGCCGACAAGTGGTTCAACGACTCCTTCACCCATGACTTCAGCCGGGCCGAGTGGACCGCGGTGCCGCTGGCGCTCGGTATCCTGCTGATCGCCTTCGGCGCACTGGTGGCCGCCGTGCTGCCGGTGCTGCTCGCCCTCACCGCGTTCATCGCCGCGGGCGGACTGGTCGCGCTGAGCAGCCACTTCCTGCACACCAGCGACGACGCCTCCTCGGTGATGCTGCTGGTCGGACTGGCCGTCGGCGTCGACTACTGCCTCTTCTACCTGCGCCGCGAACGTGAGGAGCGGGCCAAGGGCCGCTCGCCCGAGGCCGCCCTGGCCATCGCCGCCTCCACCTCGGGACGCGCCGTCCTGGTCTCCGGGCTGACCGTGGTGGTCGCCATGGCGGGGATGTTCCTCACCGGGATCGCCGACTTCAAGGCCATGGGCCTGGCCACCATCCTGGTCGTGATCACCGCCGTGCTCGGCTCGGTCACCGTGCTGCCGGCCCTGCTCTCGATGCTGGGCGACCGGGTCGCCAAGGGACGCGTCCCCTTCCTCGGCCGCCGGATGAACGCGCCGTCCGAGAACGGCAGCCGCTTCTGGCGGGCCGTGCTGGGACGGGTGCTGCGGCGGCCGATGGTCTCGGCCGGGATCGCCACCGCGTTCCTGCTGGCGCTGGCCGCACCGCTGCTCGGCATGCACACCGCGAACCTGACCTTCGCCCAGCAGCTGCCCAAGGGCAACGCCCTGGTCGCCGCCCAGCAGCGGATCGCCGACGCCTTCCCCGGCAACCCCAACCAGGCCACCGTCGTGGTCACCTCGGACCGGATCGGCAGCCCGGCGATGGCGACCGCCCTGGCCGACTTCAAGAAGCAGGCCGTCGCCACCGGACTGCTGCACGAGCCGATCACGGTCACCCCCTACCCGGCCAAGCACATCGAACTGGTCGATGTGCCGATGGCGGGCAGCGGCAACGACACCACCAGCGGCAACGCCCTGAAGGCGCTGCGCGACACGGTCGTCCCGCACACCTTCGGCGCGGTCGACGGCGCTCAGGCCGCGGTCACCGGGCAGACCGCCGGGTCCGAGGACTTCAACGCGCAGATGACCGGCAGCCTGCCGGCGGTGTTCGCCTTCGTGATGGGCTTCGCCTTCCTGCTGATGCTGCTCTCCTTCCGCTCGGTGACAGTGGCTGTCACCGCGCTGGTGCTCAACCTGCTCTCGGTGGCCGCCTCCTACGGGGCGCTGACGCTGGTCTTCCAGCACGGCGTCGGGGCGTCGCTGATCGGCACGGCCGGGGTCGGCGCGATCGAGAGCTGGGTCCCGCTGTTCCTCTTCGTCATCCTGTTCGGACTGAGCATGGACTATCACGTCTTCGTGGTCTCCCGGATCAAGGAGGCGCACGACCGGGGCCTGGCCACCCGGGCGGCCGTGGCCCACGGCATCACCAGCACGGCCGGGGTGGTGACCAGCGCGGCGGCGATCATGGTCGCGGTGTTCGCGGTGTTCGGCACCCTGGACATGGAGTCGATGAAGCAGATGGGCATCGGCCTGGCCGTCGCGGTGCTGATCGACGCCACGGTGATCCGCGCGGTGCTGCTGCCCTCGCTGATGAGCCTGCTCGGCGAGCGCAACTGGTACCTGCCGCGCTGGCTCTCCTGGCTCCCCGACTTCGGCCACGGCGAGACCGCCGCGGAGCTGCCGGAGCCGCGCGGGGCGGAGCAGCCCGCCGACCGGCTGACCGTCTGACCCAGCGACACGGTCAGGACGACCGGGCTGATCCGCTCCGCACGGGGGGAGCGGATCAGCCCGTCGTCGTATCAGCCCGTCGTCGTATCGGCCGTTACCCGCAGCGGCCAGCTGCCGTCCACGACGGCCTGCGGCTCCTTGCCCTTGCGGAGCCACTCCTGCAGGCCGCCGGCCCAGGCCGCGTGCCAGCCGACCTGACGGCGGTGCAGTTCGGCCGGGGCGAGGCCGCCGACCTCGCCCGGGTACTTGCGGGCCAGCGCCAGCCCCACCCGCAGCGCGGCCAGCGCGTCGCTGCCGGCCCGGTGGGCGTCGGCCAGCTCCACCCCGTAGACCGCGCAGGCGCTCTGCAGGGTGCGCGAGCCCTTGCGGTACTTGTCCACCGCGCGGTCCACCGTCAGCGGGTCGAGCACCGGCCCCGGCGGCGCACCGTCCAGGCGCCGGTCCAGCGAGGGCAGGCCGTGCCGGCGCAGCTCGGCACTGAGCAGACTGAGGTCGAAGGCGGCGTTGAAGACCACGACCTGGATCCCGGCGCGCCAGTACTCGCAGAGCGCGGCGGCCACCTCGTCGGCGACCTCGGCGACCGGGCGGCCCTCGGCGACGGCCCGCTCGGTGCTGATCCCGTGGATCGCGGCGGCCTCGGCCGGGATCGGCACGCCCGGGTCGGCGAGCCAGTCCCGCTGCCGGACGACCTCGCCGCCCTTGGCCTCCACCAGCGCGGCGGTGACGATCCGGGACTCCGCCGTCTCGGTCCCGGTCGTCTCCAGGTCGAATCCGACCAGGGTTTCGTGCAGCCAGCTCATGCGCGTGTCGTCCTCTCGTCCGCGTGCTCCACCATCATCCCGCGCACCACTGACAACACCGGAGGCGCCCTAGGAGACCGGCCGGGAGTCGCTCCAGACGCCTTCGAACTCCTCCTGGTAGACCTGGAACAGGCCCGGCTCGGGCGGCCGTCCGGAGAGGATCGGCCCGGGGGTGCCGCCGCGCAGCACCAGCGCCGGGGACTCGATGCCGCGGGCCCGGCGCAGATAGCTCTGGACCACGCCGAGGCCGTCCGGGCCGTCGCCGTCGACCAGGTAGGCGGTGAAGCGCGGCAGTTCGTCGTAGACCCGGATCTCGAACGAGCCCGCGTCGCGCAGCCGGGCGCGGACCCGGCGGACGTGCATGATGTTGGTCTCCACGGCCTTGCCCAGTTCGCCGCGGCCGAGCCCGAGTTCGCGCTCGCGCCGGCGCAGCGCGCTGCTGGCCGGGTTGAGGAAGAGCAGCCGGACCCGGCAGCCGGTGTCGGCCAGGCCGACCAGGCGGCGGCCGGTGAAGTTCTGGCAGAGCAGGTTGAGCGATATGCCGACGGCGTCCAGCCGCCGGGCCCCGGCGAGCAGGTCCTCGACCGGCAGGTCGCGCTGCAGCCTGACCCGGTCCGGGTGGACCCCGATGACGTCGGCGTAGCGGTCGCCGACCAGTTCCTCGACCACGTCCACCGGGGCCCGCAGCCCGCCCGGGTCGGCACCGCCGTCGAGCAGCATCAGCAGCCGGGCGGCGGCGCGCTCGGCCTGGGCCAGGACGTTCTCGGACAGGGCCCGGTTGCGGGAGACCACGTGCCGGGCGACCTCCAGCTCGTCGAGGGCGACCTCCACCTCCCGACGGTCGCTCAGATACGGTTCGAAGCAGGGCCAGTGCTGGACCATCAGCTCGCGCAGCTGGGGCAGGGTGAGGAAGACCACCAGCGCGTCGTCGTCCGGGTCCAGCAGGTAGCCCTTGCGCCGGCTCACCTCGCGCACCGCGCCGGCCCGCTGCACCCACTCCTCGCCGGCCGGGCCGGCCGCGGCTATCACCCAGTCCTCGCCGTGCACCGGTTCGTAGACCGGGCGCAGCACCTCGGCGACGACCGAGCGGAGCCGCTGCTCGACCAGGTTCAGCCAGACGTAGGCGCGGCCGGCCCGGCGGACCCGGAGCCTGGCCTCGTCCCAGGCGGCGGCGGGCCAGGCCAGCGAGGGCTCCAGCGGGCCCGGCTGGTGCGGCGCGGCCCGACCGGCTCCGGTGCGGACGACCGTGGTCGGGGCATCGCCCCGCACCGTGCCCCCTGCGGCACCCCCGTCGGGGACGACCATCCCGGACCTCACCGTTCCTCTCGTACACGCCACCACGTACACGCCACCGCGCGCACATGTGCGCTGCGGGACAACGTACCGCGCCAGAAGGCCCGGAGTAGGCCGTCCGGGTGACTCCGGACGATCAAGAGTACTTTGCCACCAGAGCGGTCGCCGTCCAAGCGCGAAGTGGTAGCTGGGTGATGGCGGTGCGTCACCCAGGCTCCCTGGGACACCCGTTCGGGCGAAGTAGTGGTGAAAGCACCATGAGCGGGGCACGGCTGAGACACCATGCCAAGGGACATGACGCGCTCTTTCCCTGGGCATAGGGCACGTGACAGTTGCCGGCCCCTCCGGAGAGGGCCGGCGCGGCACTATCGGGAGTTGTTGACGACGATGCAGGTCTGGCCGGGACATCCCTACCCCCTGGGTGCCACCTACGACGGCGCCGGAACCAACTTCGCGGTGTTCTCCGAGGTCGCGGAGCGGGTCGAGCTGTGCCTGCTCGGCGACGACGGCTCGGAGACCTCGGTGGAGCTGAGGGAGACCGACGCCTTCGTCCGGCACGCCTACCTGCCGGGGATCCAGCCCGGGCAGCGCTACGGCTTCCGGGTGCACGGCCCGTACAAGCCGGACCAGGGCAACCGCTGCAACGGCGCCAAGCTGCTGCTCGACCCCTACGCCAAGGCGATGAGCGGCGCGATCGACTGGGACGAGTCCGTCTACGGCTACCACTTCGGGGCACCGGAGCAGCGCAACGACCTGGACTCCGCCCCGCACACCATGACCTCGGTGGTGGTGAACCCCTTCTTCGACTGGGGCAACGACCGCCCGCCGCGCACCGACTACCACCGCACCGTGATCTACGAGGCCCATGTGAAGGGCCTGACGAACCTTCACCCCGGCATCCCGGACGAGATCCGCGGCACCTACGCCGGGATCGCCCACCCCGCGGTGATCGAGCACCTGGTGAAGCTGGGGGTGACCGCCATCGAGCTGATGCCGGTGCACCAGTTCGTGCACGACCACCGACTGGTGGACCTGGGCCTGTCCAACTACTGGGGCTACAACACCATCGGCTTCTTCGCCCCGCAGGGCGCGTACTCCTCGCTCGGCGACCGGGGCCAGCAGGTGCAGGAGTTCAAGTCGATGGTGAAGGCGCTGCACGCGGCCGGCATCGAGGTGATCCTGGACGTGGTCTACAACCACACCGCCGAGGGCAACCACCTGGGCCCCACGCTGGCCTTCCGCGGCCTGGACAACTCCGCGTACTACCGGCTGGCCGAGGACCGCCGCTACTACGAGGACACCACCGGCACCGGCAACAGCCTGCTGATGCGGCATCCGCACGTGCTGCAGCTGATCATGGACTCGCTGCGCTACTGGGTCACCGAGATGCATGTGGACGGCTTCCGCTTCGACCTCGCGGCCACCCTGGCCCGGCAGTTCCACGAGGTGGACCGGCTGTCCTCGTTCTTCGACCTGGTCCAGCAGGACCCGGTGGTGTCCCAGGCCAAGCTGATCGCCGAGCCCTGGGACATCGGCGAGGGCGGCTACCAGGTCGGCAACTTCCCGCCGCTGTGGACCGAGTGGAACGGCCAGTACCGGGACACCGTCCGCGACCTGTGGCGCGGCGAGAACGCCGCGCTGGCCGAGTTCGCCTCCCGGCTGACCGGCTCCTCCGACCTCTACCAGGACGACGGCCGCCGCCCGATCGCCTCCATCAACTTCGTCACCTGCCACGACGGCTTCACCCTGCGCGACCTGGTCTCCTACAACAACAAGCACAACGAGGCCAACCACGAGGACAGCCGGGACGGGGAGAGCCACAACCGCTCCTGGAACTGCGGCGCCGAGGGCGAGACCGAGGATCCCGGGGTGCTGGCGCTGAGGGGCCGTCAGCAGCGCAACTTCATCGCCACCCTGATGCTGTCCCAGGGGGTGCCGATGCTGTCGCACGGCGACGAGTTCGGCCGCACCCAGGGCGGCAACAACAACGCCTACTGCCAGGACAGCGAGATCTCCTGGGTGAAGTGGCCGGACGCCGCGATCGGCCCGGCCCGGATGCCCACCGAGCCGCTCGGCTCCGGCAACGAGGACCCCGACGAGGCCGAGACCCGCAGCACCGAGGACCAGGCGGCGCAGCTGCTGGACTTCACCCGGCACATGGTCTGGCTGCGCCGGGACCACCCGGTGTTCCGCCGCCGCCGCTTCTTCCACGGCCGCCCGGTCTCCGGCAGCCACGACGACCTCACCGACATCGCCTGGTTCACCCCGGCCGGCGAGGAGATGTCGGACAAGGACTGGAGCGCCTCCTACGCCAAGTCGCTGAGCGTCTTCCTCAACGGCTACGCCATCTCCGAGCCGGACCGGCGCGGGGGCAGGATCACCGACGACTCCTTCCTGCTGCTGTTCAACGCCGGCGACGCGGGCCTGGACTTCACCGTCCCGGTGAACCACGGCCGGGAGTGGCAGGTGGTGGTCGACACCGCGCTGCCCTGGACCATCGCCCCGGGCACCGGCGCCAAGATCAGGGGCGGGGACAGCGTGCACCTGACGGACCGTTCGATGATGGTGCTGCAGCGTCCGGCCTGATCCGGTGGTGATATCAGCCGATTTTCGCCCGAATGGCGCGCAGGGGTCGTGCACCGGGGCCCGGCGGGGTAGGCGTAGGCCATGACCCCCGTACGCGTGAGCGCACCTACGGCCACCTACCGCCTTCAACTGCAACCGGGCTTCGGCTTCGCCGAGGCCCGGCGCGCTGTGCCCTACCTCGCCCGGCTGGGGGTGTCCCATCTGCACCTGTCCCCGGTGCTGGAGGCCGTGCCCGGTTCCACCCACGGCTACGACGTGGTGGAGCACAGCCGGGTCAGCGAGCAACTCGGCGGCGAGGACGGGCCGGACGGCCTGCGCGCCCTCGCCGACGAGGCCCATGAGCACGGGCTCGGACTGATCGTGGACACCGTCCCCAACCACATGGCGGTGCCGGTCCCCTCGACGCTCAACCACGCCTGGTCCACCCTGCTCCGCGAGGGCCCCGAATCCCCGTACGCGGCCTGGTTCGACATCGACTGGGCCGCCCAGGACGGGCGGGTGCTGCTGCCGGTGCTCGGCGACCGGCTCAGCGCCGAGCTGTCCGAGATCAAGGTCGACACCCAGGACGACACGGCGGTGCTGCGCTACTACGACCAGGTGTTCCCGCTGCGCCCCGGCACCGAGCAGCTGCCGCTGCCGCTGCTGCTCGACTCCCAGTTCTACCGGCTGGCCTGGTGGCGGCTGGCCCGTACCGAGCTGAACTACCGGCGCTTCTTCACCGTCTCCGACCTGGTCGGGGTCCGGGTCGAGCACCCCGAGGTGTTCCGGCGGACCCATGCCACCCTGCTCCGGCTGCACGCCGAGGGCGTGGTCGACGGCTTCCGGATCGACCACCCGGACGGCCTGGCCGACCCGCGCGGCTACCTCCGCCGGCTGGCCGCGGAGACCGGCGGCGCCTACGTCGTGGTCGAGAAGATCCTCACCGGCGACGAAGAGCTGCCCGCCGACTGGGCCTGCGCCGGCACCACCGGCTACGACGCGCTGCGCCGGATCGACGGGGTGCTGACCGACGGGCCGGGCGCGGCCCAGCTGGCCGAGGTCTACTCCGGCTACCTGGGCACGGCCACCGACAGCGCCAGCGCCGCCGCCCGCCGCGGCCGGGCCGAGATGACCGCGCCGCTGGGCGAGCTGGCCTCCGAGGTCAACCGGCTGGCCCGGGTCGCCGCCCGGATCTGCGAGGAGGACTCCGGGCTGCGCGACCACGCCCCCTGGGCGCTGCGCCAGGCCCTCGCCGACGCCCTGGCCGCCTACCCGGTCTACCGCCCCTACCCGGTCCCCGGCGAGCCCGACGACCCGGCCGACCTGGAACGGATCAGCGCCGCCTGCGCCGCCGCCCGGGCCCGGCTGCCGGTCGAGCACGCCGCGACCGCGGACCTGGTCCGGGACCTGGCGCTGGGACGGCTCGGCCGCAGCGCCGCCAAGGACGAGTTCCGGATCCGGCTGGCCCAGACCGCCTCCGCCGTCGCCGCCAAGGGCGTCGAGGACACCGCCTTCTACCGCCGCTACCCGCTGCTGTCCCTGAACGAGGTCGGCGGCGACCCGGGCCGCCCGGGGCTGCCGCCGGAGGAGTTCCACGCCTACTGCGCCCGGATGCGGCGCGACCGCCCGGCCGCGATGACCGTGCTGTCCACCCATGACACCAAGCGCAGCGCCGACGCCAGGGCCCGGCTGGCCGTGCTGGCCGAGCTGCCCGAGGAGTGGGGGCGGGAGATCGCCCGCTGGACCGCGCTCTGCCCGGAGCCGGTGCCCGACCCCAATGCCGCCTACCTGCTCTGGCAGACCGCCCTGGCCGCCTGGCCGATCGATGCCGACCGGCTGGCCGCGACCGCGCTGAAGTCCGTCCGCGAGGCCAAGCTGCGCACCACCTGGACCGAACCCGACAGCGGCTACGAACGCGCGGTCGAACGGCTGGCCCGGTCGATCCCGGACACCCCGGCCCTCGCCGCCGCCGTCACCGCCTTCGCCGAGCGGATCGCCCCCCACGCCCGGGCCAACACCCTCTCCTCCGCCCTGCTGCACCTCACCATGCCCGGCGTTCCCGACCTCTACCAGGGCAGCGAGGAGCCGCTGCGGACCCTGGTCGACCCCGACAACCGGCACCCGGTCGACCTGGCCGGCCTCGCCGCCCGGCTGGACTCGGCGGACCCGGTGGCCACCGCCGCGGCCGAACCGCTGCAGTTCGAGAAGCTGCACCTGACCGCGACCGCGCTGCGGCTGCGCCGGGACCGTCCGGCCGCCTTCACCGGCGGCTACACCCCGGTCGCCGCGGACCCCCACCTGATCGCCTACCTGCGCGGCCGGGACGTGCTCGCGGTCGCCACCCGGCTCCCGTACCGGCTGGAGCAGCGCGGCGGTTGGACCACCGAGACCCTGGCCCTGCCGGACGGCGAGTGGACCGACGCCCTCTCCGCCCGCGGCCCGCTGCGCGGTACGGTGCGGCTCGCCGACCTGCTCGCGCACTTCCCGGTCGCCCTGCTCGTCCGCACCTCCGAGGAGTCCTGATCCATGAGCCACCGCTTCGAGCTGTGGGCCCCGGCCGCCGAGCGCGGCGTCACCCTGGTCCTGGACGGGGACGGGAGCCCGATGCGCCGCGACCCGGACCGCCCCGGCTGGTGGCTCGCCGAAGCGCCCGCCGACCCGGGCCGCAGCCGCTACGGCTACCGGCTGGACGACGACCCGCTGCTGCTCCCCGACCCGCGCTCGGCGCGCCAGCCGGACGGACCCGACGGACCGTCACAACTGGTCGACCACAGCGCCTTCCGCTGGTCCGACACCCGCTGGCAGGGCCGCGCCCTGCCCGGCAGCAGCATCTACGAACTGCATGTCGGCACCTTCACCCCCGAGGGCACCTTCGACGCCGCCGCCGCCCGGCTCGACCACCTGGCCGAGCTGGGCGTGGACCTGGTCGAGCTGATGCCGGTCTGCCCGTTCCCCGGCGACCACGGCTGGGGCTACGACGGCGTCTCGCTCTGGGCCGTGCACGAGCCCTACGGCGGCCCGGAGGGGCTGAAGCGCTTCGTCGACGCGGCCCACCGGCGGGGTCTCGGCGTGGTGCTGGACGTGGTCCACAACCACCTCGGCCCCTCCGGCAACTACCTGCCCCGCTTCGGCCCCTACTTCACCGAGCGGCACCACACCCCCTGGGGCGCGGCGGTGAACCTGGACGCGCCGGGGTCGGACGAGGTGCGCGCCTACCTGGTCGAGAGCGCGCTGTCCTGGCTGCGCGACTACCGCGTCGACGGGCTGCGGCTGGACGCCGTGCACGCCCTGGTCGACACCCGCGCGCTGCACTTCCTGGAACAGCTGTCCGCGGCCGTGGACGGGCTGGCCGCCGCCACCGGACGCCCGCTGTTCCTGATCGCCGAGTCCGACCTCAACGACCCGCGGCTGATCACCCCGCGCGAGGCCGGCGGCCTCGGCCTCACCGCGCAGTGGAGCGACGACCTGCACCACACCCTGCACGCCGTGCTCACCGGCGAAGGCCAGGGCTACTACGCCGACTTCGCCGCCCGTCCGCTGGCCGGGCTGGCCCGGACGCTGACCCGGGGCTGGTTCCACGACGGCACCTGGTCCTCGTTCCGCGGTCGCACCCACGGCCGCCCGCTGGACCCGCACCGCACCCCGGCGCACCGGCTGCTCGGCTATCTGCAGACCCACGACCAGATCGGCAACCGGGCGCTGGGCGACCGGATCTCGGCCGCCGCCGACCCGGGCCTGCTCGCGGCCGGCGCGGCCCTGGTCCTCACCGGGCCGTTCACCCCGATGCTGTTCATGGGTGAGGAGTGGGGCGCCCGCACCCCCTGGCAGTACTTCACGGACCATCAGGACCCGTCCCTGGCCGAGGCGGTACGGACCGGGCGCCGCCGCGAGTTCGCCGCCCACGGGCACTCCCCGGAGCAGGTCCCCGACCCGCAGGCCGCCACCACCTTCCTCGGCTCCAAGCTCGACTGGACCGAGCCCGACCGCAAACCGCACGCCGAACTGCTCGGCTGGTACCGCACCCTGCTGGCGCTGCGCCGGGCCCACCCGGAGTTCACCGACCCGGACCTGTCCGCGGTCCGGGTCGAGTACGACGAGGACGCCCGCTGGCTGGTGCTGCACCGGGGCCGGTTCCGTACCGCGGTGAACCTCTCCGACCGGGAACGGACCGTCCCGCTGGGCGCGGCCTTCGCGGACGCGCCGGCCGGCTACGGCTCCTACCGGGGCTCGGGGGACGCGGTCACGCTCGCGGCCCGCTCGGTCGCGGTCGTCCGCACCGACTAGCGCGCCGCGCGGAGCCGCAGTTCGGCCCACAGGGTCCGCAGCTGCGGCTCCAGCCGCTCCAGCGGGCCGTCGTTGTCGATCACCAGGTCGGCGATGGCGAGCCGCTCCTCGCGGGTCGCCTGGGCGGCCATCCGGGCCCGCGCCTCGTCCTCGGCCATCCCGCGCAGCCGCACCAGCCGTTCCAGCCGGGTGGCGTCGGCCGCGTCCACGACGACGACCAGGTCGTAGCGGGAGGACAGCTTGTTCTCGGTCAGCAGCGGGACGTCGTGCACCACCACGTCGTCCGGCCCGGCCTGCGCGGCGAGTTCCGCGGAGCGGTGGCCGACCAGGGGGTGCACGATCGCGTTCAGCGCCGCGAGGCGGGCCGGGTCGGCGAACACGATCGAGCCGAGCTTCGGCCGGTCCAGCGCGCCGTCCAGCAGCAGGACGTCCGTCCCGAACTCGGCGACGACCGCGGCCAGGCCGTCGGTGCCGGGGGCGACCACCTCCCGCGCGATGAGGTCCGCGTCCACCACCACCGCCCCGAGAGCGGCCAGCCGCCGCGACACCTCGCTCTTCCCCGCGCCAATCCCACCGGTAAGGCCCACTCTCAACATGACCGCAGCTTAACGACTACCCCAGGGGCGCGAGGAACTGCGCTGCCAACCATGCACCACCGTGACTGGAGGCTGCATGCGAAAGGACCCCCACCCGGTCACCCAAGTGGAGGTCCTTCTGCTTCAAGCTACCTGCTGCTCAGCGCACTGCGCTCAGCTCTGGCCGCCCGCGAGCTTCTCGCGCAGCGCGGCGAGGGCCTCGTCGGTCGCCAGGGCGCCCGAGGTCTCGTCGCTGCTCGAGGAGTACGAGCCACCGGAGATGGCGCCGCCCGCGGCACCCGCACCCGCGGCACCGGCCTCGGGAGCCGCGCCCTCGCCCGCCGCAGCGGCCTCGGCGTCGGCCTCGCGGCTCTTGATGACCTGGGCCTGGTGCTGCTCGAAGCGCTGCTGCGCCTCGGCGTACTGGCCCTCCCAGGTCTCACGCTGCTTCTCGAAGCCGGGCAGCCAGTCGTTCGCCTCGGGGTCGAAGCCCTCCGGGTAGATGTAGTTGCCCGCGTCGTCGTAGGAGGCAGCCATGCCGTAGAGGGTCGGGTCGAACTCGACCGTCGCCGGGTCGGCACCGAGGGACTCGTTGGCCTGCTTCAGCGAGAGGCTGATGCGGCGACGCTCGAGGTCGATGTCGATGACCTTGACGAAGATCTCGTCGCCGACCTGGACGACCTGCTCCGGGATCTCCACGTGGCGCTCGGCCAGCTCGGAGATGTGGACCAGGCCCTCGATGCCCTCGTCGACGCGCACGAACGCACCGAACGGAACCAGCTTGGTGACCTTGCCGGGGACGACCTGCCCGATCTGGTGGGTCCGGGCGAACTGCTGCCACGGGTCCTCCTGGGTCGCCTTCAGCGACAGGGAGACGCGCTCGCGGTCCATGTCCACGTCGAGGACCTCGACGGTGACCTCCTGGCCGACCTCGACGACCTCGGACGGGTGGTCGATGTGCTTCCAGGACAGCTCCGAGACGTGCACCAGGCCGTCGACGCCGCCCAGGTCCACGAAGGCACCGAAGTTGACGATGGAGGAGACGACGCCGGAGCGCACCTGGCCCTTCTGCAGGGTGGTGAGGAAGGTCTGACGGACCTCGCTCTGGGTCTGCTCCAGCCAGGCACGGCGGGACAGGACCACGTTGTTGCGGTTCTTGTCCAGCTCGATGATCTTGGCCTCGAGCTCCTTGCCCACGTAGGGCTGGAGGTCGCGGACGCGACGCATCTCGACCAGCGAGGCCGGCAGGAAGCCGCGGAGGCCGATGTCCAGGATGAGACCACCCTTGACGACCTCGATGACGGTACCGGTGACGATGCCGTCCTCTTCCTTGATCTTCTCGATCGTGCCCCAGGCGCGCTCGTACTGAGCCCGCTTCTTGGACAGGATGAGACGACCCTCCTTGTCCTCCTTCTGGAGAACAAGGGCCTCGATGTTGTCGCCGACCTTGACGACGTCATGGGGATCGACGTCGTGCTTGATGGACAACTCGCGGGAGGGGATGACGCCCTCGGTCTTGTAACCGATGTCGAGGAGAACCTCGTCACGGTCGACCTTCACGATGATGCCCTCGACGATGTCGCCATCGTTGAAGTACTTGATGGTCTCGTCGATCGCCGCGAGGAAGGCTTCTGCGTCGCCGATGTCGTTGACCGCCACCTGCGGGGTGGTACGGGCCTCGGTGCTACTGGTCGTCATTAGGAAGGGGGCTCCGGATACGGGCATGAAGTCGTAGGTACTACTACGCCGGGGACCCGTTATCGCTCCACCGAGGACCAGACAGGGCAGAGCCGGAGTACCGAAACCTCCCGCATGCTCCGAGGAGCAACGATCCGGAAGCCGATACCCCGAAACGTCTGAAATCTGTGGGGTCTTCAACAGATGCGAGCGCGACCTACTCCGTCCGAGGCGCGCAGGCCCGCAGCGCAACTTGTAGCATACGGGGCCAGCCATGCATGGTCAATGCGGTATGCCGCAGTGCGGGAGACCCCCACACGAACCGGTCTGAACCGGTCAATTCGGCACATGGGCGGCGACCTCTCCGGTGACGCCCGACGCTACGCAGCCAAGGCTACGCTACTGCCGAGATGACCGAGCACACCGCAGCCACCGATGACGAATCCGAGGCCGTGCGCCGCGACGCGGACACCGCCGAGAGCAGCAGCGCCAACCGCCACTGGTGGGACCGCAACGCCGACGATTACCAGGACGAGCACGGCTCCTTCCTCGGCGACGCCCGTTTCACCTGGTGCCCCGAAGGACTGGACGAGGCCGAGGCCGGGCTCCTCGGCGACCCGGACGGGCTGCGCGGCCGCACCGTCCTGGAGATCGGGGCCGGGGCCGCCCAGTGCTCCCGCTGGCTGACCGCCCGGGGGGCCAGACCGGTCGCGCTGGACCTGTCGCACCGCCAGCTGCAGCACTCGCTGCGGATCGACCAGGGCCTCGGCCTGCCGCCGGTCCCGCTGGTGCAGGCGGACGCGACCGTGCTGCCGTTCGCCGACGGCAGCTTCGACCTGGCCTGCTCCGCGTACGGGGCGGTGCCCTTCGCCGCCGACACCGCGCGGCTGATGCGCGAGGTGCACCGGGTGCTGCGGCCGGGCGGGCGCTGGGTCTTCTCGGTCACCCACCCGGTCCGCTGGGCCTTCCCGGACGAGCCAGGACCCGAGGGGCTGACCGCGCTGTCCTCCTACTTCGACCGCACCCCCTACGTGGAGCAGGACGAGGACGGCAACGCCGTCTACGTGGAGCACCACCGCACCCTGGGCGACCGGGTGCGGGAGCTGGTCTCAGCCGGCTTCCGACTGGTCGACCTGGTGGAGCCGGAATGGCCGGAGGGCCTGACGCAGGAGTGGGGCGGCTGGAGCCCGCTCCGGGGCCGGCACCTGCCGGGCACGGCGATCTTCGTCTGCGTCCGGGCCTGAGGGCTTCGGCGTCGAAGGCCCTCGGCCGCGCCACTCCAGCAGCAGGGCGCCGCCGAGCAGCAGCAGCGCCAGCCCGGGGGCTCCCCGGGGCAGGTAGTCGCGCAGGGCCAGCACCAGCCGCCGCTGGCTCTTCACCTGGGCGGCGGTGGCGGCCAGGTAGTCGGGGCGGATCCTCACGTCCCCGGCGAAGATGGTGACCGGGGCCTTGTCCGCGCTCGCCGGGAAGCGCAGCTGCTCGCGGTGCCGCTCCTCGCCGTTGACCGGGGCGCCGGTGACCGGGTCGACCCAGAAGTCGCGCACCGTGGTGTACCAGCGCTGCAGCCCGGAGGCGGCGATGCTCGCCGGGGTCAGCCCCTGCATCCCGGCCGGCATGGTCTTCGGGAAGGGGACCTGGGTCCAGGGCACGGTCTCCTGGAAGTGGTAGACCCGCATCCCCTGGTAGGTCTCGGTGCCCTGGTAGCGGATCGGCGCCGAGCTGCGGGTCTGCGGGTCGTAGTACTGGTAGTCGCGGGGCTGGGTGTCGAACGGGAACTTGTACTCGATCCCGGTCCGGGCGACCGGGTCCCCGTCGACGCTCTCGCCGCAGCAGTGCACCGGCTCCTGGGTGTGCGCGTCGAAGACATAGACCTCGGGGATGCTGGAGACCATCTTCCCGTCGGTGCCCAGCACATGGGAGAGGGTGTCCCAGACCACCACGTCCCGGCCGGTGCGCTTCTTCTCGGCCGCCGCCGCCGCGGCGTCCCCGCGCAGGGTCTGCACGATGGTGACGGTCTGGCCGGGGACGCCGGTCAGCGTGCCGTAGTCGATCAGGGTGGCGTTCTTCGCCTGCAGCACCACGGCCTGGTACTGGTTCGCCGGGACCTCGACCACCCGCGGGTAGTCGTACCAGCGCAGCAGCGGCCCGAAGGCGGCCAGGAAGGCGGCGAGGGCGACCAGGACCAGGCTCGATCTGCGGTGCACGGAGACCCCCTCTACGGATGCGCCGGAGCGCTGGTCAGCAGGGGCTTCGGCGAGGTCGGGCCGCCCTGGTGCGCCAGCGGCACCAGCACCAGGGCCACCCCCAGAGCCAGCACCACTCCGATCGCCGCAGCCAGCACCGCGCGCATCGGCCACCGCCTCCCTCACCTCGACGGCCCGCACCGTAACCCGCGGCCGACGAAATGAGAACAGGTTCTACAGAAGCTCAGTGGGCGGCGGTCTCCCAGTCCCGGCCCGAGCCCACCGACACGTCCAGCGGGGCCCGCAGCGGGTACGCGCCCGCCATCTCCCTCCGGACCAGCTGCTCCACCTGCTCGCGCTCCCCCGGGGCGACCTCGAGCACGATCTCGTCGTGCACCTGGAGCAGCATCCGCGAGGACAGCCCGGCCTCGGTCAGCGCCGCGTCCACGTGCAGCATCGCGATCTTGACGATGTCCGCGGCGGAGCCCTGGATCGGCGCGTTCAGCGCCATCCGCTCGGCCATCTCCCGGCGCTGGCGGTTGTCGCTGGTCAGATCCGGGAGGTAGCGGCGGCGGCCGAGCACGGTCTCGGTGTAGCCGGTGCTGCGCGCCTCGTCCACCACCCGGCGCAGGTAGTCCTGGACGCCGCCGAAGCGCTCGTAGTAGGTGTCCATCAGCCCCTGCGCCTCCTTGGTGGCGATGTTCAGCTGCTGGGACAGGCCGAAGGCGGAGAGGCCGTAGGCCAAGCCGTAGGACATGGCCTTGATCTTTCGGCGCATCTCCGCGTCCACCTGGGCCGGTTCGACCGAGAAGACCTGGGAGCCGACCGTGGTGTGCAGGTCCTCGCCGCTGTCGAAGGCGGCGAGCAGCGCGGTGTCCTCGGACAGGTGCGCCATGATCCGCAGCTCGATCTGGCTGTAGTCGGCGGTCAGCAGCTCCTCGAAGCCGGGGCCGACCACGAAGGCCCGGCGGATCATCCGGCCCTCCTCGGTGCGGACCGGGATGTTCTGCAGATTGGGGTCGGTGGAGGAGAGCCGGCCGGTGGCGGCGACCATCTGGTTGAAGGTGGTGTGGATCCGGCCGTCCGCGGCGACGTTCTTGATCAGGCCCTCGACCGTGCTGCGCAGCCGGGTCTGGTCCCGGTGCCGGAGCAGGATCACCGGCAGCTCGTGCGGGGTCTGCCCGGCCAGCCAGGTCAGCGCGTCAGCGTCGGTGGTGAAGCCGGTCTTGATCTTCTTGGTCTTCGGCAGACCCAGCTCGGTGAAGAGGATCTCCTGCAGTTGCTTGGGCGAGCCGAGGTTGAACTCGTGGCCGACCGCGTGGTGGGCCTCCTTGACCGCCTGCTGCACGGCCGCGCCGAACTGGATCTCCAGCTGGGTGAGCCACTCCAGGTCGGCCGCGATGCCGTAGCGCTCCATCCGGGCCAGCAGCGAGGCGATCGGCAGTTCCAGATCACGCATCAGCTCCAGCCCGCCGTCCTTGGCCAGCCGCTGCTCGAACGCCTCGGAGAGGTCGAGCACGGTACGGGCCTGCACCATCAGCAGCTGGGCGGCGGCCAGGGCGGCGTCGTCCTCGCCCCCGGCCTCCTCGCCGAAGGCGAGCTGGCCGCTGTCGGCGGTGGTGGCGGTACCGAGCTGGCGGCCCAGGTACTCCTCGGCCAGCACGTCCAGGCCGAAGGTACGGCGGCCGGGCTTCTCCAGGTAGGCGGCCAGCGCGCTGTCGGCGACCACCCCGGCCACCGCCCAGCCCTGCTCGGCGAAGGCCCGCTCCACCTGCTTGGCGATGTGCAGCGCCTTGGGCCGCTCCGGATCGGCCAGCCAGGCCGCCAGGGCCTGCTCGTCGGCCTCGCCGAGCGCGGCCGGGTCCAGCCAGGCGGCCGGACCGCCGGCGACGGCCAGCGCCACCGCGGTGACCCGGCCCTCACCCAGGGCCCAGGTGTAGTCGGCGGCCAGGCCGGTCCTGGCGCTGCCGGAGCCGTGCTCGGCCAGCCAACCGGCCACCGCGCCCTCGGCGGTGAGCAGTTCGCCCTCCACCTCGAAGCCGGGCGCGGCTGCGGTGGCGGCGGCCGGGTCGGCGCCCTCCGCGCCCGGGTCAACCGCGAACAGCCGGTCCCGCAGCGCCTGGTGCCGGAACTCCAGGGTGTCCAGCAGCAGCACGGTGGCCTCGCGGTCGTACGGCTTGCGGCCCAACTCCTCGACGCCGAGCGGCAGTTCCACGTTACGGACCAGCTCGGTCAGTTCCCGGTTGAGCTTCACCGCGTCCAGGCCGGCCCGCAGCTTCTCGCCGATCTTGCCCTTGACCTCGTCGACGTGGTCCATCAGCTCGGCGAAGCTGCCGTACTGGGTGATCCACTTGGCCGCCGTCTTCTCGCCCACCCCGGGGATGCCGGGCAGGTTGTCGGACGGGTCGCCGCGCAGTGCCGCGAGGTCCGGGTACTGGGCCGGGGTGACCCCGTACTTCTCGAACACCTTCTCCGGGGTGTAGCGGGTCATCTCGGAGACGCCCTTGGTCGGGTAGAGGACGGTGACGTCCTCGGTGACCAGCTGCAGCGCGTCCCGGTCCCCGGTCAGGATCAGCACCTCGAAGCCCTCGGCGGCGGCCCGGGTGGCCAGGGTGGCGATGATGTCGTCGGCCTCGAACTCGGCCAGCCGCAGATGCGGCACCTGCATCGCGTCGAGCAGCTCGCCGACCAGCTCCACCTGGCCCCGGAACTCCTCCGGGGAGGCCGAGCGGGTCGCCTTGTACTCCGGGTAGATCCCGGCCCTGAAGGTCTTCCGGGACACGTCGAAGGCCACCGCGAAGTGCGTCGGCACCTCGTCCCGCAGGATGTTGGCGACCATCGAGGCGAAGCCGTACACGGCGTTGGTGGGCTGCCCGGTACTGGTCGCGAAGTTCTCCGCGGGGAAGGCGTAGAAGGCCCGGTAGGCCATGGAGTGGCCGTCGAGGAGCAGCAGCCTGGGCCGCGCCGCCTTGGTGCTGTTTCCGGTCCTGCTCGCCATGCCTGCCACCGTTTCCGCCTGCTCCTGGTCCGCTGCTGCCGCAGGAAGCTTCCCTGCGTACGAAATCCTATGGCCCGGCACTGACACCGCCGCCCATCCGACACCGCGCGCTCCCCGGCGCGCGGCGGAGTCGTACGATCCCAGGGAGTCCGACGCTCCCGGTCGGGCCAGCGACCATCAGGAGCACCATGTCCGAGCGGCACCCGGAGCCCGGCCTCACCCTCGACGTCCCCCAGGACGTGATCGACCACTTCGCCCGACTCGGCGTCGACGCCGCCACCTTCTCCGGCGGCGAGCTCGGCGAGCAGCTGGGCATCCGGATCGTCGAGGCTTCCCCCGAACGTGTGGTCGGCACCATGCCGGTGGAGGGCGCCCGGCAGCCCTACGGCCTGCTGCACGGCGGCGCCTCGGCCGCCCTGGCCGAGACCCTCGGCTCGGTCGGCGCGATGCTGCACGCCGGACCGGGACGCTACGCGGTGGGCGTGGACCTCAACGCCACCCACCACCGCTCGGCCACCTCGGGCCTGGTCACCGGCGTCGCCACCGCGGTCTTCCGCGGCCGTACCGCCGCCACCTACGAGGTCGCCATCACCGACGACCAGGGCCGCCGGATCACCAGCTGCCGGCTCACCTGCATGCTGCGCGACACCTGACCGGATTCCGGCGCGGGACGTTTCGTACGCGCCCGCGCCGGGCATTCGTCGCCCCAGGTGGAAGGGGTGCGCGATGGCCGGTGGCCAGGAGGCCGAACGTCAGGCCGGTGCTGTCGGACCGGTGGAGACCTCGGCCGAGGCCGAGGCCGCCGACCTCCTCGGACCGCTCCCGACCACCGTCAGCGAATCGCAGGGCCTGGCCGCCGAGCGCCGGCTGGCGCTGTGGTGGCAGGACCTCGGCGTCCGCGGCCGGCGCCGCTACCGGCTGGGCGCGGGCACCCTGGCGGTCCTGCTGGCCGCGACCGCGGTCGGTCTCGCCGTGGGGCGCTCCGGCGGCGGGCCGCCGGCCCCGCCGGTCCCCTGGCCGATCGAGGCGGCCAGGGTCAGCTACGACGGCCTGGTCCGCGACATCGGCAACGGGCAGACCAGCTTCGTGGTGCTGCTCACGGTGACCAACGGCAGCAGTGCGGCACTGACCGTGAACCAGGTCTCCCAGCCCTATTCGGGCGTGGTCGCGAGCTCGGTCCAGCCGCTCCCGATCCGGGTCCCGCAGGGGAGGGCGCAGACTGTCTGGGTGCAGATGACGGTCAGGGACTGTTCGCGGACGCCCCGAGCCGACGACCTGCCATTCATAGACGTAACGTTGAGTAACCTGCGCGCAATACAGTCGCAAAGTGAAATTCTCGGCGGCTCCTACGCGCAGGACCTGAACGCCGCAATCCTCGAAGCCTGCCCGGCCACCCCGCCCCCGTCGGCCAAATCCGCCGCCCCCTCCGTTTCCACAGCCCGCTGACCTGCCCCTTGATCGAACTCATGCCGCACGTGCACAAGTTCGCGCCATTGCACACCCCGCCGAAGGGTGTCCGGATCAAGCCTCAAGTTTTCCTCAGGTCATAACAAGAACATCACATAAGGCGTGTTAACTCTGCCTTTTGCCCTGATGGGGGCCTAAAGTCACGGCCAGTCACCGCGCCATCGGATCGACAGGTCGGGGCCTGCGCGCGGTTCGACCCTCGCCCAGAGGAAAGGACTCAACGTGCGAAACCGCTCTCTGCTCGTCGTTACCACTCTTGCCGTTACCGGCGCCCTCAGCCTCACTGCTTGCGGGTCCCGCGGCAGCTCCTCCTCCGGCAGCAGCGCCGCAGCCAACACCACAGTCACCATCGGTGTCGACGCACCGCTCACCGGCTCGCTGACCGCACTGGGCCAGGGAATCAAGAACTCGGTGGACCTCGCGGTCAAGACCGCGAACAGCACCAAGGAGGTCCCCGGGGTCACCTTCAAGATCGAGTCCCTGGACGACCAGGCCCAGCCCTCCTCCGGCCAGCAGAACGCGGCCAAGCTGGTCGCCGACGCCAACGTCGTCGGCGTGGTCGGCCCGCTCAACTCCAGCGTGGCGCAGTCGATGCAGAAGGTCTTCGACAACGCCAACCTGGTCGAGGTCTCCCCGGCCAACACCAACCCGAGCCTGACCCAGGGCCCGGACTGGGCCAAGGGCACGAAGGTCCGCCCCTTCAAGTCCTACTTCCGCACCGCCACCACCGACGCCATCCAGGGCCCCTTCGCCGCCCAGTACGCGTTCAGCACGCTCGGCAAGAAGAAGGTCTTCCTGGTCGACGACCAGCTCACCTACGGTGTCGGCCTGGTCGGCACCTTCGAGACCGAGTTCAAGACCCTCGGCGGCACGGTGGCCGGCCAGGACCACGTCACCGACGGCACCAAGGACTTCTCGGCCCTGGTGTCCAAGATCAAGGCCTCCGGCGCGGACCTGGTCTACTACGGCGGCCAGTACCCCGAGGCCGGCCCGCTCAGCGGCCAGCTCAAGGCGGCCGGCGCCAACATCCCGCTGATCGGCGGCGACGGCATCTACGACCCGGCCTACATCGCCGCCGCCAACGGCAAGGCCAACGGCGACTACGCGACCTCGGTCGGCGCCCCGGTCGAGACCCTCGACTCCGCCAAGACCTTCGTCGCCAACTACGACAAGGGCGGCTACTCCACCCCCTACGCCGCGTACGGCGGCTACTCGTACGACAGCGCCTGGGCGATCATCGAGGCGGTCAAGGCCGTCGCCGCCGCCAACAGCGGCAAGCTCCCGGCCAACCCGCGCCAGGCGATCGAGGACGCCATGTCCAAGGTCAACTTCCAGGGTGTGACCGGGACCGTCTCCTTCGACGAGTTCGGGGACGCCACCAACAAGCAGCTCACCGTCTACGTCGTCAAGGACGGCAAGTGGGCCGCGGCCAAGACCGGCACCTTCACCGGCTGACGCCGCAGCACTGACCGAACTGCCGGAACGCACCGGCGGAGGCGCCGCACACCACGCGGCGCCTCCGCCCCCGCACCCCACACACCCGGGCGACACCGCAACGGCACACCCGGCGAAACCCACGGAGGCCCTGCGGTGCACGAACTGCCGCAACAGCTGGTCAACGGCCTGATCCTCGGTTCACTCTACGGACTGATCGCGATCGGCTACACGATGGTCTACGGCATCGTCCAGCTCATCAACTTCGCCCACGGCGAGATCTACATGATCGGCGGCTTCGGCGCGCTGACCGTGTACCTCGCCCTCCCCCACAGCACCAGCATCTGGCTCGCGCTGCCCCTGATGCTGCTCGGCGGCATCATCTCCTCCGTCGCCGTAGCCATGCTCGCCGAGCGCTTCGCCTACCGGCCGCTGCGCAACGCCCCCAAACTGGCCCCGCTGATCACCGCGATCGGACTCTCGCTGGCGCTGCAGCAGGCCATCTGGGCCTGGTACCCCAACGCCACCAACCCGCGCACCTTCCCGCAGCTGCCCGGCGGCCCGTTCCACATCGGCTCGGTCACCATCGAGCCCGCCGACATCTTCATCCTGCTCGCGGCACCCGTCTCCATGGTCATCCTCGGCACCTTCGTCGGCCGCACCCGCACCGGGCGCGGCATGCAGGCCACCGCCCAGGACCCGGACACCGCCAAGCTCATGGGCATCAACACCGACCGCATCATCGTGGTCGCCTTCGCCGTCGGCGCGGCCTTCGCCGCCGTCGCCGGCATGGCCCACGGCCTGCGCTACGGCCAGATCGACTACCAGATGGGCTACAGCGACGGCCTCAAGGCCTTCACCGCGGCCGTCCTCGGCGGCATCGGCAACATCTACGGCGCCATGCTCGGCGGCATCGTGCTCGGCCTCGCCGAGGCCCTCACCACCGCCTACATCCAGAACGTGCCCGGCATGGAACAACTCGGCGGCGGCGCCTGGGACAACGTCTGGGCCTTCGTCCTCCTCATCCTCATCCTCCTGCTGCGCCCCCAGGGCCTGCTGGGCGAACGCGTCGCGGACAGGGCGTGACACCGATGACCACCACCACACCGCAGACACCCGCATCCGCACCCGTGCCCGCGTCCGCTGCCGGGAACGGCCTCCCGACCCGCAGGGCGGTACCGCTCCACCCTGCCCTGGCACTCGGCCTCACCGCCGCAGGCGCGCTGGTCACCCTGGTCTCCACTTTCCTGTCCTGGACCTGGACCTCGGCCTTCCCCGGCGACCTCACCATCGACGGCAACCCCGGCGGGCTCCAGGTGCTCACCCTGGTCGGCGCGGTCGTGACCCTGGTCTACGTCCTCGCCGCCTACGGCGTCCGCGGCACCCGCTGGCTCGCCCCCGCCGGGCCCAACGCCGCCCTGGTCGTCCTGGCCGTCGGCACCCTGGCCACCACCTGGTTCACCATCATCGCCATCGCCGACGAACTCGGCGGCATCGCCAACTGGAACCCGGGCGCCTGGATCGCCGGCCTCGGCTCCCTGCTCGCCGTCGTCGGCGCGCTCGGACTCCCGCAGAGCGGCGAACCGCAGGCAGCCGCCAAGACCGGCAGCAGCCCGCTCTCCACCGCCGTCGCGACGGTGCTCCGCTCCCTGCGCAACTACCTCGGCGCCCGACCCGACGTCAAACCCGCCAGGCCGCTGCCCCGCTGGGCCGACACGCTGATCGTCATCGTGCTGCTGGCGGTCGCGCTGGAGGTCTTCTCCTACGGCATCGACACCACCTACGGCGAGCTCTTCGTCGGCTTCCTGATCATCGCCGGCTTCACCGCCTGGGGGCTGGTCCGCTCCGGGGTCACCGAGCGGCTCTCGCAGATCATCGGCCGCAACGGCATCACCGTCGGCATCGGCGCGTTCATCGCCGCCGCGGCCTTCCCGTTCACCCAGACCAGCGACCAGTACGCCAGCGTCGGGACCAACATCCTGATCTTCGGCGCGGTCGCGCTCGGCCTCAACGTCGTGGTCGGCCTCACCGGCCTGCTCGACCTCGGCTATGTCGCCTTCCTCGGCGTCGGCGCCTACACCGCCGCCCTGGTCTCCGGCGCCGCCACCGCCCGCTTCCACGTGGTCTTCCCCTGGTGGGCCGCCGCCCTCTGCGGAGCCGCAGCGGCGGCCGTGGCCGGCCTGGTCATCGGCGCACCGACACTGCGGCTGCGCGGCGACTACCTCGCCATCGTCACCCTCGGCTTCGGTGAGATCTTCCGCATCGCCGCCAACAACATGGACGGCGTCGCCGGGCCCAAGCTCACCGGCGGCCCCAACGGCATCCCCAACATCCCCGACATCGAGTTCTTCGGCGTCAACCTCGGGAACCCGCACGACGTCCTCGGCCACACCATCGGCCGGTTCTCCAACTACTACTGGCTGATGCTGCTGTTCCTGGCCATCACCGTGATCGTCTTCACCCGGGCCGCAGGCTCCCGGATCGGCCGCGCCTGGGTCGCCATCCGCGAGGACGAGACCGCGGCCCTCGCCATGGGCATCAACGGGTTCCGCTTCAAGCTGCTCGCCTTCACCCTCGGCGCCTCCCTCGCCGGACTCGCCGGACTGGTCTGGGCCCACGTGCTCTACAGCGTCACCCCCGACCCCTACCAGTTCTCCTACTCCGTCCCGCCGAACTCGGCCTTCCTGGTCGCCGCCGTCGTCCTCGGCGGCATGGGCACCGTCAGCGGGCCGATCCTCGGCTCCACGCTGCTGTTCCTGATCCCCTACAAGCTCGAGTTCGTCGGCAAGTACCAGCTGCTCTTCTTCGGCATCGCCCTGATCCTGCTGATGCGCTTCCGCCCCGAGGGGATCATCCCCAACAAGCGGAACAAGCTGGAGTTCCACGAGGCCGAGACCGAGGACCGCGAGAACCTCGCCGACGTCGAAGCCGTCCAGCCCCACCCCAGTGCCACGACCACCGGCCTCAGCGAAGCAGGGGCGTGAACGCCATGACCACCAGCCCCACCGAGACCACGCCGGCCCCGGCCACCGCCCCCGGCACCCCGCTGCTCGAAGCCAAGGGCGTCGTGATGCGGTTCGGCGGCCTCACCGCCGTCAACAACATCGACCTCACCGTCAACACCGGTGAGATCGTCGGCCTGATCGGCCCCAACGGCGCCGGCAAGACCACCTTCTTCAACTGCCTCACCGGCCTCTACGTCCCCACCGAGGGCAGCGTCAGCTACCAGGGCAAGATCCTGCCGCCCAAGCCCTACAAGGTCACCGACGCCGGCGTGGCCCGCACCTTCCAGAACATCCGGCTCTTCAAGAACATGACGGTCGTCGAGAACGTCATCGTCGGACGGCACACCCGCACCCGCGAGAGCCTGATCTCCGCGCTCATCCGCGGCCCCGGCTACCACCGGGCCGAACGCGAGGCCCGCGACCGGGCGATGGAGCTGCTCCGCTTCATCGGCCTCGAACACAAGGCCGAGCACCTCGCCCGCAACCTCCCCTACGGGGAGCAGCGGAAGCTGGAGATCGCCCGCGCGCTCGCCAGCGACCCCGGACTGCTGCTGCTGGACGAGCCCACCGCAGGCATGAACCCGCAGGAGACCCGGGCCACCGAGGAACTGGTCTTCGCCATCCGCGACCAGGGCATCGCCATCCTGGTCATCGAGCACGACATGCGGTTCATCTTCAACCTCTGCGACCGCGTCGCCGTCCTGGTCCAGGGCCAGAAACTGGTCGAGGGCACCTCCGCGGTGGTCCAGGCCGACGAACGCGTCATCGCCGCCTACCTCGGCACCCCGTACGAACCCGACGCCGGCAGCACTACCGATGAGGAGGACCAGACGTGACCGCCCTTCTCGAAGTGGAGGACCTGCGCGTCGCCTACGGCAAGATCGAAGCAGTGAAGGGCATCTCCTTCAGCATCGAAGCCGGACAGGTCGTCACCCTCATCGGCACCAACGGCGCCGGCAAGACCACCACCCTGCGCACCATCTCCGGGCTGCACCCGCCGCTCAGCGGCAGCATCACCTTCGAGGGCCGGCCGCTGGCCCACGTGCCCGCGCACGACATCGTCGCGCTCGGCATCGCCCACTCCCCCGAAGGCCGGCACATCTTCCCCAGGATGACCGTCGAGGAGAACCTCCTGCTCGGCGCCTTCCTCCGGAAGGACCGGGACGGCATCCAGGCCGACATCGACCGCGCCTACGACCTCTTCCCCATCCTCGGGGAGCGCAGGAAGCAGGCGGCCGGGCTCTTCTCCGGCGGCGAACAGCAGATGCTCGCGATGGGACGGGCCCTGATGTCCCGGCCCAAGCTGCTGATGCTGGACGAGCCCTCGATGGGCCTCTCCCCGATCATGATGCAGAAGATCATGGCGACCATCGTGGAACTCCAAAGCCAGGGCACCACCATCCTGCTGGTCGAGCAGAACGCCCAGGCCGCGCTGTCGCTCGCCGACACCGGCCACGTCATGGAGGTCGGCCGGATCGTCCTCTCCGGCGCCGGCTCCGACCTGCTCACGGACGAGTCCGTGCGCAAGGCGTACCTGGGCGAGGACTGACCGACCGAGCCCAGGCAACGCGCTGCCGCCCCGGTGGGAATCCCACCGGGGCGGCTGTGTTCTTGTCCGCAGCAGTCGCCGTGACTACGCCTCGGGGGTCGGCTCCGTCGTCAGCGCGTCCGGGCCGGACTTCTTCTTGGCGTCCTGGGCCGCGCCCTCCTCGATGACGGCCTCGGCGACGGCCTTCATCGTCATCCGGCGGTCCATCGAGGTCTTCTGGATCCAGCGGAACGCGGCCGGCTCGGTCAGCCCGAACTTCGTCTGCAGCACGCTCTTGGCGCGGTCCACCAGCTTGCGGGTGTCCAGCCGGAGGCTCAGGTCGGCGATCTCCGACTCCAGCGCGCGGATCTCGCTGTAGCGGGACACCGCCATCTCGATGGCCGGGACGAGGTCGCTCTTGTTGAACGGCTTGACGATGTAGGCCATCGCCCCGGCGTCCCGGGCCCGGTCCACCAGCTCGCGCTGCGAGAACGCCGTCAGCATCAGGGTCGGCGCGATGTGCGCCTCATGGATCTGCTCGGCGGCGGACAGGCCGTCCAGGATCGGCATCTTCACGTCCAGGATCACCAGGTCCGGCCGCAGCTCGGTCGCCAGCTTCACCGCCTCGGCGCCGTCCCCGGCCTCGCCGACGACGCTGTAGCCCTCTTCCTCGAGCATCTCCTTCAGGTCGAGGCGGATCAGCGCCTCGTCCTCCGCGATGACCACGCGGGTAGTCGTCGGCGGTACATGCTGCTCATGCTGCTCGTCGGCGGCGGTCACGGTGCTCCTCGTTGACGCGGGGGTACGTGCACGAGCCTACCCAGACACGGTATGTTTGAGGCACGGAGGGGGCAGAAGTTCCTTCGATTCCGTGGCGCTCCGGTAGTCCAAGGGCAGAGACGATACTCTCAAACAGTATTCAGTGTGGGTTCGAATCCCACCCGGAGCACTTTGCCTTCATTTCTTAGGTTGATACCTGCTTGGAGATCTTCACCACTCCAGGTGAAAAGTCTTGCATTGTGGACGGCCAGGGCGAGACACCAAGCAATCTCGCCTACATGTACGACCAAGCAACTCGTCGGCAGGCCCTCGCCCTGCACAGGTCAGGCATGAGCCTCAACAAGGTGAGCCAGGCAACGGGAATTTCGCGCTCAGCGATCCGCGCCTGGAACGTCCGCGTCGAACCGCTCCCGGGAATCACCGCAGAATGCCCTGTCCCCCCTCGGCATACCGCTGCCCGCCGTTCCGCGCGCCAGCTACTCCTACCTCCTTGGGCTCTACCTGGGCGACGGATGCATCAGCCACCTCGGCAGGGGTGTCTACACGATGCGCATCGCCTGCGCCGACGACTGGCCAGGCCTGATCGAGGCGTGCAGCGACGCCATGGCCAAGGTCATGCCGAACAACAAGGTCGGACGCGTGCAGTGCACCGGGTGCACCAGCGTCGTCAGCTACAGCAAGCACTGGCCGTGCCTCTTCCCCCAACACGGACCGGGACCGAAGCACGCCCGCAACATCGCACTCGTGGCCTGGCAGCAGGCCATCGTCGACGAGCACCCTTGGCCCCTGCTGCGCGGCCTGATCCACTCGGACGGCGCCAGGGTGGTCAACTGGACCACTCGTCCGCTCAGCACGGGCATCAAACGCTACGAGTATCCGCGCTACTTCTTCACGAACAAGTCCACCGACATCCGGCGCCTCTTCACCGACACCCTGGACACGCTCGGGGTCGCGTGGAAGCAGGCGAACGCCTGGAACATCTCCGTCGCACGGCGGGCATCGGTCGCCTTGATGGATGAGCACATCGGCGCCAAGTACTGAAGCCCCGGCCGGGTGAACCTCGCGTAGCGGCGTTGACGTGGTTCACACGAACGAATGCTTGATCGAGGTTCGCGCCTTGATCCGCGGACAGCCGCAACATCCTGGGCACATGAACTGGCCACTGGAAACCAGACAGCGTGTGCTCGCCGCCTGCCGCGAGGGCCGTCCGTACCCGGAGACGGCTGCCAGGTTCGGCGTGCCCCGAGGGACCGTCGGCTACTGGGTCCACGCGGACCGGCAGCGGCGGGGCGAGACGGCGCCCGAGCGGGCGTCGGCGTGTCCGCGCTGCGACGGGCTGCCGCTGGACCGGAGGGCTTACTCCTACCTGCTGGGGCAGTACCTCGGGGACGGGCACATCGTGTCCAAGCGGAAGCAGCATCATCTGTCGGTCTACTGCTGCGACGGCTGGCCAGGGGTCATGGCCGAGACAGAGGCCGCGATGCTCGCGGTGATGCCGGGCTACCGCACAGGCCGCCGCCAGAGGCCGGGCTGTACCGAGGTCAAGTCCTACACGGCGCACTGGAAGTGCCTGTTTCCGCAGCACGGGCCGGGGATGAAGCACACGCGGCCGATCGTGCTGGAGCCGTGGCAGCAGGAGATCGCGGCCGAGCATCCGTGGCCGCTGATCCGCGGGTTGATCCACTCGGACGGGTGCCGGGTCACCAACTGGACCACGACGACGCTCGCCGACGGGAGCAGCAGGCGTTACGAGTACCCCCGCTACCTGTTCACCAACAAGTCCGACGACATCCGCCGGGTCTACAGCGACGCCCTCGACGCGGTGGGTGTGGCCTGGCGGGTCTGCCGGCGCGGGGCGGATCCGTATCACGTGTCCGTTGCGCGGCGGGCTTCCGTCGCGTTGATGGACGAGCACGTCGGAGAAAAAAGCTGATCGGTAGAATACCTTTCCGCGGAGCGGGAAGAATGCGCGATCCTTCAGCCGATGTGCACACGGACCATAAGCTCAAGAAATCCTCAAATTCTGCAATCAGCTCATGTTCTAAGCCTCAACATGGTCTTGACCTGCACAGATAGTGCGAGGAACACATGTATTCAGCCTCGACATCTATGCATGGGTGCAATCTGCGCCTAATCTGGGGCAGCTCTCATCGCCCCCAAGAATTCGAGAGGCGCTCACTATGACCGTGGCTGACCAGTTGTCCAAACCGCCCGCGACCGGAGGGCGTGCGCTTCGGCGCGAGATCGGGTTGATCGGGCTGATGTGGGCCTCGGTCGGGTCGATCATCGGGTCGGGGTGGTTGTTCGGGGCCAAGGAGGCCGTGGTCGTGGCCGGGCCGGCGGCGATCATCTCCTGGGGCATCGGCGCGGTCGCGATCGTCCTGCTGGCGCTGGTGCACGCCGAGTTGGGCGGGATGTTCCCGGTCGCGGGCGGGACCGCCCGCTACCCGCACTACGCGTTCGGCGGGCTTGCCGGGATGTCGTTCGGCTGGTTCTCCTGGCTGCAGGCGGCAACGGTCGCGCCGATCGAGGTCGAAGCCATGATCGGCTACGCCCAGCACTGGACCTGGGCGAACGGCTTCCAGCACACCAACGGGACGCTCACGCCGAGCGGCTTCGTGGTCGCGGTGGTGCTGATGGCCGTGTTCGTCGCGGTCAACTTCCTCGGGGTGCGGCTGCTGGCGCGCACCAACAGCGCGGCGACCTGGTGGAAGATCGCGATCCCGCTCCTCGCGATCTTCGTGCTGGCGCTGACCCACTTCCACGGCAGCAACTTCACCTCGCAGGGCTTCGCCCCGTTCGGCGCGAAGGGCATCCTCGCCGCGATCAGCACCAGCGGCATCATCTTCGCGCTGCTGGGCTTCGAGCAGGCGATCCAGCTCTCCGGCGAGAGCCGGAACCCCAAGAAGGACATCCCGCGCGCGGTGCTGGGCTCGGTGGCCATCGGCGCGCTGATCTACATGCTGCTGCAGGTCGTCTACATCGGCGCGCTGCCGGGCTCGTCCTTCGCCCACGGCTGGGCGAACCTGGCGTACAAGGGGATCAGCGGACCGTTCGCGGGCCTGGCGACGGTGATCGGCCTGGGCTGGCTGGCCACGATCCTCTATCTGGACGCGATCATCTCCCCGGCCGGCACCGGCCTGATCTACACCACCTCCACCTCCCGGATCTCCTACGGGCTGAGCCGCAACGGCTATGCCCCGCAGCTGTTCGAGGCGACCGACGCGCGTGGCGTGCCGTGGTTCGGGCTGATCATCTCCTTCGTCACCGGTGTGATCTGCTTCCTGCCGTTCCCGAGCTGGCAGCAGTTGGTCAGCTTCATCACCTCGGCGAGCGTGCTGATGTACGCGGGTGCGCCGCTCGCCTACGGGGTGTTCCGGAACCGGCTGCCGAACCGGGAGCGCCCGTACCGGCTGCCGGGCGGTCAGGTGATCGCGCCGGTCTCCTTCGTGGTGGCCAGTCTGATCATCTACTGGGCGGGCTGGGACACCCTGTGGCGGCTCGGCGTGGCGATCGTGCTGGGGTACGCGCTGCTGGGCTCGTACGCCGTGTACGCGACCAGGAAGGGCCTGCCGAACGCCCCGCAGCTGGACTGGAGGGCCGCGCAGTGGCTGCCGGTCTACCTGCTGGGGATGGGCACGATCTCCTGGCAGGGCGGCTTCTGTGCGAAGCCCGGCTGCGGGGCGGAGTCCAACCTGCCGCTGTGGTGGGACATGCTGGTGATCGCGGTGTTCTCGCTGGCGGTGTACTACTGGGCGGTGGCGGTGGGCCTGCGCTCGGAGGTCATCGAGCGCAACATCGAGGAGTTCGAGGTCGTGGACGCGGGCGGGCACTGACCCGCCGGCAGCGCACGGAGGGCCCGGCCGGTGTGCCTACCGGTCGGGCCCAGTTCAGTGGTTGACGACTACTGCGCGGCAGCGGTCAGCGAGCGGGAGGCGGAGTTCGCCGGGTTGTCGTCCTCGCCCACGTGGTGCACCCGGACCAGGTTGGTGGAACCCTCCAGCCCGGGCGGGGAGCCGGCCGTGATCACCACGATGTCGCCGGGACGGCAGCGGCCGATCGCCAGCAGCGCGGCGTCGACCTGGGCGACCATCTCGTCGGTGGTCTCCACCAGCGGGCCCATGAAAGTCTCCACGCCCCAGCTCAGCGAGAGCTGGCTGCGGACCGCGGGCTCGTAGGTGAAGGCGAGCACCGGGATCGGCGAGCGGTACCGGGACAGCCGCCGCGCGGTGTCGCCGGACTGGGTGAAGGCGACCAGGTAGCGGGCGCCCAGGAAGTCGCCGATCTCGGCGGCGGCGCGGGCGACCGCACCGCCCTGGGTGCGCGGCTTGTTGTTCTCGGTGAGCGGGGGCAGCCCCGCCTCGATGATGTCCTCCTCGGCCGCGCAGATGATGCGGGCCATGGTGCGGACGGTCTCCGAGGGGTACTTGCCGACGCTGGTCTCACCGGAGAGCATCACCGCGTCGGTGCCGTCGAGGACGGCGTTGGCGACGTCGGAGGCCTCGGCGCGGGTCGGCCGGGAGGCGCTGATCATGGAGTCCAGCATCTGGGTGGCCACGATGACCGGCTTGGCGTTGCGGCGGCAGAGCTTGATGGCGCGCTTCTGCACCAGCGGCACCTGCTCCAGCGGCATTTCCACGCCGAGGTCGCCGCGGGCCACCATGATGCCGTCGAAGGCGTTGACGATGCCCTCGAGGTTGTCCACCGCCTGCGGCTTCTCGACCTTGGCGATGACCGGGACGGTGCGGCCCTCCTCCCGCATGATCCGGCGGACGTCGACGACGTCGTCGGCGCTGCGGACGAAGGAGAGCGCGATCACGTCGGCCCCGATCCGGAGTCCCCAGCGCAGGTCGGCGACGTCCTTGTCGCTGAGCGCGGGAACACTGACGGCCACACCGGGGAGGTTGATGCCCTTGTGGTCGGACACCATGCCGCCCTCGACCACGGTGCAGCGGACGTTCGGGCCCTCCACCGCGACGACCTCCAGGCAGACCCGGCCGTCGTCGATCAGGATGCGTTCGCCCGGGGTGACGTCCCCGCACAGGCCTTTGTAGGTGGTGCCGCAGGCGAGGCGGGTGCCGGGGATGTCCTCGGTGGAGATGGTGAACTCGTCACCGCGCTCCAGCAGGACCGGCCCCTCCTCGAATGTTTCCAACCGGATCTTCGGGCCCTGCAGGTCGACGAGGATGCCGACGCTGCGGCCGGACTCGTCGGCGGCCTTGCGGACCCGGCGGTAGCGCTCCTCGTGCTCGGCGTAGGAGCCATGACTGAGATTGAAGCGGGCCACGTCCATACCGGCGTCGACCAGGGATTTGATCTGGTCGTACGAGTCGGTGGCGGGGCCTAGCGTACAGACGATTTTTGCTCGGCGCATACATCGAGCGTAGGTCTTACCGGCGAGTAGTGAAGAAGCCCTCATGGGTAGTCAGATGTCCGCTGTGTGACAGGTGGTTGAACATTTCGCCGCGATCTTCTCCTTTGCCGCGAGGTGAACGGCGGTGGAACTCTGGGAGTGGTGGCCTTCCGAGGTATCGGAGGCGGCCGGAGGATGCCTAGCATCGAGCCTCGAGACGCAGGTCGGAGCAGGTGTTCGGGCAGGTGAGGTGGCGTGGTGCGCAGGTGGGGTCGGCCGTGGGTGGCCGCCGGATCGGTGGTCGCGATCGTGGCGGTCGGCGGCGGGACCGCGTTCTGGGTGAGCGGTTCCGGATCCGGATCCGGGGGCGGCAAGCCCGCGGCGTCCGTCGACGACGGGTATCCGGGGCTGCCGCACACCACCGTGCAGGTGTCGCCCGGCGGTTGCGGTGCCGGGTGGACGCATCCGCAGGCCGGGCTGCAGGTGTTCGACGTGACCAACACCGGGGTCGGCTCCGAGGAGGCGTACGTCAAGGACGCCACCACCGGAGCGGTGCTCGGCGAGGTCGAGAACCTGGCGCCGGGGATGTCGCGGCCGATGGTGGTGCGGCTGGCGGCGGGGAGCTACGCCTTCCTGTGCCTGCCGCAGGACGTCGAGGCGGTGACCGGGCCGACCGTGAAGGTGACCGGCAGCGGCAGCGGCGGTCCCGCGGTGCTGCCGGTGACCCAGCACGACCTGACCCCGCCGACGCTGGCCTACCAGACCTGGGTGGCCGGGCAACTGCCGGGCCTGGCCGCGGCGGTGGACACCCTGCGGGCGGCCGTGGACCGGGGCGACCTGGCGGCGGCGCGCGGTGCCTGGCTGCCGGCGCATCTCGCCTACGAGCGGCTGGGCGCGGCCTACGGGACCTTCGGCGATCTGGACGGAAGCATCAACGGGACGACCAAGGGCCTGCCCGGCGGTCTCACCGATCCCGGGTTCAGCGGCTTCCACCGGCTGGAGTACGGGCTGTGGCACGGGCAGTCGGCGGCCGTGCTGAAGCCGGTGGCCGCGCGACTGGCGGCCGACGTGGCCTCGCTGCGCAAGCAGTGGGCGTCCGAGCAGATGGATCCGCTGGATCTGGGGCTGCGGGCGCACGAGATCGTGGAGAACACGATCCAGCTCGAGCTGACGGCGCGCACCGACTACGGCAGCGGGTCCAACCTGGCGACGGCGCGGGCGAACCTGCAGGGCACGGCGGAGGCGCTGAAGCTGCTGCGTCCGCTGCTGGTGCCGCGGATGCCGTCGCTGCCGCGGATCGACGCGGCGATGAAGGCGGCTTCGGACGAGCTGTCCAAGCTGGGCGGGGTCCCGTTGGCCGCCTTGTCGACGGGTGACCGGGAGCGGTTGAACGCGGTGTTCGGAGACCTGGTGACGGAACTGGCGCCGGTGGCGGCTGTGTGTGATGTGCGGAGGACGTCGTGACGACGGGTAGTGCGGGTGTGGGCCGGCGTTCGGTGCTGCGTGGCGCGGCGGCGCTGACCACCGCGGCGGCGGTCGCGGGCAGTGCGGCGGCGTCGGCCACGGCGGACCCGGCGACGGCCCCGGCCACGGGCGGAGCCGCCGGCGGCTCGTATGCCTTCGAGGGGGTGCACCAGGCCGGGGTGCTGACTCCGAAGCAGCGCTGCGCGGCCTTCGTCGCCTTCGATGTGACGGCGGCGGACCAGGCAGGGCTTGAGGCGCTGTTCCGCACGCTGACGACCCGGATCCGCTTCCTGACCTCGGGCGGGGTACCCGAGCCGCTGGGGATCAGCGCGCCGCCCTCGGACTCCGGGGTGCTCGGCCCTGAGGTCCCCACCGACGGTCTGACCGCGACGCTGGCGGTCGGCTCCTCCCTGTTCGACGGGCGGTTCGGCCTCGCGGCGCGCAAGCCGCTGCGACTGAAGCCGATGGAGTCCTTCCCCGACGACGACCTGGACCCGGCCTGGTGCCAGGGCGACCTGCTGCTCCAGCTGGGCGCGGCCAACGCCGACACGGTGGCGCACGCGCTGCGCGACCTGGCCCAGCACACCCGGGGGGCGATGCAGGTCCGCTGGCGCATCGACGGCTTCCAGTCGCCGCCGCGTCCGGCCGGTACGCCGCGCAACCTGCTGGGCTTCCGGGACGGCACGGCGAACCCGGACACCGCTGACACCCGGGCCATGGACCAGGTGGTCTGGGTCGGCGCCGGCTCCGGCGAGCCGGCCTGGGCGGTGGACGGGTCGTACCTGGCGGTGCGGCTGATCCGGATGCTGGTGGAGTTCTGGGACCGGGTGTCACTGAACGAGCAGGAGCGGATGTTCGGCCGGGTGAAGTCCTCGGGGGCGCCGCTGGACGGGCGGCTGGAGACGGACGCGCCCCGCTACGCGGCGGACCCGACCGGCGACGTGATCCCGATGGACAGCCACATGCGGCTGGCGAACCCGCGCACCGCGGGCTCGGACAAGCTGCGGATGCTGCGGCGCGGCTTCAACTACGACCGGGGCACCGACAGCAACGGCAACCTCGACATGGGCCTGGTGTTCTGCGCGTTCCAGCAGGACCTGGACCGTCAGTTCATCGCGGTGCAGAAGCAGTTGGCCGGTGAGCCGCTGGTCGACTACATCACCCCGTTCGGCGGCGGGTACTTCTTCGTCCTGCCCGGGGCAAGGAACGCCGGGGACTGGCTAGGCCGGGGACTGCTCGGCCGGTGACGGTTCGTCTACGCGCGCTGACACCCCGTTTTCTCACAGGGCGTTCATCTGGCGGTCACCCTGCCGGAGGCATGAGGTCGTGCGTGCGGCGAAGGATGCGGAGCGACAGTGAGTGGACTTTGTGTCCTGTGGAGGGGTCTGGAATGGCGATAGTGGCTGGTAGCGGTAGGCGAGGCGCCCGTTGGGCGGCTCTGGTGGGTGCGGCCGCGCTGGTGGCGGCGGCGGGTACCTCTCCGGCGTGGGCGAAGGACGGCGGATCGGACCACCGTCCGACCGCGCCCGTCTACGTCAAGACGGAGACCCCGATCAAGCACCTGGTGGTCATCTACGACGAGAACGTGTCCTTCGACCACTACTTCGGAACGTACCCGCAGGCGGCGAACACCGACGGGACCCCGTTCCACGCGGCGAAGAACACGCCCAAGAACACGAACAACCTGGTCAACTCAGGTCTGCTGAAGAAGAACCCGAACCTCTACGCGCCGCAGCGGCTGGCCTCCACGCAGGCGCTGACCTGCGACCAGAACCACAACTACGGCCCCGAGCAGTTGGCCTACGACGGCGGCAAGGCGGACCTGTTCGTCCAGCACACCGACACCGACACCTGCTCCGGCGGCCTGTACGCGGCCCCCGGCCTGGGCATGGACTACTACGACGGCAACACCGTCACGGCGCTGTGGAACTACGCGCAGCACGGTGTGCTGGCCGACAACTCCTTCAGCAACAACTACGGTCCCTCCACCCCGGGTGCGCTGAACCTGGTCTCGGGTCAGACCCACGGTGTGATCTCGGTGAGCGGCACCGGCAGCACCGAGAACCCGGTGCAGACCGCCACCCCGGACACCTACGCGGTGCACTCGCCGGACGCCAAGGGCGTCGGCACGGTCACCGGTGACCCGGACCCGGCCTTCGACGACTGCGCCGACAACTCCCACACCAGCACCAGCGCGCTGGCGGAGCTGCAGGGCCAGAACATCGGCGACCTGCTCAACGCCAAGAACGTGACCTGGGGCTGGTTCCAGGGCGGCTTCTCGCCGAGCACCCCCTACTCGGGCAAGGCCGGCACCTACGCCTCCTGCGCCGGGACGACGCACACCAACATCGGCGGCGCCGCCTCGGTGGACTACAGCCCGCACCACAACCCGTTCGCGTACTACAAGTCGACGGCCAACCCGCACCACGTGCTGCCGACCGGCCTGGACGAGATCGGCCACGCCGGCCCGGCGAACCACAACTACGACCTGTCGTACTTCGACCAGGCCGTGGCCGCGGACAAGCTGCCGGCCGTGAGCTTCATCAAGGCCGCCGAGTACCAGGACGGCCACGGGGGCTACTCCGACCCGATCGACGAGCAGAACTTCCTGGTCAAGCAGATCAACGCGCTGGAGAAGTCGCCGGAGTGGTCCTCGACCGCGGTCGTGATCGCGTACGACGACTCCGACGGCTGGTACGACCACGTGTACCACGCGCCCACCAACGGCTCCGCGGACACCGCGCCCGGCATGGACGCCGCCGCGTGCATCGCCGCCGCCGCCAAGAAGTCCACCGCCCCGATCGGCGGCTACGCCGACCGCTGCGGCCCCGGCCCGCGCCAGCCGCTGCTGGTCGTCTCGCCGTACGCGAAGACCAACCACCTGGACCACACCTTCACCACCCAGGCGTCGATCCCCGCGTTCATCGAGCAGAACTGGAAGACCAAGAAGGTCGGCGACGCCTCCTTCGACGCGACGGCGGGCTCGCTGAAGCCGGCCTTCGACTTCCAGCACCCGAACAACGAGCAGGTGCTGCTGAACGCCAACGGTTCGGTGGCCTCGGTCAAGAAGATCCACGACCGTGACGACCGCGACACCGTCGCCAGCTTCGCGGTGGGCGACATCGCGTCCTCCACCTCGGGCACCGGCTCCTCGGCGCTGCTGTCGGCCGGTCTCGGCGCCGCGGCGCTGGCCGCGCTGGGCACCGGCTTCACGGTCTCCCGCCGCAGCCGCCGCAAGAACGCTGCCGCGTAGTCAGTCGCACTGAACAAGGGAGGGCCCGGGCGCTTGCGCCCGGGCCCTCCCGCGTTGGTATGCCGGTCGCGGCGCAGCCGGAAAAGCGGCGGCACCTGCCTCTCAACCTTGGTCGGGGACGAGAGGCAGGTGCCTTGGTGGTTCTCCGCGTGCGATCCGGCGGCGCTGGCGGGGACGCGGTGGTGCAGCCCGTGCGGGCCGCCCCTGTTAACAACAGTGTGACACGGAGGTCACACGGTCAGGGGGCGGTCCGTCGGGCGGATCGGGGCCGGCAGCGTGGAGGCGCGGCCGGAGAGGTAGCTGTCGACCGCCTTGGCCGCGGAGCGGCCTTCGGCGATCGCCCAGACGATCAGGGACTGGCCGCGACCGGCGTCGCCGGCCACGAACACACCGTCGACGTTGGTGGCGAAGGTGGAGTCCCGGCCGACGTTGCCGCGGGCGTCCAGGTCGGCGCCGAGCTGCTCGACCAGGCCGTTCTGCACGTCGGTGCCGGTGAAGCCCATGGCCAGGGTGACCAGTTGGGCCGGGATGGAGCGCTCGGTGCCGGGGACCGGCTCGAACCGTCCGGCCTTGAACTCGACCTCGACCAGGTGCAGTTCCTGGACGTTGCCGTCCTCGTCGCCGGTGAAGCGGGTGGTGTTGACCGCGTAGACGCGCTCACCGCCCTCCTCGTGGGCCGAGGTGACCTTGTAGACCATCGGCATGGACGGCCAGGGCTGGTTGGCCGGGCGGTCGTCGCTGGGCCGGGGCATGATCTCCAGCTGGGTGACCGAGGCCGCGCCCTGCCGCAGCGCGGTGCCGAGGCAGTCCGCGCCGGTGTCGCCGCCGCCGATGACGATGACGTGCTTGCCGGCGGCGCTGATCGGGGACTCGACGTAGTCGCCCTCCTGCACCTTGTTGGACAGCGGCAGGTACTCCATCGCCTGGTGGATGCCCTTGAGCTCGCGCCCGGGCACCGGCAGGTCGCGCGCGGTGGTGGCGCCGGCCGCGACCACGACCGCGTCGAAGCGGTCGCGGAGCTGACGCCCGGTGATGTCGACGCCCACCTCGACCCCGGTACGGAACCGGGTGCCCTCGGCGCGCATCTGCTCGACCCGCCGGTTGATGTGGCGCTTCTCCATCTTGAACTCGGGGATGCCGTAGCGCAGCAGGCCGCCGATGCGGTCGGCGCGCTCGTACACCACCACGGTGTGGCCGGCCCGGGTGAGCTGCTGGGCGGCGGCGAGTCCGGCCGGGCCCGAGCCGATGACGGCGACGGTCTTGCCGGAGAGTCGCTCGGGCGGCTGCGGGGCGACGCCGCCGTTGTCCCACGCCTTGTCGATGATGGTGACCTCAACGTTCTTGATGGTCACCGGGTCCTGGTTGATGCCCAGCACACAGGCCGACTCGCACGGGGCCGGACACAGCCGCCCGGTGAACTCCGGGAAGTTGTTGGTCGCGTGCAGCCGCTCGATCGCGCCGTTCCAGTCGTCCCGGTAGGCGAGGTCGTTCCACTCGGGGATGAGGTTCCCGAGCGGGCAGCCGTTGTGGCAGAACGGGATGCCGCAGTCCATGCAGCGGCCGGCCTGCTTGGTGATGACGGGCAGGAGGCTGCGTTCGACGTAGACCTCGTTCCAGTCCCTGATGCGGACGTCGACGGGGCGTCGCTCGGCGAGTTGCTTGGGCGTGGTGAGGAAGCCCTTGGGGTCAGCCACGGTTGGCAGCCTCCATCATCTTCGCGGTGGTCGCGGACTCGGAGAGCCCGTCTCGCTCGGCGGCGTCCTTGGCGGCGAGCACGGCCTTGTAGTCACGGGGCATGATCTTGGTGAAGCGGGAGACCCCGCCACCCCAGTCGGCGAGGAGCTCCGCGGCCACGGTGGAGCCGGTCTCCTCGTAGTGCTGCTGGACGGCGTCCCGCAGCCATTCGCGGTCGGTCGCGTCGGGGGCCTCGATGCCCACCATGCCGGTGTTGACGTTGTTGGGGCGCATGTCCAGGACGTAGGCGATGCCGCCGGACATGCCGGCCGCCAGGTTGCGCCCGGTCTCGCCGAGGATGACCACCTTGCCGCCGGTCATGTACTCAAGACCGTGGTCGCCCACGCCCTCGACCACCAGGGTGGCCCCGGAGTTGCGGACGGCGAAGCGCTCACCGGCCTTGCCGCGCAGGTGGATCCGGCCCGCGGTGGCGCCGTAGCCGATGGTGTTGCCGGCGATCACGTGCTGCTGGGCGTCGGCGCCGATGGCGGCGGCGTCCCGGGACGGGCGGACGATCACCACGCCGCCGGACAGGCCCTTGCCGACGTAGTCGTTGGCGTCGCCCTCGAGCCGCAGGGTGATGCCGCGCGGCAGGAAGGCCCCGAAGGACTGTCCGGCCGATCCGGTGAAGGTGATGTCGATGGTGCCCTCGGGCAGGCCCTCGCCCTTGTAGCGCTTGGTCACCTCATGGCCGAGCATGGTGCCGACGGTGCGGTTGACGTTGCGGATCGGGACCTGGGCCCGGACCGCCTCGCCGTGCAGCAGGGCCTGCTCGGCCAGCTCGATCAGCTGGTTGTCGAGGGCCTTGTCCAGGCCGTGGTCCTGGGTGGTGGTCTGGTGCAGCGACGCGCCCTCGGGCAGGGCCGGGACGTGCAGCAGGGGCGCGATGTCGAGCCCGTTGGCCTTCCAGTGGTCGACCGCCTTGGTGGCGTCGATCAGCTCGGCGTGGCCGACGGCCTCCTCGATGGTGCGGAAGCCCAGCTCGGCGAGGATCTCGCGGACCTCCTCGGCGATGAACTCGAAGAAGTTCACCACGAACTCGGGCTTGCCGCTGAAGCGCTCGCGCAGCACCGGGTTCTGGGTGGCCACGCCGACCGGACAGGTGTCCAGGTGGCAGACCCGCATCATGATGCAGCCGGAGACCACCAGCGGCGCGGTGGCGAAGCCGAACTCCTCCGCGCCGAGCAGCGCGGCGATGACCACGTCCCGGCCGGTCTTGAGCTGGCCGTCGGTCTGCACCACGATGCGGTCGCGCAGGCCGTTGAGCAGCAGGGTCTGCTGGGTCTCGGCGAGGCCGAGCTCCCAGGGGCCGCCCGCGTGCTTCAGCGAGGTCAGCGGCGAGGCGCCGGTGCCGCCGTCGTGTCCGGAGACCAGGACGACGTCCGCGTGGGCCTTGCTGACACCGGCCGCGACCGTGCCGACGCCGACCTCGGAGACCAGCTTCACATGGATGCGGGCCGCCGGGTTGGCGTTCTTGAGGTCGTGGATCAGCTGGGCCAGGTCCTCGATGGAGTAGATGTCGTGGTGCGGCGGCGGGGAGATCAGGCCCACGCCGGGGGTGCTGTGCCGGGTCTTCGCCACCCAGGGGTAGACCTTGTGTCCGGGCAGCTGGCCGCCCTCGCCGGGCTTGGCGCCCTGCGCCATCTTGATCTGGATGTCGTCGGCGTTGACCAGGTACTCGCTGGTGACGCCGAAGCGCCCGGAGGCGACCTGCTTGATCGAGGAGCGGCGGGCCGGGTCGTGCAGCCGCTCCGGGTCCTCGCCGCCCTCACCGGTGTTGGACTTGCCGCCGATGCTGTTCATGGCGATGGCGAGGGTCTCGTGCGCCTCCATGGAGATGGAGCCGTAGGACATGGCCCCGGTGGAGAACCGCTTGACGATGTCGGCGACCGGCTCGACCTCGTCGATCGAGATCGGCGTGCGGCCCTCGGTGGCGAACTTGAAGAGCCCGCGCAGCGTCATCAGCCGCTCGGACTGCTCGTTCACCCGGCCGGTGTACTGCTTGAAGATGTCGTAGCGCTTGGTGCGGGTGGAGTGCTGCAGCCGGAACACCGTCTCCGGGTCGAACAGGTGCGGCTCGCCCTCGCGGCGCCACTGGTACTCGCCGCCGATCTCGAGCCGGCGGTGCGCCGGGGAGATGCCGGAGACCGGGTAGGCCTGGGCGTGCCGGGCGGCGGTCTCCTGGGCGATCTGGTCCAGGGTGATGCCGCCGAGCTTGGTGGTGGTGCCGGCGAAGTAGGTGTCCACCAGGTCCTGGGAGAGGCCGATGGCCTCGAAGACCTGCGCGCCGCGGTAGGAGGCCACGGTGGAGATGCCCATCTTGGACATGACCTTGAGGACGCCCTTGCCGAGGGCGTAGATCAGGTTGCGGATGGCCTTCTCGGCCTCCACCCCCCGGATACCGGGCTCCTCGAAGAGCCGGCCCTCGGCCGCCATGTCCTCGACCGACTCCATGGCCAGGTACGGGTTGACCGCGCCCGCGCCGTAGCCGATCAGCAGCGCCACATGGTGCACCTCGCGGACGTCCCCGGCCTCGACGATCACGCCGACGTGGGTGCGCTGCTTGGTGCGGATCAGGTGGTGGTGCACGGCGGCGGTGAGCAGCAGCGACGGGATCGGCGCGTGCTCGGCGTCGGAGTGCCGGTCGGACAGCACGATGATCCGGGCGCCGTCGGCGATCGCGGCGTCGGCCTCGGCGGCGATCTCGGTGAGCCGGGCGGCCAGGGCCGCACCGCCGCCGCCGACCTTGTACAGGCCGGAGAGGGTGACCGCCTTGAGGCCGGGCAGGTCGCCGTCCGCGTTGATGTGGACCAGCTTGGCGAGCTCGTCGTTGTCTATCACCGGGAAGGGCACGGTGACCGAGCGGCAGGAGGCCGCCTCGGCGTGCAGCAGGTTGCCCTCCGGGCCGAGGTTGCTGGACAGCGAGGTGACCAGTTCCTCGCGGATGGCGTCCAGCGGCGGGTTGGTGACCTGCGCGAACAGCTGGGTGAAGTAGTCGAACAGCAGCCGGGGCTTGTCGGACAGCGCGGCGATGGGCGAGTCGGTGCCCATCGAGCCGAGCGGCTCGCCGCCGGTCTTGGCCATCGGCGCGAGGATCAGCCGCAGCTCCTCCTCGGTGTAGCCGAAGGTCTGCTGGCGCCGGGTGACCGAGGCGTGGGTGTGCGCGATGTGCTCGCGCTCCGGCAGCGCGTCCAGGGTGATCGAGCCGGCGTGCAGCCACTCCTGGTACGGGTTCTCGGCGGCGAGCGAGGACTTGATCTCCTCGTCCTCGATGATCCGGCCCTGGGCGGTGTCGATCAGGAACATCTTGCCGGGCTGCAGCCGGCCCTTGCGGACCACCTGGTCCTGCGGGATGTCCAGCACACCGACCTCGGAGGCCAGCACGACCAGGCCGTCCTCGGTGATCCAGTAGCGGGCCGGGCGCAGGCCATTGCGGTCGAGCACCGCGCCGACCTGGGTGCCGTCGGAGAAGGTGACGCAGGCGGGGCCGTCCCAGGGCTCGATCAGGTTCGCGTGGAACCGGTAGAAGGCGCGGCGGGCCGGCTCCATGGTGGCGTGGTTCTCCCACGCCTCCGGGATCATCATCAGCACCGAGTGCGGCAGCGAGCGCCCGCCCAGGTGCAGCAGCTCCAGCACCTCGTCGAAGGAGGCGGTGTCGGAGTGGTCCGGGGTGCAGATCGGGAAGATCCGCTCCAGGCCCTCGCCCTTGCTGTTGACCGGGATCAGGTCGGTGGCGAGCTGGGACTCACGGGCCGTCATCCAGTTGCGGTTGCCCTTGACCGTGTTGATCTCGCCGTTGTGGGCGATGAACCGGTACGGGTGGGCCAGCGGCCAGCTCGGGAAGGTGTTGGTGGAGAAGCGGGAGTGGACCAGGCCGATCGCGGAGGCGAAGCTGCGGTCGGACAGGTCGGGGAAGAACGGCTCCAGCTGCCCGGTGGTCAGCATGCCCTTGTAGACCAGGGTGCGCGCGGACAGGGAGGGGAAGTAGACGCCGCTCTCGCGCTCGGCGCGCTTGCGCAGCACGAACGCGACCCGGTCCAGCTCCAGGCCGGCCCTGAGACCCGCGGTGTCGCTGACGAAGAGCTGGCGGAAGCGCGGCATGACCGAGCGGGCGGTGACGCCCAGCAGGTCGGGGGTGACCGGGACCTCGCGCCAGCCGAGGACGGTGAGGCCCTCCTCGGCGGCGATGGCCTCGATGCCGGCCACGGCGGCGGCGTCGGCCGCGTCGTCGTCGGGGAGGAAGGCGATGCCGACCGCGTACGACCCGGCCGCGGGCAGCTCGAAGCCGGCCTTGGCGCGCAGGAAGGCGTCCGGGACCTGGGTGAGGATGCCGGCGCCGTCGCCGGAGTCGGGCTCGGCGCCGGTGGCGCCGCGGTGCTCCAGGTTGCGAAGAACGGTCAGGGCCTGCTCGACGATGCGGTGCTCGGCCTTGCCGGTGAGCGTTGCCACAAAGCCGACGCCGCATGCGTCGTGCTCGTTGCTGGGGTCGTACAGGCCCTGCTGAGCGGGGCGCGCGTCCGCCAGAGCCCAATAGGGCTGAGGAGCCCGATCGGTGCCAGGGGCGGAGTGCGGGGACGCAGACAGCATCGGCTCTCCCGTCGTGTCGTCGTGTTCGGCATGGTCACAATTCACATGCGCATCCGGGACGACGCTGGCCCTCTGCGATTTCGTGCAGGTTACATGATGCCCAAGATTCCACAAAGTGGATTCTCTAGTCCATCATGTGGACTACCCAGCAGGTCAGGCCCTGTATTGGCCACGCTCGGGGATAGCGCACGCCCGGGACCCCGGGGTGTCGGGATCACTCGGACGTCCTCGCAAGTGTGCCCGAACAAACGCTCCGCGAAACAGTGGGTTTACCTCGTCGCACGGTGTGAGTAACACCACGTGCCTGCTCAGCCGACGTGCGCGCCGATCAGGCCGCCCAACAGGAACGTCACCGCCGCGGCCGAACCGCCCAGCGCCAGCTGCCGCAGCCCGCTGTACCACCAGCTGCGGGCGGTCACCCGGCTCACCACCGCGCCGCAGCCGAACAGGCCGACCAGCGCCAGGCCCAGCGAGGGCAGCAGGGTGCCCGCCCCCAGCAGGTACGGCAGCAGCGGCAGCAGCGCGCCCAGCGCGAAGGCCGCGAACGAGGACCCGGCCGCCAGCAGCGGCGACGGCAGGTCCGCCGGGTCGACGCCCAGCTCCTCGCGGGCGTGCACCTCCAGCGCCCGCTCCGGGTCGGCGGTCAGCTGCTGCGCCACCTCGAACGCCAGCCGCGGCTCCACCCCGCGCTCCACATACAGCTGCGCCAGCTCGGCCAGCTCCTCGGCCGGGTTGCGGCGCAGCTCGATCCGCTCGATCTCCAGCTCGGCCTGCACCAGCTCGCGCTGCGAGGCCACCGAGGTGTACTCCCCCGCCGCCATCGAGAACGCCCCGGCGGCGAGCCCGGCCAGGCCGGTCAGCACGATCGCCTGCTGCCCCACGTGGCCGCCGACCACGCCGGCCATCAGCGCGAAGTTCGACACCAGCCCGTCCATCGCCCCGAATACCGCCGGACGCAGCCAGCCGCCGTTCACATCGCGGTGGGTGTGCGCGTACGCCTCCGCGGTGGCGGCTATGGACTCGGCGGAGGGGACGGGAGCGCTGGGCGTTGCGGTAGTGGTCACGCTTAGGAAAATAGCCTGCGTCAAACTTTTGTTCCAGCAAGGCAGTACTGCCTTACCGACCCCTCTGACCTGCAAGGTTAGCCTTGCCTTCAGCGGAAGAAAGCCCGCCGGACCCGGCGCAGCCAGTCCTCGGCGGCGGCCCGGTCCGGCTCGGCGGGGAGCGCACCGGGGGCGGCCAGCACCGCCTCGGTACGGGCCAGCAGCGGGCGGGCCCGCTCCGGTGCGTCGGCGATCGCCTCGCCGAGCGCGCGGACGGCGTCCGGGTCCGGGAGGCGCAGCGTCAGCTCGCCGGTGGTGTGCAGCTGTTCCGCCTGCCGAAGCAGCCTGACCAGGTGACGGGCGTGTTTGGCGCTCTTGGCTCGCTGCTCCGGGCGGTGGCCCAGCAGCTTGCGGAACTGCTGGTCGGCGTAGCCCAGGTAGGCGCTGCGGACCCCGGCCGCGGAGTGCAGTGAGCTCCGCAGCCCGACCAGCTCCTCACCGAGCGGGGTGCGGGTGTCGTACACCTCCAGCCAGAGCAGCTCGCTCGCGGTCGGATTGCTGGACAGCATCAGCCGCACCGCCTTGCCCGCCTCGTGGAAGGTACGGTCCGGCCCGGTCGTGACCACCGACTCCTTGGGCCGCTCCAGCCCGTGCAGTTCCTCGGTGGGCACGGCGAACATCCCCAGCCGGTCCACGTCCGAGCCCTCGTGCGCCAGCCCGTAGGCAGTCGAGCCGACCACGCCGGCCAGCAGGATGTTGTCCATGGCCCCGAGCCTGCCGCAGCCGGGCGGGCGCATGCCACCGGATATCAGCTGTAGGGGTGCCAGCCGTGCGTGTCGATGGCGAAGCCCATGGGTGCCGGCATCGTCAGGCTCTGCCCGAAGACCCCGCTGGAGGTCTCGACGTAGCGGCTTCCGTCCAGCTCCAGCACGTGCCAGCCGGCGTCATTGGGGTCGATGACCACATAGACGGGGATCCGGGCGTCGGCGTAGCGCAGCCGCTTGTCCTCCCAGTCGCGCTTGATCGCGGCACGGGTCGTGGACACCGTCTCGACCACCGCGAGCAGGATCTCGGCCGGCCAGTCGTCCATGGTCAGCGGGGTGTCCTCGGCCCGGACCACGACCGCGTCGGCGCGGGGCCGGTAGTCGTCCGCCAGGAAGATCCCCCGCTCCGACCAGGCGGCGAAGGGCTCCGGGGTCTGCCGGACGAAGGCGCGACCGGGCAGGTCGTGGATCGATCCCGGATTCGCCTGCATGACCAGCTCGCCGTCGAGCAGCTCCGCATACAGTCCGGCCGGGATCTCCAGCTCGTGCCAGGCCTGGACAAGGCGGTTGCTGGGGCTTCCGCCCGGGGGAGTTGTGTCGGTCGACATAGCCGAACGGTACCAAGTGCTCCGGTGCTGTTCCGGCCTTCAGCGGAGCCTGCCGTCGACCAGTTCCAGGATCTGGTCGGCGTGGGTGAGGAGGGTGCGGTCGTGGGTGACCAGGAGGGTGGCGGTGCGGTGGGTGCGGGTGACGGTGGCGAGGAGGTCGGTGATCCGGGCGCCGCGTTCGTGGTCCAGGGCGGAGGTGGGCTCGTCGACCAGGAGGACGGCGGGTTCGGCGAAGAGGGCGCGGGCGATGTTGACCCGCTGGCGTTCGCCGCCGGAGAGCTGGTGCGGGCGGCGGTGCTGCTTGCCGTCGGTGAGGCCGACCGAGGCGAGCAGTTGCTCGGCCCGGCCCCGGGCCGCCCGGGGCCGGGTGCCGCGCAGGTGGGCCACCGCGAGCAGTTGCTCCAGCGCGGTGAGCGAGGCCAGCAGGTTGGGCTGCTGGAAGACGATGCCGATCCGCTCCCGGCGCAGCGCGGTGGCCTGCTTGGCGGTCAGCCCGCAGACGTCCTCGCCGTCGACCAGGACCCTGCCGGAGTCGGGGCGCAGCAGGGTCGCCGCGACGGCCAGCAGGCTGGACTTGCCGGAGCCGGACGGGCCGACGATCGCGGTGAGCTCGCCCGGGGCGCTGTGCAGGCTGACAGCGTCCAGCGCGGTGAGGCGGCGGTCGCCGTCCGGGTAGGTGAGGACGACGTCCTGCAGGGTGAGGCCGGTCGGGGTGGGGCCGGTCATCGGTGGGCTCCCAGGGCGGTCAGCGGGTCGACGGAGGTGATGCGGCGGACCGCGAGCGCCGCGCCGGCCAGGCCGAGCAGCACCATGGCCAGCACCGGCACGGCCGCGGTGGCGGCGCTCAGCGCGAACGGGACCCCGCTGAGCAGCGCACCGCCGGTCAGGCCGAGCGCGGCCCCGGCCAGGGTCCCGCCGAGCAGCAGGATCAGCGCCTGGGCCAGGGCGTCCCTGACCAGGTAGCCGCTGGAGGCTCCGACGGCCTTGAGCACGGCGATGTCAGTGCCGCGTTGCACGGTCCAGACCGTGAAGAAGGCGCCGATGACGAGGGCGCTGACGGCGAACAGAAAGCCCTGGATCATCCGCAGGCTGCCCTGCTCGGCGGAGTAGCCGTCGATGGCCCCGAGCGCGGCGGAGCGGCTGACGGTGCGGGTGTTCACGGCCCGGTCCAGCGCGGCGGTGTCCGCGGCCCCGGGGCTGACCGCGAGGGCGGTCGGGGCGGTGGCGCCGCTGAGCCGCTGCCAGGTGGGCTCGGTGGTCCAGACGGCCGGGGCGTGGCCGTAGGAGCGGTCGGCGGTGATCGCGGAGACGGTGAGGGCCGCTGCGCCCACGGTGACCCGGCTGCCCAGCGCGATGCCGCTCGCCGCGCCGACCGCGACCTGCCCGTCGGCGGGTGCGCGGCCGGACAGCAGCGGGGGCAGCAGCGCGGCCGGGACCCCGAGCACGCTGACCGAGGTCGCACTGCTGCCGCTGCTGAGCCGGGATCTGGCGACGCCCAGCGGGGCCACCGCGCCCGCGCCCGGTGCGGACCGCCAGGCGGCCAGCTGGGCCGGGGTGATGCCGCTGTCGCTGAAGGAGACCTCGGGGGTGGCGCCCGGCGGTGCGCCGAAGACCAGGGCCCTGGCCGGCAGGCCGGTGATCGCCGAGGAGGCGTCGGCGGCCAGGCCGCCGGTGAGGCCGTAGAGCAGGACGACCAGGGTGGTGATCAGCAGGACGACCGCGCCCATCAGGGCGAACCGCCCTCGGGCGAAGCGGATGTCACGCAGGGCGACGAACAAGGGGGTCCTCCGGCGACGGGCGATTGCGGTGCACCCACACCCTCGGGCAGTCGCGCATGGGATCCATCGGGGAGAGGAGTGGTCTCGAATCCATCAAAAGGTTGATGCCGGCGGATGCCTGCCGCCGCCACGTCCGGCCGTAGGCTGCATTGCTGTGACCAGCAACGACGACACCGCCCCGGTCCATCAGCCCGCGCTGCGGGTGATGGGCGTGGCCCTGCACGTCCTGGTGTACGCGCTGCTGGTGGCCGGGCTGGTCAACGGCGGCGGGCCGCTCGCGGTACTGCTCGGCGTGCTGTTCGGGCTTGCCTACGCCTGCGGCGGGCTGCGCCCGGTACGGTCCGGCCGGGCCCGCTCGCGCTGGTGGCTGGGCGGGGTGGTGGCGCTGTGGGCGGGGCTGACGGCGGTGGACCCGGCGGCCGGGTACGTGGCCTTCCCGCTGTTCCTGATCACCCTGCACCTGTTGCCGCGCCGCTGGTCGCTGCCCGCGGTGGTGGCCATGACCGGGGTGGTGGTGGCCGCGCAGGCGACCACGCCCGGCGGGCTGACCACGGCGAAGGTGCTCGGTCCCGGCATAGGCGCGCTGGTCGCGGTGCTGACCGCGTACGGCTACGCGGCGCTCTACCAGGAGAGCAGCCGCCGCCAGCGGCTGATCGACGACCTGGTGCGGACCCGGGACGAGCTGGCCGCCAGCCAGCGCGAGGCCGGCAAGCTGGCCGAACGCCAGCGGCTGGCCCGGGAGATCCACGACACCCTGGCCCAGGGCCTGTCCAGCATCGTGCTGCTGTCCAGGGCCGCCGAGCACGCGCTGCCCCCGGGCGCGGAGGCCGCCGCGGGCCGGATCCGCGAGATCGGGACGACCGCCTCGGACAACCTCACCGAGGCCCGGCGCTTCGTCGCCGCGCTCACTCCCCCGTCGCTCCAGGACGCCACCCTGCCGGAGGCGCTGCGCCGGGTCGCCGCCGGGTACGGTCCGGTCCCCGCGGTGGCCTTCCACCAGGACGGCGCGGCCTATCCGCTGCCGGTGGAGGCGGAGGTGGCGCTGCTGCGGCTGACCCAGGAGGCGCTGGCCAACGTCCGCCGGCACGCCGGGGCGGACCGGGCCGCGGTGACCCTCAGCTACCTGGACGACCAGGTCACCCTGGACGTCTACGACGACGGCTGCGGCTTCGCCCCGGAGACGGAGGCGGACGCGGACGCGGCGTCCGGCACCGGCCGGCGGTTCGGGCTGCACGGGATGCGGGAGCGGATCGCCGGGCTGGGCGGGGTGCTCTCCATCGAGTCGGCGCCCGGCGAGGGCACCGCCGTCGCCGTGGCCCTGCCGCTGGCGGCCCTGCAGGGCGGTGTCCGGTGATCCGGGTGGTGCTGGTGGACGACCATCCGGTGGTCCGGCGCGGGCTGCGGGCCCTGCTGGAGGAGCTGCCCGAGGTGGAGCCGGTCGGCGAGGCCGCCGACGGGGCCGCCGCGCTGCGGCTGCTTGAGCAGCTGGAACAGGCCGGCGGACCGCGGGTGGACGTGGTGCTGATGGACCTTCAGATGGGCGAGGGGATGCACGGGGTCGAAGCCACCCGGCGGATCGCCGCGCTGCCGGACGCCCCCTCGGTGCTGATCCTGACCACCTACAGCACCGACGCCGACATCCTCGCCGCGGTCGAGGCCGGGGCCACCGGCTACCTGCTCAAGGACGCCCCGCCGGAGGAGCTGGCGGCGGCGGTCCGCGCGGCTGCCAGGGGCGAGACCGTGCTGGCCCCGCCGGTCGCGGCCCGGCTGCTGGGACGGGTCAGAGCCGGCGGGCCGCGGCTCTCCCCCCGGGAGCAGGAGATCCTCGGCCTGCTCGCCGAGGGGCTGGCGAACCGTCAGATCTCCAAGCGCCTCTTCATCAGCGAGGCCACAGTGAAGACCCATCTGGTGCATGTCTACGACAAGCTCGGGGTGGACAGCAGGACCGCCGCGATCGCCGCCGGCCTGCGCGGCGGTCTGATCCGACGGTCCCGCTGACCACCCCGGCCGCAGGTTGCTGCACGTACTACGGCTTGGTGTTGCCCGCCGTCGGCGAGGCCAGCGCGGCGGCGCTGGCCGGGGTGAGCACGGCCGGGGTCTTGCCCTTGTTCGCCGCGTCCACCCACTTCACCAGGTTCGCCTCGCTGATCTGCTCGTTCTTGAAGGTCGGGTAGGCCGAGGTGCCGTTGAGCAGGATGGTCGGCGTGGAGCTGAAGCCGGACTTGTCGAAGTCGGTCTGCACCGCGGTGACCCAGGAGCCGAAGCTGTTGCCGTTCACACAGGACTCGAAGGCCGGTGTGTCCAGCCCCGGCACCTGCTTGGCCAGGGTGATCAGCTTGCCCTTGTCGGCCCAGGCGTCGTCGGTCTCGTCCGGCTGGTTGGCGTAGATCACATCGTGGAAGTTGTGGAACTTCCCGATGTTCTGGGCGCAGGCCAGGGCGTTGGCGGCGTTCTTGGAGCCGCTGCCCTGGTCGTGCCGGTCGATGAACGACACCACGTGGTACTGGACCTTGATCCTGCCTTCGCTCAGCAGCTTGTTGACCGTGCCGTGGAAGGAGGTCTCGAACTCGCCGCAGGCGGGACAGCGCGGGTCCTCGTAGACCGTCAGCGTGGACGGCGCGGCGTCGGCGCCGACCGGGATGACCAGGTTGTTGGTCCCCACCGTCCCCTTCGGGGCGTCCGTGGCCGAGTAGGAGCTGGACTTGTGGTTCATCACCAGGACGCCGACCACGACCGCGACCACCAGCACGGCCAGCACGGTGCCGATGATGCCGAACTGGCGCATCCGCCGGGCCTTGGCCTCCTGGGCGGCGCGCTCCTCCTGCATCCGGTCGCGCGCACTGCGCCTGGCCTCAGTGTTCTTCTGACTCATGTTGCTTCATCACCAACTGCGAGGGGACAGGGAAAACTGCTCTGAAGGGGTGGGTCAGGGGGCGGCGAGCAGCCCGTCCAGGGAGAGCCGGGACCGGGGCCGCCAGAGCAGCCAGCCGGCCACCACCAGGAAACCCAGGTCGCGCAGGATCTCCTGGAGGTAGGCGGTCTTGGAGGCGCTCACCGCGCCGCCGCCGCCGAAGCAGCCGCAGTCGATGGAGATCCCGCGGGCCCAGACCGAGGCGATGGAGCCGATGTAGACCAGCAGCAGCAGCGCGGAGATCCCGGCGGCGATCCTGGTGCCGAGGCCCACCAGCAGCAGCAGGGCCAGCGCCATCTCCAGGAACGGCAGCCCGTAGCCGAAGGGCTTGACCAGCGCCTCCGGCAGCAGCCGGTAGGCCCGTACGGCCTGGGCCGCCGCCTCCGGGTCGCCGATCTTGGCGAAGCCGGCCCAGCCCCAGACCACCGCGAGGCCGACTCTGGCGGCGGTGCCGATCCAGTCGGCGACGGCCGCCCGTCCGCCGGTCACCCCCGGTGTGGTGCGGCCGGTTCTGGCCGTCTGATCCGCGATCATGTGGCATCGCCTCCCTGCGATCTGCGCCATTACTGCGTCAATTCGGTTGCACGGCAGGTCAGTTCGACTTCGCCGCCTGCTGCACCAGGGCGCCGAGCGCAGCCGGGTCTGTCAGCAGCTTCGGCTGCGCGCCGAGGTCGACCTCCTGGCCGTTCAGCAGCATCGAGGGGGTGCCGTGGTGCACCTTGGCGTCGGTGTAGGCGGTCTGCGCCTGGCCGACCCAGCTGCGGTACCAGAGGTCGTGCAGCTCGGCGTCGAAGGCCGGGCCGCGCAGGTGCGGGACCGAGGAGCCCAGCTGCAGCAGCCGGGCCTCGGTGAAGCCGTCGGTGTACTCGTCCGGCTGGTTGGCGAACAGCAGCGCGTGGTACTCGGGGAAGCCGCCGTGGGCGAGCGCGGCGCGGGCGGCGTTGGTGGCCAGCAGCGCGCCGGGCCCCGGCAGCCGCTGGTCCAGCGAGGACTCGAGCACATAGCGCACCAGCACCTGGTGGGCCGCGGCCATCGCGGCGAGCTTCGCGCCCTGGCGGGCCTCGAAGGCGGCGGTGGTGGAGCAGCGGAAGTCCTCGAACACGGTGAGCACCACCGGGGCGTCGGCGTAGCCGACGTCGATCCCGGCGCCGTCCGGGGAGAGCCGGGCCGGCAGGCCGAGCAGCACCCTCCGCTGCGGCACGTCTTTGACCAACGGCGCCTTGACCGGGGAAGCCTTGACCAGCGGCGCCCTGGAGAGGCTGCGGCTGACGGCGGCCGGGGCCAGCATCCGCTGGTCCGCGGGCCGGTCGGCGGTGGTGCGCTGCAGCCCGCCCTCGGAGAGGGCTTTGGCGACGGTCGCCTCTCCGCCGACGGCCACCGCCAGGGCGACGGCGGCGACAGCGGCCTTGGCCACCCGGACACGGGGTGAAGCAGCCACGGAGGACCTCCTCGGATCGCGGTCGTGCGAAAACGCACGGGCGGCGCCGAAGAGGCGCCACCTGCCGGATCATCAACGAGGAGGGCACTGCCCGGGGTACGCGCCACGCGGCCACTCACCCGAAGGAGTGACCGCGTGGAACGTTTACCCGACGGAACAACAGCGCTGAACAGCAGCGCTGGTCAGCGCTTGCGGACGCCTGCCGCCAGCTCGGCCGCCAGCTCGCGGACCGCGGTGCAGCCCGCCTCGGCGGAGGGCGCGTCCAGGATCCGCTGGACGAAGGCGGAGCCGACGATCACACCGTCGGCGAAGGCCGACACCTCGGCGGCCTGGGCCGCCGTGGAGACGCCGAGGCCGACGCAGACCGGCAGGTCGGTGGTCGCCCGGGTGCGCTTGACCAGGTCCTCGGCCAGCTCGCCGACCTGGGCCCGGCTGCCGGTCACGCCCATCACCGCGGCGGCGTAGACGAAGCCGGTGCCGCTGGCGGTGATCGTGGCCAGCCGCTGGTCCCGGCTGGAAGGGGCCACCACGAACACCGTGGCCAGGTCCAGTCCGGTGGCCGCGGCCAGCCAGCCGCCGGCCTCCTCGACCGGGAGGTCGGGCAGGATGCAGCCCGCTCCCCCGGCGGCGGCCAGGTCGGCGGCGAAGCGCGCGGCCCCGTACCGGTCCACCGGGTTCCAGTAGGTCATCACCAGTACCGGCACGGCCGGGTTGGCGGCGGTGACCTGACGGACCGTCTCCAGCACGTCGGTGATCCGGATGCCGTTGCGCAGCGCGATGTCGTCGGCGGTCTGGATCACCGGGCCGTCCAGCACCGGGTCGCTGTGCGGCAGTCCGATCTCGACCACGTCGCAGCCGCCGTCGATCAGCGCCTGCACGGTGTCGGCCGCGCCGGGGATGGTCGGGAAGCCGGCCGGGAGGTAGCCGATCAGCGCGGCCCGGTTCTCGGCCTTCGCCGCGGCCAGGGTGGTGTCGAGCAGCGTCACTTGGTGCCCCCCTGCGGTGCGTCGTCGAGCAGGCCGAAGTACTCGGCGGCGGTGTGCATGTCCTTGTCGCCGCGTCCGGAGAGGCTGACCAGGATGGTCGCGTCCGGGCCCAGCTCGCGGCCCAGCTCCAGCGCGCCGGCCAGCGCGTGCGCGCTCTCGATGGCCGGGATGATGCCCTCGGTGCGGGAGAGCAGCCGCAGCGCCTCCATGGCGGCGGCGTCGGTGCAGGGCCGGTACTCGGCCCGTCCGGCGTCCTTGAGGTAGGAGTGCTCGGGGCCGACGCCGGGGTAGTCGAGACCGGCCGAGATGCTGTGGCTCTCGATGGTCTGGCCGTCCTCGTCCTGCAGCACGTAGGTGCGGGAGCCGTGCAGCACGCCGGGGTCGCCCTTGGTGAGGGTGGCCGCGTGGCGGGGGGTGTCGACGCCCTCGCCGGCCGCCTCGATGCCGACCAGGCGGACGCCCGCGTCGGGGATGAAGTCGTAGAAGATCCCCATCGCGTTGGAGCCGCCGCCGACGCAGGCGACGATGGCGTCCGGGAGCCTGCCGGTGCGGTCCAGGACCTGGGCCCTGGCCTCGATGCCGATCACCCGGTGGAAGTCGCGGACCATCATCGGGAACGGGTGCGGTCCGGCGACCGTGCCGAACAGGTAGTGGGTGGAGTCGACATTGGCGACCCAGTCCCGGAACGCCTCGTTGATGGCGTCCTTGAGGGTGCGGCTGCCGGAGGTCACCGGGATGACCTCGGCACCGAGCATCCGCATCCGGGCCACGTTCAGCGCCTGGCGCCGGGTGTCGACCTCGCCCATGTAGATGGTGCAGTCAAGGCCGAACAGCGCGGCGGCGGTGGCGGTGGCCACGCCGTGCTGTCCTGCGCCGGTCTCGGCGATCAGCCGGGTCTTGCCCATCCGGCGGGTCAGCAGGGCCTGGCCCAGCACGTTGTTGATCTTGTGCGAGCCGGTGTGGTTCAGGTCCTCGCGCTTGAGCAGGACGCGGGCGCCGCCCGCCTCCGCGGAGAAGCGGTGGACGTCGGTGAGCGGGCTGGGGCGCCCGGTGTAGTCCTTGAGCAGGGCGGCGAGTTCGGCGCCGAAGGCCGGGTCGGCCTTGGCCTTCTCGTACTCGTCGGCGACCTGCTCGACGGCGGCGACCAGCGCCTCCGGGATGAAGCGACCGCCGTACGCGCCGAAGTACCCGCGCGCGTCGGGGGTGATGTCGTTGGACGACATGGGTGATGGTCCCTCAGGGTGTGTGGGCCGATGGGGTGTCAGGAACGGACCTGGGGTGCGTCTGAGGATCTCGGGTGCGGCGTGTGCCGGGTCGGTGGCGCAGTTCCCCGCGCCCCTGCGGTGCGGCAGCTGAGCCAGTTGCAACCGGCTGGGGGCGCGGGGAACTGCGCGCCCAGCCCGCTACGGCCCGCAGCGAAGATCCCTCAGAAGTGCCCTATCCCTGCCATCGGGCACCGGGGACCTGCCCGGGCTCGGCTCCGATCACATAGCGCACCCGGCGCCCCAGCACCCGGCGCGCGGGCGCGCGGCAGCCGCGGGGGCGGCAACCGGGCTGGAGTCGGGCGGACATGGCCATGAGGGTAGTGGTCAGCCCCGGCTGTGGCGAATCGCCGGGTGGGCGCCCGCGGCGACCAGGTCGGCGACGGCCGCCCTGGGGTCGCGGCCGGTGACCAGGGACTCGCCGACCAGGACCGCGTCCGCGCCCTCGTTGGCGTAGGCGATCAGGTCGTGCGGACCGCGCACCCCGGACTCGGCGACCCGGACGATGTGCGACGGGATCGACGGCGCGACATTGGCGAAGGTGTCCCGGTCGACCTTGAGGTCCTTGAGGTTCCGGGCGTTGACGCCGATGATCCGGGCCCCAGCGTCGACCGCGCGGGCCACCTCCTCCTCGTCGTGCACCTCGACCAGCGGGGTCAGCCCGATGGACTGGGCCCGCTCGATCAGCGACTCAAGCGCGGGCTGCTCCAGCGCGGCGACGATCAGCAGGGCCAGGTCGGCGCCGTAGGCGCGGGCCTCCCACAGCTGGTAGGCGGTGACGATGAAGTCCTTGCGCAGCACCGGCGTGTCGACCGCGTCGCGGACCGCCTTGAGGTCGGCCAGCGAGCCGCCGAAGCGGCGCTGCTCGGTCAGCACCGAGATCGCCGCCGCACCGCCCGCCGCGTAGTCCGCGGCCAGCGCGGCCGGGTCGGCGATGGCGGCCAGCGCGCCCTTGGACGGGCTGGAGCGCTTGACCTCGCAGATCACCCGGACGCTGTCGCCGCGCAGCGCGGCCACGCCGTCCTTGGCCTCGGGCGCGCGGACCGCGAGCTCCTTGAGGTCGTCAAGGGACACCCGGCTCATGCGCTCCTCGAGGTCCTCACGGACCCCGGCGATGATCTCGTCGAGCACGCTCACTCTGGATGCCCCCTTCTGAAGTGGTGGTACTGCGGTGCTTCAGGACAGCTGTTCGGCTGGTGACAGCCTGGACCGATGGTATCCGCCGGAGCGGCCGGTACCCGCATCGAGACCGCCGGGGTCTCGCCCAGCGGACACATCCGCGCTGGTCAGACCGGCACTACCGGCGGGGCCAGCCAGGTCCCCCACGGAGTGTTCCGCAGCACCGCGAACACCAGCAGGCCGCCGATCACCGCCCACATCCAGCCACGCCCGAGGCCGGGCACTGCGGTGGGCAGTCCGCGCCAGGAGCGGTAGCTCCAGCGCAGCCAGACCAGCGCCGCGACCGTGCCGGCGACCACCACCAGGACGTTGTCGTGCACCGCGGCCCCGAGGTCGCCCCTGGTCAGGGCGTGGACGCAGCGCAGGCCGCCGCAGGCCGGGCACCACCAGCCGGTGACCCGCAGGAACGGGCAGACCGGGTAGTGGCCGGGGCGGTCCGGCGAGACCACGCCGACATACGTCGTCGCCGCGGCGACGGCCGCGAGGACGACCGCCGGCGCGGCGAGCGCCCGGGGGGCGGGACGACCCGCCGTCACCGACATGACCGGACCGGCGCTGTCGTCAGGAGGAGACGCCCGAGCCGACCGGGGTCTTCTGCGCACCGGCCGGGGCGTGGGCGGAGTCGACCTTCTTGCCGAAGCCGGCCGCCGACATCACCTTGCCGATGATCGGGCCGACCGCGGCGATGACCAGGCCGACGACGACCAGCACCGGCCAGGGCGCGACCATGGCCACAGCGGCGAGCATGAAGCCGATGAAGCAGATCGTCACCGCGGTCCAGGCTGCGGTGGTGTGTCCGTGGGCGCTACCCGACATAACTGCTCCTAGGTTGAACGTTGGCTCTCGACAGACATTGTTCCGTACGGCGGTGCGGGTCGCCGTACGGGGTGGCACCCTGCGGTTCAGCGTGTCGGGTCCTCGCCCCGGTCCAGCGCCTTCCAGAGGTCGGCGGGGGCCTCCGGGGCGGGCGCCTCGGCACGGCGGCGGGTCGCCCCGGGGGCCTCGTAGCGGGAGGACATGCCGGGCCAGTCCCGGCCCCTGGCCAGCACCAGCAGTCCGGCCAGCAGCAGCAGCAGGCCGCCCAGGGCGGCGGTCCAGGGCCAGGCCGTGTGGCCGGCGCCGGTGGCGACGGCCCTGGTCAGGCCGACCGCGCGGGCCGCCCTGCGGTCCAGCGCGCCCACCCCGGTGGCCGCGGTCAGCGCGGAGGCGGCCACCCCGGCCCCGGCCAGCGCCAGCAGCACCCCGATGGCCTGGCGGGCCCGGCCGCGCACCGCGAAGACCGCGACCGCGGCGGCGAGGCCGACCAGCGCCAGCGCCGAGGGCAGCCCACTGGTCTGGGCGCCGGTGGCGGAGATCCGGAGCGGGGTGCCCTGGAACGCGACGCTGCCGCGGGCCCAGGTCTGCCCCGCGGCGAGCAGCACCACGGCCGCGCCGAGCACGGTGAGCAGCAGCATCAGCGCGAGGCTGCGCCGGTCCGGCCGCGGGGCGCTCGGCGCGGGGGCGGCGGGCTCGGCGGCGGGCTCGGGGGCGGCGGGTTCGGTGCGGGGCGGGGGCAGGGCGGTCACCGTTCCAGTGTGCCCTGCACCGTCGCGTCGACCGGACGCAGGGTGCTCGCACTGGCGACCGCGCGCAGCACGGCCGCGGCCTTGTTGCGGCACTCGGCGTCCTCGCTCTCCGGCACGGAGTCGGCGACCACCCCGGCCCCGGCCTGGACGTAGGCCCGGCCGTCCCGGATCAGCGCGGTGCGGATGGCGATCGCGGTGTCGGAGTCCCCGGCGAAGTCCAGATAGCCCACGCAGCCCCCGTAGAGGCCGCGGCGGGTGGGTTCCAGCTCCTCGATGATCTGCATGGCACGGGGCTTGGGCGCCCCGGACAGCGTCCCGGCCGGGAAGCAGGCGGTGAGCACGTCGAAGGCGGTGCGGCCCTCGGCGACCTCGCCGGTGACGGTGGAGACGATGTGCATGACGTGGCTGTAGCGCTCCACCGTCATGAACTCGACCACCTCCACCGTGCCCGGGGCGCAGACCCGGCCCAGGTCGTTGCGGCCGAGGTCGACCAGCATCAGGTGCTCGGCCCGCTCCTTGGGGTCGGCCAGCAGTTCGGCGGCGAGGTCGGCGTCCTCCTCGGGGGTGGCGCCGCGGTGCCGGGTGCCGGCGATGGGGTGCACCATGGCCCGGCCGTCCTCGACCTTGACCAGCGCCTCCGGGCTGGAGCCGACCACGTCGAAGCCGTCGAAGCGGAACAGGTACATGTAGGGGCTGGGGTTGGTGGTCCTGAGCACCCGGTAGACGTCCAGCGCGCTGGCCGGGCAGGGCGCCTCGAACCGCTGCGAGGGCACCACCTGGAACGCCTCGCCGGCCCTGATCCGCTCCTTGACCTGCTCCACGGCGGCCCGGTAGGGGGCCCCGCCGAAGGGCGAGACGGCGTCCACCGACGCCACCGGCGTCAGCGCGGCGGCCCCGGTGTCGACCGGACGGGCCAGGTCGGCGGTCATCGCGTCCAGCCGGGCCACCGCGTCCGCGTAGGCGTCGTCCACGCCGGTGGGGCGGTCGTCGTGGTTCACCGCGTTGGCGATCAGGATCACGCTGCCGTTGGCGTGGTCGAGCACGGCGAGGTCGGTGGCGAGCAGCATGGTCAGCTCGGGCAGGCCGAGGTCGTCCGGGGCGATCACCGGCAGCTTCTCCAGCCGGCGGACCACGTCGTAGCCGAGGTAGCCGACCATGCCGCCGGTGAACGGCGGCAGTTCGCCGGTCCGGTGCAGGTCCCTGGGGGTGTGCAGGGCCTCGATGGTGCCGCGCAGCACCCGCAGCGGGTCGCCCTCGGTGGGCACCCCGACGGGGGGCTCGCCGAGCCAGCGCGCGCCGCCGTCCTGGTCCACGGTCAGCGCGGCGCTGCAGCGCACCCCGACGAAGGAGTAGCGGGACCAGGACCTGCCCTGCTCCGCGGACTCCAGCAGGAAGGTGTGCGGACGCTCCGCGGCGAGCTTGCGGTACAGGCCGACGGGGGTGTCGCCGTCCGCGAGCAGCCGCCGGACGACCGGGACGACCCGGCGGTCGACGGCGAGCTTGCGGAAGGTGTCCAGGTCGGGGGTGACGGTGCCGGTGGTCATGGTCGCTGAGCCTACTGGTCGGCGGGGGCGGCAATGAGGGCGATCCCGCCCGCGTCGAAGCAGGTCCGGTCGCCGGTGTGGCAGGCAGCGCCGACCTGGTCGACCTTCACCAGCAGGGTGTCGCCGTCGCAGTCCAGGGCGACCGACTTGACCAGCTGGAGGTGCCCTGAGGTGTCCCCCTTGACCCAGTACTCGCGGCGGCTGCGGGACCAGTAGGTGCAGCGGCCGGTGCTGAGCGTGCGGTGCAGGGCCTCGTCGTCCATCCACCCCAGCATCAGCACCTCGCCGGTGTCGTACTGCTGGGCGACGGCGGGCACCAGGCCCTGCGGGTCGCGCTTCAGCCGGGCGGCGAGGGCGGGGTCGAGCGCGGTGCTGCCCGGCAGGGCGGGTGCTGCGGCGGTGTCTGGCATGGCTCCATTCTGCCAAGCTCCGGCGCCGGGTCGTGACGCCCCATGGTGGACCGCCCCGGGTTCCGGGCATCCTGGTCCGCATGAGTGCCGAGGAGCCACCCGCAGCCTCCCCTTCCCCGCGCCGGAGCCCCGGGCGGCGTACCGCCTTCGTCGCCGCGGGGGTGCTGGTGCTGCTGGTCGTGGTCGCGGTGCTGGTCGTGGTGCTGGCGGGGGGCGGCAAGCACAAGGCGCCGGCCGCCGCGCCCAGCAGTTCGGCCCCGGCCCCGACCACACCGCCGCCGCCGAGCCCGAGCCCCACACCGGTGCCGCAGACCTTCCCCTACGTGGTGCTGCAGGCCGGTGACTGCGTCAGCGACCCGAGCATCACCTCCTCGCTCAAGAAGGTCACCAAGCACGACTGCCACAGCCCGCACGACACCCAGATCACCGGCCTGGTGCAGCTCCCGGCCGGGCTGAAGACCGCGTTCGACATCAACAAGCAGGGCCGGGCGCTGTGCAAGCCGATCAACGACGCCGCCTGGCACCGCCAGCCCGCGGCCCTGGCCGACCGCCTGAACGAGGGGATCTACTTCCCCGACCTCAAGCCGTACCAGGCCGGGACGCACACGGTCACCTGCATGCTGGAGATCGGATTCCGCGCTTCCAAGCTCACGGCACCGCTGCGCTGACAGCCCATCAGTCGTACCCTGGCCGGTATGTCGAACCATGCCCGACGCGAACGCCTGCTGCTGGCCGATCTGCTGGAGAGCGTCGGCCCCGACGCGCCCACCCTCTGCGAGGGCTGGACCACCAGGGAGCTCGCCGCCCATATCGTGGTCCGAGAGCGCAGGCCGGACGCGGCCGGCGGGATCATGCTCAAGCCGCTGGCCGGGCGGCTCGCCAAGGTGCAGGGCGAGTACGCGGCCAGGCCGTTCGAGCAGTTGCTCGAGCTGATCAGGACCGGGCCGCCGCGGTTCTCGCTGTTCGGGATCCCCGGCGCGGACGAGGTCGGCAACACCGTGGAGTTCTACGTCCACGGCGAGGACGTGCGCCGGGCCCAGGAGGGCTGGTCGCCGCGGGTGCTGGACGCCGAGTTCGCCGAGCTGCTGTGGAAGCGGCTGGCCAGGACCGCCCCGCTGAACGGCCGGAAGTCGCCGACCGGCCTGGTGCTGCGCCGCCCGGACGGGCAGACCGCGGTGGCCCGCAAGGGCGCGCCGGTGGTCACCGCCACCGGCGAGCCCGCCGAGCTGCTGCTGTTCACCATGGGTCGGCAGGACAAGGCCGAGGTCACCCTGGAGGGCGACAAGGAGGCGGTCGCCAAGGTGCAGACCGCCCAGCTCGGCATGTAGGCGACTGCTGGGGCGCTAGCGGACCGGGTGGCCGGCCTCCCGGAGGGCCTGCTTGACCTCGCCGATCCGCAGGTCGCCGAAGTGGAACACGCTGGCGGCGAGGACCGCGTCCGCGCCGGCCTCCACCGCGGGGGCGAAGTCGGCCAGCCGTCCCGCGCCGCCGCTGGCGATCACCGGGATGCCCACCGACTTGCGCACCGCGCGCAGCAGTTCCAGGTCGTAGCCGTCCTTGGTGCCGTCGGCGTCCATGGAGTTGAGCAGGATCTCGCCGGCGCCGAGATCGGCCGCCTGCTCGGCCCAGGCCACGGCGTCCAGGCCGGTGCCGCGGCGTCCGCCGTGGGTGGTGACCTCGAAGCCGGAGTCCGTCTCCACCCCTGATACTGCTGTACCCTCCTGCACCCGGCGGGCGTCGATGGACAGCACCAGCACCTGGCGGCCGAAGCGGCGGGCGATCTCCCGCAGCAGCTCGGGCCGGGCGATGGCGGCGGTGTTGACGCCGACCTTGTCCGCGCCGGCCCGCAGCAGCCGGTTGACGTCCTCGGCCTCCCGGACCCCGCCGCCCACGGTCAGCGGGATGAACACCTGCTCGGCGGTCCGGCGGACCACGTCGTAGGTGGTCTCCCGGTCGCCGGAGGAGGCGGTGATGTCCAGGAAGGTCAGCTCGTCGGCGCCCTCGGCGTCGTAGAGCCGGGCCATCTCGACAGGGTCGCCGGCGTCGCGCAGGTTCTGGAAGTTGACGCCCTTGACCACCCGCCCGTTGTCGACGTCCAGGCAGGGGATCACGCGAACGGCGAGGGTCATGCGGGGGAATCCACCTTTTTCTTGTAGGCCTCGATCTCGACCTCCACGGCCATCCGGGAGTCGAGCAGCGCGCTGACGACGACGATGGTGGCGGCCGGGCGCACCTCGCCGAAGAGCTCCTTGTGCAGTCGGCCGACGTCCTCGAGGTCGCGGGCGTGGGTGACGTACATCCGGGTGCGGACCACGTCGGCGACGGTGAGCCCGAAGCCGGCGATGGCGTCCAGGGCCACCCCGAAGGCGGTCCTGGCCTGGTCGTACGGGGAGCCCTCGAAGAGGGTCCGCCCGTCGTCCCAGGCGGTGCACCCGGACACGAAGACGAAGTCTCCGACGGCGACGGCCCGGGCGAAGCCGAACTGCTCCTCCCACGGGCTGCGGCCGTTCACGCGTACCGGGTGCGCCGTCTGATGCTCCGTCATACCGGACTCACTTCCCTGGGGTCCTTGGAAACAGTGCCGTCTCAGGACACTGTGGCCAGTGCCTCTTCGAGGGTGAATGCCTGAGCGTAGAGGGCCTTCCCGACAATCGCGCCCTCCACCCCGCTGCCGACCAGCGTGGCGATGTCGCGCAGGTCCTGCAGCGAGGACACGCCGCCGCTGGCCACGACCGCGCGGTCGGTGGCGGCGCAGACATTGCGCAGCAGCTCCAGGTTGGGGCCGGTGAGGGTGCCGTCCTTGTCCACGTCGGTGACCACGTAGCGGGCGCAGCCCTCGGCGTCCAGCCGGGCCAGCGCCTCGTAGAGGTCGCCGCCCTCGCTGGTCCAGCCCCGGCCGCGGAGGGTGGTGCCGACCACGTCCAGGCCGACCGCGATCCGGTCCCCGTACTCGGCGATGGCCTTGGCGACCCACTCCGGGGCCTCCAGCGCGGCGGTGCCGAGGTTGACCCGGGCGCAGCCGGTGGCCAGCGCGGCCCGCAGCGAGTCGTCGTCGCGGATGCCGCCGGACAGCTCGACCCTGACGTCCAGCCGGCCGGTGACCTCGGCCAGCAGCGCCCGGTTGTCACCGGTACCGAAGGCGGCGTCCAGGTCCACCAGGTGGATCCATTCGGCGCCGGCCGACTGCCAGGCCAGCGCGGCGGCGAGCGGCTCGCCGTAGGAGGTCTCCGAGCCGGAGGCGCCCTTGACCAGGCGCACGGCCTGGCCGTCCCGGACGTCGACGGCGGGCAGGAGGACGAGCTTGTCGGTAGCACTCACAGCGAGTCGATCCAGTTCTTCAGCAGGGTCGCGCCGGCGTCGCCGGACTTCTCGGGGTGGAACTGCGTCGCGGACAGCGGTCCGTTCTCGACCGCGGCGACGAAGGGCTCGCCGTGCTCGGCCCAGGTGACCCGCGCCGGGCGCAGCTGCTCGATCGGCGCCAGCTCCCAGTGCCGGACGGCGTAGGAGTGGACGAAGTAGTAGCGGGCCTCGGGGTCGAGACCGGCGAACAGGGTGCTGTCGTCGGCGGCCTTCACCGTGTTCCAGCCCATGTGCGGGACGATCGGGGCCTGCAGCGGCTCGACCGTGCCGGGCCACTCGTCGCAGCCCTCGGTCTCGATGCCGTGCTCGACACCGCGCGCGAACAGGATCTGCATCCCCACGCAGATGCCCAGCACCGGGCGCCCGCCGGACAGTCGGCGGCCGATCACCCGCTCGCCGCGGACCGCCCGCAGGCCGTCCATGCAGGCGGCGAAGGCGCCGACGCCGGGGACCAGCAGCCCGTCCGCGTCCAGCGCGGTCTGGAAGTCGGAGGTGACCTCGACCTCGGCGCCGACCCGCTCCAGCGCACGCTGCGCGGAGCGGAGGTTGCCGGAGCCGTAGTCCAGCACGACCACTCGCTTGGCCATTCAGGGCCAGCCTTTCTCTAGACGACCCTCATCAGTGCCGTGGCGAGGCACATACCGGAGGCCAGGGCGAGCAGCAGGGTGACGCCCTTGGGCAGCTTCTGCTTCCAGAAGGAGATCACCCCGCCCAGGAAGAACAGGCCGAGGAAGAGGATGACGATGGTCGAGGTGCTCACAGCGCGCCCTTGGTCGAGGGGAGGATCCCGGCCGCGCGCGGATCCAGCTCGCTGGCGTACCGCAGCGCCCGGGCGAGCGCCTTGAACTGGCACTCGACAATGTGGTGGGCATTGCGTCCATACGGTACGTGGACGTGCAGGGCGATCTGCGCCTGGGCCACGAACGACTCCAGGATGTGCCGGGTCATCGTGGTGTCGTAGGAGCCGATCATCGGCGCCATCTGCTCCGGCTCGGTGTGCACCAGGTAGGGGCGCCCGGAGAGGTCCACGGTGACCTGGGCCAGCGACTCGTCCAGTGGGACGGTGCAGTTGCCGAAGCGGTAGATGCCGACCTTGTCGCCCAGCGCCTGCTTGAAGGCCGCGCCCAGCGCCAGCGCGGTGTCCTCGATGGTGTGGTGGGTGTCGATGTGCAGGTCGCCGTCGGTCTTGACGGTGAGGTCGAACAGGCCGTGCCGGCCGAGCTGGTCCAGCATGTGGTCGTAGAAGCCGACGCCGGTGCTGATGTCGGTGGTGCCGCGCCCGTCCAGGTCGATCTCGACCTTGACGGAGGTCTCCTTGGTGGTGCGCTCGACGCGCCCGATCCGGGTCATGAGGTGGGTAGCTCCTTGAGCGAGGTGCGGACGGCGTCGAGGAAGGCGTCGTTCTCGGCCGGGGTGCCCGCGGTGACCCGGAGCCGCCCGGGCACGCCGTTGTCGCGGACCAGCACGCCCTTGTCGAGGATCGCCTGCCACATCACCCGGGTGTCCGGGAAGGTGCCGAACTGGACGAAGTTGGCGTCGGAGTCGGTGACGTCCAGGCCCATCGCCCGCAACTCGGCGACGATCCGGTCGCGTTCGGCCTTCAGCCGTTCCACGTAGCCGAGCAGGGTGTCAGTGAACTCCAGCGCCGCCAGCGCGGTCGCCTGGGTGACCGCGGACAGGTGGTACGGCAGCCGGACCAGCTGCACCGCGTCCACCACGGCCGGGTCGGCGGCCAGGTAGCCGAGCCGCAGCCCGGCCGCGCCGAAGGCCTTGGACATGGTCCTGGTGACCACCAGCAGCGGGCGGCCCTCCAGCAGCGGCAGCAGCGAGGGCTGGTGCGAGAACTCGATGTACGCCTCGTCGACGATCACCAGCGTCGGCTTCACCGCCTGCGCCGCCTCGTACAGCGCCAGCACGGTCGCGCGCGGGACGGCGGTGCCGGTGGGGTTGTTCGGCGAGCAGACGAAGAGGACGTCCGGGCGCTGCTCGGCGATGGCGGCCAGGGCCGCGTCCAGGTCGATGGTGAAGTCGTCGTTGCGCGGCCCCTGGCTCCAACCGGTGCCGGTGCCACGGGAGATGAGGTCGTGCATCTGGTAGGTGGGGGCGAAGCCGAGGGCGGTGCGGCCGGGTCCGCCGAAGGTCTGCAGCAGCTGCTGCAGCACCTCGTTGGAGCCGTTGGCGGCCCACACCTGCGCCCGGGTGACCGGGAAGCCGGTGGAGCCGGTCAGGTACGCAGCGAGGCCCTCGCGCAGCTCCACCGCGTCCCGGTCCGGGTAGCGGTTGAGGTGCCGGGCGGCCTCGGCCACCCGCTCGGCGATCCGGGCCACCAGCGGCTCGGGCAGCGGGTACGGGTTCTCATTGGTGTTGAGCAGCACCGGCACGTCCAACTGCGGTGCGCCGTAAGGGGACTTGCCCTTGAGCTCGTCGCGGACCGGGAGGTCGTCGATCCTCATGTGCTCGGCACCGTCCAATCGAAGCGGGCCCGCACGGCGTCGCCGTGCCCGGGCAGGTCCTCGGCGTCGGCGAAGGTCACCACGTGCTTGGCGACGTCGGCCAGGGCCTCGCGGGAGTAGTCCACGACATGGATGCCGCGCAGGAAGCTCTGCACGCTCAGCCCGGAGCTGTGGCAGGCGCAGCCGCCGGTCGGCAGCACATGGTTGGAGCCGGCCGCGTAGTCGCCCAGCGAGACCGGCGAGTAGGCGCCGACGAACACCGCGCCGGCGTTGCGGACCCGGGCCGCGACCGCGGCGGCGTCCGCAGTCTGGATCTCCAGGTGCTCGGCGGCGTAGGCGTTCACCACGTCCAGGCCCTGGTCGACGCTGTCGACCAGGATGATCCCGGACTGCGGGCCGGACAGCGCCTCGCGCACCCTGGCCTCGTGCCGGGTGGCCGCGACCTGGGTCTTCAGCTCGTCCTCGACCGCGTCGGCCAGCGCGAGCGAGTCGGTGACCAGCACCGAGGCCGCGTGCGGGTCGTGCTCGGCCTGGCTGATCAGGTCGGCCGCGACATGGCGGGGGTCCGCGGTGTCGTCGGCCAGGACGGCGATCTCGGTGGTGCCGGCCTCGGCGTCGATCCCGATCCGGCCCTTGAGCAGCCGCTTGGCGGCGGCGACATAGATGTTGCCGGGGCCGGTGACCAGGTTGACCTGCTCGCAGCGGTCCTCGCCCTCGCCCGCGCCGTAGGCGAACATGGCGATGGCCTGGGCGCCGCCGACCGCGTACACCTCGTCCACGCCGAGCAGCGCGCAGGCGGCCAGGATGGTCGGGTGCGGCAGGCCGTCGAACTCTCGTTGCGGCGGGGAGGCCAGCGCCAGGCTGGGCACCCCGGCCTCCTGCGCCGGGACCACGTTCATCACAACGGAGGACGCCAGCGGCGCCAGACCGCCGGGGACGTAGAGGCCGACCCGGTCGACCGGCACCCAGCGCTCGCTGACCGTGCCGCCGGGGACGACCTGGGTGGTGTGGTCGGTCCGCCGCTGGTCGCGGTGCACCAGGCGGGCGCGGCGGATGGACTCCTCCAGCGCGGCCCTGATGTCCGGGTCGACCTGCGCCAGGGCGTCGTCGATGGCGGCCTTGGGGACCCGGATGCTGGTCAGCCGCACTCCGTCGAAGCGCTCGGTGATCTCGATCAGCGCCTCGGTGCCGCGATGGCGTACGTCCTCGCAGATGGGCCGCACCCGCTCCACCGCCGCCTCGACGTCGAACTCGGCGCGCGGGAGCACCGCGCGCGGGTCGTCGAGGGATCCTCTGAGGTCGATTCGCGCAATCACAGGCCCCAGTCTACGGAGCAGCAGAAACCTCCGTTTCCCTGTACCACTTCGTGGGACGCCCCCGTTCGGCCGCGCCGAGTGGCCGCGGCGGGCCCCCGCTGGCACGCTGTCGCCGGTGGCGACCCGCACAGGTGCCCCCTCCGTACGCCCGTACCGGCGAGCTGCCACGAGCGCGAACCGGTACGGGCCCGCACACCGGGGGTCCGCCGACCCGTACTCTTGCGCTCGTGACCGAACGGCTCCCCCTCTTCCCCCTGGGCACGGTGCTCTACCCGGGCCTGGTCCTGCCCCTGAACGTCTTCGAGGAGCGCTACCGCCGGCTCGTCGCCGACCTGGTCGCCGGCGAGGAACCGTTCCGCTTCGGCGTGGTCGCCATCAGGGACGGGCGCGACGTCGCCCCGACCGGGGTGGACCAGGGCAGCCAGGCGCTGGCCGGACTCGGTCCCGACCCGGCGCACGCCCTGTTCCCGGTGGGCTGTGTCGCCGAGATCGCCTCGGTCGAGCAGCGCAAGGACGGCGGCTACGACCTGATCGCCACCGGCACCACCCGGTTCCAGGTGGAGTCCTTCGACGCCACGGGCCCCTATCTGACCGCCGAGGTCGAACGGCTGCCGGAAGCCGCGGGGGACGAGGCGGCGGTGCTGGCGCAGGCCGTGGAGCGGCTGTTCCGGGCCTACCAGAAGCGGCTGGCCGGGGCCAGGGAGAGCAGCGTCACCGGGCTGCAGGAGCTGCCGGACGACCCGATGGTGCTGTCCTACCTGGTGGCCGCGGCCTCCGTGCTGGACACCGGGGACAAGCAGCGGCTGCTCACGGCGGAGTCGGCCGCCGACCGGCTCACCGCCGAGCTGGCGCTGCTGCGGCGGGAGAACGCGGTGCTGGCGAAGCTGCCCTCGCTGCCGGCCGTGGAGCTGACCCGGCAGGCGTTCAACCCCAACTGAGCCGGCGGCCGGACTACTGGACCGTGACCTGGGGCGACATCGACTGGACCCCCTCGGCCCAGTAGGTGCCGGCGTAGACCAGGGTGTAGTCGCCGGTGACCGTGGTCCTGACGGTGACCGCGATGGTCCCGTTGGCGTCGGTGGTGGTCTCGGCGACCACGGTCGGCTTGACGCAGTCCTTGGCGCAGAACTGCACGGAGACCTTCTGGCCCGGGTTGGGCACCCAGGCCCCGCTGTCCCAGTCCGGCTTCTTCAGCTGGCCGCCGATGCCGATCAGGGCGCCCTTCGGCGCGGTGTGCGGCGCCCCGTACTCGGTGAGCTGGCCCTCCTTCTTGATCGAGAAGGAGCCCGCCTTCTGCTTGGTCAGCGCGTCGCCGTCATGGGCGTGCACGGTGGCCTGGACGTACCACTGGCCGGCCATGTCGTCGAAGATCTGCTTCTTGGTGATGTCCACCGAGGAGCTGCCGGTGCACACCGAGATGGTCGCGGTCTTCGCCACGCAGTGGGTCGGGCCGCCGGGGAGCACCGAGATGTTCGGGCCCCACAGGCCCACCCCGTCCACCGAGGCGATGCCCGAGTCGTCCTCCGCGGTGATGCTGAAGGTGATCGGCGAACTGCCGGTCGGACCGAGCACGACCGGGTTGTCGCCGTTCACGGAGACCCCGAGGATCCTGGCGTCCCCGCTTGACTCGTGCCGCTGGATCGAGGGGATCACCAGGACGCCCACCGCCAGCGCACCGGAGAGCAGCAGCGCCGCCGACCTTCTACGCATGATCTTCCGTACCGCCCTGTCGCCGATCCCTGTCCGCTCCATTGTCACCCGCGTGTACGGGCCGGCTCGCCGCCGCTCCTGGATACGCTGCGTTCGCGTTGGGTATGGGCCTGAAGTTGTGGGACCCAAGAAAGCTGGTGTGGGACGTGGACCGCTGTGTCGTGCTGGTGGATGCCGGATACCTGCTCGGGGCTGCCGCCAGCCTGCTCGCGGGTGAGAGCTCGCGGTCCCGGATCACGGTGGAGCTCGGTGAGCTGATCGGCCAGCTGCGGGAGCGGGCGGAGACCGAGACCGGGCTCCCGCTGCTGCGGATCTACTGGTTCGACGCCGCCCCGGACCGCAGGCCGCTGCCGGAGCACCGGCGGCTGCGGGTGATGCCCCGGGTGACCGTCCGGCTCGGCGCGCTGACCCGGGCCGAGGGCCGGATGGTGCAGAAGGGCGTGGACGCGGCGATGCACGCCGAACTGTCCGAACTGGCCCGCAACCGGGCCTGCGTGGACGTGGTGCTGGTCACCGGCGACGGGGACCTGCTGCCGGGGATGACCGCCGCCAAGGACTACGGCGTGGCCGTGCACCTGTGGGCGGTGCAGGCCGCCGACGGGGACTTCAACCAGTCCGAGGACCTGGTCGCCGAGGCCGACGAGCGCCGGGTGCTGGATCGCGAGTGGATCACCCGCTCGGTGCGGCTGCGCGAGGCCGCCGCGTCCTGCGCGCCGGCCGATCCCCGGCCCGAGTTCGCCAAGATCCTCTCCGCGCCGCAGCCGACGGCGGTCCCCGAGCTGCCGGAGGAGCTGGTCGCCGCGGCGGCAGCGGCGGCAGCGGCCGGGAACGGGTCCGCAGCCAAACCCGGCCCGGCGCCCACCCCGATGTCGGCCTCGGCCTCGGCGCCCAGGGTGCCGACCCCCAAGGAGATCGCCGCCGGGCTCAATGCCGGCCGCACCCCGGCCGTGCCGGTGCCGCCCGCGCCCTCGCTGCTGCGCTGGTCCTCCGAACGCGGCCTGGTCGACCGGCAGGGCGAGGCCGGCAGCCCCGCCGACGGCATCCCCACCCTGGCCCAGCTGACCACCGCCGAGCAGAAGTGGGCCGACCGCGAGGAGGACATCACCACCGTCGGCGGCGACCCCACCGAGGTCGGCCAGGTCTTCGCCCGGCGCTGGACCGACCGCCTCGGCGAACCGGGTCGGCTCGCCGTGCTCTGGCCCGACTACCCGCGGATCCCGCACCGGGTCGACGGCGAGCTGCTGCGCTACGCGGCGCGGTTCGGGCTGCTGGCGCACAAGGACGACCAGATCGACGAGCACGACCGCTATGCGATCCGGGCCGGGTTCTGGCGCGAGCTCGCTACACGGGTTCCGGGCGGGGACGGGGTGATGGTCGAAGGCTGAACGTTTCCGCTCGGCGGTGGTTGCCGTTCGCGCAGTTCCCCGCGCCCCCGGGGTGCTGCCTGGTTGCTCGCTGCGGACCGTTGCAGCCCACCCGGGGGCACGGGGAACTGCGCGGGCAAACCGGACCGGTACAGTCGCTCCGTGGACACCGAAGCACCCCCCTCCGTGGCATGCGCCAGCGTCCGCGGGCTGACCAAGGAGTACCGGAACGGCCGCGCGGCGGCGACCGTCGCCAACAGCGACATCTCCCTGGACATCCGCCGCGGCGAGGTCTTCGGCCTGCTCGGGCCCAACGGGGCCGGCAAGTCCACCCTGGTGCGCCAGCTCACCGGCCTGCTGCGGCCGGACCGCGGCAGCATCGACATCCTCGGCCACGACATCGTGCGGTACCCGGAGCGGGCCGCCCGGCTGCTCGGCTACCTCGGCCAGGAGTCCACCGCGCTGGACGAGCTCACCGTCTCGCTCGCGATCGAGACCACCGCCCGGCTCCGCGGCCTGCCGCGCGCCGCGGCCAGGGCCGAACGGGACGCGGTGCTCGCCGAGCTCGCCCTGGAGCCGCTGGCCCACCGTCCGCTGGCCAAGCTCTCCGGCGGCCAGCGCCGCCTCGCCTGCTTCGCGACCGTACTGGTCGGCGCCCGTCCGCTGCTGGTCCTGGACGAGCCCACCACCGGGATGGACCCGGTCGCCCGCCGCGCCGTCTGGGCCGCCGTGGACCGCCGCCGCAGCGAGCAGGGCGTGACCGTGCTGCTGGTCACCCACAACGTCATCGAGGCCGAGACGGTGCTGGACCGGGTCGCCGTGGTGGACGAGGGCCGGATCATCGCCTGCGACACCCCGGGCGGCCTCAAGGCCCTGGTGGACGGCGACGTCCGGCTGGACCTGGTCTGGCGCGAGGAGGCCCCGCAGCACCTGCCGACGATCGCCGCGCTGGCCGCCCGCGCGGTCAGGAACGGCCGCCGCTGGACCGTGCGGGCCACCCCGGACGAGGCCAGGGCGCTGGTCGCCGAGGTCACCTCGGGCCCGGCCTTCGCCGCCCTGGACGACTTCTCGCTCAGCACGCCCAGCCTGGAGGACGTCTACCTGCTGCTCGGCGGCCGACACGAAGGACTCGCCCGATGACCACCGCCGCCGTGCTCTCCTCCCGCGCCTCGCTGCTGCCGTCCCTCGGCGCGGTGTACCGGGCCCAGCTGTCCCGGGCCCGGGTGTCCAGGATCCCGCTGCTGTTCGTCGCCACCTTCCAGTCGCTGGGGATCATGGTGATGATGCGCGGGGTGGTCAGCACCGGCGACACCGAGGCGGTCAGGGACGTGGTCGCCGGGTCCAGCGTGCTGGTGGTGGCCTTCGTCGCGCTCAACCTGCTGGCGCAGTACTTCGGCAAGCTGCGGGCCACCGGCGGCCTGGACCACTACGCCACGCTGCCGGTCCCGGCCGCCTCGGTGGTGCTCGGGACGGCGGCGGCGTACGCCTCCTTCACCGTCCCGGGGACGCTGCTGACGGCCGCGGTGGGCTGTGCGCTGTTCCAGCTGAGCTGGGTGCACCTGTGGGTGCTGGCGCTGGTGGTGCCGCTGACCGGGGCGGCGCTGTCCGGGGTCGGCGCGGCCTGCGGGCTGCTCGCCGGCCGGCTGGAGATCGCCACCCTGCTGGGGCAGCTCGGCATGTCGGCGGCGCTGCTGCTGGGCGTGCTGCCGCCGAGCCACATGCCGACCGCGATCCAGTGGCTGCGGGACCTGCTGCCGTCCACCTACGGCGTCGAGGCGCTGTCCCGTACCTTCGCCGCCCGCCCGGACTGGGCGGCCGTCAGCGCCGACCTGGGCGTCTGCGCGGGCGTCGGGGTGCTCTCGCTGGCGCTCGCCACCTGGGCCTACCGCCGTGCCGCCACCCGGGCCTGACGACCCGCATGGGACGATGGCGCGGTGACCGTACCTGACACCTTCCAGGACTTCCCCGCACCGCCGCCCGAACCGGAGCCGAAGGCCAAGGAGCGCACGCTGCGCGGCCTGGGCCGGGAACTGGTCCTGGCGCTGCTGCTGCTCGCCGGGTGCGCCCTGCTCGGCCTGCTGATGGGGGTGCTCTGGCACTGGCTGGCGCCCAAGGTTCCGCTGCACGCGGACGCCACCGCGGTCTACCTCAACGACCCCGAGGGCGAGCAGGCGATCGGCGCCGACGGCACCTTCGGCCTGCTCGGGGCCGGCTTCGGACTGCTGACCGGGGCTGCCGCCTACCTCGCCACCCGGGCCCGGCAGGGCGGCATCAGCGTGGCCGTCGGCCTGGGCGCGGGCGGACTGCTCGGCGCCTACCTGGCCTGGGGCGGACGGCAGTCGGCCGCGGCGTACCAGGCGGGGGTGCTCAAGGTGGCGAAGAGCGTGCCCACCGGGCACACCTTCTACGGCCCGCTGCAGCTCACCACGAAGGCCGTGGTGCTGATCTGGCCGATCCTGGCGCTGCTCACCCTGATCGCCCTCACCGCCGCCTTCTCGCCCCGGCCGACCCCTCCCCCGGTGCCCTGGCAGGGACCCTGGGGCCCGGCCCGGAATCCCGCGCCGGATCCAACGCAGAATCCCGCGCCGGATGCTTCGCAGACGCCCTCTCCCGAGCCCTCGCAGACACCTGCCCAGGACGGTCCCGAACGGGCCTGAACGCGCGCTAGGGTGGAGCCTTCCCCGCACCCGCCGCTAGCCCGAGGAGCGCCCTCACCGTGGCCGACAGCTTCGTTCACCTGCATGTTCACACCGAGTACTCGATGCTGGACGGGGCCGCGAAGAACGGCAAGCTGATCGGCGAGGTGGAGCGGCTCGGCATGCCCGCCGTGGCCATGTCGGACCACGGAAACATGTTCGGCGCCTACGAGTTCCAGCAGATCGGCGCGAAGAGCGGGGTGAAGCCGATCATCGGGATCGAGGCGTATGTCGCCCCCGGATCGCGCTTCGAGAAGAAGCCGGTGTTCTGGGCCCCGGGCGGGCAGCGCAGCGCCAACACGGACGGCGAGGGCGGCAAGGACGTCTCCGGCGGCGGCCGCTACACCCATATGACGATGTGGGCCGAGAACGCCCAGGGGCTGCGCAACCTGTTCAAGCTCTCCTCGCTGGCGTCCATCGAGGGCTACTACATGAAGCCCCGGATGGACCGCGAGCTGATCGCGGAGAACGCGGCCGGGATCATCGCCACCACCGGCTGCCCCTCCGGCGAGGTGCAGACCCGGCTGCGGCTCGGCCAGTACGAGGAGGCGGTCAAGGCCGCCTCCGCCTACCAGGACATCTTCGGCCGGGAGAACTACTTCCTGGAGCTGATGGACCACGGCCTGGACATCGAGCGCAACGTCCGCGAGGACCTGCTGCGGCTGGCCAAGGAGCTGCGGATCCCGCTGCTGGCCACCAATGACTCGCACTACGTCACCGAGGACCAGGCCGACGCCCACGACAACCTGCTCTGCATCGGCGTCGGCAAGAACAAGGACGACCCCAACCGGTTCCGCTTCAACGGCTCCGGCTACTACATCAAGACCGCCGAGCAGATGCGGGAGATGTTCCGCGAGCTGCCCGAGGCCTGCGACAACACCCTCGCCATCGGCGAGCGGGTGCAGTCCTACGACGAGGTCTTCACCTACGTCGACCGGATGCCGCAGTTCGACGTGCCCGAGGGCGAGACCCAGTCCTCGTTCCTGCGCAAGAAGATCGAGGCGGGCCTGCAGGACCGTTACGGCGACAACCCGGGCCAGGACGTGCTGGACCGGATCGAGCTGGAGATGGGCGTCATCTCCCCGATGGGCTTCGACGCCTACTTCCTCGTGGTCGCCGACATCTGCCAGTACGCCCGGGACAACGGCATCCCGGTCGGCCCCGGCCGCGGCTCGGCGGCCGGTTCGATGGTCGCCTACCTGACCCGAATCACCGAGCTGGACCCGATCGAGCACGACCTGCTGTTCGAACGCTTTCTCAACCCGGAGCGGATCAACCCGCCCGACGTCGACATCGACTTCGACGACCGCCAGCGCGACCAGATGGTCCGCTACGTCACCGAGAAGTACGGCGAGGCCTACACCGCCCAGGTCAACACCTTCGGCACGATCAAGGCCAAGGCCGCGGTCAAGGACGCCAACCGGATCCTCGGCTACCCCTTCTCCATGGGCGACCGGATCACCAAGGCGATGCCGCCGGACGTGATGGGCAAGGGCGTCCCGCTCTACGCGCTGTTCGACGACAAGCACCCCCGGTACTCCGAGGGCGGCGAGATCCGCGCCATGTACGAGAACGAGCCGGACGTCCGGAAGATCATCGACACCGGCAAGGGCATCGAGGGCCTGACCCGCGGCACCGGCGTGCACGCCGCCGCCGTCATCCTGTCGTCGACCCCGCTGCTGGAACTGATCCCGCTGCACCGCCGTGACAAGGACGGCGTGATCATCACCGGGTTCGACTACCCCTCATGTGAAAACATGGGCCTGATCAAGATGGACTTCCTGGGTCTGCGGAACCTGGGCATCATCGACCACTGCATCAAGATCGTGAAAGAGAACCGGGGCGTCGAGGTCGCCACCGAGAAGATGCCGCTGGACGACCCGACCACGTACGAACTCCTGGCCCGCGGCGACACCCTGGGCGTGTTCCAGCTGGACGGCGGCCCCATGCGGGCGCTGCTGAAGTCCATGAAGCCCTCCGAGTTCGCCGACATCTCCGCCGTCTCCGCGCTGTACCGGCCCGGCCCGATGGGCATGAACTCGCACAACAACTACGCCGACCGCAAGAACGGCCGGCAGGAGATCACCCCGATCCACCCGGAGCTGGAGGAGCCGCTGCGCGAAGTCCTCGGCCCCACCTACGGCCTGATCGTCTATCAGGAGCAGGTGCAGCGAGCCGCGCAGGTGCTGGCCGGCTACAGCCTGGGACAGGCCGACCTGCTCCGCCGGGCCATGGGCAAGAAGAAGAAGGAGGTCCTGGAGCAGGAGTTCGTCCCGTTCCACGCGGGCTGCAAGGAGCGCGGCTACTCGGACGAGGCGATCCAGGCGGTCTGGGACGTCCTGGTCCCGTTCGCCGGCTACGCCTTCAACAAGTCGCACTCCGCCGCGTACGGGCTGGTCTCCTACTGGACCGCCTTCCTCAAGGCCAACTACCCGGCCGAGTACATGGCCGCGCTGCTCACCTCGGTGTCCGACGACAAGGACAAGATGGCGATCTACCTCGCCGAGTGCCGCCGGCTCGGCATCAAGATCCTGTCCCCCGACGTGAACGAGTCCGTGGTCGACTTCACCGCCGTCGGCGACGACGTCCGGTTCGGGCTGAAGGCGGTGCGCAACGTCGGCATCCCGGTGATCGAGTCCCTGGTGGCGAGCCGGACCGAGAAGGGCAAGTACACCTCCTTCGCCGACTTCCTGGACAAGGTCGAGCTGCCGGTCTGCAACAAGCGCACCGTGGACTCGCTGATCAAGGCCGGCGCGTTCGACTCGCTGAACCACACCCGGCAGTCGCTCGCCGCCGTCCACGAGAACGCCATCGACTCGGTCACCGGGCTGAAGAAGCAGCAGGCCATCGGGCAGGACGACCTCTTCGGCTCGATCGACACCGGCGCCGACAGCAGCACCTCCATCGGCCTGGACTTCGAGCTCTCCGACCGGGAGTGGCCGCGCAAGCACCTGCTCAGCCTGGAGCGGGAGATGCTCGGCCTCTACGTCTCCAGCCACCCGCTGGACGGCGCCGAGCACATCCTCTCCCGCAACCGCGACGTGTCCATCGCGGAACTGCTGGGATCGGGCCGCACCGACGGCGAGGTCAAACTGGCCGGGCTGATCACCGGTGTGGACCGGCGGATCAACAAGGCCGGCAACGCCTGGGCCATCGTCACCCTGGCCGACCGCGACGGCTCGGTCGAGGTGCTGTTCTTCCCCAAGAACTACATGCTGATCCAGCAGGAGCTGATCGAGGACAACGTGGTCGCGGTCAAGGGCCGGCTGAACGAGCGGGACGGCGCGCTGTCGATCTTCGGCTCGGAGATGGCCCCGCTGGACATCTCCTCGGCCGAGCACGGCGGCCGGCCGCCGATCCAGCTGAACATCCCGGAACGGAAGATCACCCCGCAGCTGGTCGCCGAGCTCCGCCGCACCATGCGGGCGCACCCGGGCGAGGTCCCGGTCCGGCTGCTGATGGAGGGCCGCAGCAAGAGCGTGCTCTTCGAACTCGGCTTCATGGTCGACCCCGAGAGCGGCTTCGCCAGCGACGTCAAGGGCCTCCTCGGCCCCGGCGTCTGGGCCGCGGCCTGACCCTCCGTCAGCCTCCCAGCGGGGGCAGCGCGGTGGCGTAGAGCCAGGCGGTGAAGAAGGTGTGCAGCGGGTGGCTGCTGTGGCGCTGGGCCAGGGTGGTGAAGTCGGCGGTGGTGACCGTGCCGTGGCGGTGCAGGGTGGCCCACTCGCGCAGCAGGGCGAAGAAGGACGGGTCGCCGAGGACGCCGCGCAGCGCGTGCATCACCAGGCCGCCGCGCTGGTAGAGCCGGTCGTCGAACATCAGGCTGCGGCCGGGGTTGGCCAGCACCAGGTCCTGCGGCAGGGCGCTCAGCCCGGCGTGGGCGTGGGCGGCGTGCTGGGCCGCGCTGCGACCGCCGGAGCGCTCGGACCAGAGCCACTCCGCGTACTTGGCGAAGCCCTCGTTCAGCCAGATGTGCCGCCAGTCGGCGACGGTGACGCTGTTGCCGAACCACTGGTGCGCCAGCTCGTGGGCGACCAGCCGCTCCGAGCCCCGGTGGCCGTCCACGTGGTTGGCGCCGAAGGTGGAGAGGCCCTGGGCCTCGACCGGGACGTCCAGTTCCTCGTCGGTGACCACCACGGCGTACTCGCCGAAGGGGTAGGGGCCGAACAGCTCGGTGAACAGCTCCATCATCCGCGGCTGGCGGGCGAAGTCGGTGACGCAGGCGGAGGTGAGCCGGGCCGGGGCGTAGACGGTCTGCGGGACCGCTCCCGCCGCCAGCAGCAGCTGCTGGTAGTGGCCGACCTGGACCGTGGCCAGGTAGCTGGGGGTGGGCGCGGGCTGCTCGTAGACCCAGGTGGTGGCCCCGGCCCGGACCGTGCGGGTGAGCAGCCGGCCGTTGGCGACCACGGTGTACGGGCTGGGCGCGGTGACCGAGACCTGGTAGGCGGCCTTGTCCGCGGGCCGGTCGTTGCACGGGTACCAGGACGGCGCCCCGATCGGCTGGCTGGCGACCAGCGAGCCGTCCTCCAGCTCCTCCCAGCCCAGCGTCCCCCACTCGCTGCGGACCGGGCGCGGGTTGCCGCCGTAGCCGACCTCTATGGTGAACGCCGCCCCGGCCGCCAGCGGGCGGGCCGGGCGCAGCCGCAGCTTGCCGGCCCGGTGGGTCCAGCGGGCGGCCCGCCCGTCGACCAGGATCTTGGTGATCCGGAAGTCGGCGAAGTCCAGCACCGCCTCGGCCAGCGGCGCGGCCCCGTTCAGGCAGGTCAGCCGGGCGCTGCCGGTGAGCCGGTTCGGGGCCGGGCGGTAGTCGAGCGCGAGCTCGTAGCGGTGGACGTGGAAGCGGGCGTCGCCGTGGTTCGGGAAGTACGGGTCAGCGAGCAGCTGCGGTGAGCGGGGGGCGGGCGACGACTGCTTGGGACTCAATGCTGTTCTGCTCCGCTGCGGGGGTGAGGGAGGGCTCGGTGGCGGCAACCCAGGGGGCGATGGGGTTGCCGAGCCAGCGGCTGTCCGCCGGGACGGACTCGCCGCGCATCACCAGGGACGCGGGGCCCAGGGTGGTGCGGGCGCCGATGACGGCCCCGGGCAGGACGATACCGTGCGGGCCGAGCGTCGCGCCCTCCTGGAGGATCACCTGGTCCATCCGCATGATCCGGTCGTGGAAGAGGTGGGTCTGGATCACGCAGCCGCGGTTGACGCTGACCCCGTCGCCCAGGGTGACCAGGTCGGCCTCGGGGAGCCAGTAGCTCTCGGTCCAGACCCCGCGGCCGATCCTGGCGCCGATCGCGCGCAGCCAGGTGTTGAGCAGCGGGGTGCCGGGGACCGCGTTCAGCAGCCAGGGGGCGGCCAGCACCTCGGTGAAGGTGTCGGCCAGCTCGTTGCGCCAGACGTGGCTGCTCCAGAGCGGGTGCTCGACCGCGGTGAAGCGGCCGATCAGCAGCCATTTCGCGGCGACCGCGACCGCGCAGGCGGCCAGCCCGGCGGCGAGCAGCACCGCGCCGGAGCAGACGGCGGCGAGCAGCAGCCCGACCGGCCCGCCGCCGACGCTCCGGGCCAGTCCGGCCAGCACGGCCAGCACGCTGAGGCCCAGCGCGACCGAGATCATCACCGGGACGATCCGGAACAGCTCCACGGTGCCCCGGGTCCGGCGCAGCCGGGCGGAGGGGGCGTAGGTGAGGCTCTGGTCGCCGCCCTGGGCCCGGCGCGGCAGCTTCATCGGCGGCATGCCGAGGTAGGAGCTGCCCTTCTTGGCCTTCTTCGGGGTGGCCGAGAGCACGCCGACCAGGCCGCGGTCCGGGACCGAGCGGCCGGGGGCGGTCATCCCGGAGTTGCCAAGGAAGGCGCGCTCGCCGATCTCCGCCTCGTCGATGCGCAGCCAGCCGCCGCCCAGCTCGTAGGGGGCGATCAGGGTGTCGTCGGCCAGGAAGGCCCCGTCCCCGACGGTGGTCATGCTGGGCAGCGCGAGCACGGTGGACGCCTCGACGCCCTGGCCGACCCGCATGCCCAGCGCCCGCAGCCAGGCCGGGGTGAACAGGCTGGCGTAGAGCGGGAACAGGCTGCCCCGGGCCAGGTCCATCAGCTGTATCACGGTCCAGGCCTGCCAGGCGGTGCGGCTGTGCAGCGGGTGGTGCCCGGCCCGCAGGCCGATCCCGAGCAGCCGGACGGCGGCCAGTACCAGCGCGGCGTAGGCCAGGAACCCGGCCAGGGTGGCCAGCGGGACGGCGGGCAGCGCCTGCGGCAGCATGGCGCCGGGGGTGCCGCGGTCCACGAAGGCGCCCAGCACCAGCGCGGCCGGGACCGCGGCGAGCAGTGGCAGCAGGGTCAGCGCGATCCCGCTGATCCCGTACATCGCGGCCCAGATGCTGGTGCGCTCGGGGCGGGCCTTGGGCCAGGCGTGCTCGGCCCGGCCGGTCTTGGTGGCCGGGGCGCCGGACCAGCGCTGGCCGGTGGGCACCTGGCCGGTGACGGCGGATCCGGCGCCGATCTCGGCCCGCTTGCCGACCCGGGCGCCGGGGAACAGGATGCTGCGGGTGCCGACGGTGGCGCCCGCGCCGACCCGGACCGGGCCGAGCTGCAGCAGGTCGCCGTCCAGCCACCAGCCGCTGAGGTCGACGTCGGCCTCGACCGCGCAGCCCTTGCCGAGCTTGATCATGCCGGTGACCGGCGGCAGGGTGTGCAGGTCCACGTCCGGGCCGATCCGGCCGCCGAGGGCGCGGGCGTAGCGGGTCAGCCAGGCGCCGGAGAGCGCGGTGGCGCCGCTGGCCTCGGCCAGCCGTTCGGCGGCCCAGAGCCGCAGGTGGACGCTGCCGCCGCGCGGGTGGCTGCCGGCTTCGACACCGCGCAGCAGCAGCCGGGCGCCGCCGGCCGCGATCACGATCCGGCCGACCGGGCTCCAGAGCAGGACGGCGGCCGGGACCACGGTCCACCAGGACACGCCCAGACCCCAGCCGAACAGGCTGCCGAGCGCGGCCAGGGCCACGGTCCAGCGCAGGCCGACCACGGTGAGCAGCGGAATGGTGAGCAGGGTCTGGACGATCCCGGCCCGGCGCGGGGTCGGGGTGATCTCACGGACCGCGCCGCCGCCCTGGGCCGACTTCTCCAGCCGTCGGGCCAGCTCGCGCAGCACCGGGGCCTGGTAGATGTCACTGACCGCGATGGCGGGGTAGCGGGTGCGGATCAGGGTGACCAGCCGGGCCGCGCCCAGGCTGCTGCCGCCGATCGCGAAGAAGTCGTCCTTGGCGCCGCCGACCGGCACGCCCAGCACCTCGGCCCACTGCTCGGCGAGCCACGCCTCGGTGCCGTAGAGATGCTCGGTTCGGCCCTTGCCCTCCAGCTGGGCCAGCGGCCAGGGCAGCGCGTTGCGGTCGACCTTGCCGGAGGTGCGCACCGGCAGGTCCTGCACCAGGGCGAGCAGCGGGACCATCGCGGCGGGCAGCTCGGCCCTGAGCCGGCGGACCGCCTCGTCCTGGTCGAAGCCCTGGTCGGTGACCAGGTAGCCGACCAGCAGCTGGTTGCCGCTGCGCGCGGTACGGACGGCGGCGGCGGCCCCGCTGACGCCGGGCAGCGCCTGCAGCACCGCGTCGACCTCGCCCAGCTCGATCCGGCGCCCGCCGAGCTTGATCTGCTCGTCGGCGCGGCCGAGGAAGACCAGGCCCTCGGGCTGGGCCAGCACCAGGTCGCCGCTGCGGTAGGCGCGCTGCCAGCCGGTGGATTCGAGCGGCGCGTAGGTCGCGGCGTCCTTCTCGGGGTCCAGGTAGCGGGCCAGGCCGACACCGCCGATGACCAGCTGGCCGCTCTCGCCCATGGCCACGACCTGGCCCTGCTCGTCCACGACGGCGAGCTCCCAGCCGTCCAGCGGCAGGCCGATCCGGACCGGGGCCTCGCCGGTGAGCGGCGCGGCGCAAGCGACCACGGTCGCCTCGGTGGGGCCGTAGGTGTTCCAGACCTCGCGGCCCTCGGTGGCCAGCCGCTCGGCCAGCTCGGGCGGGCAGGCCTCGCCGCCGAAGATCAGCAGCCGGACGTCGCCCAGCGCGTCGGCGGGCCAGAGCGCGGCCAGGGTGGGCACGGTGGAGACCACGGTGATCTCCTGCTCCACCAGCCAGGGGCCGAGGTCCGCGCCGCTGCGGACCTGCGAGCGGGGGACGGTGACCAGGCAGGCGCCGTAGCGCCAGGCCAGCCACATCTCCTCGCAGGAGGCGTCGAAGGCCACCGAGAGGCCGGCCATCACCCGGTCGCCGGGGCCGATCGGCTCCTCCTGCTGGAACAGCGCGGCCTCGGCGTCGACGAAGGCGGCAGCGCTGCGGTGGGTGACCGCGACGCCCTTGGGCTTGCCGGTGGAGCCGGAAGTGAAGATGATCCAGGCGTCGTCGCCCAGCTCGGGACGGCCCGCGGGCCGTCCGGCGGCAGCGGCGGCGGCGGCCGGGACGGCGGGGGTCGGGACGGCAGGGGTCAGGTCGGCGGTCGGGGCGTCGGCGCCGGGCACGGGCCGCAGGGTCAGCTCGCGGTCGGCGCCGAGCACGGCGCGGACACCGGCCTCGCCGAACACCAGCGCGGCGCGCTCGTCCGGATCCTCGGCGTCCACCGGGACGTAGGCGGCGCCGACGGCCAGCACCGCGAGGATGCCGACGTAGAGGTCCGCCGTCCCGGAGGGGACCCGGATGCCGACCCGGTCGCCCCGGCCGACCCCGGCCGCGGCCAGGGTCCGGCGCAGCGACTCCACCTCGGCGGCGAGGGCGCGGTAGCTGAGGGCGGTGCGTCCGTCGTCCAGCGCGGGCTCGCCGGGGTGGGCCGCGACCGCGGCGTCCAGGATGTCGATCAAGGTCCGCGGGGCGTGTGCGGGGCGTCCGGCGAACAGGGCGAGACCGCTGGGGGCAGCAGCGCCTTCCAGCTCCGGGTCGTACACGGCCGTGGTCATAGATCCTCATCTCGTATGCAACCCGGTCGATGCTAGACCCGCCGGGAGGCGCACGGAATCGCCATTCCTCGCGCAAAGTCCGTTTCGCCATGGATATCTGACGCATCGTCAGCTCATAGACGCCCTGATTCCCCTCGTAGTTGACGGCCCGTCAGTTAGTTCTGACAGGTCGTCAGCAAAATCTTGAACTGAGACTCATCACACATGGCACAATGCACCAAGTGTACTGAATATCCGTTTTTGTGCCATCAGGCATAACCCCAGTGCGGCTTTCCGCTCTTCTCGGCGCAGCGCAGCAGCCGGCCGTTGGCGTCATGGGTCTCGGCGCCCAGGTCCGCGGTCCGGCAGAACTGGCCGGCCTTGTAGCAGTTCCCGGCGGCGGAGACGATCTCGCAGGTGGTGGCGGCCCTGGTCGGGGTCGGCGACTTGCTGGCCCGGTGCGTCGGCGCGGCCGGGTGCGGGGCCGTCCGGGTGACGCTCGGCCTGGCGCTGCTGGGACGGTGGCTCGGCGTGGGCGCCGGGGTGCTGACCGGGGTGGTGGGCGTGGCCGCGGCCGTCGTGGTCGCCGGGGCGGCGGACAGCGTGGTGACGGCCGCGGGCGACTGGGCGGCGGCGGGCGACGCGTTGGTCGCGGTCGGGCCACAGGCGGCGAGCAGGGCGCAGAGCGCGGCGGCGGCCAGGGCCGCCGGGAGTCTGCGTACGGCGGCGGGGACGGGGGCGGGTATCCGGGTGGGCATGGGGCGACCTTCGGCCAGGAGGGGTGCGACAGGGGGACGCAGACTACCGGCGCTGACGGATCCTCAGTTCGGTTTCGCCGTTCGGGTCTTCCGGGCCCGCGGGTGGTGTAGAACCCCCGCTAGCGGGGCGCGCTGCGGATGTCGAGCTTGCGGATGACCCGGTCGACCAGTTCCGGGTCGGCGCCGGGCTCCATCCGGGCGAGCTGCATCTCGACCCGGCCGGCCGCCAGCATCTCGGCCTCGACCTCCTGGAACCGGCGGACCTGCCGCACCCGCTCCTTGAGCTCCCGGCGCTGGTCCTCGTCGTACATGTCCGGGCGGACCCGGGCCAGCCGGTCGGTCTGCCGGGCCCGCAGCCGCTCGACCAGGTCCTCGGGCAGGTCCTCGGCCGCGGCGAGCTCCTTCAGCCGGAGCAGTCCGGCCTTGGAGACCCGGTACCAGAGCTGGCGCTCGGCGGCGTCCTCGGCGTCCTCGTCCCGGCCGAGGTGGAGCTTGCGCACCACCCAGGACAGCGTCATGCCCTGCACCAGCAGGGTGAACAGCACCACGCAGAAGGCGATGAAGACGATCTCGTCACGGCCGGGGAACCCCGCCCCGCCCTTGACCGTGAGCGGGATGGCCAGCGCCAGCGCCACCGAGGCCACGCCGCGCATCCCGGACCACCACAGCACCGTGGACTCGCGCCAGCTCAGCGGGGTGGCCTCCTCGCGTTCGCCGCGGCTGCGGTCCCAGCGGGCGGTGACCCAGGCGCCGGGGAGCAGCCAGAGCAGCCGGACCCCGACCACCACCACGATCACCAGTCCGGCGTCCCCGAGCATCGCGGTCCAGTTGCGGCCCGCCTCGGCCAGCACGATGGCCAGCTCCAGGCCGATCAGCCCGAAGGCCACCCCGGAGATCAGCAGCTCCACCACGTCCCAGAAGGCGCTGCCGACCAGGCGGAAGCCGACGTCGTCGGCGCCGACCGTCCGGTCGTTGATCCAGAGCGAGCAGACCAGGACCGAGAGGACGCCGGAGCCGTGCGCCTCCTCGGCCAGGGTGTAGGCGGCGAAGGGGACCAGCAGGCTGAGCGCGACCTGCAGGGTCGGGTCGTCCAGCAGGGACATCACCCGGCCGCTGAGCCAGCCCAGGCCGACCCCGATGACCAGGGCGAGCACCGCCGACAGGACCAGCCGCTCGGCCGCCTCCAGGGTGGAGAACTGGCCGCTGACCACCGCGTCCACCGCCAGCCCGTACACCACCAGCGCGGTGACGTCGTTGAACAGGCCCTCGGTCTCCAGGATGCCCATCAGCCGGCGCGGCAGGCCGACGCTCCCGGCGACCGCGGCGGCGGCGATGGGGTCCGGCGGGGAGATGATCGCGCCCAGCGCGACGGCCGCGCCGAGCGGCAGCACCGGCATGATCCAGTGCGCGGCGAGCGCCACCGTCGCCGTGGTGACCAGCACCAGGGCCACCGCCAGCAGCAGGATCACCCGGTAGTTGGCCTTGAAGTAGCGGGTGGTGGAGCGCTGGGCCGCGGCGTAGATCAGCGGGGGCAGCACCAGCGGCAGGATCAGGTCCGGCTCCAGGCTGATGTTGGGCACCCAGGGCATCAGCGCGAGCGCGATCCCGATCAGCGTCATCAGCACCGGCTGCGGCAGGCCGATCCGTCCGGCGAGCGGGGTGGTGACGATGGCGGCCAGCAGGACGAAGAACAGAAGCATCAGCTGGGCCATGCTGCCGACGGTTCCTCTCCCCGGTGCGGATCTCTGGGCTCATCCTGCCAGGGAGCAGGCCGCACTGCGGGGCGGAGTACCGCCGTCGGGGTCAGCTCTCGGAGCTGATGATCTCCAGCGCGCGGGACAGGTCCTCCGGGTACTCGGTGCGGAACTGCACCCACTCCCCGTCCGAGGGGTGCTGGAAGCCGAGCTCGACGGCGTGCAGCCACTGCCGGGTCAGCTTCAGCCGCTTGGCCAGGGTCGGGTCGGCGCCGTAGGTGATGTCGCCGACGCAGGGGTGCCGCAGCGCGGACATGTGCACCCGGATCTGGTGGGTGCGGCCGGTCTCCAGCTTGATGTCCAGCAGCGAGGCGGCCCGGTACGCCTCGATCAGGTCGTAGTGGGTGACCGAGGGCTTGCCGTTGGCGACCACGGCCCACTTCCAGTCGCTGCTGGGGTGCCGGTCGATCGGGGCGTCCACGGTGCCGGACATCGGGTCGGGGTGGCCCTGGACCAGCGCGTTGTACTTCTTCTCGACGACCCGGTCGCGGAACTGCGCCTTGAGGGAGGTGTAGGCGATCTCCGACTTGGCGACCACCATCAGGCCGGAGGTGCCGACGTCCAGGCGGTGCACCACGCCCTGGCGCTCGGAGGCGCCGGAGGTGGAGATCCGGTAGCCGGCGCCGGCCAGGCCGCCGATGACGGTGGGTCCGGTCCAGCCGGGGCTGGGGTGGGCGGCGACGCCGACCGGCTTGTCGACCACCACGATGTGCTCGTCGTCGTGCACGATCCGCATGTTGTCGATGCGCTCGGCGACGATCTGCACCGGCGCGGGCGGGGCCGGGATCTCGACCTCCATCCAGGACCCGGCCAGGACCCGGTCGGACTTGCCGACCACGGAGCCGTCCAGCGTCACCTTGCCGTCTGCGGCCAGCTCGGCGGCCTTGGTGCGGGAGAACCCGAACATCCGGGCGATGGCGGCGTCGACCCGCTCGCCCTCGAGGCCGTCGGGTACGGGAAGGTTTCGGATCTGCGGAACGGTGCTCACCTGAACGAGTATGCCGGACCGGCGGGGCCGGACCCGCCATCAGCCCTTGGCTTCGGGGCCCTGCCCGGCCTCGGCCCCGGGCTCGGCGGCAGCGCCGGAGCCCTCGGCGGCGGGGGCCGAGCCCTCGGTGGCGGCGGGGTCGGAGCCGCCGTCCGCGCCGGCCTTGGCGTCCCGCAGCGCGGTCCCGTCCGGGTTGGTGCCCAGGAAGGAGAGCAGCACCACCAGGATGCCGCCGCAGACGATCGCCGAGTCGGCCAGGTTGAACACCGCGAAGTGCTTCACCGAGATGAAGTCGACGACCTCGCCGCGGAAGACCGAGGGCGAGCGGAAGATCCGGTCGGTCAGGTTGCCGAAGGCGCCGCCGAGCAGCAGGCCGAGCGCGATCGCCCAGGGCAGGCTGTAGAGCTTGCGGGCGAGCCGGCAGATCACCACCACCACGGTGGCGGCGATCAGGGTGAAGACGATGGTCATCGCCGCGCCCATGCCGAAGGCCGCCCCGGGGTTGCGGGTGGCCTGGAGCATCACCCAGTCCCCGGCGATCCGGATCGGGTTGTGGTACTCGAGCCGGGCCACCACCAGCAGCTTGCTGCCGAGGTCGAGCAGGTAGGCGAGCACCGCGACCGAGAGCAGCACGCCGATCCGGCGCCGGCGTCCGCTCGCGGCGGCCGCCGGTCCTGGCTCGGCCGCGGTCACCGGAGTCGCGGGCGCGGTCGCGGGAGCAGCAGCGTCGTCCGCCGGGGCCTTCTGGAAACCTGGGGTACTGATGATGCGCTCCGCTGAACCGAGTCGGGTGGACTTCCGTGGTCGAGCGTACGGTACGGCAGAGCGGCGGCGCGGAGGGGTCCGCGCCGCCCGGGGGTCCGGACAGACCCTGTGTGTCCGCGGCTAGCGGCGCTCCTGCTTCTGCTTGCACTGGACGCAGAGGGTGGCCCGGGGGAACGCCTGGACCCTGGCCTTGCCGATGGGCTCGGCGCAGGACTCGCACAGGCCGAAGCCGGCCTGCGCCATCCGGGCCAGCGCCCGTTCGGTCTGCGCCAGCATGTCCCGGGCGTTCGCGGCCAGCGAGAGCTCGTGCTCGCGGGAGATGTTCTTGGTCCCGGCGTCGGCCTGGTCGTCGCCCGCGCCGTCGCCGGAGTCCCGCATCAGGCCGCTGACCGCCTCGGCGGAGGCGGCGATCTCGGCCTTCAGCTCCGTGGCGGCGTCGGTCAGCTCCTGCTGCAGCTCGGCGACCTCCGCCTCGGTCCAGGGGTCCTCGCCCGGCCGCACCGGCAGCGCGGCGGCGGGACCGACCGACCCCGCGTCCGCAGCCGCGGGCCGCTCGGGGTGTGCTGCCCTGGCCCGGGTGCCGCTGGGCCGGGTGGCAGTCTCGATCTTGTGACGGGTCACTGTGCCCTCCCCCGGGTCGGCCACGGACGTTCCCGCGCGGCGCGATCCCGCGGCCCCGCTCCTTGCCTTGTCCGCCATGCTGATGACCCCTTCGCGATTCATGCGACTGCGTTGCTGCCGGCACAACGTGGTGCCGGAACGATATTGCGTAACGAATCCCATCACAATGGGACATACCGGACGAAGCAGGCCCGGTTTTCACCGACCGGCCGCGGTCGCTCGTCTCCGGCTCCTCACGATGTGTGCCCAGAACGTGACCTGATAATCGCCATCCGTCATCGTTACCGGTGCGTCACCCTGCGGAGAGACCCGCTCGGCCCCGTGCGGCACGGGAAATCCGGTTGCCGCGGACCTATAGACTTGGCGCTGCAAGGCGTGGATGGGGACGAGTACCGCCGTACGCAGCCAGTAGCGACCCGGGGACGGTGAAAGCCCGGGGGGCGTGCACGACGGGAAGATCACCCCGGAGCCGCCGGAGGAACAGCTCCCCCGCCACGGGGGCGCCCAGTAGAGCCGGCCGCAACCCCTAATGAGGGGGTCGTGCGCGCAGGCAGCTGCGGCGGGCGCGGCCAAGGAGGGTGGTACCGCGGGACCGGGCAGCACACGGTCTCGTCCCTTCGTCGGAAGCCGCACGCCGTACTCGCGCCCGCCGGAGGACCACGCACATGACCCAGTACCGAGCCGTCCCAGCCCAGGTCGACCTGCCCGCGCTCGAGCACGGCATCCTTTCCTTCTGGGGCGACAACAAGATCTTCCAGCGCAGCCTGGAGCAGTCCGAGGGCCGCCCGGAGTGGGTGTTCTACGAGGGCCCGCCGACCGCCAACGGCATGCCCGGCGCGCACCACATCGAGGCCCGGGTCTTCAAGGACGTCTTCCCGCGCTACAAGACCATGAAGGGCCACCACGTCGCCCGCAAGGCCGGCTGGGACTGCCACGGCCTGCCGGTCGAGCTGGCCGTGGAGAAGGAGCTCGGCTTCTCCGGCAAGCAGGACATCGAGGAGTACGGGATCGCCGAGTTCAACGAGCGCTGCCGCGCCTCGGTGACCCGGCACACCGACGCCTTCGCCACCCTGACCAACCGGATGGGCTACTGGGTCGACCTGGACGACGCCTACCGCACCATGGACCCGGACTACATCCAGTCGGTCTGGTGGTCGCTGAAGCAGATCTTCGACAAGGGGCTGCTGGTCCAGGACTTCCGGGTGGCGCCCTGGTGCCCGCGCTGCGGCACCGGCCTGTCCGACCACGAGCTGGCCCAGGGCTACGAGACCGTGGTCGACCCCTCGGTCTACGTCCGCTTCCCGCTCACCTCGGGCCCACTGGCGGGCACGGCCTCGCTGCTGGTCTGGACGACCACGCCGTGGACCCTGGTCTCCAACGTCGCCGTCGCTGCCCACCCCGAGGTGGTCTACGTGGTGGCCACCGACGGCAAGGAGCAGGTGGTCGTCGCCGAACCGCTGCTGGAGAAGTCGCTGGGCGAGGGCTGGACCGCCACCGGCGAGCGCTTCACCGGCGCCGAGATGGAGCGCTGGACCTACCGGCGGCCGTTCGAGCTGGTCCCGGTCGACGGCGCGCACTACGTGGTCAACGCCGAGTACGTCACCACCGAGGACGGCTCGGGCCTGGTCCACCAGGCCCCCGCCTTCGGCGCGGACGACCTCGCCACCTGCCGGAACTACGGCCTGCCGATGGTCAACCCGGTGCTCTCGGACGGCACCTTCGAGCCCGACCTGCCGCTGGTCGGCGGGCAGTTCTTCAAGAAGGCCGACGAGGCCCTGGTCGCCGACCTGGACGCGCGCGGCCTGCTGTTCCGTCATGTCCCGTACGAGCACAGCTACCCGCACTGCTGGCGCTGCCACACCGCGCTGCTCTACTACGCGCAGCCGTCCTGGTACGTCCGCACCACCGCGGTCAAGGACGCGCTGCTGCGCGAGAACGAGGGCACCAACTGGTTCCCCGAGAACGTGAAGTACGGGCGCTTCGGCGACTGGCTGAACAACAACATCGACTGGGCGCTGTCCCGCAACCGCTACTGGGGCACCCCGCTGCCGATCTGGCGCTGCGAGGAGGACCACCTCACCTGCGTCGGCTCGCTGGCCGAGCTGAGCGGGCTGACCGGGCGCGACCTCTCCGAGCTCGACCCGCACCGGCCGTTCATCGACGAGGTCACCTTCGGCTGCCCCTCCTGCGAGGGCACCTCGGTGCGCGTCCCCGAGGTCATCGACGCCTGGTACGACTCGGGTTCGATGCCCTTCGCGCAGTACGGCTACCCGCTGAAGAACGCCGACCTGTTCGAGAAGCGCTACCCGGCCCAGTTCATCTCCGAGGCGATCGACCAGACCCGCGGCTGGTTCTACACGCTGATGGCGGTCGGCACCCTGGTGTTCGACAAGTCGGCGTACGAGAACGTGGTCTGCCTGGGCCACATCCTGGCCGAGGACGGCCGGAAGATGTCCAAGCACCTGGGCAACATCCTGGAGCCGATCTCGCTGATGGACCAGCACGGGGCCGACGCCGTGCGCTGGTTCATGGCGGCCGGCGGCTCGCCCTGGTCGGCCCGCCGGGTCGGCCACAACACCATCCAGGAGGTGGTCAGGAAGACCCTGCTCACCTACTGGAACACGGTCGCCTTCCAGGCCCTGTACGCCCGCACCGCCGGCTGGGCCCCCTCGGCGTCCGACCCTGCCCCGGCGGACCGGCCGCTGCTGGACAAGTGGCTGCTGTCCGAGCTGAACCTGCTGGTCCGCGAGGTGGACTCGGCGCTGGACGGCTTCGACACCCAGCGGGCCGGCAAGCTGCTGTCGGCCTTCGTCGACGACCTCTCCAACTGGTACGTCCGGCGCGGGCGCCGCCGCTTCTGGCAGGGCGAGCCGGCCGCGCTGGCCACCCTGCACGAGGCGCTGGAGACGGTCACCCGGCTGATGGCCCCGCTGACCCCGTTCATCACCGAGCGGGTCTGGCAGGACCTGGTCGTCCCGGTCACCCCCGGCGCGCCCGAGTCGGTGCACCTGGCCGACTACCCGGTGGCCGACGAGGCGCTGATCGACGCCGACCTGTCCCGGCACATGGCCCTGGTCCGCCGCCTGGTGGAGCTGGGCCGGGCCACCCGGGCCGACTCCGGGGTGAAGACCCGTCAGCCGCTGTCCCGGGCGCTCATCGCCGCGCAGGGCTGGGAGGAACTGCCCGCCGAGCTCCGGGCCCAGGTCGCGGAGGAGCTGAACGTCAGCGAACTGGCCTCGCTGGCCGAGGCCGGCGGGTCGCTGGTGGACACCACCGCCAAGGCCAACTTCCGGGCGCTCGGCAAGCGCTTCGGCAAGGGCGTCCAGGAGGTCGCCAAGGCCGTCGCGGCGGCCGACGCGGCCGGGCTGAGCGCCTCGCTGCGGGCCCACGGCACGGCCACCGTGCTGCTGGACGGGGAGCCGGTGGAGCTGACGCCGGAAGAGGTGATCGTCACCGAGACCCCGCGCGAGGGGTGGGCGGTCGCCAACGAGTCCGGCGCGACGGTGGCGCTGGACCTGCACATCACCCCGGAGCTGCGGCTGGCCGGCATCGCCCGCGACGCCATCCGCCAGGTCCAGGAGGCCCGCAAGAACAGCGGCCTGGACGTCGCCGACCGGATCGTGCTCCGCTGGACCGCGGCCGACCAGGACACCGCGAGCGCCCTGGACACCCACGCCGGTCTGATCGCCGACGAGGTGCTGGCGACCGACTTCGGCTCCGGCGGGGCGGACTGGGCCGAGGCCGCGCCGTTCACGGACGAGGCCCTGGGGCTGACCTTCTGGCTGCGGAAGGCCTGACCCCCGGGTCTGGCCCCCGGCCCTGACCCCACGTCAAAGGCGTTGGGCAGGTGGGGCGGCGGAACCATGGCCGTCGCCCCACATGTCTATCCTTGTCAGTTGTTCCACACATCGCGTGGGTGCGGCCCGCGTGGGTTCAGCGGATCAAGGAAGGCCGAAGGCCACCATGGAAGGCACGTCCACGTTCCCCCTCCCCTCCACCACCGACCACGTCCGCTACACCGACGGCGTGCTCACCCTGGACGGTCTGGCCCTCGACGGGCTGGTGGCGGACGTGGGAACGCCCGCCTATGTGTACTCGCTGGACGTGATGGCTGCGGCCATGGAACGGGCCCGGGCGGCCTTCGCCCCGCTCGGCGGCCAGGTCTCCTACTCCGTGAAGGTGAACTCCAACCAGGCGGTGCTGGCCCGGATGGTCCGGCTGGGCGCCGGGTTCGACGTGGTCAGCGGCGGTGAACTCAGCCGGGTGCTGGCCGTCGGCGGCGATCCGGCCAGGACCACCTTCGCCGGGGTCGGCAAGACCGACGAGGAGCTCGCGCTCGCGGTCCGGCACGACGTCCTGGTCAACATCGAGTCCGCCGACGAGTGCGAGGCGCTGAACCGGGTCGCCGCCGCGCTGGGCCGCAGGGTCCGCTGCGGGATCCGGGTCAACCCCGGGGTGACCGTGGACACCCTAGCGCCGATGCAGACCGGCAGCGCCAAGGCCAAGTTCGGCCTGCCCGCCACCGAGGCCAGGGCCCTGCTGGATGCCTGCCTGGCCGGACGCTACCCGCAGCTGTCGCTGCTCGGCGTGCACATGCACGTGGGCTCGCAGGTGCCCGAGCCCAGCGGCATGGTCCGGGCCGCGGAGGTGCTGCTGGACCTGCTGGAGTACGCCCAGCAGCGCGGTCTCGACGAGTTCCGCCGGTTCGACCTCGGCGGCGGCTTCCCGATCGACTACGGCGGCCCGGCGGTGCCGACGGTGGAGGAGTTCGCCGCCGCGCTCACCCCGCTGCTGGGCGGACGCCGCGACCTGGACGTCTACCTGGAGCCTGGCCGCTCCATCGCCGGACCGGCCGGTGTGCTGGTCGCGCAGGTGCTCTACCGCAAGCACCGGCCGGGCCAGCGGATGCTGGTGCTGGACACCGGGATGCACCATCTGATCCGCCCCGCGCTCTACCGCACCGACGTGCACCGCATCCTGCCGGTGCTGGCCGGGCCCTCCGCCGGGCCGACCGTGGTGGTCGGACCGGTCTGCGAGTCCACTGACACCTTCGCCGAGAGCGCCGAACTCCCCGACCTGGCGCCCGGCGACCTGGTGGCCTTCATGGACGCCGGGGCCTACGGGATGGTGATGGCCTCGCACTACAACACCAACCGCAAGCCGCCGGAGATCGTGGTCGAGAACGGCGCGGCCCGGGTGGCCCGACCGCGCGAGCAGTGGTCCTCGCTGTTCGCCAGCGAGCGCCCGTAGCGCCTGACCGGGCGTCAGCGACAGTAGGACGTCGAACTTTGCCATCGCCCAGCCCCCTCGCCTACACTGCGGCCCGGCATCAACCAGTCGTGTTCCTGTCATCTCTGAACGGCATTGTCAAGGGGGACATATGCTCGATCTGCTCGGGCTTGGGACTGCCGCTGAATCGGTGTACCGAGGCTTACTGAAACACCCTCATGAGGACGTCGGGGAGCTGGGGTTACGGCTCGGCCTCTCCGACCAGGAGGTGCAGGAGGCGCTCCGGCTGCTGGGCGAACTCGCCCTGGTGCGGCCCTCCACCGACGATCCGCGGCAGCTGCACGCGGTGAGTCCCGGCGTCGGGATGGAGATCCTGCTCGCCCGGCAGCGGATCGCCCAGCAGGTCCGGATCGAGTCGAGCTGGCTGGCGGCGGCCGAGTTCGTCGCCGAGCTGTCCGACCGGCCGCCGGGCTCGACCGAGGGCGGGGTGCTGCGGCTGCACGGCCAGGACCAGATCCGGGACCACCTGTCCGGACTCGGCGCCAAGGCCAAGGAGGAGATCCTGACCTTCGCCCTGGCCTGGCCGCAGGCCGCCGCCGAGATGCAGACCCTGCGGCCGCTGACCCAGCAGTTACTGGAGCGCGGGATCAGACTGAGAACCGTCTATCCGGACAGCGTCCGGCGCAGCACCCCCTCGATCGACCAGGCCAGGTCGCTGGCCTCGCTCGGCGGCGAGGTGCGCACGACCCCGACCCTCCCCACCCGCCTGATCATCTGCGACCGGCGGACCGCCCTGGTCGCCTCGGACAACCACCCCACCGCCGAGGCGCTGGCGGTGTCCGACCGGGGAATCCTCTCCGCGCTGGGCGCCCTGTTCGACAACATCTGGAGTTCCGCAGCGCCGCTGGGCTGCTGCCAGCAGCACGAGGGCCAGGAGTCCCTCGGCCCGCTGCAGATGGACGTCCTGCGGCTGCTCACCGAGGGGTGCACCGACGAGGCGGTCGCCAGGCGGCTGGGCATCTCCACCCGCACCGCCCGCCGGGTCGCCGCGGACCTGATGACCCGTCTGGACGCCAAGAGCCGTCTGCAGGCCGGGGTCAACGCGGTCCGGCGCGGGTACCTCTAGGGGGTGTCCGGTCGGTGCTCGCGTGCGCCCAGGTGCGACAGCGCCGCTGCCGTCATCGCCGAGATGCCGGCGGGCAGCGCGGTGCGCACATCGGGGGCGAACTCCGGCGAGTGGTTGGCGGGCAGGGCGGCGAGCTTCTCCGCCGCCGAGCCGCCGGCCGCCCGCGCCCACTGCCGCGGGCCCACGCTGCCGAACATCCAGTAGACCAGCGGGATCCCCGGCCGCCCGTGCACGGCGAGACCCGCGTCGCCGAAGAGCGGGAAGTCCTCGGTCACCATCGACGACGGCCAACTGGCCACTCGTTCGGGCCCGTACAGCTCCAGATGGGCCTGCCGGACGGCCGCGGCGGCGGCCGGGTCCGAGCTCAGCACCGGCGAGCGGGACACGGTGACGATGTCCGGCTCCCGTTCGCAGCCGGACGCGGCGCACTCGGCCCGGAGGATCCGCTCGACCGCGGCGCCGGCCCGGTCGAGCGCGGCCTCGCTCAGGCCGCGCACGGTGATGCCCATGGTCGCCCGGTCCGGCACCACATTGCCCCGGCTGCCCGCGTGCAGCGAGCCCACCGTGAGCACCACCTGCTCGGCCGGGGCGGTCTCCCTGGAGACCACGGTCTGCAGCCGCAGCACCGACGCGGCCGCGGCCACCACCGGGTCCACCACCAGGTGCGGGGTGCCCGCGTGGCCGCCGCGGCCGTGGATCACCACCTCGAAGCCGATGCTGCCGCCCATCATCGGCCCGTAGCCGTGCCCATGGGCCACCATCCCGGCCGGCAGCGGCGCGGTGTGCTGCGCCAGCACCACGTCGGGCCGCCCGAACCGGTCGTACAGTCCGTCCGCCAGCATGGCCCTGGCGCCGCTCAGGGTCTCCTCGGCGGGCTGGCCGACCACCACCAGCGTGCCCTGCCAGCGGTCGGCGGCCCGGGCCAGCAGGGTGGCCGCGCCGGCCGCCGCCGCGGTGTGCAGGTCGTGGCCGCAGGCGTGCATCACCGCCGACCGGCTGGCGTACGGCAGGCCGGTGTCCTCCCGCAGCGGCAGCGCGTCCAGCTCGGTGCGCAGCATCACCACCGGTCCCTCGCCGTTGCGCAGCACCCCGACCACGCCGTGGCCGCCGACTCCGGCGGTCACCCGGTAGCCGTCCTGCTCCAGCCGGGCGGCGAGCCGCCGCGCGGTGCGCGCCTCCTCGCCGGAGAGCTCGGGGTTGCGGTGCAGGTCCAGGTAGAAGACGGTGGCGGGGGCGAGGATCTCGTCCAGGCCGGCCAGGACCGGGCCGGGTCCGACGGCGGATGCGGGTGCGGGAGCCATGGGCAACTGCTACCTCTCCAGGTCGGCACATCGCTGACGCGGGAGGACAGCGAAGTGACAGCGGAACAGCAGGGGATCGGTGAGCGGGTGCGGTTGGAATGGCCGTACGACGCAGTCCGGGGCGCCTCGGAGTTCCCGGTAGGTCGCAGCACCCAAGGAGTCCCCATGACCCAGCAGACCGCCCTCGCCTCGCTCGCCGACGAGATCCTGGAGCTCGAGTCGGAGACCTTCGAGATCTCGGACTACTCGGACGCCAGCGAGGTCGTGCTCGCCGGTTGCACGAGCTGCAGCTCCTGCTCCACCTCGTCGACCTGTAGCACCACCTCCTGCACCGCCTGATCCGCACCCGGGCCGTGGACGCCGCCTACGGCGGTGTCCACGGCTTCTCGCTGTGCCGACGGCCGTCGCCGCCGTCACGGGAACGGGTGCGGGACGCGGTGGATCTGACTGTCGGTCAGGTCGCTGCTCCGCAGGCCGCCCCGGCGCAGCGCGGTCCGCAGCCGGGGCATCAGCAGCGCCCGCTGCCGGGTCCAGCCGAAGTCGATCGGCAGCAGGCCCGGCACGATCGTGCACACCGTGCGCAGGCCGATCCGCCGCTGCTCCGAGGTCGTCTGGTCCACCACGATGACGTCGTGCCCGGCCCGGACCAGCTCGTCCCGGCAGAACAGCAGGTCGTCGAGGAGGTCCCCGGTGCGCGGCCGGATCCGCTGCCGCCAGTCCCGGTAGACCTCCTGGACCGGCCGCACACCGGCGGGTTCCAGGTAGCCGCGGGCGTACCGCGCCATCCGCGGCAGACCGTACAGCTGGGCGTGGTCCTTCAGGTGCCGGACCTTTCCGAAGTCCTGGGCCATGGCCTCCAGCTGCTCCTGCCGCTCGCCGACCTGGCGGGGCAGGTGCGGGATGTAGGTGAGCACCTCGGACAGCGCCCCCTCCAGTGCGGCCTCCGGGTCGAAGCCCGCGCCGGCCCCGAAGGAGAGCGTGCCGGGGCCGCCGTCGCGGCGTACCGCCAGGCCGGTCACGACCGGGACCGCCAGGTCGATCCGGTTGTCGAAGGCATGCACGTCGTAGCCCTGCAGCGCGGCCCGGTCGACCATCGCCCGGACCGTGCGGCTGTCGACCGAGCCGAGGTCGATCTCGGGCAGTCGGGCGCCGCCGTACCAGGCGAGCAGGAAGGCGTCGCGCTCGATGAGTTCGAGCAGTCCGCCGAGGATCGCCTCCTCCAGGCAGCTGCCGACGGCGCAGCCGTTGGAGCACTCGAAGACGAAGTTGTCCGAGGCCAGGCCCGCGCTGTAGTAGGCCAGTCGGGCCGGGACCAGGATCGGGCGTTCGTCGCGCAGGGAGTAGCCCCACACCCAGGGGATCTCCCGGTCCGGGGAGAAGGGGCTCAGCATCGGGTCGTCGCGGTAGGTCTCGGGTGCGTACAGGCCGCACTCGGCGGGGTCGAGGGCGTCGGCGCCCAGGTGCGCGTAGGAGTCGGTGAGCAGGGTGGTGGTGCGCCGCCGGTGGGTTCCGGCGTAGCGCTCGAGCCCTTCCAGGAAGGCCAGGCTGCGGCTGGCCCCGAAGCCGTTGGCCTGGCCGCTCCAGGTCACGTCGGTCAGACCGGCGTAGCCGCGCATGAACACGCTGCCCATCACCGCCGCGGTGGTCGGCGAGGTGAGGCTCATCCCGGTGGCGCTGCCGAGCGCCCCGCACACCGGGTTCGCCAGGGCCGCGGCCGGCATCGGGTACGAGGCGGCGGAGCGCAGCCGGTAGCTGCCCCCGGTCGGCTTGGGGCGGCTGCGCAGCCGCAGCCGCGCGGCCTCGGCGGTGTCCGGGCCGTGCTGGGCGCAGACCGGGCAGAGCGGGTCGGCGAGCAGCGGAAAGGTCCGCACCTGGAGGGTGGCCAGATCGAGCCGGGAGACCTGCGGCAGGGCCCGGTCGGCCGGGTCGGGCCCCGGCCGCTCCGGGCCGGGGCCGGCGGTGACGGCCTGGTACAGCGCGCCGACGGCGTCCAGCAGGTAGTCGGGGAGCACCGGCCAGCTGCCCACCGCCCGGGGGCCGGAGCCGGTCTCCAGCGCGTTCCGCTCGGAGCGGCTGCGCAGCCGCTGCCAGCGCCTGGCGAGGCAGTGCGCGCAGGCGTCGTCCTCCGGCCCGCCCCAGGGGCCGATCAGCACGGCCTGCGCACTGAGCTGGACGGCCGCGGTGCCGGGCGGAACGGGGGCCGGCACCGGGCCGAGCGCGTCGGCGGCGCCCAGGGCGAGCACCGGCGGGGCGGCGCTGATCCGGTCGTCCAGGAAGCGCTGGAGCTGCCGCCTGGCCGCTTCCAACGGCGCGTCGGCGCGCACCGCCTGATCGGTCGTCAGGGTCATGAGCTGTTGCTCCAGCGGAAGGTCCTCAGGGTGAGCAGGCAGAAGACCAGGCTGAAGGCCGCGAGGCCGCCGGCCGCCACCGCGATGTCGCCGAGGCTGCCGCTGCCGGTCAGCGAGTCGGACACCCCGTTGTTGAGGTAGCGCAGCGGCAGCGCCCAGGAGAGGGTCCCCACCCACGAGGGCATCTCCTCCAGCGGCAGGAAGGAGCCGGACAGGAAGGCCATCGGCACCATCATGCAGTTGGCGATGGCGCTGACCGACTCGGAGGTGTTGGCGAGGTTGCCGACGAACGCGCCGATCGAGAGGAAGGCGGTGACGCCCAGCACCAGGACGGGGATCACCAGCGGCCACCGGCCGTCGATCTTCAGTCCGAACACCGGCAGCATGCCCGCGGCGATGAAGAGCACCGACTGCGCGGCGACGACGATCAGCGCGAGCACATAGCGCGAGCCCAGCACGGTGGTCAGCTTGGTCGGCGTCATCCGGATCAGCCGGAGCAGGTCGCTGCCGCGCCACCGCATCAGGGTGAACGCCACGCTGAACACGGCGGCGTTGGCGACACCCCAGGAGAGCACGCCGGGCGCGGTGTAGGAGATGTACGGGCGCCCGGTCTCGGGGATCTTCTGGCCGCGGAAGATCAGCCCGAAGATGACCAGGAAGAGCAGCGGGAACGCGAAGGTGAAGAAGAGGGTGGCCTTGTCCCGGGTCTGGGCCCGGAAGCCGGCTCCGGTCAGTGCGGCGTAGGCGCTCATGACTGCTGCTCCGAGCTCTGGAGGTGTCCGGTGAGGTCGAGGTAGATGTCCTCGAGGGTGGCGGTGCGGGTCTGTACGTCGTGCAGGCCGATCAGCCGGTCGACCGCCGACAGCACCCGGCCCGGCTCACTGGTCTCCAGGACCAGCGAGCCGCCCTCCGCGGTGACCCGCCGCACGTCGGGGATGGCGGCGCCCTCCTCGACGGTCATCCGCTCGGCGGGCACCAGCAGCCGGGTCGGCAGGCCGGAGCTCGCCACCAGGTGGTGCGGGGTGTCGAGCACGGCGACCCGCCCGTCCACCAGGATCGCCACCCGGTCGCACAACGCCTCGGCCTCGTCGATGTGGTGGGTGGTGTAGACGATGGTGCGGCCGGCCGACTTCAGGGCCCGCAGCACCTTCCACAGCTCGCGCCTTGCCTGCGGGTCCAGGGCGGCGGTCGGCTCGTCCAGGAAGATCAGTTCCGGGTCGTGGACCAAGGCGGAGGCGATGGCCAGCCGCTGCCGCTGGCCGCCGGAGAGCTTCTCCACCCGGGTGTCGCCCTGCTCGGTGAGCTGGACCGAGGCCAGGGTGCGTTCCGCCGCCGCGCGGTCGGCGCCGTAGAGCGCGGCGACCGTGCGCAGGTGCTCGCGCGCGGTCTGCCGGACGAAGAAGGCCGAGGACTGGGTCTGCACGCCCAGCCGCGGCAGCAGCGCGATGTCGCGCGGCCACGGCGGCCGGCCGAACACGGTGACGGTGCCGGAATCCGCCTGGCGCAGGCCCTCCATCATCTCGATCAGGGTGGTCTTGCCCGCGCCGTTGGGGCCGAGCAGGCCGAAGAACTCCCCCGGACGCACCTCGAACGAGACCCCGGCGACCGCCTGGCGGTCCCCGTACCGCTTGCGCACCTCCTCCAGGAGGATCACCGGGCCGGGGGCAGCTTCCTGCCGGATCGTGGACTGGACGGAAACCGGTTCACTCATGGCGTTCAATTCCTTCGGCAGTGACGATCGTGGTGAGTCAGTGGAGAATCAACCGGCCGGCCGTGAGCAGCAGCGCCGCGGCAACGGCGGCGCAGAGCAGGGCGGTGGCCAGTCCGTACAGGCCGTAAACGAGGTGGGCCCGCCGGGAGTACGCGGCGAGCCGGGTTCTGGCCTCCGGCCCCCGGCTCAGCCGCAGGCCGAGGTAGCGGCGGGTCTCGGTGGCGTAACCGGCCAGCCCCAGCGCATTGCTGAGCATGGCGTACCCGTCCAGCGGCGGCAGCGGCACCAGGTTGACCAGCGCCTGGGCGCTGCCGAGCAGCAACAGGCCGGAGAGCGCCCGCCGGGCGTCGCCGCCCGGCGGCAGGGCCGCCCACCAGGCGCAGAACGGCAGCAGGAAGACCAGGTTCATCAGGGCCCCGGCCCCGGAGATGACCACCTGCTGCACCCGGCTGCGCAGATACGGGTAGTCCTCGACGGTGCAGTACATGAAGGCCATCGGCACCCGCCAGTGCAGGCCGATCTCGGCGACCCCGGTGCCGTACGCCTGCGCCGCCACCGCGTGCGCGAGTTCGTGCAGGGTGATGCTCAGCCAGAGCAGCACCAGCGCGCCCAGCAGCAGGGCCGGACGCTGGGCCAGCCACCAGGCGCCCCGGCCGAGTTCGCCCAGGTGCAGCCCGAGCAGCAGCTCCATGGCCACGACCAGGGCCAGCAGCGGCAGTTGGACCGCGGGCCGGAGCACCGGACGCAGCGCCCGGTACAGCCGTCCGGAGCTGGCCTGGGCGTCGGAGACCAGCCGCCAGGTGCCCTTGAGCGGGGTGCCCTCCAACCTCGGCCTGTGGACCGGGAGTCCGGCCGGCGCCGGGCTTTCCGGGGCGCCGCCCGGGGCGCCGGCCAGCAGGCCCCGGGAGCCCAGCAGGCCGAGCAGCTGCTGCCAGTTCTGCTCGCCGAGCCGCCGCCCGAACTGCCGTCCGTACTCCTCGCCGAGGTCGTCCAGGCTGCGCAGACCGTCCATCCGGGCCAGCAGGAAGCACTCCTTCACCCCGATCTCGAAGGACGAACCGCTACCGGGGTCCTTGATCCGGTGGACCGTGGCCGGCCCGCGCAGCCGGGCCGGGCCGAGCAGCAGACCCGGGCGGAGTGCGGGTCGGTACGCGCCGAGTTCGCCGGGCGCGAGGGTCATCTGTCCGCCACCTCCCCCGCCGAGTCGCGCAGCGCCTGCCCCAGCACATGGGCGAGGTAGGCCTCGTCGCTGATGGTCACATGCATCCGATTGTTCGTCATATGCATGTAGGGGGACAGCAGTCGCGGCAGCGCCAGCGCCGGGTCGGTGACCCGCTCCTCCTGGGTGCCGTCCCAGGACCGGAAGACCAGGTCGCCCTTGACGGCCAACTCGGTGGCACGCTGCCGCAGTTCGGTGCAGTGCGCGGCCCAGCCGCGGAGGAAGGCCGGCAGCCGGCCCGGCTCCCCGGAGGCGACCGCCTCGCGGATCGCGCCGAAGCGGCGGCTCAGCGCACCGGACATCTCCGCGTAGTTGCGGCTGAAGTCCCGGTCCTCGATGTAGCCGGTGCCGGGGAAGGAGCGGCGCCAGAACTCGTAGTAGCCGTCGAGGTGCTCCGCGACGTCCTTCGCCTCGGGCAGGAAGCAGGCGGCCATCACCATCATCAGCTGGCCGGAGGTGCCGAGCAGCACCGAGCGGAGGTGCAGGTTCATGCTGCCGAAGGCCTGGATCGCCAGGTCGCTGGAGTGGCGGAAGTGCCACTCGGCGAGCTCCACCCCGGCCGGGCCGCCGTACTTGCCGTACTCGGGTTCGTACGGCTCGTAGGAGAAGGAGTTGTTCTGACGCATCCTCATATGGCCGTCCGGGCCCAGGTATCCCTGGCGCTCGCGGTCGGGGAACTCGGTGTCGAGCAGGGTCTTGTAGAACTCGCCCAGCACGCTCGGGTCCACGTCGTACAGCGCCGGGCGGCTGCGCAGGAAGTCGCCGATCGCCTGCTCGGCCCGGCGGCGCAGCTCCGCCGTGCCCGCCGCGGTGGCGGGCTTGAGGCGCAGCCGGATGTGCGGGCCCTCCAGCCAGTAGTTGATGAAGAAGTACCCGTCGAGCAGGCCGTCCGCGGTCAGCCCGGCCACCAGCGGGGCGATGCACTCGATCAGGACCGGCTGCGGGTTGGCGGCGTAGAAGATGTGGATGGCCTGCCACTCGCCGGCGGCGGACTCGGCGGCGGACTCGGCGCCGGGGCGGTGCGGGGTCAGGTGCGGCATGTCGGGTCGTCCTTCGCGCGTCGGGTGGAGCTGTAGGTCTCCACGGCCAGTTCCGCCACATGGGTGCCGCGCCGCGACACGACGTGCAGCCCGTTCTCGGCGGGCAGCATCTCCCGCAGCACCACCTGCGTGTCCGGCCCCTTGACCAGGGCGTCGAGGGCGGTCAGCGAGAGGTGGCTGGAGAAGTCGACGTACTGCGGCTTGGCCCCCGCCGCGCCCCTCGGGCCGCTGGCGACGGTGGCGAAGACCTGGTCGGGCAGCCCGTGGGTGGACCGCCAGCGCTGCCAGTCGAGGAACCACTCCGCGTCGGTGCCGCCGGGCGCCCGCGCGGGCAGGGCGTCCCCGGTGGTGGTCCAGCTGCGGCGGCTCAGCACCACGGCGCCGTGCCGCACCCGGGGCCGGGAGGTCACCCCGTCCCTGGCCTCGCCCTCCGGGACGCCGGCCCACAGGTCCGGCGGCGCCATCGAACTCGGCGACAGCAGCAGCAGGGTGCGCGGCAGTTCGGGCAGCGCCAGCGGCACCAGGTAGCCGACGTAGATCGGCACCACCTCGCGCCCCAGCCGGGTCGAGCGCAGCACCAGCCGGTCGCTGTCCGCGTCGTGCTCGACGTACAGGTCGTCCAGCCGGATCCGGTTCTGCTCCGGCACGGAGCTGGTCTCGCCCGGGCAGACGATCTCGTACTCCGTCAGCCGCCCGTGCAGATTGAGGTTGCTGGTGACGGTGCCGCCGGTGACCTCGGCCAGCACCGCGCCCTCGGGCTGGATCCGCGCGGTCTCCGCCCGCAGCGCGTCGGACAGGGCGCTGCCGCCCGGCCCGTCGTAGACATGGGTGAAACGGCTGAACGGGAAGGACAGGCCGCCGTAGTTGCTGTTGAGCACCACCAGCGGCTCGCCGTCCTCCTCGGTGAGCTGGATGTGGTGGCTCTGCGGGGCGAACTCCGGCGCTGCCGGGGCGAGTTCCGCGGCCACCTCGGCGAGGTGCCGCTCGGTGAGCCGGATCTCCCGGTCGGTGCCGCCGACCGCCGCCCAGCGCTCGCGCATCCGGGCGATCAGGGTCCGGCGGCCGGCGTCGATCGCCTTGATCCCGGCCAGGCCGAGCCAGTTCTCCTCCGGGACGTACTCGCCCTGCTCGTCGAAGGGCTTGCGCCGCATGCTGAAGGTCACGTACTGCTCGTAGAAGTCCTCGTGGAAGTTGTGCACCAGGGTGAGCAGGTCGTCGCAGCGGCCCCCTCGGCCGTAGCGGGCGACGAAGAACCCCTTGAAGGTCAGCCGCTGAGGCAGCGTCAGGTCGAAGGCGGGCAGGATCCCCTCCACCGCGCGCAGCGCCCCGCCGGACGGCTCGGTCCAGGCCCGCAGGTCGACCTCGGTCCCGGTGCCGGCGCTGACGTCCTCGTAGAGCAGGGTCTGCGGCAGAGTCGCCTCCGGGCTGCCCAACTCCGCCTGCGCCGCCCGCAGTCCGGCCCGCAGGTCGCGCAGCAGGGTGCGGCGTTCGGCGACACCCGCGGCCGGATAGCGGGCCAGGCAGTCGGCCGGTCCGTCGAGGCACGCGGCCAACCGGTCGGCCCAGGGCCGGTGCAGGGCCCGCAGGGCGTCCTGGAACGACCCCAGCGGGTCGGCGGTGTGCACGTCGGTCTCCAGGCAGGGCGCCTGCACCATGCCCACCTCCAGCAGCGCCGCCACATAGCGCTCGCAGCTCTCGCGCTCCGCGCCGTGCTCGGCCTCGAGCCGGTCCACCAGATCGCGGTAGGTCGGCGAGGGCCGCTGCTCGAAGTAGTCGAGCAGCTGCTCAAGGACGCCGCTGCGGCGCAGGAAGAACAGCCGGTCGCGGACCGACTCGAAGGCGACGGTCGCCTCGTCGTCACCCGCGGTCACCCAGCGCCGGACGTACCTGACCCGGTCCTGCTCCCGGCCCCAGCCAGAGGCGAGGGCGACCGGGAGGTCGGCCCGGCGGACCGGGTCGGCGAGGACCAGTTCGGCCAGCCGGCCCAGCACGACGACGTTGAGGCGCACATGGCTCGACCACTGCTCGTCGATCCGGACGGTACGGCCGACCCCGGCCCCGGCCTCGCTGCCGGCCGCGCTCCCGGCCCCGCCGTCGCCGAAGCGGCCGAGGGCCACTCCGGTGAAGGTGCTGAACGGGCTGGTCTTGCAGGCGGTCCGGTAGAGGTAGGCCAGCACCGACCGCTCCACCTTCCGCAGCCGCTTGTCCGGCCGCGCCGAGCGGTCGTCCACAAAGGCGTCGAGCTGTCCGTCGAGCGTCGGGGAGGCCAGCAGCAGGCCCATCCGCAGCCGGTCCTCGGAGACCAGCCGGCGCAGTTCCGCGCGGGTCCGGTCGAGATCCGCCGCGACCAGGCGGGTGCCCTCGGCCCGCAGCTCGCCCAGGTGCTGCCGGTCGCGGATCCAGTCGGCGGCGATCCTCCCGGTCTCCCGGTCCAGGTCGCCGACCATCCGGGCGGCGGCCTCGGGGTCGCCGGGCAGCCGGTTGTTGAAGACCTGGCGGCGCAGCGCGAGCAGCCGCCGGCGCAGGGCCTCCTCCTCGCTGCTGACGCCGGTGGCCTTGACCAGGTCGTGCAGGGCGTCGCTGAGCAGGGCGCCGCGGCCGAGCAGCCGGTCCTCGGCCGCCAGCACCTCGTCCGCCCAGCGGCGGCTCTCGGCGCCGCGCAGGGCGTGCACCGTCTCGACGGGCAGTCCGGCGACCCGGAGCACAAAGCGCCGGCCCGGCTCCCAGCTGGTTTCCAAACTCACAGGTTCCCCCATCGCCGGATCAGACGATTTCGTAGTGGAAGTCGGCGGGGTTCGGCCGCTCGTAACCGAGCAGCATGATCAGCAGCGCTGCCTCGCCGTCGCGGTCGAGGCCGAGCTCCTCGGCGAAGGAGAGGTTGTCGAAGCCCAGGGCGACCCCGGCGCCGAGGCCCATCGCGGACGCCACCGTGTAGAAGGTCTGCGAGACCGCCCCGACCGTGGCGTTGACCAGCCGGTAGCCCCGGTCCCCGACCGCGTCGAGCACCGCGGTGGTACGCACCGCGGGCACCAGCACCGCACCGGCCTGTTCCAGGTTGTAGTTCGGCAGGTTGTAGTTGCGCTGCAGGAAGGCGCCGGAAGGACCGGCCTTGACCAGGCACAGCGCATGGGCCACCGGGTCGTAGGCGTACGCCCCCGGCGCGATCCCCTCGACGTGGTTGACGAAGGCGTACAGCGTGGCCAGCCGGGGCGTGCCCGCGCCCGCGGCGGCGGCGCCGACCGAGGACCCGGCGGAGGCGGCCAGGGCGGTGGCCAACTGAGCGGCGCTGAGCGGGCGGACCGCGTCGAAGCGGCCGAAGCTGCTGCGGCGGGCGCGCACCGCCTCCCGCACGCCGACGTCGGGCAGTTCGGGGTCGGGAAGGGCGATCCGGTCACCCCTCGGCGGCACCGCGGCGGCCGGCTCCAGCGCCCCGGGCGCCGGGCAGTCGGCGGCCCCCTCGGCGGTGGCGGCGTGCATCCGCAGCAGGGCGTCGAAGCGCAGGACCGTGTGCGACCGCTCCTGGTCGCGGTGGCGGACCGGTACGCCGGGCGCGGGGCGGTCGGCCGCCGCCGGGTCCGCGCCGTCCCAGGCCAGCGGGACCACCGCGAACAGGCCCTCCTCCTCGCCGGGCACCCCGAGCAGCCGGTTCAGCCGGGCCTCGTCGAACCACAGCGGCGCGGGATCCAGGCGCAGGCCCCGGGCCCGGGCCCAGATCCGCCAAGTCTGCAGCACGGTGCCGACGTCCATGCTGACGGCGTGGAAGGAGAAGCTGTTGTACTTGAAGGAGTTCTGCCAGTACTTGATGCCGAGCACCAGGTACTGGTCGGTCGGACCGCCGGCCGCCGCGCCGCCCAGCGCCTCGCGGACCTCGCCGGAGACGTCCCCGGCCAGCAGCAGCCGCACCGCGTGCTCGGACGGGGAGTAGGCGTAGATACCCGGGGTCAGCGGCCCGCTCGGTCCGGCCACCCAGTAGACGCTGACCGGGTACAGGCCGCCGCCGGAGGCGGTCCCCCGGGACCAGTTGGCGTGGGTGTAGCGCGGCAGCGAGGCCAGGTCCGTGTTGGCCTGGACCGCGAGCCGCCGCCCGACCAGGCCGTAGGAGTCCTGGAGCATCCCGGACAGCGCGCCCAGGGTGAACGCCCCGGTCGGCGCGGGTCTGTCGGGGCGCCAGCGGTCGGGCAGGCAGCCGTCCGCGACGCTGCCCTCGGCGCCGTCGTCCCCGGCGGGGAGCGGGAATACGAGGGCGTCCGGGTAGAACTTCTCCTTCCTCGGCCGGTCCACCCAGTCGGGCTCGAAGCCGACCGGCTCCATCTGCACCCGGGCGCGGTTCATCACGGCGACCGCATACTCATGGGCGTATCCCATGTGGGGACTCCTCTCTACGGGGCTGCGGGAAAGGGCTACGGGAAGGGGTGCGGGGCCGGGTTGAAGTCCGCGGGCTCCAGGTCGCGTTCGCGCAGACCGGCCTCCCGCAGCGCGCTGCGCAGCCGCGGCATGCCCAGGGCGCGCTGCCGGGACCAGCCGAAGTCGATCGGCAGCAGGCCGGGGACGAGCACCTTGACCGTGCGCAGGCCGAGGGTGCGCTGCTCGGGCATGGTCTGGTCGACGACGACGATGTCGAAGCCGGCGCCGGTGACCGCGCTGACACAGCGTTCGAGGTCGTCGCGCAGGTCGGCGGAGACCCGGGCCCCCTGGGCGTCCGGCCACCACAGGTCGTCCACCGAGCTGTAGCCGCCCCGTTCGCCGAGCAGGAAGGCGGCGTGCTCGCCCATCTCCGGTATCCCGTACACCAGCGGGTGCTGGTGCAGGTCCCGCACCTGGGAGAAGTCCTCGGCCATGGCCCGCAGCGCGGGTTCCTCCCGCCCGGCGCGCTCACGGAGCTTGACCGCGTCGGTGGCGATCTCGCAGAGTGCGGAGTCCAGCGCGGACTCGGGGTCGAGCCCGGCGCCGGCGCCGAAGCACATCCGGCCGAAGCCCCGGTCGAACCGCTCCGCCACCGCGGTGACCACCGGGATCGGAAAGCTGATCCGGGTGTCGAAGAACCGGGCCCGGTAGCCGTACATCGCCAGCCGGTCGACCATGTGGCGGGTGGTGGCGCGGTCGCTGGTGGCCGGGTCGATCTCCGGCAGCTCCTGCTGCCCGTACCAGGCGAGCAGGAAGGCGTCGCGCTCGACCGCCTCCATCAGGCCGAAGTAGACGGCCTCCTCCAGGCAGCCGCCGGAGGCGCAGCCGCTGGAGCTCTCCTGGACGAACCGCCGTTCCAGGCCCGGGGTGTGATAGTACGTCAGGATCTCCGGGACCAGCCGCGGCCGGTGGTCGCGGAGCGAGTACCCCCACACCCAGGAGATCGCGCCGGTCGGCGAGAACGGCTTCACCCAGGGGTTGTCCCGGTAGAACGCGTCGGAGTACAGGCCCGTCTCGCGCGGGTCCACGGCGTCCGCGCCGAACTCCGCCAGGGTGCCGGTCACCGTGGTGGCCTTGCCGCGAACCCGCATCCCGGCGTAGCGCTCGACCCCTTCCATGATCCCGATCCGCGCGCTGTCCGCGAGGTTGTCGCCGTGGCCGCCCCAGTAGATCTGCCGCAGGTAGTCGCCGGCCCGCATGGAGAACCAGCCCATGGTCGCCGCGGTCGAGGTCGAGGCCACGTCGTGGACGATCGAGGGACTGAGCGCCCCGCACACCGGATTGACGAAGTCGGGCACGTTGATGGCGTAGTCCCGCAGCGGGCGCAGCCGGAACACTCCCGGCCGGTACTTCGGGGCGGGCCCCAGGGTGAGCACGGCGCCTTCGGCCGTGTCCGGTTCCGGCCGTCCGCAGCTGGGGCACTCCGGATCGGGGATCAGGGCGTAGTGACGCACCATCAGGGTGTTCAGGTCGATCAGATGGACATCGGGGAAGGCATCCGGCTCCGGCCGCACGCCGGCCGCGGCGACCAGCCCGGCGACCAGTGCGGCGACCGCGTCGGCGGCGAACGGTGTGGCGTACGGCCAGGGTCCGGCCGCGCGGGTGCCCGAGCCCAGTTCCAGGGCGTCCCGCAGCTGGGGCGAGCGGACCGCCTGCCAGCGCCGGGCCAGGCAGCGCGGGCACGGGCGCTCCCTGGTCGCGGAGGGCAGCGGGCCGACGATCACCTGCCGCCCGTACACCCGCACCGGGACCGCGCCGGGCGCCGCCCGGTCCGCCGGGTCGTCCGGCTCCTCCGGCCCCGCCGCGAGTGCGTCCCGCAGGCCGAGGGCGGTCACCCGGACCTGGACGTCGTGCGGACCGCGCCGGATCAACTCCGCCAGTTCCCAGCAGAGTTGCTGCTCCTGCTGGTCAGCGGCCCCGACGGCCCCGACGGGGCCTGGGGTCACGGTGCTAGTGGTCACGGCCCGCCCCGGTGGTGAGCAGCACCCGCGCGGTGCTGAGGCCCGCGGCTGCCAGGTCGGCCGGGGTGGTGCGGACCAGCAGGGCGTCGCGGCCGGCCGCCGCCAGCCGCTCCAGCACGGCGGACCACCCGGTGGCCCGCCCAGTCAGGTCGGCCGGTGCCTCGCCGACGACCGCCACGGTGCGGGGGTCCAGGTCGGCCAGCAGCGGGTCCCCGGTGTCGACCGTCAGCACGTCGCTCTCCCGGCCGAGTTGGATCCGGCCGAGCAGGTCCCGCAGCGCGGCGACCGCCGCGCCCTGCCAGCTGGTCTCGCTGCCGATCGCCCACTCCGGCCCGCTCCTGGCCAGCAGCACCTGGACGCCGCTGCGCCCGCCCTCGGCCAGGTCGAGCAGGTCGAGCTCCACCCCGAGGTTGGCCGCGGACCGTACCAGGAAGGTGAGTTCGGCGTCGCCGTCGAGCGTGTCCAGCGGCACCCGGGCGGCGCTGCCCCGGACCGCGCGCCGCAGGGCGTCGTACCCGAGCGCGCTGAGCAGGCCCCGGGCGGCGGCGTCGGGCAGCGAGCCGCCGGCGCCGGTCCCGGCGCTGCTGGGCAGATGGCTGCGGTCCTGGTTGTACGGGCCGAAGCTCTGCACCGCGGCGGCCGGGACCAGCACGCGCTCCTTGCTGAGCAGCGAGGTCGCCGTGGTCCAGGCCGGTGTCGCGGCTGCGCCGACCCCGGTGCCGCTGACCGTGCTCAGGTCGGTGATCAGCGGCAGCCGCTCGCCGGCGGCGGCCGACCCGTCGCCGGTGAGCAGACCGGGCAGCGGCGCGACCCGCTCGGCGTAGACCACCGCCGCCGCCTCCAGCACCCGCATCCTGGCGCCCGCCACATGGTGCACGTCGAACGCGGAGATCCGCCGGGGGCCGGCGTGGCCCAGCCGGAGTTCGAGGCTGCTGAGCTTCAGCGGGGTCTGGGTCAGCGGCTCGTCGGCGAACCGGCTGAACACCCCGGCGTTCGGCCGCACCAGCAGGTTCGAGCGCCGCTCCAACTCCTCGACCAGGGCGTCCGATTCATGGGCGGTCGCCAGGGTCGGCATCGGGATCGCGGACAGTCCGGCCGTGCCGAGGTCGACCGGCTCGGCGGCCGGCTCCCCCGCCGTCCGGCAGAACGGGCAGCGCGGGTGCGGCAGCAGCGGCTCGGCGGCGACGTCCAGCGAGCGCATGTCCTGGAGGATCAGCTGACCCCGGGTCTCGGCCGGCAGCGCCTCTGTGGTGAGCCGGAAGACCTCGTAGCCGAGCAGGTTGCCGAGCATCGCCGCCAGCGGCCGGCCCGGCCGGACGCCGGGCGCCGCCGGGTGGGTGGCTCCGGCGCCGGACAGTGCCAGGCCGCTCCACAGGTCCGCGGCGGACCCGGTGTCGTCCCCGCCGAGCCGCAGCGCGGCGCAGGCCCAGCAGCCGGTGCTGCCGTGGGTCATCAGCGGGCCGAGCACCGCGCGTTCGCCGAACACCCAGGCCGGCAGCAGCGTCCGGCCCTCCGGAACTCCGGCCCGCAGCAGGGGGAGCAGCCGCTGCGGGGCGAGGACGCCGCCGGTCACCACGACCAGGTCGTAGCCCTCCAGGTCGGTCCAGTCCAGCGGCCGGCCCCGGTCCGGCGTGCCGATCCGGAGCAGCTCCACCGGGCAGCCCGCCTTGGCCAGTTCCTCGGCCTCGGCGGCGACCTCGGCGAACTGGTGCTCCGAGGCTTCGAGTCCGGGCAGCACGCCGATCACCGCGGCGCCGTTGCGGACCAGGCTCAGCACGCACCAGCGGGCGACCAGGTCCTCCCCGAGCACCGCGACCCGGGTGCCCCGGAACCGGGCGAAGCGGGCGTCGGCGCCGTCGGCGTAGTGGTCGATGTAGGCGATCTGCTGGGCGAAGCGCTCGGCGGCCTCCGGCTCCGGGCCCGCTGCGCCGTCCGGCTCGGCGGGCTCCGGCACATCGCGGGCGAAGCCCCGGTCGTAGAGCGTCTGCACCAGCTCGCCGACCATCGCGCGCTGCGGGTCCCCGAGCCCCTGGCAGATGTCGGAGACCCGGTTCTCGCCGTTCAGGTGCGGCACGATCAGTGTGCTGAACCGGTAGGCGGACTTGGACGTCAACTGGAAGCCGCCGTCCGAGTTGTGGAACACCACTCCTTCCGGAACCTGGGTGTAGAGCACGTCCCGCCGGACCCGCGGACGGGTCCCGGCGACTGCTTCGTACGCTGCTGCGGCCATGGCTTTCACACCTCTGAAGGGAGACGCTGAAGGGGAGAGTGGGGGGAGGGTGCTGGACGGAGGCACGCGGGAGCCGCGGCCGTCCCCGTCGTCAGGTCAGCACGGTGGTGCCGCGGTGCTGCGCCGACCGGCGCGCATAGGCGCGGAGCAGGTCGTGCATGAGGTAGGGCTCGGGCGGCCCCTCCTCCAACAGGCCGACGTCCACCAGCCGTTCGAGCAGTTCCTCGGCCTCTTCCCGGGGCACCCCCAGCACGGCCGCGCTGTCCTCGACCCGCAGTCGGCCGCTCGCGCCGCCCAGCCGGACGAAGGCTTCGCCGAGCCGGGGGTCGAGCCGTCCGAGCGCCCGGCCGAAGACGCTGGGCACCGACATCCGCGGATCGTCGGCCAGCGAGAGCCGGGTGGGCAGGTCCTGGGCCAGCCAGTCCACGCAGTCGGCGATGCCCAGCCGCGGCCGGGTCAGCAGCCGGGCCGCCACGATCCGCAGCGCGATCGGGAAGTGCCCGCACACCGCCGCCAGGGCCCGGGCCGCGTCCGGCTCCGCCTCGACCCGCTCAGGACCCAGGATGTCGCAGAGCAGCTGGTAGGACTCCTCGTCCTGGAACACCCCGAGCCGGTGCACCAGCCCGCCGTGGGTGGCGACCAGGCCGGCCAGGCCGCGCTGACTGGTGATCACCGCGCTGCTGCCGGGCCCGGTCGGCAGCAGCGGACGCACCTGCTTGGAACTCACCACGTCGTCGAAGACCAGCAGCACCCGCTGCTCACCGCTGCCGACCGGGGGCCCGGCCGCGTCCTCGTCCCCGGTCCACAGCCCGCGCAGCTTGCGCGCGGCCTCCTCCGAGGTCAGCGCGGTGCCGTCGGGGTGGGTCATCGGCAGCACCAACTGCCCATCGGGGAAACGTTTCTGCACCTGGTGCGCGACCTGCAGGGCCAGCGCCGTCTTGCCGATGCCCGGCGCTCCGCAGACCAGCACCAGGGCCGGTCCCGGCCGGTCCGCCGAGGTCAGTCGCGCGGTGATCGCGGCGGTGTCGGCCGCGCGCCCGGTGAAGCCGGGTATCGCGGGCAGTGCGGCCCGCTGGGCGCCGGTACCGGAGGGCGGCGCCGGGGCGGGGGCCGGGGGGCCGGTCAGGGCCACCGGGCCGGAAGGCGCTTCGACCGCGAGGGGACCGAGGTCCTCGCCCCGCAGGATCGCCAGTTCCAGTTTCTGCAGCGCGGGTCCGGGGTCGATCCCGAGTTCCTCGCGCAGGTAGTTCTTCACCTGGCGGTACTCCGCCAGCGCCTCGGTCTGCCGACCGGTGCGGTACAACGCCTCCATGAGCTGCTCGCTGAACCGCTCATGGCCCGGATAGTTCCTCACCACTTCCCAGAGGCCCACCAGTAACTGGCGACATCGGCCGAAGGCGAGCTCGATGTCGCAGGCCCGCTCGATCGCCCGCAGCCGTTCCTCGGTGAGCCGGGGCACCTCGTCCCGGCGCAGCGTCTGCGAGGCCACGTTCGCCAGCAGCGGGCCGTGCCACAGCGCGAGCGCCTCCTTGAGCAGGTACAGCTCGGACTCCGGGTCCGCCACCGCGTGGCCCTCCTGCACCAGTTCGCGGAACCTGACCAGGTCCAGGGTCTCGGCGTCGGCCCGGATCCGGTAGCCGCCGGGGACCGCGTCGATGACATTGGTCGCGATCCCGTACTTGGCGAAGATCCGACGCAGCCGCAGCACGCAGGTGTGCAGCGCGGCCTTCGCGGTGACCGGCTGGTCCTCGCCCCACACCGCGCGCTGCAGATAGCCGGTCGAGACCATGGAGTTGGGGTGCACCAGCAGTGCGGCGAGCAGGTTCGTCGGCTTGGACGGCTGGAGGACGACCACCTCCTGGCCGTCCGCGATACTCAATGGGCCCAGTAACTGAAATCGCATCGTCTCCCCGTCCCCCGTCGGATCCCATGGCCGGTGCCCGAGTATTCGCGCTGTCGGCCCCCCGGGGATAGGGATCATCAGTGGACTGTTCCGGCCGGGCCGGAACCGTCCACCAAGGAACCGTCAATTCCCGTTCAGAGGCAGGGGCTCGACCCGGGGGCTCCAGGCGAAGGCGAACATGGACTCCGGCAGGATCAGCCCGGTGCAGCGGATCTCGTCGCGCAGCACCTCCAGCTCGGTCAGGTCGGAGTCCTTGGCCGGGGTGGCGATGGGCAGCAGCCGGTAGTCCTGGAAGCCGCGGGCGTTGAAGGTGAAGTCATAGGTCCTGGCCGAGGCCCGCCAGACGTAGCTGTCCCGCCGGTGGCACAGCTGCCGGTGGCTGTAGACCACGCTCACCTGCTGCCCGGGCTGGACGTACTGCTCGCAGGTGATGTCGAAGTCCAGCCAGACCGTCCCGTTGGCCGCCTCGCTGAGCCGGGTGCGCGGGATGAACGGGCGGATCTCGGTCTCCTCGCCCTGGCCGAGCTTCACCCAGACCTTCGGCTGCAGCACATGGCGCACCCAGGCCTCGCGGGCCTCCGGGCTGTGCAGTTCCCCGGCCTGGAAGCGCCGGGTCAGCTCGGTGGTCTTGGGGATCGGGATGATCTGGGTGTGGATCACCCCGTCGCCGTTGATCAGCTCCGGCCGCCGGGAGAGGTTGCCGCTGGTGGTGTAGGCGAACTCGGCCCGCACCCGCAGCACGCTGTCCGGGACCAGCACCTCGCCGTCCGGGAAGAGCTCGGTGATCTGCTCCTGCAGCAGGTGCAGCTTGGCCGCGTAGCGGATCCGGGCCGGCGCGGCCAGGGTCACCGTGAGCCACTCGACCGCGCGGTCGACCCCGTCGTCGCCCCGGAACCGGGCGTGCAGCGCCCGCCGCACATGGGCGATCTGCTCCTCGCCGCTCAGCGTGCGCAGGTAGTCCTCGCTGCTCAGGATCGCCTCGACGACCTCGCCGGTGGCGTAACTGCGCATGTTCACATAGTCGATGATCAGGGCGATGGCGCCGGTCTGCACCAGCGTCCCGCCGATCAGGGCCAGCCACTGCTCGGCCTTGGGGCCCTGCGAGGTGGACACCGTGACCACGAACAGCCAGCTTCCGCCGACCAGCAGCAGCAGGCTGACCAGCACCGCCTTCTGGAGCACTAATCCCTGCAACGAACCGGACCGACCAGCCACCCGTGCCTCCCCCGTCGGATGAGCACAAGTCTGATCGCTCGGCCACGCGGTGACAAGAAGCCCAGGCCTGCCCCGCACATGCCGCTGCCCCCTGCCGGAACGTTCCGGCAAGGGGCAGCGTGGCACTGCGGGCAGGGCGGTGAGGGAGGGTCAGCCCTCGTCGTCCTGGTCGATCAGAAAGCCGCGCATGGGCTGCGGGGCCTGCTGCAGCGGCGGCTGCGGACGGACCGCGGCCATCGGCTGGGTCATCGCCGGGGCCATCTGCTGCTGACCGCCGGCGCTCTGGTGCTGCTGGGCGCCGGGGTTGAAGCTGTTGCCGCCGAAGCTCTGCTGGCTGCCCGGGTTGAAGCCGTTGCCGCCGAAGCCCTGCTGGCCGCCGAAGGTCTGGCCGCCCATCGGGGAGGCGCCGACCGGGGCCATCGAAGGCTGCGAGAGCGAGGGCTGCGACATCGAGGACGGCGGCAGCGACGCGGTGGCGGGCTGGCGCGGCGGGGCGAGCGAGTCGTCCGCCTGCGACTCCAGCTGGCGCAGCTGGGTCTCCAGGTAGGACTTCAGCCGGGTCCGGTACTCGCGCTCGAAGGCACGCAGGTCCTCGACCTTGCGCTCCAGCGTGGCGCGGGCGGACTCGAGCGAGCCCATGGCGACGCGGTGCTTCTCCTGCGCGTCCCGCTCCAGGGCGTCGGCCTTGGCACGGGCGTCCCGCTCCAGACCCTCGGCGCGGCTGCGGGCCTCACCGACGATCTTGTTGGCCTCGGAGCGCGCCTCGGAGATGGCCTGGTCGGCCGTCTGCTGGGCGAGCGCCAGGACCCGGGCGGCGCTGTCGTTGCCGGGAGCCTGCTGCTGCTGCGGGAAGTGCGGCTGCTGCTGCATCTGCTGCAGGCCGCCCATGTGCTGCTGCTGCATCTGGCCGGGCTGCTGCATCTGCGCGGGCTGCATCTGGCCGGGGCCCTGCTGCATCTGACCGGGCTGCATCTGCGCGGGCTGCATCTGGCCACCGAAGGACTGCTGTCCCCCCATGGTGCCCATGCCGCCGCCCTGGAGCTGCGGCGGACCCTGGAGCTGCGGCTGGCCGCTCGGCAGCTGCGGCGGGCCGGGGTGGCCCATCTGCTGCTGGCCCTGCTGCTGCATCTGCGGGGGCATGCCCTGCTGGGGCACGGGCGGACCGGATATGGCCGCGGGCACCGGCGGGCCAGGACGCTGGTGCTGGTCCTGTTCCTTCCGCATGTTCTGCTGGTTCTGGGCGGCCGCACGAGTCGCGGCGGCCAGCTTGGCGCGCAGGTCCTCGTTCTCGCGGAGCAGTCGGGTCAGCTCTCCTTCGACCTCGTCGAGGAAGGCATCGACCTCGTCCTCGTCATAGCCTTCGCGGAGGCGGACGGTCGTGAACTGCTTGTTCCGCACGTCCTCGGGGGTCAATGGCATCTCTTCACCTCAACGTGATCGTCGGACAACCGGTGGCCTGCGGGGTTCACATGGCCCCCACGACGCGGATCAGGATCGAAACAATGATGATCAGTACGAGGAAGGACAGGTCGAGCGCCACGCCACCGAAACGCAGCGGCCGGATGTACCGGCGCAGCAGCTTGAGCGGCGGATCCGTGACGGTGTAGACGGACTCGAGGGCCACGATCAGCCCGCGGTTGGCGGGTCGCCACTCGCGGGCCAGTTGTTGCACCCAGTCCATCACCAGGCGTGCCAGCAGCACGACGAAGAAGCACATCAGGACGATGTACAGCACCTGCCATACAACGTTCACCGCTCTTCCCCTCGTTTCCAGCTCGTGCTGTCGGTCTGCCCGCCGGGAGCGGGTGGCCCACTACCCGGCGTCACGTGATCCTCACGTTCGGTCGTACGTCGTCCCGCTGTGGTCAGCTCTGGTTGAAGAACCCACCCTCGGCGATCCTGGCCTTGTCCTCCGCCGTGACATCGACGTTAGCAGGAGACAGAAGGAACACCTTCTGTGTCACCCGCTCGATGCTTCCGTGGAGACCGAAGACCAGCCCAGCCGCGAAGTCTACGAGGCGTTTGGCGTCCGTGTCGTCCATCTCGGTGAGATTCATGATCACGGGCGTGCTCTCGCGGAAGTGTTCCCCGATGGTACGGGCTTCGTTGTAGGTTCGGGGGTGAAGTGTGGTGATGCGGTACGGCTCCCGCTCGGAGGCGGCCTTGGGCATGATCACCGGGGCACTCTTCTCCACGTGACGGCGTTCAGGTGTGATGGACGACACTGGCGCCATCCTGGGTTCCGCCCGCATCGGGGCGACCACCGCCGCCGGCTGTGCGACAGGCGCGGGCGCGGGACGGGGCACCTCCTCGGTGCGTGCGGTGTTGCGAAGCGGCTCGGGCTCGGGGCCGTAGTCCTCGTCGTCCGGGTCGTAGCCCTGAACGTCGTAGCGTTCGTCCTCCACGAGGCCGAGGTATTCCGCCATCCTGCGCAGCGCGCTGGCCATACTCCTGTCCTCCGCTCTGTGGTGGATCGGGTCCGTCGCCGGCACACCCCCGCTGTGGCGAGGTGGTTCTACGATCCACGGTCTGACCCCGCATTGCAGGGCTATTCCTACTTGTCCTGATTTGTTCTGCGATCTGATCTTCTAACCGGTGACGTTACCCGAGGGGTGGCCGCACACCCAGTACCGCCGTACCGACGCGCACATGTGTCGCTCCGGCCGCAACGGCTTCTTCGAGGTCTCCGCTCATGCCCGCGGAGACCATCGTGGCAGCAGGATGCGCACGGCGTAGCAGAGATGAGATTTCCACGAGCCGGTCGAAAGCACGGCGCGGATCACCGGCGTACGGGCCGGAGAGCGGAGCGACCGCCATCACTCCGTCAAGTCGCAGACCCGGCGCGGAAGCCAGCGCGTCGGCGAGGGCCGGGACGTCGTCCGGAACGGCGCCGCCCCTGGTCGCGACCGGATCACCCTCCAGGGCGACCTGGACCAGGCAGCCGAGGACCGGGCGCTCCGTCTTCAGCACTTCGTTCGAGAGTGCGGACACCAGTCGGAGCCGGTCAATGGAATGCACTCGGTCGGCGTACTTCAGAACAGAACGGACCTTATTGGTCTGCAATTGGCCGACAAAATGCCAGAGAAGTGGAAGATCCCTGCATTCCGCTGCTTTTGGCGCGGCGTCCTGGTCACGATTCTCGGCGACATCGGTGACCCCCAGCGCGGAGAGCAGCCGGGTGTCGGAGGCCGGATAGGTCTTGGTGACCACCACCAGGGTGATGTCGTCGCGGGAGCGCCCGGCGGCGGCGCAGGCGGCGGCGATGCGCTGCTCCACCACGGTGAGATTGGAGCGCAGCGCATCGAGGCGCGCCTGCCCGGAAGGGCCGGAGGGGGTCGGGTCAGGAAGCGGCAGTTCGGTCATGAGAGGGGTCCGTCCAGCCAGACGTAGCTTGCGAGCCGACCGGTGCGCTGCTCGCGGCGGTAGGAGAAGTGGTCAGATGATTCCATGGTGCAGATGTGGGACATCTCATGCCGGCGCACCCCGAGCCGGGCCAGTTGGGCGGCGACGCCGGCCGGCAGGTCGAGGGCCGGGGTGCCCCAGCTCGTCCGCGACCAGGCGTCCGGCTCGAGAGCGGTGATCTCGTCGCGGAGCGCTGTCGGCACTTCGTAGCACCGTCCGCACACCGACGGTCCCACCGCGGCGGTGATCCGGTCGGGCCGCGCGCCCAGGCCGACCATCGCGGCCACCGCCGCCGGGACGACTCCGGCGGCCAGCCCGGGCCGTCCCGCGTGGGCGGCGGCGACCACCCCGGCGACCGGGTCGGCCAGCAGCACCGGGACGCAGTCCGCGGTGAGCACCGCCAGCGCGAGCCCGGGCCGGTCGGTCGCCAGCGCGTCCGCGGTCGGCACCGCGCCGTCCGACTGGCGCCCGGTCACCGTCGCCACGGCGCTGCCGTGCACCTGGTTCATCCAGACCACGTCGGCCGGGTCGACGCCCAGCCCGGCCGAGGCGGCCAGCCGCCGGTTCTCCGCCACGGCGGAGGGCCGGTCCCCCACGTCCGGGCTCAGATTGAGCTCCTGGAACGGCGAAGTGCTCACCCCGCCCCACCGGTCGGTGAAGGCGAAATGAGCACTCTCGTCGAGATCGATGCGCCGGCTGATCATGATGATCAGCCTAGTGGCTCGCTACTTGAGGAAGTCCGGGACGTCCAGTTCCTCGGCCTGGGTGTCCACGTACGGCGGCCGGGTCTGCGGCACGTGCGGCGCGGACTGCGGCGGCGCCGGCTCCTCGGCGCGCGGGACGCTGCCGATGGTGTGGACGCTGCGCCCGGCGGCGGTGGAGCCGGCCCGGTTGAACTCGCTGCGGTTGTACTCGCCGGCGCCGGCGCCGGAACGGTCCTGCGCCTGCTGCGGCGGCGTCGCCCCGGCCGCGTTGGCCGAGCGGACCACCGGGTCGCGGACGATGGTGGGCGGCGCCCCACCGTCGAAGCCGGCCGCGATCACGGTGACCCGGACCTCGTCGCCGAGGGCGTCGTCGATCACCGCGCCGAAGATGATGTTGGCCTCGGGGTGCGCGGCCTCGGCGACCAGCTGCGCCGACTCGTTGATCTCGAACAGGCCGAGGTCCGAGCCGCCGGAGATGGAGAGCAGCACCCCGCGGGCGCCGTCGATGGACGCCTCCAGCAGCGGCGAGGAGATCGCCATGATCGCCGCGGCCTTGGCCCGGTCCTCGCCGCGGGCGGAGCCGATCCCCATCAGCGCCGAACCGGCGTCCGACATCACCGACTTGACGTCGGCGAAGTCCAGGTTGATCAGGCCGGGGGTGGTGATCAGGTCGGTGATGCCCTGGACGCCGGACAGCAGCACCTGGTCGGCGGAGCGGAACGCGTCCAGCACGCTGACCTGGCGGTCCGAGATGGACAGCAGCCGGTCGTTGGGGATGACGATGAGGGTGTCGACCTCTTCGCGCAGCTGCGCGATGCCGTCCTCGGCCTGGTTGGCGCGGCGGCGGCCCTCGAAGGTGAACGGCCGGGTGACCACGCCGATGGTCAGCGCGCCCAGGGTGCGGGCGATGTTGGCGACCACGGGGGCGCCGCCGGTGCCGGTGCCGCCGCCCTCACCGGCGGTGACGAAGACCATGTCGGCCCCCTTGAGGACCTCCTCGATCTCCTCGCGGTGGTCCTCGGCCGCCTTGGCGCCGACGTCCGGGTTGGCACCGGCGCCGAGGCCGCGGGTGAGCTCACGGCCGACGTCCAGCTTGACGTCGGCGTCGCTCATCAGCAGGGCCTGCGCATCGGTGTTGATCGCGATGAACTCGACGCCCTTGAGCCCGACCTCGATCATCCGGTTGATGGCGTTCACGCCACCGCCGCCGATGCCGACGACTTTGATGACTGCGAGGTAGTTCTGGGGTGCTGCCACGTCGAAGGCCTCTCGCCTCGGATGTACGGTGCCGAAGGGACGGGAGACCGGACGGGGCCCCGACCCGAACCCTGACCCTGAGGTTTAGGGTTAATGCTGTGTCACTCTGCCATCATCTTCTGTCACAGGACACTAGGTCTCCGGGCCTGCCCGTTCAACGGACACGCCGAGCCTGCGGTTTTTTCTTGTGAGCCTATGTGATCAAAGATCCGGACTTTCACCCGGGGTGGCCCACCAGATTCGGGGAGGAACTGGCACTTCGTCAACACCGTCCGCCCTCCCGGTACTCCTGAGAATAGCCGCTCGGGGCCGGGATCAATGCCTTACCGCGGGATCGTCCGGCGCGCTGACGTCGTAGGTCGTGCCCTTCTGCCGCAGCAGGGCGGTGAGTACGACCGCTTTGCGCGAGTCCCGTTCCGAACTCCCCCACAGCACCCGTGAGCCATCTGCGAGTTGCAGTTCCAGATCGTCGTACGAATGCACGATCACCGAACTGGTTCTACCCGCGACCTGAGCCGGAAGGGCTTTGGCCACGTCCACCGCGGCCGCCAGCAGATCCCGTTCGGGAAAGCTCTTGAGCCCGGCTTTACCCGCGGCCGAGAGCGCGAGCTGGACCACAGGGACGCCGGCCGGGGCACTGGCGCCGGTGGCGAAGTGCGCCCCGCTCGCGTCGACCTGGGTGAACCGGCCGTCCGCGCCCTTGACCGCGGCGATGGCCACCCGCTCGGTGATCCGCACCCGCACCGTGTGCGGCAGCGAGGTGCTGATCCGCACCCGGGCGACCCGGGGCAGCGCCCTGGCCACCCGGGCCTCGGCCGCGCCGGTGTCCAGCCGCTCCAGCGGGCCGTGCAGCGGGATGTCCGCCGCGGCCAGCACCTGATCGACCGTCAGCACCCGGGTCCCGCTGACCGCGACCGTCCGTACGTCCAGCACCGAGGAGAACCAGACCAGCCAGCAGACCGTGCCCAGCACCGCGGCCACCAGGCCGGCCAGCACCGCCATGCCGCGCCGGGACAGCCGCAGCCGGACCTTGGGCTCCGGCCGCGCCCCGGCGCCCGGCGGCTGCGCCTCGGGGTCGCCGGCCCCGGCCGCGCCGACCGCCGCCGCGCCGGGCGGGACGGACCCGGCCGGCGCGGCTCCGGGCGGCGCGGCCTTGGGCTCAGGCACGGCGGTGCGCGGCGATCGCCTCGTACACCATGGCGACCAGCAGCTCGTCGGCGTCGCGGCGGCCGAACTCGGCGGCGGCGCGGCTCATGTCCCAGAGCCGCTGCGGGTCCGTCAGCACCGGCAGCAGATGGCCGAGCACCCAGTCCGGGGTCAGCTCGGCGTCGTCCACCAGCAGGCCGCCGCCGGCCCGGACCACCGGCTGGGCGTTCAGCCGCTGCTCGCCGTTGCCGATCGGCAGCGGCACGTACGCGCCCGGCAGGCCGACCGCGGAGAGCTCGGCCACGGTCATCGCCCCGGCCCGGCAGAGCATCATGTCGGCGGCGGCGTAGGCCAGGTCCATCCGGTCCAGGTACGGCACCACCCGGTACGGCGGCATCCCGGGGATGTCGTCGATCACCGGGAGTTCGTTCTTGGGGCCGACCGCGTGCAGGATCTGCACCCCGTACTGCTGCAGCCGCGGCGCGATCGCCTGGACCGTCTCGTTCAGCCGGCGGGCGCCCTGGGAGCCGCCGGAGACCAGCAGGGTCGGCAGCCGCTGGTCCAGGCCGAAGTAGGCGCGGGCCTCCGGGCGGGCCGCGTTGCGGTCCAGGGTGGCGATGGTGCGGCGCAGCGGGATGCCGATGTAGCGGGCGTCCCTGAGCTTGCTGTCCGGGGTGCTGACGGCGACGAAGTCGCTGTAGCGGGCCCCGATCTTGTTGGCCACGCCGGGCCTGGCGTTGGCCTCGTGCACCACGATCGGCACCCCGGAGCGCTTGGCCGCGAGGTAGGCGGACATGGCGACGTAGCCGCCGAAGCCGACCACGGCGTCGGCCTTGGTGCGGTCGAGCACCTCCTGCACCGCCTTGACCGTGCCGCGCAGGCGGCCGGGCAGGGTGATCAGTTCCGGGGTCGCCTTGCGCGGCAGGGCGACCTTGGGGATCAGTGCCAGTTCGTAGCCGCGTTCGGGGACCAGTCTGGTCTCCAGACCGCTCGCGGTCCCGAGCGCAGTGATCCCGATCGTGGGGTCGTTCCTGCGCAGTGCGTCCGCAAGGGCGAGCGCGGGCTCGATGTGACCGGCGGTCCCCCCGCCGGCGAGTACGACATGCACCGAAATTCACCGCTCCCTGCGCTGCCGGGCCTTCCCGAGCCGCGCGATGGTCCGTTGGGGCAGACCGAGGAGTCTGCCCCTGGTCTTCTTGTTCCTAGCGGCAAGCGCTGCTTTCGCGGCGGGTTCGCTGCGTGCGAAGCAGAGCAGCATGCCCACCGCGAACATGGTCGGCAGCAGCGCCGAACCCCCGTAGGAGAACATCGGGAGGGGGACTCCCGCAATGGGGAGGAGTCCGAGCACCGCACCGATGTTGATCATGGACTGGGCCATGATCCAGGTGGTGGCGCCTCCTGCTGCGTACCTGATGAAGGGGTCCTTCGTGCGTCCTGCCACGCGGATACCCGCATACCCTAGTGCCGCGAAGAGGCCGAGCACCGACAGCGTCCCCGCCAGGCCCAGTTCCTCACCCGTGACGGCGAAGATGAAGTCGGTGTGGGGCTCCGGGAGTTGTCCCCATTTCTCCACACTCGCCCCGAGTCCGCGGCCGAACAACTGACCCCCCGCCAGGCCGTAGACGCCCTGCACCGCCTGCCAGCAGGACCCGTCCGAGGGCAGCGTGGTGACGCCGATGCACTGCAGCCGGTCGAGCCGGTGCGGGACGAAGGCGATCAGCAGGGTGCCGATGCCCGCGGCCACCCCGCCGACCGCGGCGAACATCCGCATCGGCGCCCCGGAGATCCAGAGCAGGCCGAACAGCAGCGCACAGATGATCATCGCGGTGCCCATGTCGCCGCCGGCCAGCACCAGGGTCAGCAGCAGCACCCCCATCGGGACCAGCGGGATCAGCAGGTGCTTCCACTGGTCCAGCATCTTCAACTGCTGCTTGCGGGCCAGCAGGTCGGCCCCCCACAGCACCAGGGCGAGCTTGGCGAACTCGGACGGCTGGATCTGGAACGAGCCGCCGAGGCTGATCCAGTTCTGGTTGCCGTTCACCGACTTGCCCACCCCGGGCACCGCGACCAGCAGCAGCAGCCCGATCACGCCCAGCAGCAGCGGGTAGGCCAGCGCCCGCAGCAGCCGCACCGGCAGCCGGGCGGCCACGTACATCAGCACCGCGCCGATGGACACCGCGGTGAGCTGCTTGACGAAGAAGTACGCGAACGGCAGCCCGAGGTTGCGGGCCTCGATCTGCGAGGCCGAGAAGACCATCACCAGGCCGAGCACCAGGATCAGCGAGGAGGACCCGAGGATCAGGTAGTACGGCGTCAGCGGCCGTTCCAGGCCCTGCTGGAAGCGCCACAGCGCGGTGCCCGGGCCCGCCAGCCGGCCGCGGGAGCGGAAGACCGCCACCGAGGTCGCACCGGCGCCGCCGCGCGGCCCGGCCGCGGGACCGGACCGGGGCCCGCCCGGCGGTCTGGTGCCCGCCCGTTCGGCCGCACCTGGCATGGCGGTCCCCCATCCTTCTCCGTGTGCTGCCGGCTTTCTAAGCCCTGTCCGAGCGCTCCCCGCTGTCGGCGAGGGCGCGGGCCGCGGCGGCGAAGAGGTCGCCGCGCTCACCGTAGTCGGTGAACATGTCCATCGAGGCGCAGGCCGGGGCGAGCAGTACGGTGTCGCCCGGCCGGGCGAGCCCGGCTGCCGCGCGTACCGCCGCGTCCATGGCCGGGGCACCAGTCTGTCCGTCCGCGAGCTCGATCACCGGGACCTGGGGCGCGTGTCGCGCCAGCGCCTCGCGGATCAGCGCCCGGTCGGCGCCGATCAGCACCGCGCCGCGGAGCGCCTTTGCGGCGCCGGCCACCAGGGAGTCCATGTCCGCGCCCTTGGCCAGGCCGCCGGCGATCCAGACCACGGACGGGTAGGCGGCCAGCGAGGCGGCGGCGGCATGCGGGTTGGTGGCCTTGGAGTCGTCGACGTAGCCGACCCCGTCGGCCTCCAGCACCAGGGCGATCCGGTGCGCGTCCGGGCGGAAGGCCCGGAGCCCGTCCCTGACCGCCCGCGGCTCGACCCCGTACGCCCGGGCCAGCGCGGCGGCGGCGAGGGCGTCGGCGATGTTGTGCGGCGCCGAGGGCTGCACGTCCTCGACCGAGGCCAGTTCGGCCGCGCTGCCCTGACGGTCCTTCACAAAGGCCCGGTCGACCAGCAGGCCGTCGACCACGCCGAGCTGGGAGACGGCCGGGGCGCCGAGGGTGAAGCCGACCGCCCGGCAGCCCTCCTCCACGTCGGCCGCGCGGACCAGCTCCTCGGTGACCGGGTCGGCGGTGTTGTAGACGCAGGCGACGCTGTTGCCGGCGTAGATCCGGCCCTTGTCGGCCGCGTACGCCTCCATGGTGCCGTGCCAGTCCAGGTGGTCGGCGGCGACGTTGAGCACCACGGCGGAGTGCGGGCGCAGCGAGGGGGCCCAGTGCAGCTGGTAGCTGGAGAGCTCCACCGCGAGCACGTCGTAGGGCTCCTCGGCCAGCACCGCGTCCAGCACCGACACGCCGACGTTGCCGACGGCGGCGGTCCGCCGCCCGGCCGCGGCCAGGATGGAGGCCAGCATCTGCACCGTGGTGGTCTTGCCGTTGGTGCCGGTGACGGCCAGCCAGGGGGCCGGCCGGCCGGTGGCCTCCAGCGGCCGGCGCAGCCGCCAGGCCAGCTCGACGTCGCCCCAGACCTGGAGGCCCGCCGCGGTCGCCGCGGTCAGCAGCGGGGCCCGCGGCGGCCAGCCGGGCGAGGTGACCACCAGTTCGGTGCCCGCCGGCAGTGACTCGCCGTCACCGAGCCGTACGGTCACGCCGAGGCCGCGCAGCTCGGCGGCCTGGGCCTGCTGCCGCGGGCCGTCGCCGCCGTCCACCACGGTGACCTCGGCGCCCAGGTGCCGCAGCACCCGGGCGGCCGGCGGTCCGGAGACCCCGAGGCCGGCCACGGTGACCCGCAGGCCCTTCCACTCGGGGGTGTCGGCGAAGTCGGGGGTGTCGGCGAAGGTCAATTGGTCACCCATCCCGCGTAGAACAGACCGAGGCCGACCGCGACGCACAGCCCCTGGATGATCCAGAAGCGGACCACGATCAGGACTTCCGACCAGCCCTTGAGTTCGAAGTGGTGCTGCAGCGGAGCCATCTTGAAGACCCGCTTGCCGGTCATCCGGAACGAGCCGACCTGGATGATCACCGACAGGGTGATCAGCACGAACAGGCCGCCCAGGATGGCGAGCAGCATCTCGGTGTGCGAGCAGATGGCCAGCCCGGCCAGCGCGCCGCCGAGGGCCAGCGAGCCGGTGTCGCCCATGAAGATCTTGGCCGGCGAGGTGTTCCACCAGAGGAAGCCGAAGCAGGCCCCCATCAGCGCGGCGGCCACCACGGCCAGGTCCAGCGGGTTCTCCACCGAGTAGCAGTTGGGCCCGGCGGTGGCGGCGGAGCCGCAGGTCTGGCCGTACTCCCAGATGCCGATGAAGACATAGGCGCCGAAGACCATCACCGAGGCGCCGGTGGCCAGGCCGTCCAGACCGTCCGTCAGGTTCACCCCGTTGGACATCGCCAGGATCATGAAGATGGCCCAGAGCGCGAACAGCACCGGGCCGAGCGACCAGCCGAAGTCGGTGACGAAGGAGAGCTTGGTGGAGGCCGGGGTGACCCCGGACGCGTCGGCGAAGCGCAGCGAGCCGACCGCGAAGACGATGCCGACGATCAGCTGTCCGGCCAGCTTCGCCTTTGCCCGCAGGCCGAGCGAGCGCTGCTTGACGATCTTGATGTAGTCGTCCAGGAAGCCGACCAGGCCCATCCCGGTCATCAGGAACAGCACCAGCAGCCCGGACGGCGTCGGCGCCGAGCCCACCAGCAGCTTGGTCAGGCCGTAGGCGACCAGGGTGGCCAGGATGAAGGCGATGCCGCCCATGGTGGGCGTGCCGCGCTTGCTGTGGTGCGCCTTGGGGCCGTCGTCGCGGATCATCTGGCCGTAGCCGTTCCTGGCCAGGATCCGGATCAGCACCGGGGTGCCGACCAGCGAGAGCACCAGGCCGATGGCCGCGGCGAACAGGATCTGACGCATCGGCGAGCCGCTGGATGCGGCCAGCTCGACTGTCGCGGTGTGAACCGCGAGGGCGTGGCTCACAGGGCCTCTCCGTTCGGAACCGCAGGCACATCACTGAGCAGGGCTTCGGCGACACGTTCCAGGCCGACCGAGCGGGAGGCCTTCACCAGCACCACGTCCCCCGGGCCGAGCTGTTCGCGCAGCAATTCGATCGCCGTATCCACATCGGGCACCAGCACCGACTCCTCACCCCAAGAACCTTCGTTCCTCGCACCCAGTTCCATGCAGGCCGCTTCCCTGCCGCCCACAGCCACCAGGGTCGCGATGTTCAGCCGAACCGCCAGCCGACCCACCGCGTCGTGCTCGCCGAGGGAATCCTCACCGAGTTCCCGCATCTCTCCCAGCACCGCCCAGGTACGGCGGGCGCCGGGCCCCCTGCCCCCGATCGCCGCGAGCGCGCGCAGCGCGGCCCGCATCGAGTCGGGGTTCGCGTTGTAGGCGTCGTTGATCACGGTGACGCCGTCCTGACGCTCGGTCAGCTCCATCCGCCAGCGGGACAGGCTCCCGGCCTCCCCCAGCGCCGCGGCGATCCGCCGGACGTCCATGCCGCACTCGGTCGCCACCGCGGCGGCGGCCAGCGCGTTGGCGACATGGTGCTCACCGTACAGACGCAGGGCCACCGGGGCCGAACCGGCCGGGGTGACCAGGGTGAACGCGGCTCGTCCGGAAGCATCGAGGCGCACGTCCTGGGCCCGGACGTCGGCCTCGGCGGACTCGCCGAAGTACCGCACCCGGGCCGCGGTCCGCGAGGCCATCGCCCGCACCAGCGGATCGTCCAGGTTCAGCACCGCCGTGCCTGCCTCGGACAGGCTCTCCACCATCTCGCCCTTGGCCTCGGCGATGCCCTCGCGGCTGCCGAACTCGCCCATGTGGGCCGTGCCGACGTTGAGCACCAGGCCGATCCGGGGCGGGGTGATGCCGGTCAGGTGGGCGATGTCGCCCTTGTGCCTGGCCCCCATCTCCAGGACCAGGAACCGGGTGTCCGGGGCCACCCGGAGCGCGGTGAGCGGCAGCCCGATCTCGTTGTTGAAGGACCCCTCGGTGAACACCGTGGGGCCCTCCGCGCCCAGCACCTGGGCGATCAGGTCCTTGGTGCTGGTCTTCCCGGCCGAGCCGGTCAGCGCGATCACGGTGGTGTCCACGGCCCGCCGGGTGACCTCGTGCGCCAGCCGGCTGAGGCCCTCCACCACGTCCGCCACCACCACGGCCGGGACCCCGACCGGACGGGAGGCCAGCACCGCGACGGCGCCGCCCTCGCGGACCGCGCGCTCGGCGAAGTCGTGGCCGTCGACTCTCTCGCCGACCACCGCGGCGAACAGCGCGCCCGGCCCGACCAGGCGGGAGTCGTGCACCACCGGTCCGGTCACCAGGGCCTGCGGGTCGGTCACGTCATGCAGTGTCCCCCCGGTGGCCTGGGCCACCTCGGCGAGGGTCATGGGGATCACGTTGGCTCTACTCCTTGGCGTCGCCGACGCGGTGCGACGCGAGGATCGCCTCGCCCAGCACAGCTCGGTCGTCGAAGGGTCGGATCTCGTCGCGGACGTACTGGCCCAGTTCGTGGCCCTTGCCGGCGACCAGGACGCAGTCGCCCGCGTGGGCCAGCGCCACCGCGGCGGCGATGGCCCGGGCCCGGTCGGGCTCGACCAGGACCGCCCCGCGCTCGGCCTCGGGGACCTCGGCGGCACCGCCCAGCATGGCGTGCAGGATGGCCAGCGGGTCCTCGGAACGGGGGTTGTCGCTGGTCAGCACGGCCGTGTCGGCGAACCGGGCGGCGATGGCGCCCATCGGTCCGCGTTTGAACGGGTCGCGGTCGCCGCCGCAGCCGACCACCAGGTGCAGCCGGCCCTTGGTGACCTCGCGCAGCGAGCGCAGCGCGGCCTCCAGCGCGTCCGGCTTGTGGGCGTAGTCGACCACCGCGACGTACGGCTGGCCCCGGTCCACCCGCTCCATCCGGCCGGGCACCCCGGGGACCGCGGCGATGCCGGCCGCGACCTGCTCCAGCGGCAGTCCGGCGACGGCCAGCGCGCTGATCGCGGCCAGCGCGTTGGCGACGTTGAACGGGCCCGGCAGCGGGACGCTCGCGTCCACCGAGACGCCGTCGGGGCCGACCGCGCGGAAGGTCGAGCCGGCCGGGCCGAGGTGCACCGCCTCGGCCCGCCAGTCGGCGGCGGGGTCGCCCTGGGCCGAGTAGGTGGTGACCGGGACGGCCGCCTCGCGGACCAGGCGGCGGCCGTAGGCGTCGTCCAGGTTGACCACGCCGTGCCGGGCCCGGGCCGGGGTGAACAGGCTGGCCTTGGCCCGGAAGTAGTCCTCCATGTCCGGGTGGAAGTCCAGGTGTTCCGGCGTCAGGTTGTTGAACAGGGCGACGTCGTAGAGCACCCCGTCCACCCGGCCGTAGACCAGGGCGTGGCTGGAGACCTCCATCACCACCGTGTCCGCGCCGCGCTCGCGCATCACCGCGAGCAGCGCGTGCAGGTCGGTGGCCTCCGGGGTGGTGCGCTCGCTCTTGATCCGCTCCTGGCCGACCCGCATCTCCACGGTGCCGATCAGTCCGGTGGGGCGTCCCGCGCCCCGCAGGCCGCCCTCGATCAGATAGGCGGTGGTGGTCTTGCCGTTGGTGCCGGTGACGCCGATGGCCAGCAGCTGCTCGGCCGGCCGGCCGTAGAGCGCGGCGGCCAGGCCGCCGAGCACCGACCTCGGGTGCGGCACCACCAGCAGCGGCAGTCCGGCGCCGGCTGCCCGCTCGGCTCCGTCCTGGTCCGTCAGCAGGGCCACCGCGCCGTTGGCGGCGGCCTGGGCGGCGTAGTCCGCGCCGTGCGCGTGCGCGCCCGGCAGGCCCGCGTAGACGTCGCCGGGGCGCACCGCCCGGGAGTCGTGGGTGATGCCGGTGACCACCGCGGCCGATCCGCCGTGCTGGTCCAGGCCGAGCAGCGCGGCGACCTCGGCGAGCGGAGTCGCCGGGGGGGTCTGCGGGCGGGGCGGAGCCGTCGCCCCTGAGGACGGGGCCGGGGACTCCTGATCACTTTGGCGCACGGCCGTGAGGTTACCGGTACCGGCCGGTCCGGGGCCAAGCCAGGGTCCGTGCGAACGGGGGGAAGCGCTCATCCTCGGGTTCCGCCTTTCACCAGTTCACCGGCAGGTCTGCCGGGGCGGCGCCGGTCGGCGGCACCTGGAGGCTCTTCAGTGCGAACTCCATCACCTGCTTGAACACCGGGCCGCAGAGCTCGCCGCCGAAGTGGCCGTTCACCGGGTCCTGGATCACGCAGGAGACCGTCACCCGCGGTTTGTCGGCCGGGGCGAAGCCGATGAAGGACGAGGTGTAGCCCTGGTAGCGGCCGGTCTGCGGGTCCACCCGGTTGGCAGTGCCGGTCTTCCCGGCCACCAGGTAGCCGGGGATCTCGGCGGCGGCGCCGGTGCCCTCCTGACTGGCCACCACCGACTGCAGCATCTGCGCCAGGGTCTTCGCGGTCTGCGCGCTGACCACCCGGGTCTGCTTGGGCGCGGCGGCCGGGACGAACCGGCCGTCCGGGCCGGTGGTGCCGGCCACCAGGCTGGGCGCGACCCGCACCCCGCCGTTGGCGATGGTCGAGTACACCGAGGTGGTCTGCAGCGCGTTGACCGAGAGGCCCTGGCCGAACGGGATGGTGTACTGCTGCGACCCGGACCACTTGCCCGGCTTGGCCAGCAGGCCCTGGGTCTCGCCGGGGAAGCCCAGGCCGGTCGGCTGACCGATGCCGAACTTGGTCAGGTAGTCGTAGAGCACCTGGTCGGCCTGCTGCTCGGTGCTGCCGAGGTGCTCGGCGGCGAGCATGGTGCCGATGTTGGAGGACTGCGCCAGCACCCCGTTGAGGGTCAGGTGCTCGGTGCCGTGCGCGGTGTCGTCGTGGAACACCCGGTCCGCCCTGGGCAGCGAGCCGGGGACGGTGACATGGGTCAGCGGGGTGGCCACGTTCTGCTGCAGCACCGCGGCCATGGTCATCAGCTTGCTGACGCTGCCCGGCTCGTAGACGTCCTGGAGCGCGGAGTTGCCGAGGTTGTTCGGATTGGCGTGGGCCAGGTCGTTGGGGTTGAAGCCGGGGGCGGTGGCCATCGCCAGCACCTTGCCGCTGGCCACGTCCTGGACGATCACATAGCCGCCCTCGGCCCCGGCCTTCTTCACCTCGGCGGTGATCTGCTGCTGGGCGTCCCACTGGATGTCCCGGTCCAGGGTGAGCCGCAGGTCCGAGCCGGGGACGGCGGGCAGCTCGCGCTGCCCCGCGGTGGGCACCTCGTGCCCGCCCGACTGGGCGTAGGTGACCGTGCCGTCCTTGCCCTTGAGCAGGCTGTCGTACTGCTGCTCGAGGCCGCCCCTGCCGTCGCCGTCGGAGTTGACGAAGCCGATGACGTTGGCGGCCAGGGTGTCGTCGGGGTAGACCCGCTTGGTGTGCTTGGTGTGGAAGACGCCGTTCAGGGTGTTGGCGCAGACCTCGTCCACCCGGCCGTCGTCCTTGGCCTTCAGCGCCAGCTGGTTCTCGGTGCCGCAGTGGCCGTGCCAGGCCTTCTTGGTCAGCGCGGACTGCAGCGCGGTGATCTGGTTCCAGGTCTGCGGGGACTGCTGCTTGGCCAGCAGGGCGTAGCGGTCGCCCTTGCCGGTGTAGGTCAGCGCCTTGGTCAGGGTGGCCACCGGGACGCCGATCATCGGCGACAGCAGCTGCGCGGCCTGGGCCGGGGCGTCGTCGATGTGCGCCTGCCCGGGGGTGAACAGGTACGGGTCGGCGGTGATGTCGTAGGCGTCCACGGTGGTGGCGAGGACGTGCCCGGACGCGTCGGTGATCGAACCGCGGGGCGCGGGCAGGGCGACCGTCTGGTAGAGGTTCACGGTCGCCTCGGCGGCCAGCGCGGAGGAGTCCAGGAACTGGAGTTGCACCAGTCGGCCGAAGAACAGCGAGAACACCGCGGCCAGGGCCACCAGCATCAGCCGGAACCGGCGGCGCGGGGTGCCCAGCCGCAGCGGCACCGGCCGCGCGGCGGCGGCCGGACGGCGGACGGGCGGACGCGCGGGGCCGGGCCGGGCCGCGGGGCGCGCGGCCGGACGGGCGGAGGGACGCGCGCCGGGGCGCGGGGGGCCCTGGCGCGGGCGCGGGGGGCGGGGGGTGGTCATGGTCGCTGTCTCCCCGTCAGGCGCCGCGACGGGCAGCGGTCGGTGTGGCGGTCGGGCCGGCCGGCTCGGCGCCGTGCGGCAGGGTGCCGCCGGAGGCGGGCCGGGTGCCGTGCGGCGCGGTGCCCGCGGCGGTGCCGCCGGTGGCGGCGGTGGGTGTCGCGGTGGCGGTCGGCTTCGCGGTGGCTTGGGCGGCGGCGCCGGCACGGGCGGTGGCGGTGGCCGTCGCGCCGGGGGCGCCCGGTTTCGCCGTGGCGGTCGCGCTCGCGCTCGCGCGCGCGGCCGGGGTCGGCGTCGCGGTGGGCAGGGCCAGGCTGCCGTCCAGGGCCTTGGGGCGGCCCAGCACCGTGCCGTTGTCCTGGAGGAAGGCCGGCGTGCCGCCCGGCACCATCCCCAACTGCTGGGCCCGCGCGGACAGCGCGTCCGGCGCGGACCAGGCGGCGATCTGCTGCTGCAGCCCCTGCCGCTCGTCGGTGAGCGAGTTGGTGCGCTGCTGGAGCTGGGACAGCTGGAACGAGCCCTGGTTGAGCGCGGTGTTGAGCATCAGCAGCCCGATCAGTCCACCGGCCAGTATCAGCACCACCAGCGCCGCGAACGGGCCGCGTCCGGCCGCCCTGCCCTTCACCCCCGACCTGCCGCCGGAGCGCCCGCCGGGCCTGGCGGCGGGAACGCCGGGCCGCCGGCGTACCGGTGACGTCCCGTCCGCGACTCTTCCGACCGCCACCTGCATCCGCTCCTTCGCTGCGTGTCGCTCCCGGCCTACCTGACGGACGCTCTGATTCTCTCCGCCCCGCGCAGTCGGACGGACGCGGCGCGGCGGTTCTCGGCGATTTCCTGTTCCGTGGGCAGTTCCGCGCCCCGGGTGACCAGCTTCAGCCGGGGCTGGTGCTCCTCCGGCACGACCGGCAGACCGGGCGGGGCGGTGGTGGCCGCGCCCGCCGCCAGGAACTGCTTGACGATCCGGTCCTCCAGCGACTGGAACGACATCACCGCGATCCGGCCGCCGACCGCGAGCAGGTCGAGCGCGCCGGGAATGGCGCGCTCCAGCACCGACAGCTCGCTGTTGACTTCGATCCGCAGCGCCTGGAAGGTGCGCTTCGCCGGGTTCCCGCCGGTCCGGCGGGTCGCGGCGGGAATGGCGTTGCGCACCAGTTCCACAAGACGCGCGCTGGTGCTGAACGGTTCCTTCTCGCGCTCGCGCAGGATCACCGAGGCGATCTTCCCGGCGAAGCGCTCCTCGCCGTAGAACTTGAGGATCCGGGCCAGGTCGCCGTGCGAGTAGGTGTTGAGCACCTCGGCGGCGGTGATGCCGGTGGACTGGTCCATCCGCATGTCCAGCGGGCCGTCCTGGGCGTAGGCGAAGCCGCGGTCGGCCTCGTCCAACTGCATCGAGGACACCCCGAGGTCGAACAGGACGCCCTGCACCTCGTTGATACCGAGGCCCGCCAGTACCTGCGGGATCTCGTCGTAGACCGCGTGCACCAGGGTGGCCCGGTCCCCGAACGGGGCAAGCCGCTGCCCGGCCAGCCGCAGCGCCACCGGGTCGCGGTCCACCGCGACCAGCCTGGCCTCGGGGAAGTTCTTCAGCAGCGCCTCGCTGTGGCCGCCGAGGCCGAGGGTGCCGTCCACCACCACGGCGCCGGGGGCGGTGAGCGCGGGGGCGAGCAGGTCCAGGCAGCGCTGGAGCATCACCGGGATGTGCCGGTCTGCGGGCTCCGGGCCGGGGTTCTCGTCGGGGGCGACGTCGTCCGGACCGCTGCTCATGGGTACCTCTCGTAGGGCGCTCATACCGCCTGGTCCCCGCCCGCTCGCCTTGGGGAAGGGGCCCTCTGCCGCCGGGGAAGGGGCGGCAGCGGGTACGGAGCGGGTGGAGGCCGGGACGGTAGGTGCGTGTCGTGCGGGTGGGAACGTCGCGTCACTTTACTCCACGGCCCTCCCCGGTCAACTGGATGCGACGGCGCACGCCCCCCGTCGGACTTCTACGTATACGCAGGTCAGCGTAGGTTTCCTCACTCGAATGGGGGAGTGCGCCACGCCGACGCGCGCCACTCGCACTCCCCCGGCGACGCGAAGATCACGCGAATGGAGCAGGCGTCCGCGCGCCGCTCCGCGCCTATGCCGTGCGTCACAGCGCCGTCCCCCGGTCCGCAGCGGCCCCCCTGAGCGGCTCCGTTCCCACTACCGTCGGAGCTATGACCACGACACCCGACCTGCCCTCGCTCCAGGCCGCTGCGTCCGCCGGGGCCACTCCTTCGATCATCGACAGCTTCGTCGCCCGCAACCGGGACTACGCCGCCGCCTACCGGGACGGCGGTATGGACGCCCGTCCGGTCCAGCGCGTCGCCGTGGTCGCCTGCATGGACGCCCGGCTCGACGTCCACGCCGCGCTCGGCCTGGAACTCGGCGACTGCCATGTCATCCGCAACGCGGGCGGGGTGGTCACCGACGACACCATCCGCTCGCTCACCGTCAGCCAGCGTGCCCTGGGCACCCGTTCGATAGCCCTGATCCACCACACCGGCTGCGGGCTGCTCAGCCTGACCGAGGACTTCCGGGTCGAACTGGAGCAGGAGGTCGGCATCCGTCCCTCCTGGGCCCTGGAGTCCTTCACCGACCTGGAGCAGGACGTGCGCCAGTCCATGGCCAGGGTCCGCACCTCGCCCTTCCTGCTGCACCGGGAGGACATCCGCGGCTTCGTCTTCGACGTGACCACCGGCCTGCTCCGCGAGATCCACCCGTAGCCGTGCGGATCCTGCGCGCCGCCGACCGTCCCGCCACCGCCTGGAAGAACGGTGGCGGGATCACCCGTGAGATCGCGTCCTGGCCCGAGGACGCCGGACCGGACGGGTTCGACTGGCGGATCAGCCTGGCCGAGGTCGCGGCCGGCGGCCCGTTCTCGGCCTTTCCCGGGGTGGACCGGGTGATCACCGTGGTCGACGGCGGCGGGATGGAGCTGACCGTCGACGGCGCCGCGCACCGGGTCGCGGAGCGCTACCGCCCGTTCGGCTTCGCCGGTGACGCCGACACCGGCTGCCGGCTGCTCGACGGGCCGGTCAGCGACTTCAATGTGATGACCCGTCGCGGCCGGTGCGCCGCCGGGGTGGAGATCCTCCGCGCCCCGCGCCCGCTGCCCGTCCCCGACGATCGGACGGTCCTGCTGCTGGTGTTGTTCGAGGGACGGGCGCGCCTGGGGAGTACCGTCCTGGACAGGCACGATGCACTGCTGACGACCGCAACCGGAGGGGCTGGGGACGCGTCAGTGGACTTTGACGGCGGGAGGGGCGTCGCCGCCCTGGTCACTCTGCACGACATTACCGGTCCATAACGGACGAATAACGGTGGCGTTGAGGTCCGGTTCGTCCGGTTGAGTGACGTAGGCGGCCCCGACAGGGAACAATGCATCTGCCGTGTCGACGCACACGGAGGGGCCCGGACCGGGGTGAGGTCATGGCCCCGTACACGGGCCAAGGAGTAACCGGGTGACGACCTTCAACGAGCACACCAGCCTCGACCAGCAGGCCGGGGTGGTCATGCCGCCACCGGCGGGGGGCAGGGCACCGCAGCCCGTGGGGCTCGCCGAGCTGAGCGCGGTGGTGGAACGGGTGCGCGCCTCCGTGGAGAGCGTGCTGGAGGGCAAGCCGGAGGCGGTCGGGCTGGCCCTGACCGTGCTGCTGGCCGAGGGCCATCTGCTGATCGAGGACGTCCCTGGCGTCGGCAAGACCCTGCTGGCCAAGGCGCTCGCGCGCTCGGTCGACTGCACGGTGCGCCGGATCCAGTTCACCCCCGACCTGCTGCCCTCGGACATCACCGGCACCAGCGTGTTCGACCAGAACCGCCGCGACTTCGAGTTCAAGCCGGGCGCGATCTTCGCGCAGATCGTGGTCGGCGACGAGATCAACCGGGCCTCGCCGAAGACCCAGTCCGCGCTGCTGGAGTCCATGGAGGAGGGCCAGGTCACCGTGGACGGCACCAGCTACCCGCTGCCGTCCCCGTTCATGGTGGTGGCCACCCAGAACCCGGTCGAGATGGAGGGCACCTACCCGCTGCCGGAGGCGCAGCGCGACCGCTTCATGGCCCGGATCTCCATCGGCTACCCCAGCCCCGAGGCCGAGCTGCAGATGCTGGACGTGCACGGCGGGGCCTCCCCGGTGCAGGAGCTGCGCCCGGTCGCGCACGCCGACGACGTGGTCAAGCTGATCGAGATGGTCCGCCGGGTGCATGTGGCCGACGAGCTGCGGCGCTACGCGGTGGCCCTGGTCGGCGCCACCCGCACCTCCACCGAGCTGCGGCTCGGCGCCTCGCCCCGGGCCACCCTGCACCTGCTGCGGGCCGCCCGCGCCGCCGCCGCCCTGGACGGCCGCGACTACGTCATCCCGGACGACCTGCAGGCGCTGGCCGTACCGGTGCTGGCGCACCGGCTGCTGCCGACGGCCGAGGCCCAGCTGGGGCGGCGCACCCCCGAGCAGGTCGTCCACGACCTGGTGCTCCAGCTCCCCATCCCGCACCCGGCGCGCTGAGATGGCCGCCCAGCCGGGACCGGGCCCCGGCCGCGCGGCGCGGACCTGGTCACCGCGCGGCGTCGCGGCCAGGACCGCGCTGCACGGGCTGACCACCCGGGGGCGGTCCTTCCTCGCCGCCGGCATCACCGCCGCCCTCTGCGCCTACCTGCTGGGGCAGCCCGCGCTGCTCCGGATCGCGCTGCTGCTGGCCGCGCTGCCGCTGATCAGCGCGGTGATGCTGATGCGCACCCGGTACCGGGTCGCCAGCGGACGCCGGCTCACCCCCTCGCGCACCCCGGCCGGGCAGGAGGCCCGGGTGCACCTGCGGGTCGACAACGTCTCCCGGGTCCCCACCGGGCTGCTGATGCTGGAGGACAAGGTCCCGTACGTGCTCGGCCCCCGGCCGCGCTTCGTACTGGACCGGGTCGAGCCGCGCGGGCACCGCGAGGTCTCCTACCGGGTGCGGTCCGACCTGCGCGGACGCTATCCGCTGGGGCCGCTGCAGCTGCGCCTCGGCGACCCGTTCGGGCTGTGCGAGCTGACCCGCTCGTTCACCGCCGCCGACACCCTGACCGTGGTCCCGCAGGTCCAGCCGCTGGCGCCGGTCCGGCTCAGCGGCGAGTGGACCGGCTACGGCGACAGCCACTCCCGCGCCGTCGCCCTGGCCGGCGAGGACGACGTGGTGCCGCGCGAGTACCGGCACGGCGACGATCTGCGCCGGGTGCACTGGCGCTCCACCGCCAAGTACGGCGAGCTGATGGTGCGCCGCGAGGAGCAGCCGCTGCGCAGCCGGGCCACCGTGCTGCTGGACACCCGTTCGATCGGCCACCGGGGCAGCGGCCCCGCCTCCTCGTTCGAGTGGGCGGTCAGCGCCGCCGCCTCGATCGGGCTGCACCTGCAGGAGCGCGGCTACGCCGTGCGGCTGCTCACCGACACCGGCGACGCGGTCACCGGACCCGGCGGCAGCGGCCTCGGCGCCGCCTCCGCCGAGGCGGCCGGAGTGCTGCTTGACACCCTGGCCATGGTCCAGCTCTCGGACGGGCACAGCCTGGTCCGGGCCGAGGAGGTGCTCAGGCTGGGCGGCGAGGGCCTGGTGGTGGCCCTGCTCGGCACCCTGAACGACGAGCAGCTGGCCGAGCTCTCCCGGCTGCGGCGGCGGACCGCGGCGGCGGTGGCGATCCTGCTGGACAGCTCCAGCTGGTCGCTGGTCCGCACCGCGCAGGCCGCGCCGCCGACCGCGACCACCGGCCCGGCCGGCCCCGACCGGCCCGCCGACGCCCCCGAGAGCGCCACCGAGCAGCAGCTGCGGCTGCTCCGCGAGGCCGGCTGGACCGTGCTCGCGGCCCGCTCGGGCGACTCGCTGCCCGACCTCTGGCAGCAGGCCGACCGGGCCGTGGCCGCCCCGGCCCCGGGCTCGTACTCCGCCGGAAGACAGCCCACCCCGAAAGGCAGGACGGCATGAACGGGCGCACCCGGATCGCATTCTGCGGGGCCGCCGCCACGATGCTGACGGCGTTCTGCCTGTGGCCGCTGGTCACCCCCACCGGCTGGATGCTGCAGGCCGGCTTCCTGGTGCTGGTGCTGACCTGCGTGGGCCTCGGCCTGCGCCGGCTGCCGGTCCCGCGCCCGGTGGTGCCGCTGGTCCAACTGCTGGTCGTGGTGCTGCTGCTGACCGTGTTCTACGCGAGCGACACCGCCCTCGGCGGGGTCCTCCCCGGGCCGGGCGCGATCCGGGAGCTGAGCAGCCTGTTCAGCGCCGGCACCAGCGACATGACCCAGTACTCGGCGCCGGCCCCGGCCCACTCCGGGCTGACCCTGATCCTGGTCTGCGGCGTGGTGCTGATCGGCCTGCTGGTGGACCTGGTCGCGGTCACCTACCAGCGGGTCGCGCTGGCCGGGCTGCCGCTGCTGGCGCTCTACTCGGTCGGCACCGGGCTGCACCCCAAGGACACCGTCTGGTTCTGGTTCCTGCTGGCCGCGCTCGGCTACCTGGCCCTGCTGATGGCCGAGGGCCAGGACCGGCTGTCCCGCTGGGGCCGGGTCTTCCACGGCACCCCGGCCACCCTGGCCGGGACCGGCGGCGGCAACCCGCTGAGCAGCACCGGCTACCGCATCGCCACCCTGGCCGTGGTCGCCGGGCTGCTGCTGCCGCTGGGGCTGCCCTCGCTGGACACCGGCCTGCTCGGCCGGTTCGGCGGCGGACCCGGCATCGGCAGCGGCTCGATCATCACCGCGGTGAACCCGCTGGCCTCGCTGGCGAGCTCACTCAGCCGGCAGACCAACACCAAGGTGCTCAGCTACACCACCACCGCCACCAACCCGGGCGACCAGTACCTGCGGATCGTGGACCTGGACAAGTTCGACGGCGTCTCCTGGACCCCCAGCAGCCACCAGGTGGAGTCGGTGCCCTCGCCGCTGCCGACCACCGACGGGCTCTCCACCGACACCCAGGCCCAGTCGGTGCAGACCCAGATCACCACCCAGCCCGGCTTCGTCCAGCAGTGGCTGCCGATGCCCTACCCGGCGGTCTCGGTCGCGGTCGACGGCAACTGGCGCTACGAGCCGGAGGGCCGGACCCTGGTCGGCGCCAACGGCCAGGTCGCGGGCGACCTGTCCTACACGGTCAACAGCCTGGCCCTGCGTCCCACGGTCGAGCAGCTCAGGACCGCGGCCAAGGCGCCCGCGAGCATCACCGGCACCTACCTCAGCCTGCCGAAGAACTTCCCCGCGGCGATCGTGACCGCGGCCGAGGGCGTGACCAGGAACGCCACCACCGCGTACGACAAGGCGGTGGCCCTGCAGGACTGGTTCACCACCACCGGCGGCTTCAGCTACAACACCCAGGTCAAGGCCGACACCGGCGCCAACGCCATGCTCGACTTCCTGCGCAACAAGCAGGGCTACTGCGTGCACTTCGCCACGACCATGGCGGCCATGGCCCGGGCGCTGGGCATCCCGTCCCGGGTGGCCATCGGCTTCACCCCGGGCACCAAGCAGAGCAACGGCACCTGGGAGGTCGGCACCAAGGACGCCCACGCCTGGCCCGAGCTCTACTTCAGCGGCGTGGGCTGGATCCGGTTCGAGCCGACCCCGGGCCGCTACGCCCCCGACTACACCACGGCCACCGCCGGGAGCACCGCTGCTCCCAAGCCCGCCACCAGCGACGCCCCCGGCGCGACGGCCGCCCCCGGCCCCAAGGCCAGCGCCGGCTGCACCGACGAGATCCAGCGGCGCACCGGCGGCTGCGGCACCGACAGCGCGGGCATCGGCACCGACGCCACCACCCGGGCCGGCGGCCCGAACCCGCTGGAACTGGCCCTGATCGCGGCCGGGGCGCTGCTGCTTGCGCTGCTGCTGACCCCGATGCTCTGGCGGCTGCGGGCCCGCAGCCGAAGGCTCAGGCGCCGCCCGCAGGAACTGAGCGAGGAGCAGGTACTGGCGGCCTGGACCGAGCTGATCGACTCCGCCTGGGACATCGGCATCCCGCCGGACGAGGCGGAGACCCCGCGCCGGATCGCGGCCAGGATCGTCGAACTGGGCGAGCTCAAGGACGAGCCGCGGGCCGCGGCCGGACGGCTGGCGCTGGCCACCGAGCAGGTGCTGTACGCGCCGAGGCGGGAGGCCCACCCGGCGCTGCGGCAGGACGTCCGCGCGGTGCGCGGCGGGCTGCGGGCCTCGGTCGGCCGCGGGGCCCGGATCCGCGCGGTGCTGCTGCCGCCGTCGTCCGCACGGCTCAACCGCGGCATCAGGGACCGGCTCTCCGCGGTACTGCGGCGCAAGCGGGACCCGGAGTAGGCACCGGAGCAGGCAGAGGGGGCGGCACCTTCCGGTGCCGCCCCCGACGTTTCAGCCGAGCCGCAGGTTCAACCCTGCTGCTCGTCGTGACGACGCTGCCAGCGCTGCTCCATGCGGTCGACCACCCCGGCCTTGCGCCGGCGCAGCGGCTCCCCGGTGCGCGGGTCGGCGACGCCGAGCCGCGGCGCCCGGCGCCAGTTGGTGAGCGCGAGCACGGTACTGCCGAGCATGACCACGAAGCCCACCACGCTCAGCCACCAGAGCCTGGTGACCATGCCCCCCATCAGGAGGGCCACGCCGACGACGAATCCGGCCGAAGCCAGGTAGACCGTACGGCGGGTGCGGGCGCGCAGCCCCGTACCCTCAAGCGCTGTCGCGAACTTGGGGTCCTCGGCGTACAGCGCTCGCTCCATCTGCTCGAGCAGACGCTGCTCGTGCTCCGAGAGCGGCACGTCGTCCTCCTACTCTGGTCGCTCCGGCGACCACCGCCGTCCCCGTCAGGACTACAGTCCGCCGCAGGATCCTGCCTGTGATGCGTATGCCCCGACGGGCGGACTGTCATGCCTTGCTGGCTTTACCCGAATCATACGGTCGGCCGCCGAATTTTGAAGCGCGCAGCAGGATGTGCGCCACTCGGACAACGGCCGGGGCGGGGAGGAAGGTTCCGGTGGGCCGCCCGGGGCTGCTGGGTCACCTGAGCTCGGCCAGTACGTGCAGCTGGGTGGCCACCGTGTGGAACGCGGACTGCTCGGCGGCGGCCCGCTCCAGCGCGAGCAGGGCCTCGACCGCGCCGGGCTCGGTGTCGACCAGGACGCCGGGGACCAGGTCGGCGAAGATCCGCACCCCGTGCACCGAGGCGACCTGCAGCCCGGCGGCGTCGGCCAGGGCCCGCAGTTCCTCGACCGTGAAGCGGCGGGGCGGGGCCGCGGGGCCGTCCGGGCTCCCGGCCGGGTGCTCCAGCAGGCCCTGGGCCTCGGCGAAGTGCCCGGCGATGGCGCGGGCCAGCACCGCGCCGTTGCGGTTGGCCGCGAGCAGGCTGACCATGCCCCCCTTGCGCAGGGTCGCGGCGAGCTGGCCGAGGGCCTCGGCCGGGTCGTCCACCACCTCCAGCACCCCGTGGCAGAAGACCGCGTCCACGCTGGCCGGGTCGATCAGCTCGGGCAGGGTCTGGGTGTCCCCCTGCAGGCCCCGGACCAGGTCGGTGACCCCGGCCTCGGCCGCCCGGCGCTCCAGCGCGAACAGCGCGTCCGGGCTGGGGTCGACCACGGTCACCCGGTGGCCGAGCCGGGCCACCGGCACCGCGAAGTTGCCGGTGCCGCCACCGGTGTCGAGCACGTCCAGGACCGGACGGTCCAGCTCCTCCGCCCGCCTGGCGAGCGCGGCGCGCAGCACCTCCCAGACGACGGCGGTCCGGAGGGAACTGCGGGGACGCGTCGGGTACACGGGAGGGCTCCTCGGCGGGCTGGGTGGTGCTGCGACAGGACCCTCCCAACCTTAGAGCGTCCGGTAGACAGTGGCGGGCTCAGCCGGTGCGCGGCATCGGCGGCTCGCCCTCCCGTTCGGCCCGCTCGACCACGGGCTGGAGCGCGACCACCCGCTGCACCATGCGGACGAACAGCGCGGTGTTGCGGATCAGGTCGTCGGCCTCGCGCATGGTCGCCGCGGAGGCGATCCCGGCCTCGGCGGCGGCCCGCTTGGGCGCCCCGGCCGCGTAGTAGACCGCCCACTCGGCCAGCTCGGGGGCGACCTCGGGCAGCACCTCCCAGGCGCTGCGGATCCGGCCGCGCTTGCGCGGGCTCTCCTCCGGACGGCCGCGCACCGCGAGCACCGCGGCCGAGGCCCGCAACGCCGCGAGGTGCGCTATGGCGTAGCGCTCCAGCGGGCCCTGCATCCCGCGGGCCTCGTCCAGCCCGCGGTAGGCCTGCGCGAGCAGGTCGAGGGCGGCCGGCGGGGCGCCGGCCCGGCGCAGCACCGGATGGATGTCCGAGGGCGGACGGTAGGGCTTCGCGGCGCCGCCGGTGCTGCTGCCGTGGGTGCTGCTGCTCTGTGCGGCCTGCAGGGGAAGTTGCAGCACCTGTGCTGTGGGGATCACCTTTTCGCTCATCGCTGTACCAGTCCTCCCTTGTATTCGAACTCCCATTCGAACATTCCCAGAGTAGCCGCCCACGACACTGCGTCAATGCCGCAGGTGAGGCACAGCACCCTCAACGACATGCTGCACCCCGCCACTGACAATCCCGCCGTACGCTACGCTTTGTACTGACCAGTCAGTACAAAAGAGGGGGCAGCATCCTCATGGAGGACCGCACCGAACCGGAGCGGACGGCCGGGGCCGCGATCAGCACCGAGGGCCTCGGGCTGCGCGGCCCGCGCGGCTGGGTCTACCGGGGCGTGGAGCTGGCGGCCGGGCCCGGCAGCCTGACCGTGCTCGGCGGGGCGGCCGGCTCCGGGCGCACCTCCCTGCTGCTCACCCTGTCCGGCCGGATGAAACCCACCGAGGGCTTGGCCGCCGTGGCCGGGCTGCGGCTCCCGCGGCAGGCGGCGGCGGTGCGGCGGATCGCCGCACTGGGCCCGGTGCCCGGGGTGAACGACCTGGAGGGCACGTTCACCGTGGCCGAGCACCTGCGCGAGCGGCGGCTGCTGCACTTCTCCCGCAGCGCCCCGCGCCGAGGCTCGGAGCAGGCGCTGGCCCTGGCCGGGCTGGTGCTCGACGAACTGCCGGACGGCCCCGGCACCCCCGTCCGCGCCCTGGCGCCGCTGCAGGCGCTGCGGCTCTCCACCGCGCTGGCGCTGCTCGGCCGCCCCCGGCTGCTCTGCGTGGACGACGCCGACCACCGGCTGCCGGTCGCGGACCGGGCCGCCGCCTGGGCCATGCTGCGCGGCATCGCCGACGCGGGCACCACCGTGCTGGCCGCCGCGACCGAAGGATCCGACCGGGCCGACCTGCTGCTCGACCTGACCACCGAGCCGACCACCGAGGAAGTGGACCCCACCGATGCGAACGCCTGACCTGGCCCGGCTCGAACTGCGCCGCTTCTACCGGGGCCGGCTCCCCCGCGCCGCGCTGGTCGCGCTGATGCTGCTGCCACTGCTCTACGGCGCGCTCTACCTGTGGTCGTTCTGGAACCCGTACGGCCATCTGGACCGGCTGCCGGTGGCGCTGGTGGTCCAGGACAAAGCGGTCACCGTGCAGGGCAAGCGGATCGACGCGGGCCGGCAGCTCGCCGACCAGCTGAAGCAGCGTCAGATCTTCGGCTGGGACACCGTAGGACCGCAGCAGGCGGCCAAGGGCGTCGCCTCGGGCAAGTACTACCTGTCGCTGACCATCCCCGCGGACTTCAGCCGGGACATCGGCAGCAGCGACAGCGACCACCCCGCCGACGGGGAGCTCAAGGTGCAGACCAACGACTCCAACAACTACATCGTCGGCCAGATCTCCCGCTCGGTGTTCGACGAGATCCGCGCGGCCAGCTCCAGCCAGGCCTCCCAGGGCTTCTACGACCAGGTCTTCGTCAGCTTCGCCGACCTCCACGACCGCACCGTCCAGGCCGCGGACGGCGCGGACAGGATCACCGCCGGGGCCGGGCAGGCCCAGCAGGGCGCGGGGAGGCTGGCCGCCGGGGCGCAGTCCGCGCAGGGCGGTGCGCGGCAGCTCGCCGCCGGGCTCGACACCGCCCGCAGCGGCAGCGCCGCGCTCGCCGAGGGCCTCGGCAGCCTGGACCAGGGCGCGGGCCGGCTCGCCTCCGGCGCCCGGCAGGCCGCCGCCGGGACCCAGCAGCTCGCGGACGCGGTCAACCCGGTGGCGGCCGACCTCTCCCCGCTGCTGCACGAGCACCCCGAGCTGATCAGCACCTCGGCCACCCTGGTCGCGGACAACGCCGAGAAGATAGCCGCCGACCTGGGCCGGCTGCCCGCCGACAGCCGCCGGGCGCTCGCGGACGCCAAGGCCGCGTCCGCCCGTCTGGACGCCCTCTACGCCGAGCAGTGCGGCGCCGACCCGTCCACCCAGGACTGCGCCCGGCTGCACGCCGGCGACCTGGCGGCCCATCAGGTCCTGGACGTGGCCGGGCGGCTGGACGACCAGGTCCAGCAGCTCGCCCCGGAGCTGACCTCGCTGGCCGCGGACGCGCACCGGGTGGCCGCCCTGGCCAAGCCGCTGGAGCAGCCCGGGCTGGCCGGGAAGTTCGACACCGCCGTGGCGCAGGTCAACCAGCTCAACCGGGGGGTGCACACCCTCGCCACCGGCGCCGCCGCGCTGCAGCAGGGCGCGGGGCAGGCCCGGAGCGGCGCCACCACCCTGGACCAGGGGCTGACCCGCCTGGACAGCGGCGCGCACAGCCTCAGCAGCGGCCTCTACCGGCTCTCGGACGGGGCCCGGCAGCTGGACTCCGGCCTCGGCAGCCTGGCCGGGGGCTCGGCGAAGCTCGCCGACGGCCTGCACAGCGGTGCCGGGCAGATCCCCGACTACGACGCCGACCAGCGGAACGCCCGCGCCGCCGCGATGAGCGACCCGGTGCAGCTGGCCAAGGACGAGCTCAACGCCACCCCCGACTACGGGACCGGCTTCGCCCCGTACTTCATCCCGCTGGCGCTCTGGGTCGGCGCGATGGTCGGCTACATGCTGCTGCGCCCGCTGAGCAACCGGGCGCTGGCGGCCAACGCCCCGGCCCGGCGCGCGGCGCTGGCCGGGTGGCTGCCGGTGGCCGGGCTCGGACTGCTGCAGGCGGGGGCGCTGATGGCGGTGCTCTGCTGGGCGCTCGGCCTGCAACCGGTGCACGCGGCCGGGGTGCTGGGCTTCCTGGCGCTGACCGTGCTGTGCTTCTCGGCGGTGACCCAGTGGCTGAACGCCCGCTTCGGCCCGGCCGGGCGGCTGCTGGCGCTGGCCCTGCTGATGCTGCAGCTCACCTCGGCCGGGGGCACCTACCCGGTGGAGACCAGCCCCGGCTTCTTCGGCGCGATCCACCCGTTCCTGCCGATGAGCTATGTGGTGGCCGGGCTGCGCCGACTGGTCAGCGGCGGCGACCTGACCGCGGTCTGGACCGGCAGCGCGGTGCTGGCGGCGTTCACCCTGGCGGCGCTGGCGCTGACCACGCTGACCGCCCGCCGCCGCCAGGTCTGGACCGTGTCCCGGCTGCACCCGGAGCTGACGCTGTGACGGATCCGGCCGGGAACCCCGGTCGCCCGGGGGACAATGGCGGTATGAGCAGCAGCAATCCCCGCCGCACCGCCACCCGCCAGAAGCTCTACGAGGCCGCGGTGACGCTGATCGCCGAGCAGGGCTTCTCGGCCACCACGGTGGACGAGATCGCCGAGCGGGCCGGGGTCGCCAAGGGCACCGTCTACTACAACTTCGCCAGCAAGTCGGAGCTGTTCGAGGAGCTGCTGCGGCACGGCGTGGGGCTGCTCACCGCCGCGCTCAAGCAGGCCGGCCCCGAGGCCGGGCTGAGCGGCCTCCCGGCGCTGGACGCCATGGCCAGGGCGGGCCTGGAGTTCATCAGGACCTATCCGTCCTTCGCCCAGCTGTTCGTCGCCGAGACCTGGCGCACCAACCGGACCTGGCAGAGCACCCTGCGGCTGATGCGGGAGGAGACCGTCTCGGTGGTCGCGGCGGTGCTCGCCGAGGCCGTCGCGGCCGGGGAGCTGCCGGACGACCTGGACGTCCAGCTGACGGCCTCGGCGGTGTTCGGCATGGTGCTGGTGGTCGCCCTGGACTGGCTGGCGTTCCAGCCGGAACGCAGCCTGGACGACATCCACGGCGGGCTCAGCCGACTGCTGCGGGCTCGGATGCCGGCCTGACCGGGGCGGCGACGGCGTCGTTTCCGGCGCCGGGCGCGGGCCGTTCCGGGACCGTGAACAGCGGCAGGAACAGCTGCACCAGCGGGCCGATGGCCAGCGCGTAGGCGACGGTGCCGATCCCGGCGCTGCCGCCCATCAGCAGGCCGACGGCGAGCACGGTCACCTCGATGCCGGTGCGGACCAGGCGCACCGAGCGCCCGGTCCTGCGGCAGAAGCCGGTCATCAGCCCGTCCCTGGGGCCGGGGCCGAAGCGGGCGCCGATGTAGAGGCCGCCGGCCATGCCGTTCAGCACGATGCCGGCCGCCAGCACCCCGATCCGCAGCGGCAGGCCGTGCAGGGTCGGGATCCAGGCCAGTGCGGCGTCCACGGACAGGCCGATGACAAAGACATTGCTGATCGTGCCGAGGCCCGGACGCTGCCGCAGCGGGATCCAGAGCAGCAGCACGGCCGCGCCGACGATCATGGTGATGGTGCCGAAGGACAGCCCGACGTGCCTGGTCAGGCCCTGGTGGAAGACGTCCCAGGGGTCGAGGCCGAGCGCGGCCCGGATCTGCAGGGCCATGCTGCCGCCGTAGAGGGCCAGGCCCAGGTAGAGCTGGACCAGGCGACGGGCCAGGGTGCCGGTGCTCATGTGAAGGGGTCCCCCTTGTGAATTCCGTGGTTCTGCTGCCACCCTGGAGGCAATTGGCCTGCCTTTCCAGGGCCAATCAGGGAAAGGTGGACTGGTTGTGAGCGCTCGCTCCTCCATCGGCGCGACCCAGCTGGACCGGGCCCTGGGCGGCTGGCAACAGCGTCGCGGGCCCGCCTACCGCGCGCTGGCCGGGTCACTGCGCACCCTGGTCCTGGACGGCCGGGTGCCGGTGGAGACCCGGCTGCCGGCCGAGCGCGAGCTCTGCGCCGTGCTCGGGGTCAGCCGCACCACGGTCACCGCGGCCTATGAACTGCTGCGCGAGCAGGGCTTCCTGGCCAGCCGGCGCGGCTCCGGGAGCTGGACCGCGCTGCCGCCGGGACATCCGCTGCCGGCGGCCGGGCTCTCGCCGCTGCCGAACGACCGGGGCGGGGTGATCGACCTGGGCGTGGCCGCGATGTCCGCGGCCGAGCCGTGGATCGGCCGGGCCATGGCCGCGGCCTGCGCCGAACTCCCCGCGTACACCAGGACCCACGGCGACTTCCCGGCCGGGCTGCAGGTGCTGCGGGAGGCGGTGGCCGAGCGCTTCGTCCAGCGCGGGCTGCCGACCACGGCCGAGCAGATCATGATCACCAGTGGCGCGGCCGGGGCGCTCACCCTGCTGCTGCGCGCCCTGGTCGGCCCGGCCGACCGGATCGCGGTGGAGTCCCCCAGCTACGCCAACGCGCTGCAGGCGATCCGCTTCCACGGCGGCCGGGCCGTCCCGGTGCCGTTCGAGCGGGACGGCTGGTCGATGGACGCCTGGGCCAGGGCGCTGCGCGAGGCAGCGCCGACGGTCGCCTATGTGATCCCCGACTTCCACAACCCGACCGGGCTGCTGATGCCGGATCAGCAGCGGCGCGACCTGGTCGCGCTGGCCCGGGCCACCGGCACCCAGCTGATCGTGGACGAGACCATGGTCGAGCTCTCGCTCGACGACAGCGCCCCGATGCCCCGGCCCACCGCCGCGTTCGACCGCAGCGGCAGCGTGATCACCATCGGCTCGGCGGGCAAGACCTTCTGGGGCGGCCTGCGGATCGGCTGGATCCGGGCCGCGCCCGACCTGATCCGCCGGATCGCCGGGGACCGCGCCAGCCTGGACGTCTGCTCCCCGGTGGTGGAGCAGCTGGCGGTCCGTCACCTGCTGACCGACTGCCTGCCCGAGGTGCTGGCCTTCCAGCGGCAGCGGGTACGGGAGCAGCGGGACGCGCTGGTCGCCGCCGTCCGCCGGGAGCTGCCCGGCTGGACCTTCCGGGTCCCGGACGGCGGTCTGTCGCTGTGGGTGCGCACCGAGGACGGCGGCATCAGCGGCAGCGCGCTGGCTGCGACGGCGGCCCAGTCCTTCGGCGTCTGGATCGGCTCCGGGCCGAGGTTCGGCGTGGACGGGGTGCTCGAACGCTTTGTCCGGCTGCCGTTCGCCCAGCCGGTGGAGGTGTCCCAGGAGGCGGTGCGGCGACTGGCCGCGGCCCGGGCGGCGGGCGCGGGAGCGGCGGCGCCGGGCGAGTTCTCGCTGCTCTGACGCCTGCCTGTGCGAAGGGGACGGTGTCTGCGTCCCGGCGGATCCCCGCCGCCGGCGTGCAGGCACCGCCCCCTCGCGTTCCCCCGTTGGTTCCCCCCGGAACCACGGTCGGCGGCGTGTTCGTGCCGCCCTGGCCCGGGTACCTGCTCCGCCGCCCCGTGTCGGCGGTGCAGTCCCCGTGCCAGCCGTACGGCCCGCGTCGACCGGCCCCCGTCGGCCGCACCCGTTGCTCCCCAGGAGGAGCCCCCCGTGTGCGTCCGCTGCCGGTCACCGCCTGCCGTGTCCCGGTGCCGGACCTTCGGGCCGTTCCCGGCCCCGGTCCTTCCCGGTGACCCATACTTTGCCCTTTCCGCAGGTCGCGGGGTATCCGCGCTCCTACTCAACCCGCCAGGTGGGTACAACTGAGTACCTGTACTCAGTGATCGCCCGAGGGAACGGGTCGGCGCGCGGTGGCGTCGGATACGGTGTCGAGCACCGAGAAGGAGACCCCTCCGTGTCACTCATTCCGTTGATCTTCACCAGTGGCTGGGCCAGCGGTGTCAACGCCTACGCCGTGGTGCTGCTGATGGGCCTGCTCGGCCGCTTCGACGGCATCGCCTCGGTGCCGCCAGCCCTGGAGCGGACGGATGTGCTGGTCGCGGCCGGGGTGCTGTTCCTCTGCGAGGCGGTGGCCGACAAGATCCCCTACATCGACTCCTCCTGGGACGCGCTGCACACCGTGATCAGGCCGATCGCGGGGGCCGTGGTCGCGGCGCTGCTGGCCGGGCACGCCCACGACTCGCTGGGCTCGCTCGCGGCCGGGGCGGTCGGCGGGACCACCGCGCTGGCCAGCCATCTGGTCAAGGCCGGGCTGCGGATGGGGGTCAACACCTCGCCCGAGCCCTTCAGCAACATGGTGATCAGCACCCTGGAGGACCTGACCGTCGGCGGCCTGGTCGCCCTGGCCCTGTTCCATCCGGTGCCCGCGGCGATCATCGCCGGGATCCTGCTGCTGATCGGGCTGACCCTGCTGGGCTTCACCCTCTCCCGGATCCGCCGCTTCTGGATCCGCCGCCGCGAACGCCGCGCCCTGCGCGCCGCGCCCCGCTAGCGCGGGCGTCCCTGCGGGCGGACCACCGCCACAATGGTCAGCAGCGCGACCGCGATGACCAGCGCCGCCGCGCCCATCGCGGTGGACACCCCGTGCGCGAACAGCGCGTGCGGGGTCCGTCCGGCCGGGTGCCGGGTGGCCGCGGAGAAGACGGTCAGCAGCACCGCCGTGCCCAGCGCGCCGCCGGCCTGCTGCATGGTCTGCAGCGTGCCCGAGGCCGCGCCGGACTCCTCCGGACGCACCCCGGACAGGATGGTGATACTCAGCGGCACCATGGTGAATCCGGCGCCGGTCCCGAACAGCACCATCGACGGCAGGATCCCGCCGGCGTAGCCGGTGTGCGCGCTGATCCGGGTGAGCAGCAGCAGCCCGGTCAGCAGCAGCACCGGGCCGCCGTAGAGGAACGGCCTGGTGCCGTAGCGGGGCACCAGCCTGGGGGCGAGCCGCGCGCCGACGAAGATCAGCAGGGCCAGCGGCAGAAAGGCGAAACCGGTCCGCAGCGGGCTGTAGCCGAGCACGTTCTGCAGGTACTGGGTGACGAAGAAGAACATCCCGAACATCGACGCGGGCAGCAGCAGCATGGTCAGGTAGCCGCCCGCCCTGACCCGGTCGGTCAGCAGGTGCAGCGGCAGCAGCGGCTTGGCCGCGCGGGCCTCCCAGAGCACGAACCCGGCCAGCAGCAGCACCGCCGCGGCGAAGCAGCCGAGGGTGGACGGGGCGCTCCAACCCGCCGTCGCGGCGCGGATGAAGGCGTACACCAGGCCGCTGGTGCCGAGGGTCGCGGTGATCGCCCCGCCCAGGTCCAGCCGGCTGGGGTGGCGCTCCGGCTCACGGATCAGCCGGGGTGCCAGCAGCACGATGGCCAGCCCGAACGGGACATTGATGAACATCACCGAGCGCCAGGAGAAGTACGAGGTCAGCAGCCCGCCGAGGATCATCCCCACGGCCGCGCCGCCCGCCGACATACTGGAGAACAGCCCGATCGCGCGGGCCCGCCGGGCCGGCTCCTGGTAGGTGCTGACGATCAGCGCCAGGGTGTTCGGCGCGGCGATCGCGGCGCCCACGCCCTGCGCCGCACGGGCGGCGATCAGCAGGCCGGGGTTGGTGGCCAGGCCGCCGAGCAGCGAGGCCAGGGTGAACAGGGCGACGCCGAAGGTGAGCAGCCGGCGGCGGCCGAGGATGTCCCCGGCCCGGCCGCCGAGCAGCAGCAGTCCGCCGAAGACCAGCAGGTAGATGTTCTGCACCCAGGACAGCCCGGCGGCGGAGAAGTGCAGGGTGCGCTGGATGCCCGGCAGCGCGATGGACACCACGGTGGCGTCGAGGACCACCATCAGCTGACAGGCCAGGATCAGCGCCAGGGCGAGCCCCGGCCGTGGTGGGCGGACCTCCGGTTTTGCTGCGCGCTCTACGGCCGGAGCGGCATGACGGGTGATGATGTTCTCGGACATGGCTCTCCCCTGAGGTCATGGCGAAGGAGTGGAACGCAAACGGAGAGATTCTCCGGTTCCCTTGACGACAATACGGAGATAGTCTCCGGTTATCAACCCTCGGATGTGGATGCCGTATGACCGAGCCGCCGCCGGTGCGACCGATGCGCGCCGATGCCCGCCGCAACTACGACCGCCTGGTCGCCGTTGCCACTGAGGCGTTCCTCGAACACGGGGCCAACGCCTCGCTGGACGACATCGCCAAGCGCGCCGCGGTGGGCGCGGGCACGCTCTACCGGCACTTCCCGACCCGGCAGGACCTGGTCGGCGCGGTCATGGAGCAGTGGATGCAGTCGGTCCTGGACGAGGCCGAACCGCTGCTGGTCGCCGACGACCCGGCGCAGGCCCTGGACACCTGGCTGCGCCGGCTGATCGCCCATGTCACCGTCTTCCGCGGGCTCACCGCGGTGCTGCTGCCCCCCGAGCCGGGCCGGGAGTCCCCCGGCCGGGTGCTGCACACGACCATGCACGACCTGGTCGCCCGGGCCCAGGAGAGCGGCCAGATCCGCGGCGACATCGGCATGAAGGACCTGCTGATGCTGATCGGCGGGATCACCTGGGCCTGCGACAGCGGCAAGACCGTGGACACCGACAAACTGGTGGACCTGATCATGGACGGACTGCGGGTGCTGAAGTGACTCCGGGTGCGGCTTAGAGTGCCCGGCAATTGGTGGCTGGATGGAGGAGCGGGTCGAGGGCCGAGTCTGGGCGGGGCGGAGGAGGGAGCCATGGCGGAGCCCTGGCGACTGACGACAACCCGGCCAGGCGACGGCCATCGGCCCGCGACGCCAGCCACCAATTGCCGGGCACTCTAAGATCAGTGTCCATGGCACGTATCGTCGTGATCGGCGCAGGGATGGGCGGGCTCGCCGCCGCGGCACGGCTGGCCACGGTCGGCCACCGGGTCACCGTGTGCGAGGCCGGGCCGACCCACGGCGGGATGGTCGGGCAGTTCGAAAAGGACGGGTTCCGCTTCGACACCGGGCCGACCCTGCTCACCCTCCCCGCCGTCTACCGGGACCTGATGCTGAAGACCGGCCGCACCCGGCTGGAGGACGAGGTCGAGCTGCGCCCGGTCGAGCCCGGCAGCGTCCACCTGCTCCCGGACCGGAGCCGGGTCGCGCTCGCCAACGCCTCCCGGGCCAAGGTGGTCCAGGCCCTGGACGAGACCCTCGGCCCCGGCGTCGGCAGCCGCTGGGGCGACCTGCTGGAACGCGGCCGGGGGGTCTGGGAGGCCACCAGGCGCCCGCTGCTGGAGGAGCCGCTGCCGGACGATCCGTCAGCCCTGCACCGGGACCCGTACGTTCCGGCCCGGCGCGGCCCGTTCGCCCGGCCGCCGCGCAGCTGCGCCGAGGTGGCCGCGCGCGAGCTGCGGCACCCGGGCCTGACCGCGCTGCTGGACGAGTACGCGCTGCGCTTCGGCCTCGATCCGCGCCGGGCCCCCGCCTCGCTGACGGTGCTGCCGTACATGGAGCAGAGCTTCGGCGTCTGGTACGTCACCGGCGGGATCCGGGCCCTCGCCGACGCGGTGCTGCGGCGCTGCGAGCAGCGGCGGGTGGAGCTGCGCTTCGACACCCGGGTCGAGCAGGTGCTCGGCGGGGAGCGGGTCACCGGGGTGCGGCTGGCCGACGGCGGCAGGCTGGACGCCGATGTGGTGCTCTGCGACGCCGACCCGGCCGCGGCCGGTCTGCCGGGACCGCGGGCGCTGCCGTCCTCGGGCCGGTTCACGGTGCTGCTCGCCCTGCGCGGGGAGCGCCCGGCGGCGGAGCCGCACCGTACCGTCGTGCACGCCGCCGACCGGACGGACGAGCTGGACGCGCTGTTCTCGGCCGCGCCCAGGCTCTGCGCCCGGCCCACCGTGCAGGTGCTGCGCCCGGACGACAGCACGCTCGCCCCGGCCGGGCACGAGGCCGCGGTGCTGACGGTGACCGTCCCGGCGCACACCACCGGTGGAACCCCGGGGGGCTTCGACTGGACCGCGCCCGGCGCCGCCGAGGCCTACGCCGACACCGTGCTCGCCCATGCCGCGCCCGAGCTGCGCGCGCGGGTGCTCTGGCGCGAGGTCAGCACGCCCGCCGACACCGAGCGTCGGACCGGCGCGCCCGGCGGCGCGGTCCCCGGACCGGCCCTGGCCGGAGCGGACGGGCGCTATCTGCACGCGCCCAACCGGACCACCACGGCCGGCCTCTACCTGATCGGCGGCGCGGCGCACCCCGGCGGCGGGCTGGCCCGGGTCGGCATGTCGGCGGCGGTCACCGCCGAGCTGGTCGGCACGCCCTGACCGGTACGGTCAGCCGTACTGCTGCGGGTGCGGCTGCCAGGGGTCCGGCGCGGGCTCCGGCGCGGCCGGCTCCGGCTGGTACGGGTACTGGTACTCGTAGGACTGCTCCTGCTGGTACTCCGGCTGGTAGCCCTGGTAGGCGGCGGGCTGCTGCTCGTAGCCGTAGTACGGCTGCTGCTCCGACTGCTGCCCGTAGTCGTACTCCGCCGCGTAGGCGGGCTGCGGCTGCGCCGGGTACGGGTCGTAGCCGCTGTACTGCTGCTGGGTGTAGTCGTACTCCGCGGTGTAGGCGGGCTGCTGCTCGTACTCGGGCTGGACGTACTCGGGCGGGGTGTAGTCCAGCGCCGGGTCGTACCCGTAGGCGGGCTGGACCGGCTCCAGCGGCTCCACCGGGCCGACCTCGCCCACCCGTTCGCCGGGCGGCGGCACCGCGAAGGCCGGGGCCTCCCCCGGCGGGAAGACACTGCCGAGCAGCGGCAGCCGCCCCAGCGGGCCCGGCAGCGAGCCGTCCGCCGCGCGCAGCGACCAGTGCGTGCCGCTGCCGGTCCTGACCGAGCGGGTGACCAGGAACTGGCCGATGCCGAACGCCACCACCCCGGCGCCGATCAGCGGCAGCGAGCCCTCCGCGACACCGCCCACCAGGACCAGGAAGCCGAGCAGGGCCAGCGCCCGCCAGTGCGGTTCGGCCCGGTGCTGCAGCAGCAGCTCGCCGAGCAGCCACAGCGCGACCACCGCGAAAGCGGCATAGAGCACGAGGTGTCCGAGGGCGCCCACGATTGCCTACCTTCTTGCTGCTCCTGCTCGGCGAGCTGCTGCTACTGCACCGGACCACGGTACTCGGCTCAGGCGTGGCGCTGGTGCAGCCCGAGATTCCGGTAGATCTCGGTGGTGACGGTGGAGAAGTTCATCGTCATGAAGTGCAGCCCGGGGGTGTCCTCGGCGATCAGCCGGCGGCACATCTCGGTGGCGTGCTCGATGCCGAGCGCCCGGACCGCCTTGGGGTCGTCCTCGACCGCGAGCATCCGCTCGGCCAGCCCGGCCGGGAAGACCGCGGTGCTGAGGTCCGGGATCCGGCGCAGCGAGCGGATCGTGGTGACCGGCATGATCTCCGGGATGATCGGCGTCTCGCACCCGGCCGCCGCCACCCGGTCCCGGAACCGCAGGTAGTCGTCCACGTCGAAGAACATCTGGGTGATCGCGTAGTCGGCCCCGGCCCGGCACTTCTCCACGAAGTGCCGGATGTCGCTGTCCCAGTCGGCCGAGCGGGGGTGCATCTCCGGGAAGGCCGCGACGCCGACGCAGAAGTCGCCGGAGTCCTTGATCAGCCGCACCAGTTCGACCGCGTACTCCACGCCCTCCGGGTGCTTCACCCAGGGCCCGAGCGGGTCGCCGGGCGGGTCGCCGCGCAGCGCGAGCACATTGCGGACGCCCTGGTCGGCGTAGTGGCCCAGGATGTTGCGCAGCTCGGCGATGCTGTGGTCCACCGCGGTGAGGTGGGCCACCGGGGTCAGCGTGGTCTCCTGGGTGATCCGGCCGGTGATGTTGACGGTACGGCCGCGGGTGGAGCCGCCCGCGCCGTAGGTCACCGACACGAAGGTCGGCGACAGGCCCTCCAGCCGCCGGATCGCCTTCCACAGCCCGACCTCCGCCTCCGCCGAGCGGGGCGGCATGAACTCGAACGAGTAGGAGCGGCTTCCCCTCGCCAGGAGTTCGCGAATGGAGAGTGCGCCGTCGCTGCGGGTGCTGGGGGTACCGAGGGCCATAAGGGGAGATTATCCGCGACCCGCGCGGATTCGGAAAAGCCTGTCCGCCTGGTGGTACCGCCCCTCGGCAGGGCTGGGACCAGCGTTCGCACCGTCCCGCGCACCGGTCCCGGAAGCCGCTCGCGTTACGCTGGCTGCCCCCGCACTGCTCGGAGCCACCGGTGTCCCTCGCCTTCCCCCAGTCCCCCGTCGACGTCGCCCGCAGGCCGGGCAGCCCCGTCGACGAGGAGCGGCTGCGTCCGCGGGTGGACCGGGCGCTGGCCCGGTTCCTGGACCACCAGGAGGCCGTGCTTGCGGCGGTCTCCCCGCAGCTCGCGCCGGTCGGCGACGCGGTGCGGGAGCTGCTGCGGGGCGGCAAGCGGCTGCGCCCGGCGTTCTGCTACTGGGGCTGGCGCGGGGCCGGCGGCGACGGCGCGGACGAGGGCGCGGTCACGGCCTGCGCGGCGCTGGAACTGCTGCAGGCCGGCGCGCTGGTGCACGACGACCTGATCGACCGCAGCGACACCCGGCGCGGCCTGCCGTCCGTGCACCGGCGGTTCGAGGCGCTGCACGCCGAGCGCGGCTGGCGCGGCGACGGCGCCCGGTACGGGACGGCGAGCGCGGTGCTGCTCGGGGACCTGCTGCTGGCCTGGTGCGACGAGCTGCTCGCGGACTGCGGCCTGGACCCGGCCGCGGTGCGCCGCGCCAAGCCGCTGTTCGACCTGATGCGGACCGAGGTGATGGCGGGCCAGTACCTGGACCTGCTGGAGCCGGCCGCGCCGAGCCCGGACGGGGCGGTCGAGCGGGCCCGCACGGTGATCCACTACAAGGCGGCGAAGTACACGGTCGAGCGCCCGCTGCAGCTCGGCGGCCTGCTGGCCGCCGCGGACCCGGCGCTGACCAGCGCCTACGCCGCGTTCGGGCTGCCGCTGGGCGAGGCCTTCCAACTGCGCGACGACCTGCTCGGCGTCTACGGCGACCCGGTGCTCACCGGCAAGCCGGCCGGGGACGACCTGCGCGAGGGCAAGCGCACCCTGCTGGTGGCCGAGGCCCTGGAGCACTGCGGCAGCGCCGACGCCCGGCTGCTGGACGACCTGCTCGGCGCGCCCGACCTGGACCAGCCGGGGCTGGAGCTGCTGCGCGGAGTGATCACCCGCAGCGGTGCCCCGCAGCGGGTCGAGGCCCGGATCAGCCGGCTCCTGGAGGAGTCGCTGACCGCCCTGGACGCCGCCCCGCTGGCCGACCCCACCGCCCGCCGCATGCTGCACCGCCTCGCCGCGGCGGCCACGGCGAGGCGGTACTGAGTCCGTCAGTCGCGGTCCGTCAGTCGCGTTCGCGGACCCGGCGGGCCAGCTCGGCCGCCGCCGCGTGCGGGTCGGCCGCCGCCGTGAGGGCACGGACCACCACGATGCGGCGGGCGCCGGCGTCCAGGACCTGGTCCAGGTTGCCCGGGTCGATGCCGCCGATGGCGAAGAACGGGCGCTCCGGCGCCACCTGCGGCTGCAGCTTCGCGGCGTACTCGACCAGGCCGAGGCCGGGTGCGTGGCGTCCCGGCTTGGTCGGGGTCGGCCAGACCGGGCCGGTGCAGAAGTAGTCGGTGCCGGGTTCCACCAGCGCCGCGTCCACCTCCGCCTCGGCGTGGCAGGAGCGGCCGATCAGCACCTCCGGGCCGAGGACCGCCCGGGCCGCGGCGACCGGCAGGTCGTCCTGCCCCAGGTGCAGCACCGCTGCGCCGGAGGCGTGGGCGACGTCGGCGCGGTCGTTCACCGCGAGCAGCCGGCCGTGCCGGCGGCAGGCGTCCGCGAGGACCTCAAGCGCCGCCAGCTCCTGCCGGGCCTCAAGGCCCTTGTCCCGCAGCTGGACGATGTCCACACCGCCGGACAGCACCGCGTCCAGGAACTCGGCGAGGTCGCCCTGCTCCCGGCGCGCGTCGGTGCAGAGGTACAGCCGGGCGCCGGCGAGGGCGGCCCGCGCGGAAGCTCCGCTCACAGGGCCATCGCCTGCGCCCGGCGCTTGACCTCCGTGCCGCGGTTCTCGTTCAGGGCCTGCGCGGGGGTGCCGGGCAGCGAGGGGTCGTCGGTGAACAGCCACTCCAGCATCTCCTCGTCGGAGAAGCCGCAGTCGCGCAGCAGGGTCACCAGGCCGGTGATGCCCTTGACGGTGCCGTTGGGGCCGATGAAGGCGGCCGGGACCATCAGGGCGTTGTTCTCGCCGCGGCGGACCGCGAGCAGGGTGCCGTCGTCGACCAGGCGGCGGACCTTGGTGACGATCAGGCCCCACTGCTCGGCGATCTCGGGGACGTTCATCCAGGCGGGAATCAGGGCGTCAATTCTGGGATCAATCTGGCTCACACCCCCAAGCGTGCCATCCCGGACGGCCCCCGCGCACCATCACGCCCGTGCGGCGGCCTTCAGCGGCACCGCGGGATCGGCCGCGCGGGACCGGTCCAGGGGTGTTCCGCGCTCGATCAGCCGCCGTCCCTGGACCAGGTCGCGCGGCCGGTCCACGGCCAGCAGCGCCACCGGGACCTCCCCGCGCAGCCACAGCGCGCCCCAGCCGCCGTCGGCCTCCGGGTCGCCGCGCAGCAGCAGCTCGTCGCCGGGGCTGTGGTGGCCCGCGTACTGGACCATCCGCCCGAACTGCTCGGACCAGAAGTAGGGCACCGGGTCGTAGCGGGGCAGATCCGCCTCCGGACCGGGGTGCAGCAGGTTCGCGGCGGCCAGCCTGGCGCCCTGCAGCGCGTTGTCCCAGTGGTGCACGGTGAGCCGGACGCCGTAGCGGGCGGACGGGAAGGAGGCGCAGTCGCCGACCGCGAACACCCCGGCCGCCGAGGTGCGCAGCGCGGCGTCGACCGCCACCGCGCCGCGGTCGTCCAGGTTGATGCCGGAGCCGGCCAGCCAGCCGGTGTCGGGGCGGGCGCCGATGCCGACGACCACGGCGTCCGCGTCCAGCTCGGTGCCGTCGGTGAGCAGCACCGCGCTGCCGCCGGTGCCCTCGAGCCGCTGCTCGGAGTCCACGATGCCGCCGACCGCGGTGCTGGTCCGCAGCTCGACCCCGGCCTCGGCGTACCAGCGCCGGGTCAGCTCGGCGACCTCGGCCGGGAGCGCCCCGGCCAACGGCACCGGGGCCGCCTCCACCACGGTGACCTCGCAGCCCAGGGTCCGGGCCGCGGTCGCCGCCTCGGCGCCGATCCAGCCGGCCCCGACCACCACAAGCCGGGCGCCGGGGCGCAGCACGGCCCTGAGCGCGACCGCGTCGTCATGGGTGCGCAGCAGGTGCGCGGCGGCGGGCTGCCCGGGCAGCGCGACCGCCCGGGCACCGGTGGCCAGCACCAGCCGGTCGTAGTCCAGCTCCCCGGCGTCGGTACGCAGCCTGCGGCCGTCCGGGTCCAGGCCGGTGGCGGACCGGTCCAGCAGCAGGTCGATGCCGAGGGCGCCGTAGTCCAGCTCGAACCGGGAGTTCTCGGCCTTGCCGAGCAGCACGTCCTTGGACAGCGGCGGCCGGTCGTACGGGAGGTGCGGCTCCGCGCCCAGCACCGCCAGCTCCCCGTCGTACCCCTGCTCGCGCAGGGCCACCGCTGTCTGCACCCCGGCCATCCCGGCCCCGACCACCACGATCCGCATCCCGTCACTGTACGGGCGCGGGCCCGCGACTACAGTGGACCGCAGAATCCGCGGGAGCCCGGCGTACCGGGCTGAGAGGGAGGCAGTCGGCCTCCGACCGTCCGAACCTGATCCGGGTCATGCCGGCGAAGGGAGCGCGCACCCCATGCAACGCGCCCAGGAAACCGAGCGGGACAGCGAGGTGCTGATCGTCGGCGGCGGCATCATCGGCCTCGCCACCGCGTGGCGCAGCGCCCAGCGCGGCCTGTCGGTCACCGTGCTCGACCCCGATCCCGGCCGCGGCGCCAACCGGGTCGCCGCCGGGATGCTCGCCCCGGTGACCGAGCTGCAGTACGGCGAGGAGGCGCTGCTGCGGCTCGGCATCGCCTCCAACGAGCGCTACGCCGCCTTCGCCGCCGAGCTGGAGGCCGCGAGCGGCCTGTCCACCGGCTACCGCGCCTGCGGCACCCTCGCGGTGGCGCTGGACGCCGACGACCGGGCCGAGCTGCGCGAGCAGCACGCCTTCCAGCAGCGGCTGGGCCTGGCCGCGGAGTGGCTGACCGGGCGCGAGTGCCGGCGGCTGGAACCGATGCTGGCCCCCTCGGTACGCGGCGGGCTGCTGGTGGCCGGGGACCACCAGGTGGACGGGCGGCGGCTGGGCGCGGCGCTGCTGGAGGCCTGCGTCCGCGCGGGGGTGCGGATCCACCGCTCGGCCGCCGCCAGGATCGTGCTGAACCCGGCGGGCGACCGGGCCGCCGGCGCCCTGGCCGAGGACGGGACGGCCTTCACCACCGGGCAGACCGTGCTCGCGGCCGGCAGCTGGTCCGGCGCGATCCCCGGCCTCCCGCCCGAGGCGCAGTTGCCGGTGCGGCCGGTCAAGGGCCAGATCCTGCGGCTGCGGATGACCCGCACCGACGGCGCGCCGCTGCCCGGCGGCCCGTTCCTGTCCCGCAATCTGCGCGCGGTGGTCCGCGGGGTGCACCTCTACCTGGTCCCGCGCGAGAACGGCGAGCTGGTCGTCGGCGCGACCATGGAGGAGCAGGGCTACGACACCGTGGTCACCGCGGGCGGGGTGTACGAGCTGCTGCGCGACGCCCATGAGCTGGTGCCCGGCATCACCGAGCTGCCGCTGCTGGAGACCGGCGCGGGGCTGCGGCCGGGCACCCCCGACAACGCCCCGCTGCTCGGCCCGACCGCGCTGCCGGGGCTGGTCGCCGCGACCGGGCACCACCGCAACGGGGTGCTGCTCACCCCGGTCACCGCGGACGCCGTCGCCGCCTATCTGGCGACCGGTCAACTCCCGCCCGAGGCAGCCCCGTTCACCCCGGCCCGGTTCTCTTCCACCCATTTCTCTTCCGTCCCCGCACTCCAGGAGGCCACCCGATGACGGCCCTGTCCATCCGTATCAACGGCGCTCCCCGCGACATCGCCCCCGGGACCACCCTCGCCGAGGTGGTCGCCGAGCTCAGCGCCGCGCCCTCGGGCGTGGCCGCCGCCGTCAACGAGGCGGTGGTGCCGCGCGGCGCCTGGCCCGCGACCGCGCTGGCCGCCGACGACCGGGTCGAGATCCTCACCGCCGTCCAGGGAGGCTGACCACCCGTCATGTCCGACGACACCCTCACCATCGCCGACCGCAGCTTCAGCTCCCGGCTGATCATGGGCACCGGCGGCGCGCCCAGCCTGGAGGTGCTGGAGCAGGCGCTGCGGCTGTCCGGGACCGAGCTGACCACCGTCGCCATGCGCAGGGTCAACCCGGCCGCGCGCGGCTCGGTGCTCGAGGTGCTGCGGCGCAACAACATCCAGGTGCTGCCCAACACGGCCGGCTGCTTCACCGCCGGGGAGGCCGTGCTCACCGCCCGGCTGGCCCGCGAGGCGCTCGGCACGGACTGGGTGAAGCTGGAGGTGGTCGCGGACGAGCGCACCCTGCTGCCCGACCCGATCGAACTGCTGGACGCCGCCGAGACCCTGGTCGACGACGGCTTCACCGTCCTCCCCTACACCAACGACGACCCGGTGCTGGCCCGGAAGCTGGAGGAGGTGGGCTGCGCGGCGGTGATGCCGCTGGGCTCCCCGATCGGCTCCGGGCTCGGCATCCGCAACCCGCACAACTTCCAGCTGATCGTGGAGCAGGCCGGCGTCCCGGTGATCCTGGACGCGGGCGCGGGGACCGCCTCCGACGCGGCGCTGGCGATGGAACTCGGCTGCGCCGCGGTGATGCTGGCCACAGCGGTCACCCGGGCCCAGCACCCGGCGCTGATGGCCGAGGCCATGCGGCACGCCGTCGAGGCCGGCCGGCTCGCCCACCGGGCCGGACGGATCCCGCGCCGCTTCCACGCCGAGGCGTCCTCCCCGATGGCCGGACGGGCCGAGTTCGACCCGGAGGCCCCGGCGTTCTAGGCGGCGGGCGTGACCCGGATCACCCGGTTCGTAGCGGTACGGCAACAACTGTGCTGTCGCTGCACCCGGAGCCGCCCCACTGGCCCGTAAACTCCGTGGGATGGACACCACGCTGCACGACCCACTGCTCGGGCGGATGCTCGACGCCCGCTACCGGGTCGAGCAGCGGATCGCCGTCGGCGGCATGGCCACCGTCTACCGCGGCCTGGACACCCGGCTCGACCGGGTGGTCGCGCTGAAGGTGATGCACCCCGGGCTGGCCGGGGACCCCGAGTTCACGGCCCGCTTCATCCGCGAGGCCAAGGCCGTGGCCCGGCTGGCCCACCCCAATGTGGTGAACGTCTACGACCAGGGCGCGGACGGCGACGCCGTGTTCCTGGCGATGGAGTACGTGCCCGGCTGGACCCTGCGCGACCTGATGCGGGACCGGGGCGCGCTGACCCCGCGCACCGTGCTGGACATCCTGGAGCCGATCCTGGCCGGCCTGGGCGCGGCCCACCGGGCCGGCCTGGTGCACCGGGACGTGAAGCCGGAGAACGTGCTGCTGACCGAGGACGGCCGGGTCAAGGTCACCGACTTCGGGCTGGTCCGGGCGGTCAGCGGGGAGAGCTCGGTCACCACCGGGCAGGTGATGGGCACCGTCTCGTACCTCGCCCCCGAGCAGATCGAGCAGGGCGCGATGGACCCGCGCACCGATGTGTACGCCTGCGGCATCCTGATGTTCGAGATGCTGACCGGCCGCAAGCCGTACACCGGCGACAGCCCGATGCAGGTCGTCTACCAGCACATCAGTTCGGACGTCCCGGCGCCGTCCACCCTGGTCCGCGGGCTGGCCCCGCAGCTGGACGCCATAACGGTCGCCGCCGCCGCGCGCGACGCGTCCCGCCGTCCGGCCGACGCGGCCGAGCTGCTGGCCGTGCTGCAGCACATCCGGCGCGAACTGACGCCGGCCCAGCTGGACGCCGAGCCCGGCTTCGCCGCCGCCGCGCAGCCCGAGGGGCAGCCCCCGGTGGAGCGCACCAGCATCATGCAGCAGCTGCCGCCGGACCTGGTGATGCCCCGGCACGCCCAGCCGGCGGACCCGGCCCCGCGGCCGTCGCGGGCGAGCCGCCGTCCGCCGCGGCAGCGGCGCCGCCGCGGCTGGGTGCTGCCGGTGTCGGTGCTGCTGGCGCTGGCCCTGATCATCGGCGGCGCGAGCTGGGCCTGGAACGGCCTCTACATGCAGATGCCGAGCGTGCTCGGACTCAGCCGCACCGCGGCGGTGGCGACGCTGCAGGACGACGGGCTGACCGTGCAGGTGGTGCAGGACTTCAGCGCGACCGTGGCCACGGACCGGGTGATCAGCAGCGCCCCGGCCGTGGGCACCAGGATCCGCAAGGACTCCACGGTGACCCTGGACGTCTCCAAGGGCCCCAACCGCCCGGCCGTCCCGGCGCTGGCCGGTCTCTCCCAGGCCGCCGCCGAGCGGGCGGTCAAGGACGCCGGGCTCGCGGTGGGACGGATCAGCAAGGAGGGCAGCGACAGCGTCGCCGCCGGCGACGTCATCCGCAGCAGCCCGGGCCCGGGCTCCAAGCAGCAGCCGAACACCCCGATCGACCTGGTGGTCAGCTCCGGCCCGGCCCCGGTGGACCTGCCGGACGTGGTCGGCGAGTCGGTCGACCAGGCCACCTCCGACCTGACCGACGCCGGGTTCAAGGTGGCGGTCAGCCCGGACCAGGTCTACTCCAATGACGCGGACGCCGGCCAGGTGGCGGCGATGAGCCCGAACGGCGACAGCGCGACCCCCGGCACCACGGTCACCCTGACCGTCTCCAAGGGCCAGCAGCTGGTGAACGTCCCGGACGTCACCGGGATGAAGGAGAAGGACGCCAGGAAGGCGCTGACCGACGCCGGCTTCCAGGTCCAGGTGATCAAGCTCAATCCGTTCGGGAATCCGACGGTCCACATCGAGAGCCCCAACGGGAACCAGCAGGCCCCCAAGGGCAGCACGGTGACCATCACCGTGCTCTGACCGAGGCCCCTCCAAATCGGGGCACCCGCTGACAGAGCGGCAGAAGACGCTCCGTAAACTCCTGGCGCATGACCTCACCTGTCGCAGCCGACCTCTTCGACACCATGGCGACCATGCGGGCCATGCGCCGGCTCAGCGCCGAGCCGGTGCCGGACGAGCTGCTGGAACGTCTCGTCCAGGCCGCGGTGTACGGGCCGAGCGCCTCCAACAACCAGGACTACCAGTACGTCCTGGTCACCGACAGAGCGGTGATGGCGACCCTGGCCCCGCTCTGGGTGCGCTGCGTGGACGCCTACATGGCCTCGGTCGGCCGGGCCACCCCGGCGGCGATGGACGACGCGGCGTACGACCGGATGCGGGCCGCGATGGAGCACCAGAAGAACCACTTCGCGGACACTCCGGCGCTGGTCATCCCCTGCTACCGCTCCCCCAGGGTCAACGCCGACCTGGACGGGGTGCGCAGCATGGTCTCGCTGCTGGGCACCTCCGGCCTCGGCCGGCTGGCCGCGCGCGGCAGCCGGATCAGCCTGCTGGCGGAGGCCTCCAGCGTCTACCCTGGGGTGCAGAACCTGCTGCTGGCGGCGCGGGCGCTGGGGCTCGGGGCGAATCTGACGATCTGGCACATGATGCTGGAGCGGGAGTGGAAGGCCGCCCTTGGCATCCCCTCGGACGTGCACACCTTCGCGGTGATCCCGATCGGCTGGCCGCTGGAGACCTTCGGCCCGGTCCGCCGCAGGCCGCTCGCGGACGTGCTGCACCGCAACCACTGGTGAGCCGGCCGCCGGCAGGCCGCAGCCGTCAGAGCTCGGGGCCCTCGCCGGGCTGCTCCTGGTAGGAGTAGCGCTGCTCGGCCCAGGGGTCGCCGATGTTGTGGTAGCCGCGCTCCTCCCAGAAGCCGCGGCGGTCGGCGGTCATGTACTCGACGCCGCGGACCCATTTGGGCCCCTTCCAGGCGTAGAGGTGAGGGACCACCAGGCGGACCGGGAAGCCGTGCTCGACGGTGAGCGGGTCGCCGTTGCGGTGGGTGGCGAAGAGCGAGGAGGCGTCGGCGAAGTCCTCCATCCGGAGGTTGGAGCTGAAGCCGTACTCGGCCCAGACCATCACATGGGTGGCCTCCGGCGCGGGCGGCGCCAGTTCCAGGACGGTCGCCGTGGACACCCCGCCCCAGCGGCTGCCGAGCATGCTGAAGCGGGTGACGCAGTGCAGGTCCGAGGTGACCTCGGCGCGCGGGAGGGTCATGAAGCCCTCGTGGTCCCAGCTGTGCTTGTCACCGGAGGCGGTGGCCCCGAACACCTGGAACTCCCAGGTCAGCGGCTTGAAGCGGGGAACCGGGCCGTAGTGCAGAACCGGCCAGCCGCGCTGCAGCCGCTGCCCCGGCGGAAGTGCGCCCGGCTCGGGGCGATTCCTGGACTCCTGGGCCCTGGCCTGCTCGTTCTCGGACTGACCCATACCTCCATGGTGACAGATCCGGTCGCCACGGACGCGCGGGGGCGGTCGCACGGGGCCGGAAACAGGTCTTGAGGCGAGTGTGACCTTACTGGTATCGGACAGGGGACGGTGGAACGATACGCAAACCAGTCCCGAACGCCACAGAAAGGGCGAGACCCCATGCAGGGCGACCCCGAGGTCATCGAGTTCCTGAACGAGCAGCTGACCGCCGAGCTGACCGCGATCAACCAGTACTTCCTGCACTACAAGATGCAGGAGAACTTCGGCTGGACCAAGCTCGCCAAGTACACCCGCTCCGAGTCCATCGACGAGATGAAGCACGCGGAGATCCTGACCGACCGGATCCTGTTCCTGGACGGGCTGCCGAACTACCAGCGGCTGTTCCACATCCGGATCGGGCAGACCGTGGGCGAGATGTTCCAGGCCGACCGGCAGGTGGAGGTCGAGGCGATCGACCGGCTGCGGCGCGGGATCGTGGTGATGCGGGCCAAGGGCGACGTGACCTCGGCGAACATCTTCGAGAGCATCCTCGCCGACGAGGAGCACCACATCGACTACCTGGACACCCAGCTGGAACTGCTGGAGAAGATCGGCGAGCCGCTCTACATCCAGTCCCTGATCGAGCAGCCCAGCAGCTAGGGTCCGCCCGCCCGGCCTGCCCCGGGCAGCGTCTTGCCCCGCCCCCCAGCAGTGTGGCTAGTCTTGTCGGCTGACGCACGCAGGTGCGGTCACACGCGGGGGTGGGGCATGGCAATCGAGCTGCCGGGACCGGTGGTGACGTTCCTTCAGGTCATCGGGGTCAAATGGCCGCAGGTCAACGAGGACGCGGTGCGGGAGTTCGCGGGACACGTCCGCGACTTCGCCGCTGAGATCGACGGCACCCACCAGCAGGCCACCGCGACGGTGAAGGCGATGGGGGACGCCTACCGGGCGAACTCCTACGAACTGCTGGTGTCCAAGTGGGCGCACCTGTCCCAGGGCCACATGTCCGAACTCAACGAGGCCTGTTCGCTGCTGGCCACCGCACTGGACGCGGCGGCGGACTACATCGTGGCGATGAAGCTGGAGTGCATTGCCGAGCTGGGCGTGCTGGCCGTGTCCTTCGTGGCGGACCAGGCCGCCGCGGTGGCCACCCTGGGGCTGGCCGAGGCGGCGGAGGCCGCCATCGTGGAGGCGGCCGACCTGGCCGTGGAGTACCTGAAGCAGATGCTGATCCAGTACATCACCGCCCAGGTGATCGACGCGGCGCTGACGCCGCTGCTGGGAACCGTCGAGAAGGCCGTGGCCGGGATGAGCTACCAGGCGCTGGAGGACACCCTCGGCGTCTCCGGGAGCGGGCCGGGCGACGGGTTCAGCATCCACCCGGAGGACCTCAAGGCCCACGCCCGGGTGATCGGGCAGCACGCGGCGGCGGTGCAGGGCCACGCCGAGGTGTTCACCGGCAGGTTCGCCGGGCTGGACTTCTCATGAGCGAGATATCCGAGGTCTTCTCGGGGGCGGCCAAGAAGATCGGCAAGGGGCTGGCGAAGGACTTCACCGACGCCTACCACGGGATCCTCAAGGACACCGAGGAGAAGGCCGGGCAGATCGCCGACGGCGCCGTCAGCGACGAGACCCGCACGGCCGAGGACATCGCGAAGCGGGGTGGGAAGCGCAAGGCCGTGCAGGACCCCGAGACCCCCGGGGGCGGCGCTCCCACCCCCAAGCGGAGCAAGCAGAACCCCAAGTACCGGCTGCCCCGCAACGCCGACCGGGACCCGCTGCAGACCTCGACCAAGGTCGACCCCAGGACGGACGACCTGGCGCAGAAGGTCAATGAGCGCCGCCTGCTGGACGGCGACGACTCCGGCAACAACTACGCCGCCATCGAGTACGAGGACGAGAACGGCGCCAAGCAGGTGGTGATCGGGCACAGCGACGGGGCCCACTCCGAACGCATCGCCGGGGTGCCGCTGCTCAAGGAGCAGGGCGGCGGCCGGGACATCAAGGTGACCCGGATCTACTCGGAGCGGGACTACTGCAACCAGCCCAATCCCAACTGCAACGCCTGGACCCGGCACTACTTCCCGGAAGCCCAGCGGTCCCACGCCTTCGAGTACGACCACTACAGCGAGGGCTCCAAAGCGGCCGGGAACCGGGCGCACGAGGACCACATACGATGGCTCTTCGGCAAGCCCCCGATCAAGCGTCGAAGCTGACCGTCCGCAGGAGAGCGTCCGCAGGGAAGAGGAGACACGCCGTGGATCTGCCAGGGCCGGTGGGCCAGTACCACGAACCCGCGGACCGGTCCCAGCCCCTCGCGCGGTACGCCGAGGAGGCAGGCCTGACGGTGCACGACCCGGCCGCCGCCGACTGGCTGCGGCTCGGCACCGACCGCGGGGCGGAGATCTGCCTCGCCGACGACGGCACGGTCCGGTCGGTCTACTGCGCCTACCGCTTTCCCGGCGGCAGGGTCAACACCTCGCTGGACGCCTGGATCCGCTGCCTCGACGCGCTGCGGCGCGCCCTGGCGGAACTGGCCCCGCAGCCGATCGGCGCCGAGGCGGTGCGGACCGCCGCCGCCCTGGCGGCCGAACTGCGCCGGCTGGACCCGGAGGCGCTGGCCGACCCGGCGGACTGGTGGCCGGAGGTCACCGGGGACCTGACCCTCGGCGCGACCGTGGCCGCGGCCGGGATCATCGAGTTCCGGGCGCCCGGCGGCGCCCTGCGCACCGTCCGCGGCTACACCCTCCCCGGCCAGGGGCATGTGGAGCGGCGGCTGTGGGACAGCCTCAGCAGCAGGGGCGTGGAAGCCGAGCAGGTGGTCCGGGTCCACACCGACCTGGAGCCCTGCATGCTGCCCGGCAACTACTGCGCAGACTGGCTGGCCACGACCTTCCCCGAGGCCGAGTTCAGCCACAGCTTCGACTACGGCCCCCGGGCGGAGGACCGGGAGCGGGGGGTCAGGGAGCTGATGGACTACATCGAGGAGAGCCGCCGGTGACCACCCCGGGCCCCGGCGGGCCGTTCCCCGCGGGCCGGTGGAAGGCCGCCGCGGAGTTCCGGGCCGTCCTCGCCACCAGCGCGGACGACACCAACCTGCACCTCACCGGCGCCCCCGGCACCGGGCGCAGCACCCTGCTCAACTGGCTGTTCCGGCTGAGCGACCAGCAGCCCTCGGCCGGCTCCGGCTCCGGCCCGGTCTTCCACGCCGCCCTGGGCGCCCGCGGTCGCGGGGCCGACGGCCTCGCCGCCGCCCTGGGCGAGCAGTTGGGCTACGACGTGGCCACGCCCGGGGAGCTGCTGTCCGTGCTGGCGGTCGACCCCCGGCCGGTGTGCCTGGCCGTCAGCGAGCTGGACGAGTCCGACCCGGTCGGCACCCGCACCTCGGCCCGGGTGCTCACTGAGCTGCTGGTCCCGCTCGCCGCGCTGCCACGGGTGCGCCTGGTCACCGAGGGCAGCCGGGAGTGGCTGGGACTGCTCCCGCCCGGCCGGGTGATCGACCTCGACCTGCCGTTCTGGACGGACTGGGACGCCTTCGAGTCCTTCGTCCAGGCCCTGTGCGAGTCGGCCGCCGAGGTGCTGGCGCCGCCCGAAGCGGCCAGGGCCGTCCGCGGCGGCGGGGCGTCCGCGGCGGCCTTCGTCCGGTCGGTGGCGGAGGCGGCCTTCCCCAACTTCCTGCTGGCCCAGGTCCTGGTGCTGGCGCTGCTCGGACCCACCGCGCCGCTGGCGGCGGACACCCGGCCGCTGCCCACGGGTCTCGACCGGGCGGTGGAGCTGCTGGTCGAGCGGTGGAGCAGGACCGCGCCCGCGGTCGCCGACGCCCTCTACGGCCTGGCCCTGGCCGGCCCCTACGGCTTCGACGCGGACAGCTGGCGGCTCGGCACCCGGGCGGCCACCGGCCGCCGACTCCCCCCGGACGGGCCGGAAGAGGTGCTGGAGCAGACGTTCTGCCTGGTCAAGGCCGAGGAGGCGGAAGACGCTGAAGGCCCCGAGGGCTTCGCCGGCACCAGCTACCGGCTCCGCCATCCGGCCATCGCGGAGGCCCTGCTGACCGCGCGCGGCCCCGGGGCGGAACAGCGGGCCCGTACCGCCCTGACCTACGGGCTGGCCGGTGCCGTCCCGGTCGGCGCGGACGGCACTGGGGCCCTGCGGCCGAACTGGCCGGAACTGCCGCCCGCGCAGCTGTCCCAGCTGCTCCGGCAGGCCGCCGCCGCGCAGCGGCTGGCACCGCTGCTGCCCGACCCGGGACTGCTGCTGCAGGCCGACCTGGACACCCTGCGCGCCGCCGCGGACGGCTCGGTCGAACCGGCCGCGGTGGCGCTGCGCCCGGTGCTCGAACTGATGCACCCGGGCTCCCGCCCGCAAGCGGCCCAGCTGCAGGTGGCGGCGGCCCGCCAGGGCCTGTCCGCGCTCGCCGGGGCGACCGGCCGGGCCTTCCCCGAGCTGGCCTTCCGGGCCGGCGGACAGGCCGGGACGGTCCCCCCGGCGGCCCAGGACGGCACCCTGCTGCTGGAAAAGGGACGGCTCCGGGTGCTGGGCCCGGGACCGGTGACCGCCTGGGAGCTGTCCGACCCGCCCTGCCTCGCCGCCAAGGCGGCGGACCTGGACGGCGAGGCCGCCGTGCTGGTCGCCACCGGCGGGCCACTGCTGCAGATCCGCAGCCGCGAGGAGGGCAGGCCGCTGCGGCCCGCCGTCGCCCTGCCGGAGGCCGCCACCGCCGTGGAGCTGCTGCTCGGCGGCCCCGGGGCGGCGGTCCTCTGCGCGGCCGGCGACCTGCTGTGGGTCACCCGGCTGCGGGACGCGGCCGTGCCCGCCCGGCTGCGGCTGGGCCGCAACATCACCGCGATCACCGCCTCCGTCGTCGACGGGGAGCACGTCGTCGACGTCACCATGGGTGACGACACGGTCCGGCTGGTGGTCGACCCCCGCGCCCTGTCCACGGCCGGGGCCTTCCGAGGGGAGCAGAGTTGAGCGAGCCGTTCACCGCGCTGTGGGGCAGGCCGCGGCCCGCCCGGGACGCTTCGGCGGCGGTCCTGGAGGACTGGCCGGGGCCGGTCGGCGCCGACGCCACCGCCGAGTTCGGCGACCGGCTGCTGTACGGCTGCGTCGGTTCGGCCGCGCCCCGGATGCTGCAGCTCCTCGACGCCGTCACCGGCGCCCGGGTCGCGCCGCCGATCGCGCTGGCCGCCGGCCGCCAGGCGCTGGCCTTCGCGGTCACCGCGCAGGGCCTGCTGGCCGCCGGGACCGAGGAGCTGGTCGCCCCGCTGGAGTCGCGCCGCTCCGGCTACCCGGACGACGGCTACCCCGCCGAGGAGGGCGACGTCGCGGCGGTCGCCGGAATCGGCCCACTGCTGGCGACCTTCCACCCCTTCCACGGCCTGGCGGTCTGGGATCTCGACCGGCTGACCTGCCGGGGCACGGTGAAGCTGGTCAGCCATGAGTTCCCCGGCCTGACCGCGGCCACGGTCGACGGCCGTCCCCACGCCGTGCTGGGCCTCGGCCCCGAGCTCAGGGTCTACGACCTGCTCACGCTCCGTCAGATCGCGTACTGGACCAACGAGTCGGACGCTCCGGTGATGCGGACCGCCTGGGCGGCGGACCCGGCGACGGGCCGCATGCTGCTGCTGACCGCCGACTTCCGGCAGCGGCTGCAGCGCTGGGACCCGCTGACCGGCGAGGCGGTGGGACCGCCCACGGAGCTGTCCGGGCGCGCCCTGCAGCTGAGCGCCGCCGTGGTCGCCGACAGCAGCGGCACGCCGGTCCCGGTGGCGGCGCTCACCACCATGGACCGGGTCCAGCTGCTGCGCGCTGACACCGGTGCGGTCCTGCTGTCGCTCCGCCCCAAGCAGAAGGTGCGCAGCGCCCGGCTCGGCGACGACGGGCTGCTGCTGCTCGGCACGGACGCGGGCCCCGGCGCGCTGCGGCTGGATCCGGCGCTGCTCACCGCCGGCCACCGGCCGGAGGTGCGCCTGGACCTCGCCGCCTTCCCGGCCCCGGCGGCGGAGCCGCAGGCCCCCGGCGACGGCGAGGAGGACCCGCTTGAGCGGGCCCGCCGGCTCTGGGGCGCGGACCAGGTGGCGGTGCTCGCCCCCGCCCGCTGGGAGGCCGGTCTGCTGGACCCCGCCGTCAGCGCGGCGCTGGACGGCCTCCCGGTCCCGCTCCGTCCGCTGCCCACCGTCGAACTCGACCCGGACCTGGCCGAGTTCGGGCCGGAACTGCTGTCCCGGGTCGGCCTGGACGAGGAGTCCGACGAGCCGGTCCAGCCCCCGCCGCCGGGGCTGGACCGGCATCGCTGGCTGGGCTCCTGGGGGGACAGCGACCTGCTGCTCGCCCCGGACGGGGCGGTGCAGGCGCTGGGCCCCGAGTCCGGCTTCCTGACCCCGCTGCCGCTCAACTCCGGCCTGCCGGCCTTCGTCGCCTGCGCCACGGAGCTGGCACTCGCCCGGCGGCGGTCCGACCCGGGCCTGGACGCGGACGGCCGCGCGGAGCTGGCCGGACAGGTGACCGAGCGGCTGCGTTCGCTGGATCCCACCGCGCTCGCCGAGGGCGGTTCGTCGCTCTGGGCGGACGCGCTGAGTGATCTGGAGGCCGGTCTTTAGAGGGGGCGCTCAGGCCGCTTCGGCCTCGGCCTGGTCCACCGGCTCGGGCAGGCCGAGCCGGGCGGCCAGCCGCGCGGTGGGGCACGGGCGGGCGCCCTCGTGCCCGAGCAGGGCCTGGATCCGGCGGACGCAGGAGCCGCAGTCGGTGCCGGCCTTGCAGCCGCTGGCGACCTGGCGGGGCGTGGTGGCCCCGGCGGCGATCTCGTCCCGCACATGCTGCTCGGTGACCGCATGGCACATGCAGACGTACATCGCGGTCACTTTCCCTTCGGCGGTGGTTGAGCTAAGGCTAACCTTACCCATAGGACCGGGGAGCCAAAAGACCCCCTCGGATCCGTTTTCGCGGATCGGAGGGGGTCTTCGTCACACTGCGGGGCGCCGGAGCGGTCCCGGCGGGCTACTGCCCGCGGTACATCTCGGCGACCAGGAAGGCCAGGTCCAGCGACTGACTGCGGTTGAGGCGCGGGTCGCAGGCGGTCTCGTAGCGCTGGTGCAGGTCGTCCTCGAAGACCTCGTCGCCGCCGCCGACGCACTCGGTGACATCGTCGCCGGTCAGCTCCACATGGATGCCGCCCGGGTGGGTGCCGAGCGCGCGGTGCACCTCGAAGAAGCCCTTGACCTCGTCCAGCACGTCGTCGAAGCGGCGGGTCTTGTGGCCGGTCTCGGCCTCGTAGGTGTTGCCGTGCATCGGGTCGCAGATCCAGACCACCTGGGCGCCGCTGGCGGTGACCTTCTCGACCAGCCCGGGCAGCCGGTCGCGGACCTTGCCCGCGCCCATCCGGGTGATGAAGGTGAGCCGGCCGGGCTCGCGCTCCGGGTCGAGCCGGTCGATCAGCGTCAGCGCCTCGTCCACGGTGGTGGTCGGGCCGAGCTTCACGCCGATCGGGTTGCTGATCCGGGAGGCGAACTCGATGTGCGCGCCGTCCAGCTGCCGGGTCCGCTCGCCGATCCAGACCATGTGGCCCGAGACGTCGTAGAGCTTGCCGGTGCGGGAGTCGGTGCGGGTCAGCGCCGTCTCGTAGTCCAGCACCAGCGCCTCGTGCGAGGCGAAGAACTCGACCGTGCGGAACTCCTCCGGGTCCACCCCGCAGGCGTTCATGAAGGACAGCGCGCTGTCGATCTCCTTGGCCAGCCGCTCGTAGCGCTGCCCAGAGGGCGAGTTGCGGACGAAGTCCTGGTTCCAGGCGTGCACCTGGCGCAGGTCGGCGTAACCGCCGGTGGTGAAGGCGCGGACCAGGTTCAGGGTGGAGGCGGAGGCGTTGTACATCCGCTTCAGCCGCTCCGGGTCCGGGCGGCGCGACTCGGGGGTGAAGGCGAAGCCGTTCACCGAGTCGCCCCGGTACACCGGCAGGGTCACCCCGTCCCGGGTCTCGGTCGGCTTGGAGCGCGGCTTGGAGTACTGCCCGGCGATCCGGCCGATCTTGACGACCGGCACCGACGCGGCGTACGTCAGCACGACCGCCATCTGCAGCAGGGTCTTCAGCTTGTTGCGGATCTGGTCCGCGGACACGCCGTCGAACGCCTCGGCGCAGTCGCCGCCCTGGAGCAGGAACGCCTCACCCCTGGCCACGGCAGCGAGGCGGGTGCGCAGCTGGTCGCACTCGCCGGCGAAGACGAGCGGAGGATAGGACGCGAGGTCGGCAAGGGACTTGCGCAGAGCCTCGGCGTCCGGCCACTCGGGCTGCTGCGCCGCGGGAAGGGACTGCCAGGAGAACTCCTGGCCGTTCTTGTCCTGGGGGGTTTCAACGTTCACGGTCACGCTGCCAAGGCTAAGGGGTAACGCAAACGAAATGTCTCCGCCGCCCGCCGACTGAGACGTGGCCGCGACCGGGTCGGCAGGGCTGCTGCGCCACCGGGCCCGGATCCGCTAAGGTCTGCCCCGTGAACACCGCGCGCACCTACTCCTGGTGGTGGACCGTCCCCGAGGCGGCCCACTGATTCGCGCGTTCACCCGCAGACTCAACGGCCGCCCCTCGGGGCGGCCGTTCTGCTTGTCCGGCAGAGACCGCCCCGAGCCCCCGCTCTGGAAGGTCCACCGCTGTGACAGACACCACTGCCCTGGTCGCCCGGCTCTCCGCAGGGCGCGAGCCCTTCGCCCTGCTGCACCGCCGCGCGCCACGGCTGCCGCTGGACACCGTCGAGCTGCTGTTCGGCGAGGTCGGCCGGTACGACACCCTGGCCGAGCTGCCGCTGCCCGAGGGCGCGCCCGGACACCCGGTGCACGACCTGCTCGCCCTGGTCCCCTACCGACAGCTGTGCGAACGCGGCTTCGAGGCCCATGACGACGGCACCCCGCTGCAGGCGCTGCGGGTGCGCGAGTCCTACGCGCTGCCGCTGCCCGAGCTGGCCGAGGCGCTGCCGCGGCTGCCGGTGACGCTGGACGGCGGCGGCTTCGACCTCGACGACCGCCAGTACGCCGAGATCGTCCGGCGGGTGGTCCAGGACGAGATCGGCCGCGGCGAGGGCGCCAACTTCGTCATCCGCCGCGACTTCACCGGCACCCTGCGGGACTACTCGCCGGCCCTGGCGCTGACCCTGTTCCGGCGGCTGGTGGAGCAGGAGCGCGGAGCGTACTGGACCTTCCTGGTCAGCACCGGGGAACGGGTGCTGGTGGGGGCCAGCCCCGAGGTCCATGTCCGCCAGTCCGCCGGAACCGTGGTGATGAATCCCATCTCCGGGACCTATCGCTACCCGGCCGCCGGGCCCTCGCTCGACTCGCTGCTGGCCTTCCTGCACGACCCCAAGGAGCTGGAGGAGCTCACCATGGTCGTGGACGAGGAGCTGAAGATGATGTGCGCGGTCGGCGACCTCGGCGGCCAGGTGCTCGGCCCCCGGCTGAAGGAGATGGCCCACCTCGCCCACACCGAGTACGAGCTGCGCGGACGCAGTTCGCTCGACGTCCGCGAGGTGCTGCGGGAGACCATGTTCGCCGCCACCGTCACCGGCAGCCCGCTGCAGAACGCGGCCCGGGTGATCTCCCGCTACGAGGTCACCGGGCGCGGCTACTACGCCGGTGCGCTGGCGCTGATCGGCCGCACCTCCGGCGGGGCGCAGACGCTGGACTCCCCCATCCTGATCCGCACCGCCGACATCGACCCGGCGAGCGGGAGCCTCGCGGTGCGGGTCGGCGCGACCCTGGTCCGGCACTCCGACCCGGACGCCGAGGTCGCCGAGACCCACGCCAAGGCGGCCGGGGTCCTCGGCGCGATCGGCGCGCTGCCGCAACGCCCGCAGGCGGTGGTACGGCCCGCTCCGCGCCCCCGGCTGAGCGAGCACCACCGGGTGCAGGCCGCGCTGGACGCCCGGCGGGGCAACCTGGCGCCGTTCTGGCTGCGGATGCAGACCCGGGCGCCGGTCCCGGCCGACCCGCGGCACCTGCTGGTGATCGACTGCGAGGACACCTTCACCTCGATGCTGGCGCACCTGCTGCGCTCCCTCGGCCACCGGGTCACCGTCCGCCGGCACGACCTCCCGGGCCTGGCCGAGGCGGTCGCCGGGCACACCGGCCCGCTGGTCCTCGGCCCGGGCCCGGGCGACCCGGCCGACGCCGCCGACCCCAGGATGCGCCGGATGCGGCGCCTGGTCGGCGAGCTGGTGGCCGCCGGACACCCGGGCGGGCTGCTCGCGGTCTGCCTCAGCCACCAGCTGCTGTGCTCGGCGCTGGGCCTTCCGCTGCGGCGCAGGGCCACCCCGTACCAGGGGGCGCAGGAGCAGATCGACCTCTTCGGCAGCCCGCAGACGGTCGGCTTCTACAACACCTTCACCGCCGTCTGCGACGAGCAGCAGCAGGCCCGGCTGGCCGGGCGCGGCATCGAGGTCAGCCGCGACCCGCTGACCGGCGACGTCTTCGCGATCCGCGGCCCGGGCTTCGCCGGAGTCCAGTTCCACGCCGAGTCGGTGCTCACCCTGGACGGCGTCGGCATCATCGCCGCCCTGGTCGCCGCCCTCACCCCGCAGCCGGCGTAAATCCGTGTACCACTCACCTAGGTGGCGGCTAGGGTTTGCCGGTGACTCATGCTGACGGCTACTTCCGGTTTCCGCACATCCATTCGGACCTGGTCACTTTTGTGGCCGAGGACGACATCTGGCTCGCTCCGGCGGGCGGTGGCGGCGGAGGGGCCGCCAGAGCGTGGCGGCTGACCGCCGATCAGGTGCCGGTGTCCCGGCCCCGGTTCTCGCCGGACGGCTCGCTGATCGCCTGGGCCTCGACCCTCGACGGCGCGCCGGAGATCCACGTCGCACCGGCCGAGGGCGGCCCGGCCCGGCGGCTGACCTACTGGGGCAGCGACAGCACCACCCTGCTGGGCTGGACCCCGGAGGGCGAGCCGCTGGCGCTCAGCACGGTCGGCCGGATGTCACGGGCCCACCCCTGGGCCTACGCGCTGCCGCTGGACGGCGGCCCGGCCCGGCAGCTGCCGTACGGCAGGATCGGCGGGGCGGCGCTGGAGCCCGGCGGCAGCCGGGCGCTGCTGGGCACCGCCGGCGCGCGGGAGCCCGCGCACTGGAAGCGCTACCGCGGCGGCCGGGCCGGAAAGCTGTGGATCGGCGCCGAGGGCGCCTTCGAGCGGGTGCACCAGGGCCTGGACGGCAACATCGACTCGCCGATGTGGCTCAGCTCCGGCCGGATCGCCTTCTTGAGCGACCACGAGGGCGTGGGCCAGGTCTACTCCAGCCGGCCGGACGGCACCGACCTGCGCTCGCACAGCGACCTGGAGTTCTACGCCCGCAACGGCTCCACCGACGGCAGCCGGGTGGTCTTCCACAGCGCCGGCGACCTGTGGCTGCTGGACGACCTGACGGAGGCCCGCCCGCGGCGGCTGGAGATCAGCCTCGGCGGTCCGCGCACCGCCCGCCGCCCCCGTCCGGTCACCGCCGCCAAGCACCTGGGCACGGTGTCCCCCGACGCCGAGGGCCGCGGCAGCCTGCTGGAGGTGCGCGGCACCGTCCACCGGGTGGCCCACCTGGACGGACCCGCGCTGGCTCTGGCGGACACCCCCGGGGTGCGCAACCGGCTGCCGCAGCCGCTTCCTGACGGTGCGTCGGTCTGGGTCACCGACGCCGGGGGCGAGGACGGGCTCGAGTTCTCCGACGGTCGCCGGGTCGCGGTCGGTCAGCTGGGCCGGGTGGAGGAGCTGGCCGCTTCGCCGGACGGCAGCGTGCTGGCGGTAGCCAACCGCGACGGCGCGGTGCTGCTGGTCCAGGACGGCGCGGTGCGGGAGCTGGACCGCAGCGAGGCCGTGCACGCCACCGGCCTCGCCTTCTCCCCGGACTCGGCCTGGCTGGCCTGGTCCCACGGCGCCGACCAGAACGACCGGCTGCGCCAGATCCGGCTGGCGCACCTCGCGGACGGGCGGATCACCGAGGTCACCCCGGTCCGCTTCGTGGACCACTCCCCCGCGTTCTCCGCCGACGGCCGGTACCTCGGCTTCCTGTCGATCCGCGAGTTCGACCCGGTCTACGACGAGCACGTCTTCGACCTGTCCTTCCCGCTCGGCTGTCGCCCCTACCTGGCGCTGCTGGCCGACGACCTGCTCTCGCCGTTCGAGCCGCAGCCGCAGGGCCGCGCCCTGGGCCGGCGCAAGAAGGACGACCCGGACGAGGCCGGTTCCGTCCGGGCCACCCGGGTCGACACCGAGGGCCTGGCCGGGCGGATCGTCCCGTTCCCGGTGGAGGCGGGCCGTTACGAGTCGCTGCGGCCGGCCAAGGACGGCTTCGTCTGGCTGAACCGTCCGCTGGTCGGGCAGCTCGGGAACGCCAGGGCCACCCAGGACACCCCGGCGAAGCGCCCGGCGCTGGAGTACTTCAGCCTGGCCACCCGGCGGCTGGAGGTGCTGGCGGACGCGCTGGACCGCTTCGCCGTCTCCGGCGACGGCACCCGGCTGGCCCTGGTCGACGGCGAGGAGCTGCGGATCGTCCCGGCCGACCGCAAGCCAGTCAAGGAGGACCGGGAGGACGAGGTCCGGGTCGACCTGGAGCGGATCCGGGTCACCGTCGACCCGCCGGCCGAGTGGCGGCAGATGTTCGACGAGACCGCCCGGCTGATGCGGGACAACTTCTGGCGGATCGACCTGGGCGGCGTCGACTGGGAGGCGGTGCAGCGCCGCTACCGTCCGCTGATCGACCGGCTCGGCAGCCATGACGACCTGGTCGACCTGCTCTGGGAACTGCAGGGCGAGCTGGGCACCTCGCACGCCTATGTGCAGCCGGCCGCCCGCCGGGTGGGCCCGGCCCGGCGCCAGGGCCTGCTGGGCGCCGACCTGGCCCGGGACGGCGACGGCAGCTGGCGGATCACCAGGATCCTGCCCGGCGAGTCCTCCGCCCCCCAGGCCCGCTCCCCGCTGGCCGCGCCCGGGCTCGGGGTGCGCGCCGGGGACGCGCTGACCGCGGTGAACGGCCGCCCGGTCGACCCGGTCACCGGCCCGGCCCCGCTGCTGGTCGGCACGGCCGGGAAGCCGGTGGAACTGACCCTGGCGGCGGCGGACGGCGAGTACGCCGTGGTGGTCGTGCCGCTGTCCGACGACCAGCCGCTGCGCTACCAGGACTGGGTGGCCGGCCGCCGGGCCAGGGTCCGCGAACTGTCCGGCGGACGGCTCGGTTATCTGCACCTGCCCGACATGATGGCGCCGGGCTGGGCCCAGCTGCACCGCGACCTGCACACCGAGGCCGCGCTGGACGGCCTGGTCGTGGACACCCGGGAGAACCGCGGCGGCCACACCTCGCAGCTGGTGGTGGAGAAGCTCAACCGACGGATCGTCAAATGGCAGGCGGTGCGCGACCACCGGCCCGCCATCCGCTACCCGGAGGACGCGCCGCGCGGCCCGCTGGTCGCGGTCGCCGACGAGTTCTCCGGCTCGGACGGGGACAACATCAACGCCGCGTTCCAGGCCTTCGGCCTCGGCCCGGTGGTCGGCGTCCGCACCTGGGGCGGGGTGGTCGGCATCGACGGCCACTACAGGCTGGTGGACGGCACCGGGGTGACCCAGCCCCGGTTCCGCACCTGGTTCGAGGGCTACGGCTGGGGCCTGGAGAACCACGGGGTGGACCCGGACGTCGAGGTGGTCTGCACCCCGCAGGACTGGGCGGCAGGACGCGACCCGCAGCTGGAAGAGGCGGTCCGGATCGCCCTGGCCGCCCTGGAGCAGACCCCGGCCGCCGCCCCGCCGGAGATCCCGCCGCTGCCGTAGCCGCAGCGATCGGCCGCGCCCTGGACCCCGCTACTTCGCGGCGTCCAGGGCGCTCTGCAGCGAGCCGATGTAGCCCTGGCTGGTGTAGGTCGCCCCGGACACCGCGTCGATCTTGGCGCTCTGCGCCGCCAGGGTCTCCTGGGTGAGGATCGGCAGCGCCTGGGCGTTGATCTCCTCGTCCCTGGGGGTGCCGTTCGGCTGCTGCAGCACATCGACTGCGGTGATTCTGGTCCCGTCGAAGGTGACCTTGAGCTGGACCGGGCCCCACTGGGTCTGCACGGTTCCGCCGGTGACGGTGTGCACCCCACTGGCGGAGCCGCTGCCCGCGGCGCCCCCGGAGGAGGTGCCCGAGGACCCGCCCGAGGACGCGCCGGGGACGGCGACGGTGTGGTGCGGCTTGGCCGCGAGCAGCAGCACCACGCCCAGGGCGGTGCCCGCGGCGGTGACGGCGATTCGGCGCATGATCAGGACCCTGTCTACAGCTCGAAGGATTCATGGTGGATCCGGCGGGCCGGGACACCCGCCGTGTCCAGGGCCTCACGGGCGGTGCGGACCAGGCCCTCCGGCCCGCACAGATAGACGTCGTGCTCGCGCAGGTCCGGCAGCAGCGCCAGCAGCGCCCGGGCCTGCAGCGGCTCGCCGACCTCGGAGCGCGGCCCGAGCAGGAAGCGCAGCCTGGCCCCGCGGGCGGCGGCGATCGACTCCAGCTCGGCCCCGAACACCAGGTCCTCGGCGCTGCTCGCCCGGTAGACCAGGGTGAGCCCGCCGGGCGCGGCCGGGATGGTCTCGAACAGCGCCCGCAGCGGGGTGATCCCGACGCCCCCGGCCAGCAGCAGCACCTTGGGCGACCTCCGCCGGTCGGCGGTGAACGCGCCGTAGGGGCCCTCGGCCAGCACCCGGGTGCCGGGGCGCAGCCGGGCCAGCGCGCCGCTGTGGCCGCCCTGCTCCTTGACCGTGATCCGCAGATAGCCCCCGCCGGGCGGGGCGGACAGCGAGTAGGGGTTGGCGGACCAGCCCAGGCCCGGGGTGAGGAAGCGCCAGCGGAAGAACTGCCCGGAGCGGGTGCGGGCGGCCAGCTCGTCCAGGTAGTCGCCGATGACGAACACCGACACCACCCCGGGCGCCTCGGTGCGCACCTCGGCCACCCGCAGCCGGTGCCGGTACATGTCACGGACCGGGACCAGGAAGCGGAACCAGAGGATCAGCGCGCCGGTGCCCAGGTAGAGCCCGTACCAGAGCGCGCGGGCGCTCGGGTCGCGGACGAATTCGGCGCCGTTGCTGAGCTGGTGGAAGAAGGTGAGGAAGATCGCCAGATAGGTGAGCAGATGCAGGTGGTACCAGGTCTCGTAGCGCATCCGGCGGCGTGCGGCCCGGGCCGAGACCGCCCCCACGGTGAACAGCAGCAGGGTGCCGATGGTGCCCTTGAGCAGGTCCGGGTAGTGGAACACCAGCTCGGTGGTCTGGTGCACCAGGCCGGTCCGGTCGGTCAGCGAGTAGCCCCAGACGATCAGCAGCACATGGGTGAGCACCAGGCCGACCATGTAGCGGCCGCCGGTCGCGTGCCAGCGGGCCAGCCGGTCGCTGCCGAGGGTCCGGTCGAGCAGCGGTATTCGGGCCATCAGCAGCACCAGCACCGGTGCGGTGTACCCGGCCAGCAGCCCGAACAGCCGCCCGCCGTTGGTGACCCACTGGGCCGCGCCGACGATCGAGGCGGTGTCCTGCCACCACAGCCACAGCACGGCGCCCGCCCCGGCCGCGATCACACCGAGCAGCGCGCGGGCCACGGTCTCGGCGTGGGGTCCGCGCGCCGGCGGTGGTGGTGCGGGCGCGCCGGTCCGCGCGGCCGCCTGGACTGTGCTGGTCATACTCGCCTCCCAGGACTACTGGAAACCGACTGTGCCAGCGTTTTCTGTGTAGACAGTAAGAACGGGCCGGGATCAGCCGAAGAAGACGTCGAACTCGGCGTAGAGGGCCGGGTCCACGGTCTTGATCCGGACAGTGGCCTCGGCCAGCGGGACCCGGACGATGTCGGTGCCGCGCAGCGCCACCATGGTGCCGAAGTCCTCGTCGTGGACCGCGTCGACCGCGTGCAGGCCGAAGCGGGTGGCCAGCCAGCGGTCGAAGGCGCTGGGGGTGCCGCCGCGCTGGATGTGGCCGAGGACGGTGGTGCGGGCCTCCTTGCCGGTGCGGGCCTCGATCTCATGGGCCAGCCACTCGCCGATGCCGGCCAGCCGGACGTGCCCGAAGGCGTCCCTGGAGTCGTCCTTGACCATCATCTGGCCCTCCAGCGGCATCGCTCCCTCGGCGACCACCACGATCGGGGCGTAGTTGATCCGGAACCGCTGCTCGACCCAGGCGCAGACCCGGTCCATGTCGAAGCGCTGCTCCGGGATGAGGATGACATTGGCGCCGCCGGCGATGCCGGAGTGCAGCGCGATCCACCCGGCGTGGCGGCCCATCACCTCGATCACCAGCACCCGCTTGTGCGACTCGGCGGTGGTGTGCAGGCGGTCGATGGCCTCGGTGGCGATGTTGACGGCGGTGTCGAAGCCGAAGGTGTAGTCGGTGGCGTTCAGGTCGTTGTCGATGGTCTTGGGAACGCCGACCACATTGACCCCGTGCTCGTGCAGGGTGGCCGCGACGCCGAGGGTGTCCTCGCCGCCGATCGCTATCAGCGCGTCGACCTCGTACTTGTCCAGGTTCTCCTTGACCCGGCGGATGCCGTCGACCACCTTGAGCGGATTGGTCCGCGAGGAGCCGAGGATGGTGCCGCCGAGCGGCAGGATGCCGCGCACCTCGGGGATGCCGAGGGGTGTGGTCGCGGCTTCGAGCGGGCCGCGCCAGCCGTCCCGGAAACCGAGGAAGTCGTAGTCGTAGAGCTGCGTTCCCTTGCGGACGATCCCCCTGATGACGGCGTTGAGCCCGGGGCAGTCGCCCCCGCCGGTGAGCACTCCTATCCGCATGTCCGTCCCCTCCCATGAGTGTGACGAGGCGTCACTTCACGGTAGCGGCGGGACGGATGATTGCACCCGGGCGTGCGGCGCCGGGAACGCGCCAGCGGGTCCGCAGTGCTAGGCGCCGTCGTCCAGGCCGCGCTCGATGGCGTAGCGGACCAGCTCGACCCGGTTGTGCAGCTGGAGCTTGCCCAGGGTGTTCTGGACGTGGTTCTGGACGGTGCGGTGCGACAGCACCAGCCGGTCGGCGATCTGCTTGTAGGACAGCCCCTTGGCGACCAGCCGCAGCACCTCGGTCTCCCGGTCGGTCAGCTGCGGGGCGGCCGGGGTACGGGAGTCGGCCGGCGCGGGCTCGGCCGCCAGCCGGCGGTACTCGCCCAGCACCAGGCCGGCCAGCCCGGGGGTGAACACCGGGTCGCCGACCGCGGTGCGGCGCACCGCGTCCAGCAGTTCCTCCCGGCTGGCGGACTTCACCAGGTAGCCGGTGGCCCCGGACTTGACCGCCTCCAGCACGTCCGCGTGCTCGCCGCTGGCGGAGAGCACCAGTACCCGGGTGGCCGGGTCGTGCGCCATCAGCTGCCGGCAGACCTCCACCCCGGGCAGGTCCGGCAGGTTGAGGTCGAGCACCACCACCTGTGCGGCGGCGGCCGGGGCCCGGCGCACCGCCTCCCGGCCGTCCCCGGCGGTGGCGACCACCCGGCAGCCGGCGTCGGCCAGGTCGCGGGCCACCGCCTCCCGCCACATCGGGTGGTCGTCGACCACCATCACCCGGATGCCCTCGTGCTGACCGTCCGTCACGTCGTGCTCTCCTTCGTTGCCGCTGCTGCCGTTGCCGAGGCCCCCGACGCCTTGCCGCGCTGGCGGGGCACCCGCAGCTCGACCTCGGTGCCCTGCCCGGCCGCCGAGGTGATCTCCGCGCTGCCGCCGAGGTCCCGCAGCCGGCCCCGGATCGACTGGGACACCCCGAGCCTTCCCTCCTGCTCCGCCTCGCCGAGCCGGGAGGCGGCGAAGCCGGGGCCGTCGTCGCGGACGCTGACCACCACCGCGTCCGGCTCGTCCTCGACCAGGATCCAGGTCTGCGCCCCGGGCCCGGCGTGCTTGCGCACATTGTCCAGGGCGGCGCCGACAGCCGCGCTCAGCTCACTCGCCGCCCGTCCCGGCAGCAGCACCGGGGTGCCCGGCGCGGCCACGGTGACCCGGGAACCGGCCAGCGGGCCCAGCAGCGCCCGCAGGTCCTGCGGGGCACCCGGGTCCGGGTGGTCCGACTGCCGCCGCGGCGCCTCGTAGGAGGGGTTGGGCGCCAGGCCCTCGGCGATCAGCGCCCGCAGCGCGATCTCCTGCTCCCCCGCCATCCGGCCGATCTCCTCGGCCTCGCCGCCGAGTTCGGTGCCGCGCCGCTGCACCATCGCCAAAACCTGCAGCACCCCGTCGTGGATGTCCCGGGCCAGCCGCTCCCGCTCCCTGGTGGCGGCCTGGATCTCCAGCGCCCTGGCCAGGGTCTGCTCACTGGCCCTGGCCAGCTCCACCACATAGCCGATGGCGATGCCGGCCAGCATCAGCAGCACGATGTTGTGCACATTGCTGGAGGTGACCCGGCCCCGCTCGCCGATGTTGGCGAGACCGACGATCAGCGCGGCCAGGGCCGCCGGACGCCAGCCGCCCAGCACCGAGAAGCCCAGCACGGTCGCCGCCGCGCGGACTGTCGGCAGGGTCACCTCGCCCGCGTCGACCTGGGCGATCTGGTCGAAGCTGCGGGTGAGCAGGATGCCGGCCACGACCAGGGCGAGGTCGGCGTAGAGCCACCACCAGGTGCAGCGGGCCTTGCTGGCGAACTGGCGCACCGTGGCGAAGGTCCACAGCGACAGCACGCCCATGTAGGCCCAGGCGGCGGCGGGGTGGGCGTAGTGGGCGGCGTCCCCCGCGTAGCGGCCCACCGCGTAGAGCAGGGTGAGCAGCCGGAACGCGGTGACCGCCCGCCACAGCGGCTGCTCCACGGAGAAGACCCCCGCACCCGCGCGATTTTCCTTCGTACCCATCGCCAGCCCCCCGGCTAGGTGTCCTTGGCCTGTTTCTTGGCGTCCTGCAGCTGCTTCTTCGCGGCGGTGGCGTAGACGTCCACGTACTCCTGGCCGGACAGCCGCATGATCTCGTACATGACCTCGTCGGTCACCGAGCGCAGGATGAAGCGGTCGTTCTCCATGCCGTGGTAGCGGGAGAAGTCCAGCGGTGCGCCGATCCGGATCCCGGGGCGGACCCCGAAGTTGGGCCGGACCTGGCCGGGCGGCTGCAGCTTGTCGGTATTGATCATCGCCACCGGGATCACCGGCGCGCCGGTGGCCAGGGCGATCCTGGCGACGCCGCCGACCTTGCCCCGGTAGAGCTTGCCGTCGGGCGAGCGGGTGCCCTCCGGGTAGACCCCGAACAGCTCGCCGCGCTCGATCACCGCGATACCGCTGCGGATCGCCGCCTCACCCGCGCCGCGGACGCCGGAGCGGTCCACCGGGAGCTGTCCGACCCCCCTGAAGAAGGCCGCCGTCAGCTTTCCCTTGACACCCTTTCCGGTGAAGTACTCGGACTTGGCGATAAAGGTCACCCGGCGCCGCATCAGCGCCGGGAGGAAGAAGGAGTCGGAGAAGGAGAGGTGGTTGCTGGCCAGGATGGCAGGCCCGTGTTCCGGGATGTGGTCCATCCCCTCGACCCACGGACGGAAGAAGATCTTCAGCAGTGGAGCGACGATCATCTTCATCACTCGGTAGAACAACCCTGGCCTCCAGATTAGCGAACCATCGAGAACCATAGCCGTTCACCGGGAGGTGAGCTGTACGGCTGCCGCGCGGGCGTGGGACGATGCACCCCACCCGTCCCCGCCCGTTCCTCCGCGTGCCGGACCGTACGAGTCGAAGGAGCCGCAGATGCCGCTCATGCCCGGTGCCGAGCCGTACCACCACCACGGCGGGCCGGTCGGAGTCCTGGTGTGCCACGGGTTCACCGGCTCGCCGGCCTCGATGCGGCCCTGGGCCGAGGCCGCCGCCGCCGAGGGTCTGAGCGTCTCGCTGCCGCTGCTGCCGGGCCACGGCACCCAGTGGCAGGACCTGAACGTCACCCGCTGGCAGGACTGGTACAGCACCGTCGAGCGGGAGTTCGACCTACTGGCCAAGGACTGCGAGCAGGTGTTCCTGTTCGCCCTGTCCATGGGCGGCCTGCTGTCGCTGCACCTGGCCGCGCAGAAGGGGGCCGCGGTGTCGGGGCTGGTCCTGGTGAACCCGCTGGTGCGGATGCCCGGACAGTCGCACCGGGCGCTGCCGCTGGTCCGGCACCTGGTCCCGAGCCTGCCGGGGATCGCCAACGACGTGGCCAAGCCCGACGTGAACGAGGGCGGCTACACCCGCACCCCGCTGCACGCGGCGCACTCGATGGCCCAGCTGACCCGGCTGGTGCAGGCCGAGCTGCCGCAGGTCACCCAGCCGCTGCTGCTGTTCCGCAGCCCGCAGGACCATGTGGTGCCCGCGGCGAGCAGCGAGTTGCTGCTTTCCCGGATCTCCTCCACGGATGTGGAAGAAAAACTGTGCGAACGCAGTTTCCATGTGGCGACACTGGACCACGACGCCGAGATGATTTTCGACGGCAGTCTCGGCTTCGTCCGGCGGCTCACCACCGCTGCGAAGGGATGAGCGGTATGGCGGATCTGCCCGAGGTTCCGGAGGAGCCGACCAAGCAGGCCCCTGAGGAGACCCCCGCCGAGGCAGCCGACGGCCCTGCCGCCTCGGACGACGAGCTGTTCGCGCAGCTGGTCGCGGGCTTCGACACCCCGGTGGACGACGAGGCGCGGTCCTGGCCCGCCGCCGAGGACCTGGCCGACCTGGCGCCGCAGCCCCGGCCGCGGCAGGCCCCGGCCGAGCCGCTGATCAAGCTGCCGATGATCCAGGCGATCGGACCGGTCGACCCGCGGACCTGGACCCCGGAGGAGGACCCGGACGAGGACCACTTCGTCCCCCCGCCGCCGCCCCCGCTGCCGAAGACCGAGGCGGTGACCCGGCTGGCGATCACCGCCGTGGTCGGCGGCATCGCCCTGATCCTGGTCTCGGCGCTGGGTTACGTCCCCGCCCTGGGCGGGATGGGCGAGGTGCTCGGAATAGCGTTCTTCATCGGCGGCGCCGGCACCCTGTTCGCCCGGATGCGGGACGAGGACGACGAGGACGGGGACGACGACCCGCACCGCGGCGCCGTGGTCTGACAGTTGGTCAGTCGGCGGGCCGCGCCGGGATCCGGAGGACGGCCAGCAGCGGCAGGTGGTCCGTCGCGCCGAGCAGGTCGCGGGGCCGCACCCCGGGCAGCCCGTCCGGGACGCCGCAGGCCAGCACCTCGATCCCGGGGGTGGCGAAGACCGCGTCGATCCGCTGGTAGGGGTTGTCGGGGACGGAGGTGAACTCCGAGCCCCAGGGCGCGGTCGCCCAGCCGTCCTGCAGCCGGTCCGCCAGCAGCTTCCAACCGGGGCCGTCCGGGTGCTCGTTGAAGTCCCCGCCGACCAGGCCGAGCGGCGCGCCGACCCGGTCCACCTGCTCGAGCAGCGCCTGGAAGTGGGTGTAGCGCTCGTCCGCGTTCAGCGAGAGGTGACAGCTGGTCACCGAGAACGGGGCGGCGGCGCCGAACCGGACCACGGTCGTGGCGAACCCCCGCTGGTGCAGCTCGGGACGCCGCGGCAGCAGCAGGTCGTGGACCGACAGCGGCGTCGCCCTGAGCTTGCCGAGCAGCAGCGGCCCGGAGGCGCTGAGCCCCCCGGAGAGGATCACCAGGCCGGTGCTGCGGGCCAGCCAGGCCGCCTGCTGCCGGGGGAACCAGAACCGCGGCGACTCCTGGACGCAGACCAGGTCGGGTTCGCAGGCGCGGACCACCCGGACCAGCGCGGTCCGGTCGTCCCGCAGCGAGCGGATGTTGTAGCTGAGCAGCCGGACCACTTCGGATCCGTCGGGCCGGGGTCCGGAGGCCGGGAGTTCAGGCGTCATGCCGTCAAGTCTGGCACCCGCGGCGGCGGTCGGGCCGTCCGGCATGCGGAAGCCCCTGTACGGATTGCGTACAGGGGCTTCACAAAGTAATCAGACCTGGCGGGCCAGGTCCCCCGCGCCGGTGATGCCGGCGGCCGAGCCGAGCGAGGCCAGGACCACCTCGGCCCGGGGCCGGTGCACCCCGCCGATGAGGTGCTTCTCGAAGGCCTTGGCGACCGGGTCGAGCAGCAGGTTGCCGGAGTCGGAGACCCCGCCGCCGAGCACGAACACGGCCGGGTCGAACAGCGACGCCAGGTCGCTCATCCCGCGCCCGAGCCAGTCGGCCAGCTCGTCGTAGACCTCCAGGGCGAGCGGGTCGCCCTCCTCCGCGGCCTCGGTGATCTGGCTGCCGGTGATGGTGTCGGCGATGCCCTCGTTCAGTTCGAGCAGGCGCTTGCCGAGGACGCCCTCGGTCGCGGCCCGCTCGCGGCCGTAGCGGCGCAGCGCGCGGCCGGAGGCGTACTGCTCCCAACAGCCCTTGGAGCCGCAGCCGCAGGGGATGCCGTCCGGCACCATGTTGAGGTGGCCGATCTCGCCGGCCACACCGAAGCTGCCCCGGTACATCCGGCCGTCGAGCACGATGCCGCCGCCGATGCCGGTGCCCACGGTGATCATGATCATGTCGTTGTGCCGGGCCGCGGCGCCGAACCGGAACTCGCCCCAGGCCGCCGCGTTGGCGTCGTTCTCGATCACCGTGGGCAGGTGCACCAGGTCCTCGATGCGGGCCTTGAGCGGCTCGTTCTCCCAGTTGATATTGGGAGCCATGATGACTGTGGAGCGCTCCCGGTCGATGTAGCCGGGCGCGCCGACACCGACCGCGGTGATGTCGTGCTGCGCTCTCAACTCCTTGACCGCGTCCGCGATGGCACCGACGGCCCACTGCGGATCGGCGGGCGTGGGCACCCGCGTACGCGCGAGGATCTCGCCGTTCTCGTCGACGACCCCGGCTGCGATCTTGGTACCCCCGACGTCGACGCCGATGGTCAGTCCCATGTGTCCCTCAGTCTCCGCTGGCTTCCCCGCTGGCCGGTACCGTACCCGGCCGGATGGGGCCAGGTACACACCTGTGCGTACATTAGCCGAAGACAGAGTGGATGGGTGACGTCAGCCAGCCTTCAGGAGTCGTAGCCAAGAATGAGAGCGCTTCCTCGGTCCGGCCCTCAGTCCAGGTCGATCTGCTCGGACGATCCCCGCTTCTCCGCGGTCCAGCGCCGCTCGGAGGCGGAAACCGCCGAACGGTAGGCGGCGATGAGCTCTCCACCTGCGGCGATGAGGTGTCCGTAGACCTCGGGGTGCTTGACCCTGAGCGGGGCGGCGAGGTTCTGCAGGGCGCCGAGGCTGTCCCCGCTGCTGAAGGAGGCGGACGCCTCGGTGACTTTCTCACCGACCGAGGTCGCGAACCGGCGGACCTCGTCCACCAGCGGGCTCAGCTCCGGGCCGAAGAGGTCGGTGGACTGCCGCGGCTGCACCACCTCCTCGCGCTTCACCCGGGTCTCCTCCAGAGCGGCGTCGGGGCCGGACTCGGACTGGGACTCGGCGGAACCGGGCGCGGGGGAACGGTCGGCGGCCTTCTCGGCACCGGCCCCGCCGCCCGCGGTGGCACCGGCCTTGGCGCCCTCGGCCACGGCCTGGGCCCAGACGTCCTCGTCGTATCGATCGTCGGCAGTCGTCATGTCTTTCCGCTCCTTCTCCGAAGGGTCCCCTCCGACGCTACCTCAACCTTCCGGCACCGTCGGCGTTCTGTTGCAGTTGTGGGACTAGCGGGGCCACAGCTGCGGATCGGGGGCGAACCGCAGGGTGAGTACGCCGTCGCGCAGGGCGGCGCCGGCGACCGTGCAGCGGCGCAGCGCGGACGGCAGGGCCAGGGTGCGCCGGTAGCCGCCGACGCCGAGCACCAGGTCGTCCCCGCGCCGGACCAGGTCCAGGTCACCGCGTTCGGCGCCGGGCAGCGGGATCCGCCAGACCAGCACCTCCTCGCCGCTGCCGCGCAGGTCCTGGACCGGCCACTCCAGCGCCAGCGCGGCTCCGGCTCCGGCGCCGGCCGCGGCGGGCCCGACCGAGCCGGCCAGCGCGGCGAGGTCGGCGCTCCCCTCCGGCTCCCGGCCGAGGTGCGCCACCGGGTGCACCGGGACGTCCCACTCGGCCCGCAGCGCGGCCAGCTGCTGCTGCTGGGCCCGGTGCAGTCCGCTGAGGAAGGGGTCGGCGCCGTCCGGCAGCACCCGGTTGACCAGCAGCGATTCCACCCGCTGGCCGTGCAGCGCGAGTCCGGCCCGGGCGCCGCGCAGCGCCGCCACCGCCTGCGGCCCGGACGGGGCGTCCAGCACCAGCCGGACCGTGGTGCTCGACGCGTCGGTGACCGCGCGCACCTCGGCCAGCTCGGCGGCGGTCCAGCCGCGGGCCTCGAAGATCCAGTCGCCCGGCATCGGCACCCCGGCCACCGCGGCCAGCACCGGCCGCAGCGCGCGGGCGGCCTGCCGGTTCTCGGGGATCAGCCGGGCCAGGTAGCGGTCCAGCTGCTCGGGCAGCGCGAGCGCGGCCAGCAGCCCGGCGACCGGGGGCGCGTCCAGCACCAGGACCTCCCACTGGCCGGAGCCGCCGTGCGTGCGCAGGGCGTCCAGCAGGGCCAGGTGGACCGCCCCGGGCAGGGCGCTGAGCTCGTCCCGCTCCAGCGGGTCCACCCCGAGCAGGTCGAACAGCGGGGCGGCCCGGCCGAGCAGCCGGGCGGCGGCGTCCCGGAACGACTGCTCCGGGTCGAGCCGGGCGGCGTGGAACCCGGCCTCCAGCTGCTTGGGCACGGTTTCGAGCACGGTGCCGAGCAGCCGGTCCAGCCTGCGGTGCGGGTCGTCGGCGGCCAGCAGCAGGGTGCGCCGGCCCTCGGCCGCCTCGCGCAGCGCGGTCGCCGCGGCCAGGGTGGTGCGTCCGCTGCCGCCGTCTCCGCTGACCAGGACGACCCGGGTGCCCGCCGCGGCGCCGCCGTTCGCTGCCGGGTCCATCAGGCCCCGACGCCGGAGGCGCCCTGCTGGGACTCGACCCGCTTCTTCAGCCCGGCCAGGGCCCGGTCGATGATGACCTTCTCGGCCTTGCGCTTGATCATCCCCAGCATCGGGATCTTGACGTCCACCGCCAGCTGGTAGGTGACCTCGGTGCCGCCGGACTTGGCCGGGGCCAGGGTGTAGGAGCCGTCCAGCGACTTCAGCATCTGGCTCTTCACCAGGGTCCAGCTGACCTGGCGGTCGCCGTCCCAGGTGTAGGCGAGGACGTGCTCGTCCTTGATGGCGCCGGCGTCCAGGAGGAGGCGCACCTGCTCGGCGCGGCCGTCGCTCTCACCGAGCACCTCGATCTCCTTGACCTCCCCGGTCCAGGCGGGGTACGCGGCGAAGTCCGCGATCACCGCCATGACCTGCTCCGGGGTCGCGTCGATCGTGGTGCTCGACCTGGTGTGCTCCGCCATCGGGTGGCCTCCGCGTCTCGACATGCTGCTGACTGCTGAAGGCTACCGTTTCACCATTCGAGAACCCACGGGCGGCCGGTGGAACGGAAATGGCCGACGTTGACGCACTCGGTGCGGCCGATCCGCATCCGCCGGGCGAGCGGCTGGTGCACGTGACCGAACAGCACGTGTCCCGGCCTGGTGCGGTGGATTGCCTCCAGGATCGCCTCGCTGCCGCGCTCGAACCTGCGGGCCACGGTGTCGTAGGTGAGGTCGGGGACGGCGGGCGGGATGTGGCTGCACAGCACGTCCACGCTGCCGAGCGCGGCGACCTTGGCGGCGTAGGTCTCCTCGTCCACCTCGTAGGGGGTGCGCATCCGGGACGGCAGTCCGCCGCCGACGAAGCCGAAGGTCCGGCCGCCCAGCTCGACCACCTGGCCGTCCAGCACGGTGACGCCGTCCCGGGCGAAGTCCGGCCAGAGGTCCGGGCGGTCGACATTGCCGTAGGTGGCGTAGGTCGGGTCGGGGAAGGCGGCGAACAGCTCCGCGTACTGGCGCCGGACGGCCTGCTCGGTGGCGGTCTCCCGGTCGACGTCCAGGCCGGCCCAGAGCTGCCGGGAGAACTCCCTGGCCTCGTCGAAGCGGCGGGCGTTGCGCATCCCCACGATCTTCGTGGCGTTCTCGGCGCCGAACAGGTCCGGGAAGATCCCGCGCGAGTGGTCCGCGTAGTCCAGGAAGAGGATCAGGTCGCCGAGGCAGAGCAGCGCGTCCGCCCCGTCCCCCGCCCGCGCCAGTGCCTCGCTGTTGCCGTGTACGTCGCTCACCACATGCACCCGCATAGCGCCACCCTACCGACCACGCACAGGGCTACCTGCGGGTCACCTCGCGCCTGCCGTAGTGTTCGAGTATCGGCAGGCGGTGTGACACAGGAGACACATTCACCTCCACCCCTACCGCAGTCATGCTACTGGGAAGTAACGTCCTGGCGTCCCGCAGCGTCGCAGACCGAGGAGCAGTGTCTTGCGTGAGTTCAGCCTTCCGGCTCTCTACGAGGTGCCGAGCGGCGCAAACCTCTCCGACCTCATCCACCGCAACGCCGAGCAGCATCCCGGCGTCGCGGTGGTCAGCCGCAAGACCGACGGCCGGTGGGAGGACCTGACCTCGGTCCAGTTCCTGGCCGAGGTCCGCGCCGCCGCCAAGGGCCTGATCGCCTCCGGTGTCGGCCCCGGCGACCGGGTCGCGCTGATGTCCCGCACCCGCTACGAGTGGACCCTGCTGGACTTCGCCATCTGGTGCGCCGGCGCGATCACCGTGCCGGTGTACGAGACCTCCTCGGCCGAGCAGGTCGAGTGGATCCTCGGCAACTCCGGCGCGGTCGCCTGCATCGCCGAACTCCCCCGGCACGAAGCGGTGATCGGCCAGGTCAGGGAGCGGCTGCCGGAACTGAAGCAGCTGTGGCAGATCGAGGCCGGCGCGCTGCAGGACCTCACCAGGACCGGCCAGGACGTGCCGGACGCGACCGTGGACGAGCGCCGCTCCGCGCTCGGCCCGGACAGCATCGCCACCATCGTCTACACCTCGGGCACCACCGGCCGCCCCAAGGGCTGTCAGCTGACCCACGCCAACTTCCTGGGCGAGCTGGGCAATGTGGTGGCCCTGCTCGGCCCGCTGTTCCGCACCGGCGAGTCCTCGGTGCTGCTGTTCCTGCCCGAGGCGCACGTGCTGGGCCGGATCGCCGAGGTCTCGGCCGCGCTGGCGCCGATCAGGATCGGCCACCTGCCGGACATCAAGGACGTGGTGGCCGAGCTCAGCGCGTTCCAGCCGACGCTGATCCTGGGCGTCCCCCGGGTGTTCGAGAAGGTCTACAACTCGGCCAGGGCCAAGGCCCAGAGCGAGGGCAAAGGCAAGATCTTCGACCGGGCCGCCGACACCGCGATCGCCTACAGCAAGGCGCTGGACGCGGGCGGGGCCCCGCTCGGGCTGAAGCTCCGGCACAAGCTGTTCGACGCGCTGGTCTACAGCAAGCTGCGGGCCGCGCTGGGCGGCCGGGCCACCCACGCCATCTCCGGCGGGGCGCCGCTGGGCGAGCGGCTCGGCCACTTCTACCGGGGCATCGGCTTCACCGTCCTGGAGGGCTACGGCCTGACCGAGACCTGCGCCGCGATCGCGGTCAACCCCTACGACAAGCCGCGGATCGGCAGCGTCGGACGGCCCGTCCCCGGCTCCTCGTTCCGGATCGCCGACGACGGCGAGGTGCTGCTCAAGGGCCCGCAGGTGTTCACCGGCTACTGGCAGAACCCGGAGGCCAGCGCCGAGGCGCTGCACGACGGCTGGTTCTCCACCGGCGACCTGGGCTCGCTGGACCAGGACGGCTTCCTCACCATCACCGGCCGCAAGAAGGAGATCATCGTCACGGCCGGCGGCAAGAACGTCGCCCCCGCGGTGATCGAGGACCGGATCCGGGCCCACCCGCTGATCGGCGAGTGCATGGTGGTCGGCGACCGCAAGCCCTTCATCGCCTGCCTGGTCACCATCGACCCGGAGTTCTTCCCCACCTGGAAGAAGCTCAACGGCAAGCCCGACGACGCCACCGTCACCGACCTGCTGCAGGACTCCGACCTGCTGGGCGCGGTCCAGGCCGCGATCGACGACGGCAACGCCGCCGTCTCGCACGCGGAGGCGGTGAAGAAGTTCCACATCCTCGACACCGTGTTCTCCGAGGACTCGGGCCACCTCACCCCGTCCATGAAGCTCAAGCGCTCGGTGGTCCTGAAGGACTACGCCCCCGAGGTCGAAGCCCTCTACACCGGCTGAGCTAGACCTTCACGATGCGCACACCCGGGCCGCAGAGCAGGGCCAGGTCCTCGGGGTCGGAGGTCAGCACCACGACCGGGCCGGGCAGCGTGCGCGCGGTGGCGGCGACAGCGGCGTCGATGGCGTACTTGTGGCCGTGCAGTCCGGCCTCGCGGAGCAGGCTGCTCGCGAGCCCGGCCGCCCCCTCGTCGACGGCGACGACCTGGAGCCGGGAGAGCACCCAGCCGATCCGGGCCGGGTGGACCCGGTGGTCGTCCGCCTCGATCAGGGTCATGGCACAGGCCACCACCGGCACCCGATGGATCCGGGCGGCCTCGATCCGGGCGGTCATCGCCCGGTCGTCCCGCAGGAGCAGGGACAGCGCCTCGCTGTCCAGCACGACCGCCCCCGCGCCGGCGCCCGCCCCCACGCTCACGCGGCGGCCGAGCTGTCCCGCGGGGCGCCGAACAACTCGGCCTCGGCGGCGGCGATCTCAGCCGGGGTCAGCTCGCCGTGGCGTGCCTGGTGGTCGGCGACGATCTCGCCGAGGGCGAGCATGGCCAGCTCGTGCCGCACCGCCTCCTCGATGAACGCGGAGACCCCGCCCTTGCCCGCCCTCTCCCGGATCGCTTCGAGCGTCTCGGCGGCGAGGCTGATGCTGGTGGTCCGGGTACGCCCGGAACGCGGAGTCTCCATCCACCCACTGTAATACAACATGTGCCATGAAGCGCGGATCGGTGAACGGTCAGAGCAGGGCGGCCAGGCGGGTGGCCAGGAGGTCCCAGCGCCAGTTCTGTTCGACCCAGGCGCGGCCGCGGGAGCCCAGGCGTTCGCGCAGGGCCGGGTCCTGGAGCAGGGTGAGCAGCCGGTCGGTCAGCTGTTCCAGGTCGAGGCCGGGGACGACGTAGCCGGTCTCGCCCTCCAGCACCGCGTCCGGGGCGCCGCCGGAGTCGCCGGCCACCACCGGCAGGCCGGTGGCCGAGGCCTCCAGGTAGACGATGCCCAGGCCCTCGACGTCCAGGCCGCCGCGGCGGGTGCGGCAGGGCATGGCGTAGACGTCGCCCGCGCCGTAGTGGGCCGGGAGTTCGGCGAAGGGCACCGCGCCGGTGAAGCGGACCGAGGTGGCCACCCCGGTCTCGCCGGCCAGCCGCTCCAGGTCCGCCCGGTAGGGGCCGTCGCCGACGATCAGCAGCACCGTGTCCGGCTCGGCGGCGAGCACCCCGGGCATGGCCCGGATCAGCGTGTCCTGGCCCTTGCGCGGCACCAGCCGGGAGACGCAGACGATGACAGGCCGTGAGCTGAGGCCCAGTCGGGCCCGTACCTCGGCGCCGCCCGAGTCCGGGTGGAAGGTCTTCTCGTCCACGCCCGGCGGGACCTGCACCATCCGGGCCGCCGCCGCCGGGCCGACCGCGGCGGCGATCCTGGAGCGGGTGTACTCGCCGAGGTAGGTGAGGGTGTCGGTGCCCGCGCCGATCCGGCGCAGCAGCTGCCGGGAGGCCGGGAGCTGGGCCCAGGCCGCCTCGTGACCGTGCGTCATCCCGAGCAGCCGCTCGGCCCCGGCCTTCCGCAGGGCCGGCGCCGTCAGCCCGAGCGGGGCCGCCGCGCCGAACCAGACCGAGCCGCAGCCCTCCGCCCTGAGGATCTCGGCCGCGCGCCGGGTCACCCTCGGCGTGGGCAGCAGCATCGTGCTGCGGTCGCGGACCACCTGGAACGGCTGCTCGGCGTCGAACCTGGCCACCTCGCCGCCGTCCCGCCAGGTCGAGGCGTACACCACGATCTTCTCGGCGGGCATCCGCACCGCCATGTTGTGGACGAAGGTCTGGATGCCTCCGGGCCGGGGCGGGAAGTCGTTGGTGACGATGAGCGTCTTGTTCATGAGCCTCGGTCCGGCGTCCTCGGTGCGGCGGTACTTGCTCAGTACGATAGGCCAGTGCGGCAGCCGCACGGGTATCAGCCTCCCTGCTGGCGCGCCCCTGTTCACCTCCCGTCCCCGGGCGAGGTCTCCATCAGTACTCTGCTCTCCCTGCCGCAGGCGCAGCGCACCGGCCTGCGCACCGGTCCGAGGTCCGGCCCGCGACGGGCCTGGGCCGGGCCGGTGGCGGCCTGGACGGCGGGACGGGCGCTGCTGCTGGCGGCGGTGCTGGGGCTGCTGCCGTTCGCCCGCCAGGACGTCAGCAGCGACGTCAAGGTGATCTACCAGGGCTGGGCCCAGCTGCTGGCCACCGGCACCTTCCCGCTGGACGACGTGACCTGGCAGTACCCGCCGCTGGCGGCGCTGGTGATGCTGGTCCCGAGCTGGCTGCCGTGGTCCTACTTCACCGGCTTCCTGGTGCTGGTGGCGGTCTGCGACGCGCTGGTGCTCGGCCTGCTGCTGCGGGCCGCCCGGCGCGGCGGGCGGAGCGCCGGGGCCTGGCTGTGGGCCGCGGCGGTGCCGCTGCTGGGGCCGACCGCCTACTGCCGGTTCGACCTGGTGGTGACGGCCGTCGCGGTGGCCGGGCTGCTGGCGGCCGGGGGCCGGCCGCGGCTGGGCGGGGCGCTGGCCGGGCTGGGCGCGCTGCTGAAGGTGTGGCCGGCGCTGACCCTGCTCGGCACCCCGCGCGGGCCGAGGACCAGGGACGCCTGGACGGCGGCGGCGGTGTCCGGTCTTGCGGTCTGCTTCTGCTGCGCGGTGACCATGGTCGGCGGCTTCTCCTTCCTCGGCTTCCAGGAGGACCGGGGGGTGGAGGTGGAGTCGCTGGGCGCGCTGCCCTTCTACGCCGCGCACCTGTTCGGCTGGGGCGGGCGGGCCGAGATGCACTACGGCTCCACGGAGTTCCTCGGCACCGGGGTGCGGGCGGTCGGGCTGCTGATACTGGCCTGCACCCTGGCCGCCTTCGGCTGGCTGCTGCTGTGGCGGGTCAGGGCCCGCCGCTGGACCCAGGCGACGCCGTTCGACGCGGCCCTGGCGGCGCTGCTGCTGTTCACCGTCACCAGCAGGGTGATCAGCCCGCAGTACCTGGTGTGGCTGATCGGGGCGGCGGCGGTCTGCCTGGCCTCGGCCGGGACCACGCAGCGGCCGACCGCCTGGCTGATCGCGGCGGCGACCCTGTGCACCTACCTGGAGTTCCCGCTGCTCTTCGGCCAGTTGGCGGAGTTCCGGCCGCTGGGGGTGCTGGTGCTGTGCACCAGGAACCTGCTGCTGGCGACGGCCGCGACGGTGTCCTGCCGACGGCTCTGGCGGGCGACGGTCCACCAGAAGAGCGGCTAGGTCTTCGACTTGGCGGCGGCCAGCAGATCCTGGCGCCACAGTGCGGTGAAGGCGGTGAGGCCGGTGCCGAGGGTGCGGCGCAGCGCGGCGTCCACCGCCGCGTCCTGGCCGCCGCTGCCGCCGGTCGCGGCGACCGCCGCGTAGAGGGCGACCAGCCGGGGCTCGCCGTGCCGCTGCACCACGCTGCGGCAGGCGAACCAGGCCTGCTCGTACGCCTGCGGCAGCCCGCTCGCCGAGCCGTCGAAGGCGGGGTCGGCCGGCAGCGCGGCGGGGATCCGGCCGGCCGCGACGTCGGCCAGCAGCTCCGGGGCGATCTGACGGGGCGTCCGACCGGTGCCGAGGTAGCCGGTCCAGTTGGCGGCGCCCTCGGAGAGCCAGCGCGGGGTCCACTGCTCGGTGATCGCCCGGGTGGCGACATGGGTGGTCTCATGGGTGGTGACGACCCGTCGGCCGAGCGCGTTGAGGCTGTCCCAGACCTGCGGGTTCACCGTGATCCGCTCGGTGCGGCCGGCCTCGGACGGGCCCAGCTCGCCGGTGGTGACCGCGGCGATGGAGCTGTAGCCGAGCGGGTCCACCCCGAGCAGCCGCCCGAACTGGTCCGAGCCCAGCGGCGCCAGCAGCACCGTCCGCTCGCCCCAACCACGGCCCCAGACCGCGCTGACGGCGGGGACGGCGCGGTCCGCCTCGTCCGCGATGGCCTGCAGGGTGCTCTGGCCGCGCAGGCCCAGCACCAGGCAGCTGCGGCCGTGCACCACGGTCACCGGGCCGAGGTCCCAGAGCTGGGTGTCGCCGCCGGGGTGGTCGCTGTCGGAGCCGAGCAGCCAGCGGCCGTCCTGCCGGGTGAAGGTCAGGTACTGGGTGGCGGTGACCGGCTCGGTGTCGAAGCCGGAGAGCCGGTAGGCCAGCTGCACCCGGGCCGCGCGGCGCTCGGTCTCGGGCAGCACCGGCGGCAGCGGGTAGGCGTCCAGCGCCTGGATCCGGTACTCCCAGCCCGCCAGCGGCACCTGGGCCAGGTTCGCCAGCATCGCCGCCTGGCTGTCCCGCAGGGCCTGTGCGGCCGCGGGCACGGTCGCGGCGAGCGCGGCCTGGTCCCTGGCCAGCACGGCGGCGGCGCGGCGGTCCAGGAGCTGCTGGATGCCCTGCCGGACGGCGGTGTCGCCGCTGCTGTCCGCGGTGGCGGCGTGGGACACCTCGTCGGCGGCCGGCTCGGCAGCCGCCGCACGGCGGTCCTCGACCCGGTCGTGCCAGGCCGCGCCGCCGAGGCCGCCCGCGGCGAGCAGCGCGGCGCCGCCGATCAGGACGGCTCTCCTGCCAGTCGCCATCGCCCGCACTCCCTGCGACCCCCGCTGGGGTCAGACCCGGACCACTCCCGCCACCGGCATCGAGTTCACCGGCTCGTAGCGCACCCGCGCACCCGGGTAGGGCGCGTGGATCACCATCCCGTTGCCCGCGTACATGCCGACGTGGTGGCGATCGTTGTAGTAGATCACAAGATCTCCCGGCCGGGCCTGGGACAGCGGGATACTGCGGCCCGCGTACATCTGCCCCTGCGAGGTCCGCGGCAGGTGCACCCCGGCGTGCTCCCAGGACCAGTACATCAGCCCGGAGCAGTCGAACGCCCCGGGCCCGGTCGCCCCGTAGACATAGGGCCGGCCCAGCGCGCTGCGGGCGGCGGCCAGGGCGACCGCCGCGCGACTGGACGCGGGGCCCTGGTCCGGTGGCAGCGCGGTGTCGGCGGCCTGGGCGGCGGCCCCGGCAGCCGCGTCCTCGCTCTGCCGCAGGGCGTCCCGCTGCGGGGCGGTGAGCCCGGCCAGCAGCGCCCTGGCGTGTCCGAGCTGCCGCTGCACCTGGGCCTTGCTGCCCGCGATGGACTGCCGCACCGCCTCCAGCTGGGCCAGTTGGGAGACCGCCTCGGCCCGGTCCTCGGCCAGCTGCCGCTGGTCGTTGCGCACCTGCAGCAGCCGCTGCGCGGTGGTGGCGTCCACCTGGTCGGCGTTGCCGGCCTGGGCCAGGAACTGGTCCGGGTGGGCGCTGAAGAGCAGCCGGACCAGCGGGTCCATCCCGCCGCCCGCCCGGTACTCGGCGCCGGCCACCTCGCCCATGGCTCCGACCATGGTGTTGATCCGCTGCTGCTCGGCGGCGACCCGCTGCTGCAGCAGGGCGGAGCTGCGCAGCAGCGCGCCCTCCTGCTCCCTGGCCCCGTCGTACTGCTGCCCGGCGACCTCGGCCCGGGAGTAGAGGCTCTGCACCTGCTGCCGGACGTCGTCGGCCGAGGCCGGGGCAGGCTTGGCCCCGGGCGCCGGTGCGGCCAAGGCGCTGCCGCCCGCGGCCAGCATCGCGGCGGTGGCCGCCGCGACCGTCACCGCGGTACGGGAGAGCGCCGCCACTGCGGAGTACTGGCCCATGGGTCGGGCACGTCGGTGGGACGCCACGCGGGCGGCCTCCATTCGTCCGGTGCCGGCCCTGCCCGCGCGACGCCGGCTGCGTCGGCCCAGGATGTCCGGCGGTCCACCGGTGCCGCCCGGAAGGGCGGTCGACGACACGGTGGGCCGAGCGCAGACGTTAGCGAGTCCGGCGCAGCTAGTCCAAACCCCCGCGATAACGAAAATTCGGACGAATGATGCACTGCTATACGAAAGGCCACGTCGCCGGGGGTGGAGCCGGACACGGCAACGGGCCCGTACCCCCCTGGGAGTACGGGCCCGTACGGCCGTTTGAGCGTGTGTCAGCGCGTCGGTGTCGCTGGGAGCTCAGACCCGGCGCATGGCGTAGATCGAGCCGATGTAGCTGAGCTTCTCGTACTTGACCACGGTGCCGGTGTGCGGGGCGTGCAGCACCATGCCGCCGCCCGCGTACATCCCTACGTGCGAGTCGCCGTTGAAGAAGATCAGGTCGCCGATCTGGAGGTCGGCGGTGGAGCTGACGGCGGTGCCGACGTCGACCTGGTCGTAGGTGGTGCGGCCGATCGACACGCCGGCCTGCTTGAAGGCCCACTGCATCAGACCGGAGCAGTCGAAGGAGCTCGGCCCGGTGGCCCCGTAGACGTACGGGTCACCGAGGCGGGTCTGCGCGGCGTGGAAGGCGGCCATCGCGGTGCCCGAGCCGGCCTTGCTGGAACCGGGGTCGTAGGCGGAGCTGCTGTCGGTGCTCTCCGGGTTGCTGATCGCGGCGCGCTGGGCGGCGGTCAGCGAGGCGAGCTTGGCCTTGGAGGCGGCGAGCTTCTTCTGCACCGAGGCCTTGGCCGCGGCGAGCTGCTTGCTGGTGGCGTCGAGCGCCTTCAGCTTGCTCTCGGCCTCGGCCTTCTCGCGGTCCAGGGTCTTCTGCTCGGCCGTCAGCGAGGACAGCAGCGAGGCCTGGCTGTCGGTCACCTGCGTCATCGTGGACGCCTGGTTCAGATAGTCGGTCGGGTCCGCGGAGAGCATCAGCTGGACCGAGGGGTCGATCGTCCCGCTGCGGTACTGCGCACTGGCGACCGCGCCGAGAGCCGCGGACTTGGCGCTGACCGAGGCCTGCTGCCGGGCGACCTGGTCCTGCAGGGTGCTGACCTGCTTCTGCAGCGTCTGCTGGGTGGAGACCGCCGCGTCGTACTGCTGGATCGCCTTGTCGGCGTCCTCGTTCTGCTGGGCTATCTCAGCCTTCAGCTGCGCGGTGGTCTGCTTGGGGGCCGCCTGCGCCGACTGGGTGGCGGTGGCGGAGAGCGCGACGGTGGTGGCCGCGGCGGCGGTGAGCACGGACACCCGCGCGCGACTGGGACTTTTCGGACGACGATGGGACGCCACGAAGGCGAGCTCCTTCTTCCTACGGCCGCCTACCGGGTGAGCTGACGGGTTCGGGCTGGAAGACGTGCCCTACAACGCTTCACCGGCGGACCGGCCTGGCGCTGATTCACCCCGGGGGAAACTTGGTTCCCCGGCTCCGAACTGACGGCCCTCCCGTGGTCGCTCCGCTGGGTGCGGAACAGCCGGCCGTGCGGTCGAACTCGGCGGAAACCGCCGCTGCCACCCTGATGGGTGATCGACTTCGCGGTGGTTCGATCGCTGACACTAGTGACCCGAACGTGATCTATTCAAATCCTTGTAAGTAAAAACTCTTTTAGGTTTCGAAAATGCATCGGATCGACGACCGAACGTAGTCGCTGAATGACCATCCGATGCTGACATGGCGCCCAAATCGGTCATCTGACCGAGACCGCTGAGACCCGAGTGACGTGAGTCACAGGACGGGTAAACAACCGTCAGAAGCGGCGAATGGCAACGATCGAGCCGAAATAGGACAGCGGCTGGATGTCCACTGTCAGGCCCGGGTGCGGAGCGCTCAGCAGCATGCCGTTCCCGGCGTACAGGCCGACGTGGTCGCCGCCCATGTTGACGATGATGTCGCCCACCTTGAGGTCCGAGTAGGACACCCCGGTGCCGACGTGCTCGTCCGAGTAGGAGTAGTGCGGCAGCGAGACGCCGGCCTTGCCGTAGGCCCACATCACCAGGCCGGAGCAGTCGAAGACGTTCGGGCCCGCGCCGCCGGAGACGTAGGGGGCGACATTGACCTTGCTCATCGCGGCCAGCATCGCGGTGCGGGCGGTCGCGGAGATCCCGGAGAGGTCGATGTCGGACACCGACATGTAGCTGCTGCCGGACGAGGGCGGGGTGTAGCCGCCGCCACCGGAGGGCGCGTTCACCTCGACCCGCTGCTTCGGGGTCAGCGCGTCCAGGATGCCCTGGGCGTGCTTGAGCTTCGCGGCGATGGCGGCCTTGGACTTCTGCATCTGCTTCAGCAGCACCTGCTGGGCGCCCAACTCCTGGGCGGCCTCGGCCTTCTCCGCCGCGAGCGAGTGCTGCTGCGCCACCAACTGGTCCAGCAGGGCCGCCTGGTTGCTGTTGATCTGGTCCTCGTCGGAGGCCCGGTTCAGGTACTCGGTCGGGTCGGTGGAGAGCATCAGCTGCACGGCCGGGTCCACCGAGCCCTGCCGGTACTCGGCGCTGGCCACCGAGCCGAGCACCGCCATCTCCTTGTTCACCACGGCCTGCTGCCTGGCTATCTCGTCCTGAAGGTTGTTCACCTTCTTCTGCAGCGCCTGCTGCTGGACCTGTGCGCCGTTGTACTGCTCCGTCGCCGCGGCGGCCGCGTTGCGGTCCGAGTCCACCTGCGCCTTGGCCTGACCGGTGGTGGTGGTCGGCGCGGCGTTGGCCGAGGTCTGTGCCGAGAGCGCGACCGCCGTCGCCGCCGCGGCCGTGAGGATCGTCACGCGGGCACGGCCGGGCTGCTTCAAACGACGGTGTGAGACCACGGAGCCGGGTTCCCTTCAGGACGACACAGAAGTTCGAAGGGAAACACTAGTGAGGAACGTGTGAGCTTGTCGCCCCCGTCGGGAACTCCGACCGGTAATGCCCCTAATGTCCGCTACAGGTAAGAGGTTTGAACCGCGGCCCACGGCCTCACGTGCGGATCAGCCGCCGCAGCAGCATCGCCGAGGGCACCGGACGGGCCCCCGCCTTGCGCACACCGTCGGCGACCTCGCGGTCGGTGGAGACCACCACCACCGGACGCCCCTCGGGCTCGGCCCGGACCAGACGGCGGATCAGTTCGTCGGCGGTCTCGCCGGAGCGGCTGAACAGCACCCGCACCCCGCGCGGCGGCGCCATCGGGACCGGGGCGTCCAGGTCCTTGCCGTCGAAGACGCAGGTCACCTCGGCCCGGCTGTGCATGGCCAGCATGGAGAGGCCGTTCAGCAGCCGGGCCCGCTGCTTCTCCAGCGGCAGGGTCGGATAGCCGCTCTTGGTCACGTTGTAGCCGTCCACCAGCAGATGGGTGTGCGGCAGTGCCAGCAGCTGGTCCAGCAGCGCCGGGTCGTCCGCGTCCAGCGCCCGTCTGGCCACGTCGTGCGGGGAGGCGGACACCGGCAGCACCGCCTCCACCGTGTCGGCCGGGCGGCCCTCGGACAGCGGGGGCAGGCCCAGCTCACGCTGCAGCCCCTGCGCGCCCTGCAGCACCACGTCGAGCAGCAGCCGCAGCCGCATGTCCTCGGCGCTCCGCCCCTCCCTGGACGCCCTCCTGGACGCCTCCAGCGCGGCCTCCGCCTCGGTCAGCCGGTGCTTCAGCCGGCGCACCTCGCTGTCGACCGCGCCGCGCTCGGTCACCCCGGCCGAACGCAGCGCCTCCAGTTCGGCGGTGACCTTGCGGGTCGCCGCCTCGGCCCGCTTGGTGTCCGCCTCCAGGCTGCGCAGCCTGCGGCGGAGCGAGTCCCGCTCCTTCTTCGCCTCGTCCAGCTCGGCCCGGCCCCGGTCGGCGTCGGTCCTGCTGGTCTCGCGCAGCGCGGCCAGCTCCACCTGGAGCTTCTCCACCAGCCTGGTCGCCTCGGCCGCGGCGCCCTCGGACTCGGCCCGCTCGACCTCCTCGCCGGCGTCGCCGACCAGCTTGCTCCAGCCCGGCGGGCGCAGCAGGTACGCCACCGCGGCGACGTCCTGGGGGTCGGCGGCGGCCGGGACCTGTCCCGCCTCCAGCGCGGCCACCAGGTCGGGCTGGCCCAGCCGGACCCTCTCCGCTATCCGCGACCGGAAACCGGGCTCGGTCTCCAGCGCGGCGGCGATCGCGGTGGCCCCGCGCCGGGCCCGCTGCACCGGGGTGAACTTGGCGTACGGGCGCAGCCGGTGCGGCAGCTCGGCGGCGGGCACGGCGGCCAGGCCGTCCGCGGCGATGCCGACCACCCGGCGGCGCACGCCCTCGGGCAGCGGCCGTTCCAACCGCTCGGCGGCGTCGGGAGTGGGCTCGGCGGAGTCGGACGCGGCGGCGGGGTCGGGCTCGGTCGGGGCGGCCGGGTCGGCGTCGTCGGCGTTCGCGGGGTCGGCGAAGGGAGGCTCGGCGTCGTCCGGCCTGTCGTCTCTCTCCACCACGTCCTGTGCTCCGATCCGGTCCCCGGCCGTCACGGCCCGACAGACCATTCTCGCCCGCTCCGCCCCCCAGTCGTCACCGCGCCACTCGGAATAGCTACTGCTGGGGCTGGTCCACCCCGGCCGCCTGCGCCGCCGCCTCGGCCTCGGCCCCCGGCCGGTCCACCAGTTCGATCTGGTCCACCGCGTTGCACCAGCGGCAGCGCACCGACTCCACCGAATCGCTCAGCACCTCCCGCTCCTCCACCCGGGGCTCCCCGGCCAGGTCCAGGTGGATGAACTCCACCACCCGGGAGGAGCGGGTCACGTCGAAGCGGGTCAGGTTGCCGCACAGGGTGCAGCGCCACCGGGTGCCCTCGGTGGGAAGAGGGACAGACATGGGTGGTTCCTCTCGGCCGGGTGCAGGAGTTTCTGCTCCGTCAACCCTATGGCCTCGCTGACCGGCGCGAACACAGTCCCCCACATGGACGGACCAGCCGGTGTCAGATTTGTCCGCAGAAGGAATGATTGGCGCATGGTGATCCCGGTACGCACGGTAGGCGACAACGGCCCGGCTCCGTACGTCCCGGTGGTGACCTGGGCGCTGATCGCGCTGTGCACCCTGGTCTTCCTGGTCGGCCCGGTCTCCGGGCTCGACCCGCTGTACGGCGGCGGCAGCGCCAGGGCCTGCTCGGAACTGGCCTACTACCAGCACTGGGGGGTGATCCCCCATGAGCTGCTGGACAACCGCGCCCTGCCCGCCGCCCCGGCCGACGGCTGCCCCGCCGCCGACCCCTTCCCCAAGGTGCCCGCCCTGTCGGTGCTGACCGCGATGTTCGTCCACGGCGGCTGGCTGCACCTGCTGGGCAACATGGTCTTCCTCTACGTCTTCGGCGCGATGGTCGAGGAGCGGATGGGCCGGCTGCGCTATCTGCTGGCCTATCTGGGCCTGGGCTACCTGGCCACCTACGGCTACGCCCTGTTCGCCGAGCACGGGGACAACGGCACGCAGACCCTGGTGGGGGCCTCCGGGGCGATCGCCGGGGTGCTGGGCGCCTACCTGTGCCTGTACCCCAGGGCACGGGTGACCAGCCTGCTGCCGTTCCTGCTGTTCCTGCCGCTGCGCTTCCCGGCCTGGGTGGTGCTCGGCGTGTGGTTCGGGATCCAGTGGGCCTCGGTGGGCGCGCCCTCCGCCGCCGTCACCGGGGTCGCCTACACCGCCCATCTGATCGGCTTCGCCGGCGGCTTCCTGTTCGCCTGGCTGCTGTACTGCCGCAGCCGTGGATACCCTGGCCGGACCAAACCGCGCCTGCTTCCAGGAGAACCACCGTGATCACCGCGATCGTGCTCATCAAGACCAGCGTCGACCGGATCCCCGAGATCGCCGAGTCGATCGCCGCGATCGACGGCGTCAGCGAGGTGTACTCGGTCACCGGGCAGCACGACCTGGTGGCCATGGTCCGGGTCCGCGCCCACGAGGAACTGGCCGAGGTGATCCCCGGTCAGGTCAACAAGGTGCCCGGGGTGGAGTCCACCGAGACCCACATCGCCTTCCGCACCTACTCCCGGCACGACCTGGACGCGGCCTTCGCCCTGGGCCTGGACGAGTAGCAGCAGCTCACGGCTGGCGGCGGGTGTCCGGCACGCAGCGCCCGCCCTCGGTCCGGTAGGCCCACCGCGCGCCCTCGGTGACCAGCTCGCGCACCGCGGCGACGAAGCGGTCCACGTGCTCGTCCGGGGTGCCCGCGCCGAAGCTGACCCGGATCGCGTTGAGGCTGCGCTCCCCCGGCAGCGCCTCGGGCGCACCGCACTCGGACGGCGGGGCCTCTTCGCCACCCAGCAGGGTGCGCACCAGCGGGTGGGCGCAGAACAGTCCGTCGCGGACGCCGATGCCGTACTCGGCGGACAGCGCGGCGGAGAAGTGCGAGCTGTTCCAGTCCTGGACCACGAAGGACAGCACACCGACCCGCGGGTGCTCCTCACCGAACAGGGTCAGCACCTTGACCTGCGGGATCTCGGCCAGGCCGGCCCGCAGTCGGCCGATCAGGTACTGCTCACGGGCCACCAGGCCCTCGAACCCGGCCTCGGTGAGCGCCTTGCAGGCGGAGGCGATGGCATAGGCGCCGATGACATTGGGCGAGCCCGCCTCGTGCCGCGCCGGGCCCTGCTGCCACTCCACCGCGACCGAGCCGTCGGCCTCCCTGGCCACGCTGCGGCTGGCGCCGCCGCCGGCCAGGTAGGGCTCGGCGGCGTCCAGCCAGTCGCTGCGGCCGGCCAGCACGCCCGCGCCGAAGGGGGCGTAGAGCTTGTGCCCGGAGAAGGCCACCCAGTCCACGTCGAGGTCGCGGACCGAGACCGGGTGGTGCGGGGCCAACTGGGCGGCGTCCAGCACGATCCGGGCCCCGTGGCGGTGCGCCGTCGCGGCCAGCTCGCGGACCGGCCAGATCTCCCCGGTGACATTGGACGCGCCGGTGACGCAGACCAGCTTCGGCCCCTCGGGACACTGCGCCAGCGCCTGGTCCAGCGCCGCCACCGCCTCCTGCGGCGAGCGCGGGGCGCGCAGGTAGCTGACACCGACGTCCTCGCGGCGCCAGGGCAGCAGCGAGGCGTGGTGCTCGGTCTCGAAGACGAACACCCGGGTTCCGGCCGGCAGCACCGAGGCCAGCAGGTTCAGCGAGTCGGTGGTGGCCCGGGTGAAGACCACCTGGTCGCCGTCGCGCAGGTCGAGGAACTCGGCGACGGTGGCCCGGCTCTGCTCGAACAGGTCGGTGGAGAGCTGGGACAGGTAGCCGGCCCCGCGGTGCACGCTGCCGTAGTAGGGGGCGTAGGCGGCCACGTCGTCCCAGACCCGCTGCAGGGCCGGGGCGCTGGCGGCGTAGTCCAGGGCGGCATAGCTGACCTTCTCGCCGCCGACCAGCGGCACCTCGACGTCGCGGCCGAGCACGGCGAGCGGCTCACAGACGGAAACGGTATCGGCGTACGCGGACATAACGGCCCCTCCAGGGCATCCAGTGGACCCCTGGCCAATGGCCGCACAACTGAGGGATCCGCGCTTGCCCTGCGGCAGTGTTGCCGAAGGGCCTGGTCGTCACCCGGAAGCACCCCGCCACGGAAGGAGGGTTGCCGGACAGCAAGCCGGGGCTAATGACGCTGTCACTCGTGACCTGTGAAGAAGTATGACAGGGGTCCACCCGCTGGGCGAACCCCTGTCCAGGATATGAACTACGCGTGCGTCGCCGCAGCCCAGCGGGCCAGCACCGCTTCGGCCGCACCGGAGTCGATCGACTCCGCGGTGCGCTTCATCGCCGCCGCCAGCTGCTCCGCCAGCGGGGCCGCGGTCTGGTCCAGGGCGACCAGGGCCGAGGCCGAGTTGAGCAGCACCGCGTCCCGCACCGGGCCGTGCTCCCCGGCGAAGACCCGGCGGGCGACCGCGGCGTTGTAGGCGGAGTCGGCGCCGCGCAGGGCCTCGATGCCGACGTACTCGATGCCGACGTCGTGCGGGTCGAAGGTGCTGCGCTCGACCTCGCCGTCACGCACCTGCCAGACCGTGGACGTGCCGGTGACGGTCAGCTCGTCCAGGCCGTCGTCGCCGCGGAAGACCAGCGCGGACGCCCCGCGCCTGGCCAGCACGCCGGCGATCAGCCCGGCCATCCGGCTGTCGAAGCAGCCCACCGCGTTGGCCCGGACCCGGGCCGGGTTGGTGAGTGGGCCGAGCAGGTTGAAGGAGGTGGGGATGCCCAGGTCGCCGCGGGCCGGGGCGGCGTGGCGCATCGCCGGGTGGAACACCGGGGCCGGGCAGTAGGTGATGCCGGCCTCGGCCGCCACCTCGGCCACCCGGCGGGGCGTCAGCCCCAGGTTCACGCCCAGCTTCTCCAGCACGTCGGTCGCGCCGCTGGCCGAGGAGGCGGCCCGGTTGCCGTGCTTGACCACCAGCGCACCGGCCCCGGCCGCGACCACCGCCGACATGGTGGAGATGTTCACGGTCTTGGCCCGGTCGCCGCCGGTGCCGACGATGTCCACCGCCCGGCCCGGCACCTCGATCACGGTGGCGTGCCGGTACATGGCCTCCACCAGGCCGGTGATCTCCTCCACGGTCTCGCCCTTGGCCCGCAGCGCCACCATGAAACCGGCCACCTGGGCCGGGGTGGCCTCCCCGGTCATGATCCGGTCCATCGCCCAGGAGGTCTCCGCGGCCGACAGGTCGGTGCGGGCGATCAGCGCGCTGAGGACGTCCGGCCAGGAGCGCGCCTGCACGGGGTCGCCGCCGCCGTCAGCAGGAAACACGTTCGCCATGGCCGTGGGCCTCTCACTTGTTCAAGGATGGAGGACCACAGCCTAGCGACCGGCCAAACGCCGGGACGGCAGATCTCAGCCGACGAGATGCGCGGTTCCGCTGCGCAGCAGGGTGGTCGCCGTGGCGGCCAGCGCCACCGGGTCGACCGGTGCGGCGACGGCCGCGTCGGCCCGGCTCCAGGCGGCCAGCCAGGAGTCCTGCGGCCGGCCGATCAGCACCAGCACCGGGGGGCAGCCGTAGATCTCGTCCTTGAGCTGGCGGCACAGGCCCATCCCGCCGACCGGGGTGGCCTCGCCGTCCAGCACCAGCAGGTCGAGCCGGCGCCCGCCCTTGGCGTGCGCGTCCAGGGCCTTGATGACGGCGGGCTCGGTGGCGCACTCCAGGTACTGAATCTCCGCCAGGTCCGCGGCGGGCCGCTTCCCCAGCGCCAGCAGCACCTGCTCGCGGGTGTTTCGGTCGTCGCTGTAGACAAGAACGTTCAGTGCCATCGTCCGTTATCCCCCTGGGAGGCGATCAGGCTGGAAAGTGATCGGGCTCACTTCGGCGTCTCGCGGATGCTACTCCCGAAGAGGGTGCCGAAGCACCGGTGCGTACGGTGGAGATCGTCCCGGCAGCCGTCCGGCCGTCCGAGGTTCACCATTTAGAGGGACCCTCCGGCCTGTCGCGCGAAGGCACCCGCGCGGAAGCCCCCCCGCCGTTCGGGCTACCTGCCTGGTCGTCAGGGGTCCGGCACCCGGCGGAGGGTACGTCACGGTGCGGACACACCGAGGAACCACCCCCGGGGTGAAGACGGAATAAGCGACCGACATAATGGCCGTCGTGGCGACAGCAACTGCAGTAGAAACCGGACACGCTCACGGATCGGTCAACCGGCCGAACCTGGTCAGCGTGGGAACCATCGTCTGGCTCGCATCCGAGCTGATGTTCTTCGCGGCCCTGTTCGCGATGTACTTCACACTCCGCTCGGTGACCGGGACGGACTACTGGCATTCCCTCAACGAGGCCCTGAACGTCCCCTTCGCTTCGGTGAACACCACCGTCCTGGTGCTCTCTTCCTTCACCTGCCAGATGGGTGTCTTCGCCGCAGAGCGCGGCGATGTGAAGAAGCTCCGGGCCTGGTTCATGGTCACCTTCGTCATGGGTGCGATGTTCATCGGCGGTCAGATCTACGAGTACACGGACCTGGTGAAGGTTGACCACCTGTCCCTGTCCTCCTCCCCCTACGGCTCGGTGTTCTACCTGACCACCGGCTTCCACGGCATGCACGTGACGGGCGGACTGATTGCCTTCCTGCTGGTCCTCGCGCGTACGTACGCCGCCAAGCGGTTCACGCACGAGCAGGCCACCGCCGCGATCGTCGTGTCCTACTACTGGCACTTCGTCGACGTGGTCTGGATCGGCCTCTTCGCGACCATCTATCTGATCAAGTAGGCAGGGTCGGACCGTCCCCTCGGCTCACCGCCGGGCGGTCCCCGCAGACCGACCTGACGGTCAACCAGACTCCAGACGCTCCTGATCCTCACACCGGGGTTAATCCGTGCTCCAGATCTTCCAACCGAAGCAGCTCTCCTCACGACGGCGCCACCCGCTGGCCGCGCTCGTCGTCCTACTCTTCGCACTGGCGACGACGGGAGGTTTGTACGCCGCGTTCGCTCCCGCGAGCAGTGCGCAGGCGGACTCCGGGCAGTCCCTGTCGGTCGAGCAGGGCAAGAAGCTCTTCGCCGTCGGCTGCTCCAGTTGCCACGGCCTGAACGGCGAAGGCACCAAGGACGGCCCGACCCTGGTGGGTGTGGGATCCGCCGCCGTGGACTTCCAGGTCGGCACCGGACGGATGCCGGCGCAGCAGCCCGGCGCCCAGATCCCCGCGAAGAAGGTCATCTACACGCAGCCCGACATCGACCGGCTGGCCGCCTTCGTCGGCTCGCTGGGCGCGGGTCCGTCGATCCCTTCCTCCGACCAGTACGCCGCAGGCAATGTGGCCAGGGGCGGGGAGCTGTTCCGTACCAACTGCGCGATGTGCCACAACTTCGCCGGAGCCGGCGGCGCGCTGTCCGAGGGCAAGTTCGCCCCCTCGCTGGACGGTGTGAGCCCCAAGCACATCTACGAGGCCATGCAGACCGGCCCGCAGAGCATGCCGAACTTCCCGGACACCACGATGACCCAGCAGAACAAGCAGGACATCATCGCCTACGTCACCCACACGACGAACCCGGCGAAGAACCCCAACTACGGCGGTCTCACGCTGGGCTCGCTGGGCCCGGTCACTGAGGGTCTGTTCGGCTGGATCTTCGCGCTCGGCGCCCTGATCGGTATCGCGATCTGGATCGCCGCCCGCACCCCCAAGGCCAAGAAGTCATGACGAGCCAGGACAACATGTCTGAAGAACACCTGCCGGCGGCCCAAGAGGCCCACGGCGGAGCGGTCGCCGTGGTCGGCGACTCCTTCGCCGATCCGGGGCTGCCGCCCCACGAGCACCGACGTACCGACATCGACGAGCGGGCCGCGGCCCGGGCCGAGCGCCAGGTGGCGTTCTGGTTCCTGCTCTCGATGGTCGCGACGATCGGCTTCATCGCGTCCTACGTGCTGTTCAAGCCGGGACCCCAGCTCAGCAACGTGGTCTACATCTTCCCGATCGGCCACGTCAGCAAGCTGAACTTCTCGCTGGGCATGTGCCTCGGCGTCTCCCTGCTCGGCATCGGCGTCGGCGCGGTCCACTGGGCCCGCACGCTGATGTCGGACGAGGAGCACATCGCCGAGCGGCACCCGATCGAGGCCACCCCCGAGGTCCGCGAGCAGGTCTTCGCGGACTTCCGCCAGGGCGCCAAGGAGAGCGGCTTCGGCCGCCGCAAGCTGATCCGCACCACGATGATCGGCGCCATGGCGATGGTCCCGCTGTCCGCGGTGGTGCTGTTCCGCGACCTCGGCCCGCTGCCGGAGAAGAAGCTCGACAGCACGGACTGGGCCAAGGGCAAGCTCCTGGTCAACATGAACACCACCGAGCCGATCAAGGCCTCCGACATCACCGTCGGCTCGCTGACCTTCGCCATGCCCGAGGGCGTGAAGGAGAGCGACGAGGACTTCCAGGAGGTCATCGCCAAGGCCGCGGTGATGCTGGTCCGGATGCAGCCCGACGACATCAAGGACAAGAAGTCGGCGTCCTGGGGCTACGAGGGCGTCCTGGTCTACTCCAAGATCTGCACCCACGTCGGCTGCCCGATCAGCCTCTACGAGCAGCAGACGCACCACGTCCTGTGCCCGTGCCACCAGTCGACCTTCGACCTGTCCGACGGCGGCCGAGTGATCTTCGGCCCGGCCGGCCACCCGCTGCCGCAGCTGCGGGTCTCGGTCAACGGCGACGGCTACCTCGAAGCGCTCGGCGACTTCAGCCAGCCCGTCGGCCCCGGCTTCTGGGAGCGCAGCTAATGACCATCCACGCGGAAACGCCGCACTCGGCGGAAGAATCGCACGGCGACGACCACCAGGTCGGCCACAGCGAGGCCGGGGTCGAGCAGGCCCACATCGGCGAGAAGGCCGCGGACTGGGCCGACGGACGCCTCGGCATCTACGGCCTGGCCAAGGCCAACATGCGGAAGATCTTCCCGGACCACTGGTCCTTCATGCTCGGGGAGATCTGCCTCTACAGCTTCATCATCATCATCCTGACCGGCGTGTACCTGACGCTGTTCTTCACCCCCAGCATGGGCGAGGTCGTCTACCACGGCACCTACACCCCGCTGAACGGCATCCGGATGTCGGAGGCCTACAAGTCCACCCTGGACATCAGCTTCGACGTCCGCGGCGGCCTGCTGATCCGTCAGATCCACCACTGGGCGGCCATCGTCTTCGTGGCGGCCATGCTGGTGCACATGATGCGCGTCTTCTTCACCGGCGCGTTCCGCAAGCCCCGCGAGATCAACTGGCTGTTCGGCTTCCTGCTGCTGTTCCTGGGCATGTTCGACGGCTTCATGGGCTACTCGCTCCCGGACGACCTGCTCTCCGGCACCGGTATCCGCTTCATGGAGGGCGCGATCCTGGCCACCCCGGTGGTCGGCACGTACATCGCGATGTTCCTGTACGGGGGCCAGTTCCCCGGCAACGACATCATCCCGCGCTTCTACACGATCCACGTGCTGCTGATCCCGGGCATCATGCTGGGCCTGCTGGTGGCCCACCTGATCCTGGTCTTCTACCACAAGCACACCCAGTTCGCGGGCCCCGGCCGGACCGAGAAGAACGTCATCGGCATGCCGCTGATGCCGATCTACATGGCCAAGGCCGGCGGGTTCTTCTTCCTGGTGTTCGGCGTGATCGCGATGGTCTCGGCGGTCGCCTCGGTCAACCCGATCTGGGCCTACGGCCCGTACCGCCCCGACCAGGTGTCCACCGACGCCCAGCCGGACTGGTACATGGGCTTCTCCGAGGGCCTGATCCGGATCATGCCGGGCTGGGAGATCAGAGCCTGGGGCCACACCCTGGAACTGGGCGTCTTCATCCCGCTGGTGATCTTCGGCGGGGTGATGATGGTGATCGCCGCCTACCCCTTCCTGGAGGGCTGGATCACCGGCGACAAGCGCGAGCACCACATCCTGGACCGCCCGCGCAACGCGCCGATGCGCACCGCGTTCGGCGTGGCCTGGATCGCGGAGTACCTGATCCTGCTGGTGGCCGGTGGCAACGACCTGTTCGCCACCCACTTCCACCTCTCGATCAACACCATCACCTGGGCCTGCCGGATCCTCTTCTTCGTCGGCCCGGTCATCGCCTTCACGATCACCAAGCGCTGGTGCATCGGGCTGCAGCGGAACGACCGCGAGAAGGTGCTGCACGGCCGCGAGTCGGGCACCATCAAGCGGCTGCCGCACGGTGAGTTCATCGAGGTGCACGCCCCGCTGGACGCCGAGGCGCTGCACACGCTCACCGCGCACGAGCAGCTCCAGCCGCTGGAACTGCCCGCCCCGGTGGACGAGAACGGCGTCAAGGCCAAGGTGCCGGTGCTGACCAAGGTCCGGGCCAAGCTGTCGCAGAGCTACTTCGGAGAGGCGGCGCAGATCCCCAAGCCGACCCCCGAGGAGCACGCCGAGCTCACCAGCGGCCACGGCCACCACTGATCCCGGCGGTAACCGACGGAAGGGCCCCCAGCCTTGAGGCTGGGGGCCCTTCCGTCGTCGGTCAGCTCTCCAGGCGTTCGCCGATCCGGTGCAGGAAGTGCTCCCAGCGGGCCACGAACGCGGGGTCGTGCGGGCTGAGCCCGGTGGCCATCCTGGTGACCTGCGGCAGCAGCGCCGGGTAGCTGGCCAGCGCGAAGCAGAGCAGCCGGAACAGTTCCGGATCGCATTCGTCGTTGATCAGCCCGGCCGCCTGGCGCCGGGCGATCTCGGCGACCTGGGCCTGGATCACCGGCTGCCGCTCCTCCTCGTGCGGGACGGCGCGGTCGCCGTAGGCGAGAGCCTCACGCTCCAGGTAGCCGAGCCAGGAGCCGTCCCCCGCCTCCTGCTCGTGGTAGTGGTAGGCGAGGAAGTCGCCCAGCGCGTCCGGGGCCTCCTCGGCCCGGGCCAGCCGGCTGCTGCGGATGTGCGCCAGCAGGTCGGTGAACAGGGTGTCGCCGACCCGGCCGCCGGTGGCCAGGAACATCGACCAGGCGAAGCCGCCGGCCCAGCCCGGCAGCCGCTCGATCAGCCCGTTGGACGGCTGCCCCGGCGCGTGCGGCAGCCGGTACACCAGCACCGCCGCGACCAGCATCAGCCCGGCCGAGACCGGCAGCATCTCGGAGAACGCGGTGGCGTAGGCCGCGCCCGGCAGCGCCTGCCCGACCAGGGTGAAGAAGCCGAGGCCGAGCAGCGCGACCCCGAGCACATTGCCGGTCTGGATCGCGGTGGTGACGATGCCGGAGCCGGAGCCCGCGTCCTTGGGGTCCACCCCGGAGATGATGGTGCCCACCAGCGGTGAGAAGCCGAGCCCCTGGCCGAGACCGGCGACGAACAGGGTCGGCGCCAGCGACCAGACGGTCAGTGAGGTCCCGGCCGCCGCCGAGGTGGCCGCCGCCCCCAGCATCCCCAGCGCGGCCACCACGTAGCCCAGCGAGAGCACATGGCGGCCCAGCAGCGGCACCAGACGGGGCGCGGTGAGCGAGGTGATGAAGAAGCCGACCGCCCCCGGGGTGTACACCAGCGCGGACTTGAGCGGCGAGAAGCCCAGGCCGGTCTGCAGGTAGACGGCCAGGGTGAACAGGTACCCGGCATAACCGAGCATGTACAGCATGGCGATGGGCACTCCGCTGGCGAAGCTGCGGTTGCGGAACAGCTCCAGCCGGACCAGCGGCTGCCCGCCGGCCGCGGAGACCCGCCTCTCGTAGCGGACGAAGGCGTAGCCGACCGGCAGCGCCGCCACCAGGCAGGCCAGCAGCCAGACGGGCCAGCCCTGGTCCCGGCCGATCAGCAGCGGCACGGTCAGCAGCAGCAGGAACAGCGTGGCCAGGCCGACCCCGCCGAGGTCCAGCCGGGTCCTGGCCTCCGGTCGGTCGGCGGGCAGCCAGAGCAGCGCCGCCAGCACCGCCAGCAGCCCGATCGGGACGTTGACCAGGAAGACCGGCCGCCAGGTCCAGCCGAAGAGGTTCGCGGCCAGCAGGCTGCCGCCGATCAGCTGTCCGGCGATGGAGGCGATGCCGATGACCGCCCCGAAGGTGCCCAGCGCCTTGCTCCGGGCCGGCCCCGCGTAGGTGGACTGGATGATCGCCAGCACCTGCGGGTAGAGCAGCGCCCCGCCGATGCCCTGCAGCACCCGGGCGATGATCAGCACCAGGATGCTGGGCGCCGCCCCGCAGAGCGCCGAGGCGGCGGAGAACAGCAGCAGGCCGATCACGAACATCCGTTTGCGGCCGAGGATGTCCCCCAGCCGGCCGCCGGTGACGAGCAGTGAGGCATAGGCGATGGTGTAGCCGGAGACCACCAGTTCGACCGCACCGAAGCCCGCGTGCAGGCCGCCCCGGATCGAGGGGATGGCCACATTGACGATGGCGACGTCGAGCACCGCCATGAAGGTGCCGACCAGGACCACGGGCAGCACAAATCTCGACCGCTGCCCGTCCGTCCCCGCCGAGGATATGGACGCGCGTACCGCGGTGGCGCTCTCGGACACCGAAATCCCCCTCCTGGAAAGCCAGTTACCGTACTCGCCCATTGTTGCGGGAAGGGATCGTACGTACTGGATCTTTCAGGAGTCGGCGCGGATTCCTCAGGCCTCCGGGCGGATCAGTCCGACCTGGGCGGTGCCGCCGGCGCCGGTCACCGCCGAGGTCCGCACCGGCTGCCCCAGCGCGCTGCCCTTGAGCCAGTCGGTCCAGGACAGGTTCCAGTCGCCGAAGCCGTTGCCGAAGGGCTCCATGGCGTGGCCCTTGCTGTTGACCACCTGGACCACGTCGCCCTTGTGGAAGGTGTCGTAGAACCAGTGCGCGTCGTCGGTGCTCATCCCGGTGCAGCCGTGGCTGACGTTGGAGACCCCCTGCGAGCCCACCGACCAGGGCGCGGCGTGGACGTACTCGCCGCTCCAGGTGACCCTGGTGTCCCAGAGCACGTTCAGGGCGTAGGCGTTGGAGCTGCCGGCCGCGATGCCGACGGTGCTGGAGTCCATGAACACCGACTGCTCCTGCTCCAGCACCACCTTGACGCCGTTGCGGGTGTCGAAGCCCGGCTTGCCGGTGGTGACCGGCAGCGACTTGATCTTCTGGTCGTTGCGGTAGACCGTCATGTAGTCGCTGCCCGCGTCGGTCAGCGCCAGCAGCTTGTCCCCGGTGCTGAAGGAGACGCTGCTGGCCTTGCCACCGTAGACGTCCCCGGTGATCCGCCGGCCCTGCATCTCGAAGGCCGCGCTGATCCGGGCGTGGGCCGGCCAGTAGTCCTGCGGACGGAAGTGCAGCGTCTTGTCATCGACCCAGTACCAGCTGCCGGTCACCGCCGGGGTGGAGCTGACGACCAGTCCGCGCTCCACCGCCTGCCGCCCCGCGGTGTCGTGCACCGGCAGGCTCAGCGTCGCGGTGATCGGCTCGCCGACGCCGTAGACGGCGCTGTCGCCGGGTGTCAGCTGGGCGGTGAGGGTCTTGGCGGCCGGCTTGGTGGTGAACTGCTGGACGGTGCTTCCGCGCCCGCCGTGGCCGTCGTCCGCGCTGACCCGCACGGTGTACTGCTGGCCGGCGCTGAGCGGGGTGCTCGAGGTCCAGCTGCGGTCGTCGGGCGCGGCCGTCCCGGCTACCCGGCGGCCGTCGGCGGAGGTCACCGTGACATCGGTGAGCGTGCCCTTCCCGGCCCTGACCACCAGCGGCGCGGACGGGTCCACCTGGGTCTTTCCCGCGTAGCTGACGCTGACCAGCGAGGCCGCGTCCACCGAGGTCTCCTGCCCGGGCGGGGAGTCGCCACTGCAACCGGAGAGCGCCAGTGGAGCCGTCAGCAGGGCCGCTGCCGCCAGATACCGAGCCCGCATCGCGTGTCCTTCCAGGGTGCCGCGTCAAAAATCCGACGTATCGTCACACTCTAGGAAGTTCTCCGACAATCCACCCGCCGACTGCCTCGGAAGAGTGAACGCCGAAGGGGCCGGACACGGTGTGTCCGACCCCTTGGCTCAGCGCCGGGGCGCTGTCACTGTGTCTGGTTCTCGCCCCGGTAGTACTCGAAGACCCAGCCGAACAGGCCGATGAGCAGGATCGGGACGGAGAAGTACATCAGCCACCAGCCGAAGATGACGCCCATGAACATCAGCGCCCCGCCGATGCCCAGGGACAGCGGCATCCAGCTGTGCGGGCTGAAGAAGCCCTGGACCCCGGCGTCGTCCGACACCTCGGCCTGCGGGTTGTCGCCGGCCCCGGTGTCCACCCGCTTGGAGGTGAACAGCAGGTAGAAGGCGATGAAGGCGCCGAGCCCGAAGGTCATGAACAGCGCCGTGGTGCCGGTCGGGTCCTTGGACCAGATCCCGTACCAGATGGCGATGCCGAGGACGAAGACGGCGAAGCCCGCGAAGATCTTGCCCTGTTCCCTCATCGGTCACCCTCCTTCGATCCGGTGCCGCCGTCCTTGGCGGCGGCGGCCCTGGCCTCCAGCACCGCGGTCAGGTGCGGGGGCACCTCGCCGTGGTTCTCCAGGTAGTCCTGCGCGGCGATCTCCGGGTGGTGCAGGTCGAACGCCGGGGACTCGGAGCGGATCCGCGGCAGCGTCAGGAAGTTGTGCCGCGGCGGCGGGCAGGAGGTGGCCCACTCCAGCGAGCGGCCGTAGCCCCAGGGGTCGTCGACGTCGACCTTCTCGCCGTACTTGGCGGTCTTCCAGACGTTGTAGAAGAACGGCAGCATCGAGGCGCCCAGGATGAACGAGCCGATGGTGGAGATCAGGTTCAGCGTGGTGAAGCCGTCCGTGGACAGGTACGTCGCGTAGCGGCGCGGCATGCCCTCGGCGCCCAGCCAGTGCTGCACCAGGAAGGTGGTGTGGAAGCCGACGAACAGCATCCAGAAGGTGATCTTGCCCAGCCGCTCGTCCAGCATCTTGCCGGTCATCTTGGGCCACCAGAAGTGGAAGCCCGCGAACATCGCGAAGACGACCGTGCCGAACACCACGTAGTGGAAGTGCGCCACCACGAAGTAGGAGTCCGAGACGTGGAAGTCGATCGGCGGGGAGGCCAGCAGCACACCGGTGAGACCGCCGAAGAGGAAGGTCACCAGGAAGCCGACGGTCCACAGCATCGGTGTCTCGAAGCTCAGCGAGCCCCGCCACATCGTGCCGATCCAGTTGAAGAACTTCACCCCGGTGGGCACCGCGATGAGGAACGTCATGAAGGAGAAGAACGGCAGCAGCACCGCGCCGGTGACGTACATGTGGTGCGCCCACACGGTCACCGAGAGGCCGGCGATGGCGATGGTCGCCGCGATCAGGCTCTGGTAGCCGAACATCGGCTTCCGCGAGAACACCGGGATGATCTCGGAGATGATGCCGAAGAACGGCAGCGCGATGATGTACACCTCTGGATGGCCGAAGAACCAGAAAAGGTGCTGCCAGAGGATCGGCCCGCCGTTGGCTGGGTCGAAGACGTGCGCCCCGAACTTCCGGTCCGCTTCCAAGGCCAGCAGGGCCGCCGCCAGGACCGGGAACGCCAGCAGCACCAGCACCGCGGTGAGCAGCACGTTCCACACGAAGATCGGCATCCGGAACATGGTCATGCCGGGGGCACGCATGCAGAGGATGGTGGTGATGAAGTTCACCGAGCCGAGGATGGTGCCGAAGCCCGAGAAGGCCAGACCCATGATCCACATGTCCGCGCCGACGCTCGGCGAGTGGATCGCGTCCGACAGCGGCGAGTAGGCGAACCAGCCGAAGTCGGCCGCACCCTGCGGGGTGAGGAAGCCGCCCACCGCGATCAGCGAGCCGAACAGGTACAGCCAGTACGCGAACATGTTCAGCCGCGGGAACGCCACGTCGGGCGCGCCGATCTGCAGCGGCATGATCCAGTTGGTGAAACCGGCGAACAGCGGGGTGGCGAACATCAGCAGCATGATCGTGCCGTGCATGGTGAACGCCTGGTTGAACTGCTCGTTCGTCAGCACGCCGCCGTTGGGCTGGGCGAGCTGCGCACGCATCGTCAGGGCGAGGATGCCACCGATGATGAAGAAGGCGAACGACGTCACCAGGTACAGGGTGCCGATCGTCTTGTGGTCAGTGGTGGTCATCCACTTGATGATCTGGGTGCCGGACTTGCGCTCCAGCGCGGGCTTCCGGACCGTGGCGGACGTCCCGCCGAGGGTCGACCCCTGGGGTTCGTTGAGGATCGTCATTTGGCGTTGTCCACTCCGGTGGTCGTGATGCCCGCGGGCACGTAACCCTTCTGGCCCTTGGCCCGCAGGTCGTCGAGGTGCTGCTGGAACTCCGCCGGGGTGACGACCTTGACGTTGAAGAGCATCTGGGAGTGGTCCACGCCGCAGAGCTCGGTGCACTTGCCGCGGAAGGTGCCCAGCACGGTCGGGGTCACCGTGAACTTGTTCACCACGCCCGGGATGACGTCCATCTTCATCAGGAAGTCGACCGGCCAGAAGCCGTGGATGACGTCGCGCGAGGTCATCTCGAACTCGACCGACTCGCCCTTCGGCAGCCACAGCGTGGGGATCGCGTCAGGGGTGCCCACGTCGTAGGCGCCGTCCTGCGGCCCGTCCGTCGCGGACTGCTTCTGCGGGTCGACCTCGTGGTTGTAGTTGAACGCCCAGCTCCACTGGAAGCCCACCACATTGATGACGTTCTGCGGCTTGTCGTTCTTCAGCAGGTAGTTCTCGTCACGCGCGGTGTAGAAGAAGAACACCGACACCATGATCAGCGGAACTACTGTGAACAGGGCCTCGACAGGCATGTTGTAGCGGAACTGGGCCGGCACCTCGATCTTGGAGCGGCTGCGCCGGTGGAAGAACACACTCCACAGGATCAGCCCCCAGACGAGTGCGCCGACCGCCAGCGCCGCGATCCACGAGCTCTGCCAGATGAAGAGAACGGTCTTGCCCTGCTCGTCACGCGGAGTGGGCAGGCCGAGCCGGGGCAGTTGCGAGGACGAGCAGCCGGTGGCGGTGGCAAGGACGAGGCCCAGCGTCAGCGCAGAGAGCAGCTTCCGCCGCATCGAGCGCCGCGGCGAGCGGTCGGAGCCGTTGGGACTCACGTAGCGCCTTCCCGAAGTCTCGCCCGCTCGCGCGCCACCCGGGTCACTCTGGTCCCGGCGGCCCGGTCAGCGGGCAGGGTTTGGATGTTTATGCGGGCCAAACCCTACTCCAGCCCCGACGGGGCTTCGCGGGCAGGTCCGGCTAACGCGCCGAACTGGCCCCCGGATGGCCCCCGAAAGGATGGATTCCCTGGTCAGGTGGGCACTTCGCACACCTGCGGACCGTCCGGGCGACGCACCGGAGCGGTCCGGCTGACACACCATAAGGCACCCAAACGACCACCCCGCGGACGGCCCCCTGACGACTCGCCAGCACCGCCCCGCGTACCGTGGGGAGGTGCCGTACTTCGACGCCGCCTCGACCGCCCCGCTGCACCCGCTCGCCCGGCAGGCGCTGCTCTCCGCGCTCGACGAGGGCTGGGCCGACCCGGCCAGGCTCTACCGGGACGGCCGCCGGGCCCGGATGCTGCTGGACGCGGCCAGGGAGACGGTCGCGGCCGAGCTGGGCGCACGGCCGGACGAAGTGTCCTTCACCACCTCGGGCACCCAGGCCAACCAGCTGGGAGTACTGGGCGCACTCGCCGGAAATCACCGGAACGGGCGTCGTCTCGTACATTCCGCCGTCGAACACTCGTCCGTACTGCATGCCGCCGAGCTGCACGAAGCGGCCGGGGGCAGCGTCCACAGCGTCCCGGTGGACCGTCAGGGACAGGTCTCCGCCGAGGCGTTCGAGACCGCGGTACGCGTCCCCGGCACCGCCCTGGCCGTGCTCCAGTCCGCGAACCACGAGGTCGGCACGCTGCAGCCGGTCGCCGAGGCCGGCGCGGTGTGCGCCGCGGCCGGCGTCCCGCTGCTGGTCGACGCGGCGCAGTCGGCCGGACGGCTGGACGTCCCGGGCGGCTGGTCGCTGCTCACCGCCTCGGCCCACAAGTGGGGCGGGCCGGCCGGCGTCGGCGTGCTGGCGGTGCGCAAGGGCGTCCGCTACCGCTCACCGCTGCCGGCCGACGAACGCGAGGCCGGGCGGGTGCCCGGCTACGTCAACGTGCCCGCGGTGATCGCCGCCGCGGTGGCGCTGCGGGCCGTCCGGCAGGAGGCCGCGGCGCTGAACCCGCTGCAGCGGGACCGGATCGACCGACTGCGCGGCGAGCTGCCCCGGCTGGTGCCCGACCTCGCCGTCCTCGGCGACCCGGAGCGCCGGCTGCCGCACCTGCTCACCTTCTCCTGCCTGTACGTGGACGGCGAGGCGCTGCTGGGCGAACTGGACCGAGCCGGCTTCGCCGTCTCCTCCGGCTCCTCCTGCAGTTCCAGCACGCTGACACCGAGCCATGTGCTGGCCGCGATGGGCGCGCTCACCGAGGGCAACGTCCGGGTGTCGCTGCCGCCGGACTGCACCGACGCCGACATCGACCTCTTCCTGGACGTCCTGCCGAAGGCCGTCGCCACGGTCCGCGCGAAGCTCGACCCCCCGTCGACCGAGCGGGTGGGTGACGACACCCTGGTCCTGGACACCCTCGGCCGCAGGTGTCCGATCCCGGTGATCGAACTCGCCAAGTACATCGGCACGGTGCCTGTCGGTGGGCTTATCGCGGTGCTGTCCGACGACGAGGCGGCGCGGTTGGACATCCCGGCGTGGTGCGAGATGCGGTCACAGGAGTACGTGGGCGAGACTTCGCCTCAGCGGTACCTGGTCCGCCGTCTGAGCTGAGGTTCGCGCGCGCTTTAAACAAGCACAGCCCCGCGCCCCCTACGGACCTCAGGGGCGCGGGGAACTGCGCGAAGTACCGTCACAGACCCGCACCGTCCGACTAAGCCAGGTGCCCGCGAACCTCCGCCGCAGCCTCCTCCCCGTAGGCGACCGCAAAGCGGTCGAGGAAGTGCCCGCGGCGCAGCTCGTACTCCTGGGTGCCGACGGTCTCGATCACCAGCGTCGCCAGCATCGAACCGATCTGCGCGCACCGCTCAAGGCCGAGTTCCCAGGTCAGCCCCGCGAGGAAGCCCGCGCGGAACGCGTCGCCGACACCCGTGGGGTCCGCCTTGACGGTCTCCTGCGGGCAGGAGACCACGATCGGCAGCTCGCCCTTCCGGTCGATCCGCGCACCCTTCGCGCCCAGCGTGGTGACCCGCACCCCGACCCGGTCCAGGATCTCCTCCTCGGACCAGCCGGTCTTGGTCTCGATCAGCGCCTTCTCGTACTCGTTGGTGAACAGGTACGCCGCGCCGCCGACCAGCGTGCGGATGTCCTCGCTGTCCATCCGGGCCAGCTGCTGCGACGGGTCGGCCGCGAAGGCGTACCCGCGGGTGCGGCACTCCTCGGTGTGGCGCACCATCGCGTCCGGGTCGTCCGCGCCGATCAGCACCAGGTCCAGGCCGCCGGCCCGCTCCGCGACCGGCTGCAGCTCGATGTTGCGGGCCTCGCTCATCGCCCCGGTGTAGAAGGAGGCGATCTGGTTGTGGTCGGTGTCGGTGGTGCAGACGAACCGGGCGGTGTGCCGGGTCTCCGAGATCCGCACCGCGCTGGTGTCCACGTTGTGCCGGTCCAGCCAGGACCGGTACTCGGCGAAGTCCGCCCCGGCGGCGCCGACCAGGATCGGGCGCAGTCCGAGCAGGCCCATCCCGAAGCAGATGTTGGGGCCGACCCCGCCGCGGCGTACGTCCAGGTTGTCGACCAGGAAGGAGAGCGAGACCGTGTGCATCTGCTCCGCCACGAACTGCTCCGCGAAACGACCAGGGAAGGTCATCAGGTGGTCGGTGGCGATCGATCCGGTGACTGCGATACGCACGAGACTGGCTCCTTGGGAAGGCACGAACGAGTGCGGCGGGGGTGCGAACCGGGGGCTTACCGACCTACCGTACCGGCCCCTCGCTCAGCGTGACCGCAGCGGGGGCGCGTGGTTACCCTGCGGTAGGGCTGGAAGGCGCCCCGATGCCGATCTAGGGTCGGAAGAGGACGGCCCTCCCGCCGCCCTCTCAAGCCTGTGGAGCCACAGATGATGCCCAGGAGCAACCCGATCAACGTTCCCTCCCACCTGCGCGGGGACGCCGATGCCGACACCCTCGCCGGGCTGGTGCGCACCTCGCGGAGGATGGGGCTGTTCTGGCCGCTGCTGGCGACCGCGGAGCCCAAGCCCGCCCCGGCCCGCCGTCCCGGCTTCCCGGTCAGCGCGCACTCCTCCGCTCTGGTGGAGGACCTCTCCGAGTTCGGCTCCTGACGTCACGGTTTGACGCAAGCCTGACATTTTTGGGAACCCAGACCGTGCCTTCCGCGTCCCATCGTCGTTCAGACAGGGACAGCAGCTGGAGGCAGCAATGACTCATAGGTCGTCAACGACGCGGAGGCTGGCCGCACTCGCCGTCCTCGGGGTCGTGGCCCTGGGCGGCACCAACGCGTGCGCGTCCGGTTCGGCCACGACCTCCGCGGGCGGAAGCAGCAGCGGCTCCCCCTCGGCCGGCGCGAGCACCGGGGGGACGGTCCCCAGCCTGGTCCCGCTCCCCACCGAGATCCCGCCCACCACGCCACCGAGCACCGCGCCGGCCGGCGGCGGCGCCTCGGCCCCGGCCACGCCGAGCGGCATCAAGGCCGAGAACTACACGACCGTGAACACCACCCTCACGGTGAACTTCTACGCGGGCGTCTGCGCGACGTACTCGCTGCGCGCGGACCAGTCGTCCACCCCGGGCGAGGTCAAGGTCACCGTCCTGGCCAGGCCGAAGACCGCGAAGGGGCAGATGTGCCCGCAGCTGGTCCAGCTGCAGTCGGTCTCGGCGAACCTGGGCTCGCCGCTGGACCAGCGGACCGTCGTGGACACCGTCTCCGGCAAGGCCGTGCCGCTGGCGCATACGATCCCCGGCGGCACCAAGATGACCCACGGCCCGGTCCACAACTGAGGCCGAGACAGCACGGCGCCCCCGGACCCATCGCGTGGGTCCGGGGGCGCCGTGCTGGACCGACTAGCTGAACGAGTCGCCGCAGGCGCAGGAGCCGGTGGCGTTCGGGTTGTCGATCGTGAAGCCCTGCTTCTCGATGGTGTCGACGAAGTCGATGGTGGCGCCGCCCAGGTACGGGGCGCTCATCCGGTCCGTGACGACGCTGACGCCGCCGAAGTCCTTCACGACATCGCCGTCGAGCGAGCGCTCGTCGAAGAACAGCTGGTAGCGCAGGCCCGAGCAGCCACCCGGCTGCACGGCGACGCGCAGCGCGAGGTCCTCGCGGCCCTCCTGCTCCAGCAGGCTCTTGACCTTGGCCGCGGCGGAATCGCTGAGGAGAAGTCCGCTCTCGACGTGGGTCTCGTCCTGGACGGTCATCTGCATACTCCCGGGTTGTGACGACGAACTGCTGCTACCAGCGGCTAACCGGCGGCGGTCCCGGAGTATTCCGGAACCTCAGTTACTCAGCCTCCATGCTCGCATACCGCTCGACCCGGGTCACTGTTCCCCGGACCGGGGAAGGCGCGAGACTGGGCCCATGATCCTGCGCCCAGTCCGCGACTCAGCGTCGGACGCCGCCGTCGTACGGGAGATCCACAGCGCCGCCGAGGCCGCGCTGGAGCGGCAGTCGGGCGAGCCGCCGGCCCCCTGGACCACGGAGCGCATCGCCGGGCACGAGGCGGTGACCCGGCATCTGGCCAGGACCGACCCGGGCGGCTGCTGGCTCGCCGAGGAGGACGGGCGGACGGTGGGGGCCGCGCTGGCGCTGAAGCGGGAGGGGCTCTGGGGCCTCTCCCTGTTCTGCGTGCTGCCGTCGGCGCAGGGGAACGGGATCGGCAGGCTGCTGCTGGACCACGCCCTCGCCTACGGCCACGGCTGCCTGCGCGGGATGGCCGTCCCCTCGGCGGACGCCGGGGCCGCCCGCCGCTACCACGCGGCGGGGTTCAAGCTGCATCCGCTGATGTCGCTGACCGGGAAGGTCGACCGGGCGGCGCTGCCGGACCCCGGCGGCACACCGGTGCACCTCGGCGACGCCTCGCACCGGCCGCTGCTGGACTCGGTGGACCGGGCCGTGCGCGGTGCGGCGCACGGCCCGGACCACGAGACGCTGCTGCGCACCACCGAGGAACTGCTGGTGGTGGACACCCTCAGCGGCAGCGGCTACTGCTACCGCGACGGCGGCCGGGTGGTGCTGCTCGCCGCCACGTCCAAGCGGCTGGCCGCCGTGCTGCTGACGGCGGCGCTGAGCCGGGTGCCGCCGACCGACGAGGCCGAGATCGCCCACGCCACGGCCGAGCAGGACTGGGCCGTGGACGTCGCTCTGGCCGGCGGGCTGACCTTACGGACCCGCGGCTTCCTGGCGCTGCGCGGGATGCGCCCGCCGGCCCCGTGGCTGCCGTCCGACGCCTTCCTGTGACGCATCACACCATGGTGTCGAGGATCTCCCGGACCATCGCCATGGTGGTGCCCGGGTGCAGGAAGGCGAAGCGGGAGACCACCTCGCCCTCCCAGCCGGTCGGGGTGACGAAGCCGGTCTGGTCCGCCAGCAGCCGCTGCGACCAGGCGTAGTAGTCCGCGGCGGCCCAGCCCCTGCGCCGGTAGACCAGGCTGGACAGTTCCGGCTCGTGCACCACCTCCAGATCCGGGTACTCGGCCCGGATCAGCGCGGCGGTGTCCCTGGCCAGCGCGATCCCGGCCTCGATCGCCTCGCCGTAGGCGTCGGTGCCGTGCACCGCCAGCGAGAACCACAGCGGCAGGCCGCGGGCCCGGCGGGTCAGGTGGTAGGCGTAGTCGGTCGGGTTCCACTCGCTGTTGTCACCGGTGTGCAGCACGTCCAGGTAGGAGGCGTCCTGGGTGTGCACGCCCTTGGCCAGCCAGGGCTTGCGGTAGATCAGCGCGGCGCAGTCGAACGGCGCGAACAGCCACTTGTGCGGGTCCACCACGAAGGAGTCGGCGTGCTCGATGCCGTCGTACTTGGCCCGGACCGAGGGGGCGAAGAGACCGGCCCCGCCGTAGGCGCCGTCGACGTGGAACCAGAGGTCGAACTCGCGGGCGACCTCGGCCAGTCCGGCCAGGTCGTCGACGATCCCGGCGTTGGTGGTCCCGGCGGTGCCGACCACGCCGATCACCGACCCGGGGTCGCCGTCCGCCGCCAGCGCGGCCCGCAGCGCGTCCCCGGTGAGCCGGTGCCCTGTGGTCGGGACCAGCAGTTTCTCCACCCCGATGATGTGCAGGGTGTTGGTCACCGAGGAGTGGGTCTGGTCGCTGACCGCGATCCGCATCCGCGCCCCGGGCGCGAGCCCGCGCTTGTGCCGGGCGGTGTCCCTGGCCACCACCAGGGCGGACAGGTTCCCGGCCGAGCCGCCGGAGACGAAGCAGCCGCCGGCCGTGTCCGGCAGCCCGGCCCGGTCCGAGATCAGCCGCAGCACCTGGTTCTCGGCGGCGATCGCCCCGGCCGCCTCCAGCCAGGAGATGCCCTGCAGCGAGGCGCAGGAGACCACCATGTCGAAGAGCAGCGCGGCCTTGGTCGGCGCGCAGGGGATGAAGGAGAGGTAGCGGGGGCTGTCGGCCGAGATCACGGCCCGGGAGAGCTCGTGGTCGTAGAGCTTCAGCACCTCCGCCGGATCGTTTCCGCCGGCGCTCAGCAGCCCCTCCAGCGCGACGGCCAGCCGTTCGCCGTCGCCGGGGTGGTCCAGCGGCACCGGGTCGTACTGCAGCCGCTCCCGCATGTAGTCGAATACCAGGTCGACCATTCTGGCGTCGTACTGGTGCATGCGCTGGGTCACGGCAGGGTCCTCTCACGGCGGTGTCGGCAAGATCAACCCTAGGCAGCGGACGCCCCTCCCGCCATGGTGGAACCACAAGCCCCACGCAGCATTCCTGCGTCTTCCCGCCCCGCGCGCAGGATGCCGCCGCACACCTGTTTCCCTCGTCAGAGCTCATCGCGCCGCGATCGAATGGGTACGCTGAGTAGGTCTGCGAGTATCCGGTCCATGGGAGCAGTGATGAGCAGCGTGGAGCCCGACACCGAGTGGCCGCGCCCTCCGCAGGGCGGCTACACCGCAGACGACCTGGACCGGCTTCCGCATCTGCCTCCGCATACGGAGCTGATCGACGGGAGCCTCGTCTTCATGAGTCCGCAGACCGATTTCCACTACCTGGCGATCCGCCTGCTCGAGTTCCGGCTGTTGGCGGCAGCGCCGGAGAAGTGGGACATCCGCCGGGAGATGACGGTGACCCTGGGGCCGCGCAACCGCCCCGAGCCGGATCTCATCGTGGTGCGGGCCGAAGCGGTGCAGAGCATGACGCAGACCACCTATCTGCCGGAGGACGTCGCCCTCGCGATCGAGGTGGTGTCGCCGGAGTCCGAGGAGCGCGACCGCGGCATCAAGCCCTACAAGTACGCCAAGGCCGGCATCCGCCACTTCTGGCGGGTCGAGAACGACGGGGGCCGACCGGTCGTCTATGTCTATGAGTCCGATCCCGCGACCAGGAAGTTCGTCGCCACTGGCATCTTCCACGACCGCCTCGTGGTCAGCTTCCCGTTCCCGGTCGAGATCGACCTGACCGACATCGACAAGCGCAGGCTCTAGCCGATCAGGCGGCTCAGTACCACCTGGCTGCGGCTGCGCTGGACGCCGGGCTGCTTGCGGATCCGCTCGATGACCGCCTCCAGGTGGCCGGTGTCGGCGGCCCGGAGGTGGACCAGGGCGTCGGCGTCGCCGGTGACCGTCCAGGCGGCGGCGACCTCGGGGAACTGGCGCAGGGTGGCCAGGATCTCCTCGGGCGAGGTGCGTTCGCGGCAGTAGACCTCGACGAACGCCTCGGTGCGCCAGGCCAGCGCGTCCGGGTCGAGGACCACGGTGAAGCCGCGGACCACCCCGCGCTCGCGCAGCCGGTCCACCCGGCGCTTCACCGCCGTCGCGGAGAGGTTCACCAGCAGGCCGATCTCGGCGTAGGAGGCGCGGCCGTCCCGCCCCAGGAGCTCCAGGACCTTGCGGTCGGTGTCGTCCAGGCGCGGCGAGGGGTTCAGCGGTGCGGGCACGCGTACAGGATTAGCACACGCTCACCCGGCCGGGCGCAGGTGCAGGGCCAGTCCGGTCGCGGTGGCCGCCGCGCACACCAGCCCGGCGGCCAGCACCGCCGCCCCGCCGCCGATCCAGGTCACCGCGACCACCGCCAGCGCGGTCACCGGCAGCACGAACTGCGCCGCCCCGGTCTTGCCGTAGCGGGCGTGCAGCGCCCAGACCACGACCAGGTAGATCCCGGTCGGGACGGTCACCACCGCCGCGGCGAGCAGCCCGGAGGCCTCCGCCGCCCCGGTGGCGTGCTCCACGGCGACCTCCAGGCCCGCCCCGATCGCCGCCAGCGAGAGGAACACCAGGTAGTGGCCGTAGCCCCAGAGGAACGCCTGCCGGTTGGAGCGCAGATGGTCGTGCACCGGCCGGGCGAAGTAGATCCACCAGGCGGAGAAGCAGACCAGCAGCCCGCCCGCGGCGATCGGCAGCACCCGTCCCAGCGCGTCGTGCTCGTCCAGGCCCGACTGCACCGCGACGGTGGCGGCGGCGACCGTCTCGCCCAGCACGATCAGGGTGAACAGCCCGTAGCGCTCGGCGATGTGCTCGGGGTGCCAGGTGGTCTCGTACCGCCGCTCGGCGAAGGCCGGGACGGCCAGCTCGAACGGCACCAGCACCAGCGGGGTCCAGACCTGGACCGCGTGCGGCAGGAACAGCATCACCACCCAGAGGATCTGCGCGCAGGCCACCCCGCCCGCGTAGCGCAGCGCCATGGTGCGCTCCGCCCCGCTCGCGCCCCCGGCCGCCCGGAGCCACTGGGTCACCATCACCGTGCGCATCACCAGGTAGCCGAGCACCCCGACCGCGTAGTGCCCCTCGAACATCCGGGGCACCCCGGCGGCGAAGACCAGCGCCCCGGCGATCTGCACCAGGGTCGCCAGCCGGTACGGGATGTCGTCGGTGTCGTAGGCGGAGGCGAACCAGGAGAAGTTCATCCAGGCCCACCACACGCCGAAGAACACGAAGAGGTACTTGGGCAGCGCGCTCCAGACGTGCCCCTCGGCCAGCGCGTGCGCCAGCTGGGCGCCGGCCTGGGCCACGGCCACCACGAAGCAGAGGTCGAAGAACAGCTCCAGCGGCGTGGACGCCCGGTGCTCCTCGTCCCGCCGTCTGGGCAGCATCCGCCGTACCGCGTTCGACCTGTCGTTCACCTTCCGCATACCCTTCCGGTCGCCCCACCTGCGAGCCTCGCACAGAGCGGTGTGCGTCACACTCCCACGTCGCCTGTCGTTTATGCAGCGCAACGGGGTTATGATAGATAACGTCAGATAGACGAAAAGGGTGGGGCGCCGCTGCCCCACCCCCACAGGAGGGCAGTACGCCCGTGAGCACTACGCCTTTGAACGGCACCCTCGAAGAGCCCGCGCCCACCCCGCTGGCCCTGCTGCTGCTCGGCCGCGAGGCCGACACCGCCAGCGAGCGCGGCGTCGACTGCCCCGGCGACCTGCCCGCCGCCTCCGACCCCGGCCTGGTCGCCCGCGCCCGCGCCGCCAAGGCCGCCCTCGGCGACCGGGTGTTCATCCTCGGCCACCACTACCAGCGGGACGAGGTGATCGAGTTCGCCGATGTCACCGGCGACTCCTTCAAACTGGCCCGCGACGCCGCCAACAAGCCCGAGGCCGAGTTCATCGTCTTCTGCGGCGTGCACTTCATGGCCGAGAGCGCGGACATCCTCACCTCGGTGAACCAGCAGGTGATCCTCCCGGACCTGGCGGCCGGCTGCTCGATGGCCGACATGGCCACCGCCGAGCAGGTCGCCGAGTGCTGGGACGTGCTCAGCGACGCCGGGATCGCCGACACCGTGGTCCCGGTCGCCTATATGAACTCCTCGGCCGACATCAAGGCGTTCACCGGCCGGCACGGCGGCACCATCTGCACCTCCTCCAACGCCGAGCGGGCGCTGACCTGGGCCTTCGAGCAGGGGACCAAGGTGCTGTTCCTGCCGGACCAGCACCTGGGCCGCAACACCGCCGTCCGCGACCTGGGCATCAGCCCGGACGAGTGCGTGCTCTACAACCCGCACAAGCCCAACGGCGGCCTCACCGCCGAGCAGCTGCGGGACGCGAAGATGATCCTCTGGCGCGGCCACTGCTCGGTGCACGGCCGGTTCTCGCTGGACTCGGTGAACGAGGTCCGCGAGCGGGTCCCCGGCGTCACCGTGCTGGTGCACCCGGAGTGCAAGCACGAGGTGGTCGAGGCCGCCGACCTGGTGGGCTCGACCGAGTACATCATCAGGGCGCTGGACGCGGCCGAGCCCGGCAGCAAGTGGGCCGTCGGCACCGAGCTCAACCTGGTCCGCCGGCTGGCGAAGGCGCACCCGGACAAGGAGGTCGTCTTCCTGGACCGCACCGTGTGCTTCTGCTCCACCATGAACCGGATCGACCTGCCGCACCTGGTCTGGACCCTGGAGTCGCTGGTCGAGGGCCGGGTCCCGAACGTGATCACGGTCGACCCGGAGACCGAGAAGTACGCCAAACTGGCGCTGGACCAGATGCTGGCCCTGCCGTAGGCCGAACGCGTGAGGAGGGGCGCCCCGACACCGGGGCGCCCCTCCTCACGCGTCACCGCCACGCACTCAGCCGGGGATGAGCCCGTCCTCGCGCAGCAGCGCCTTGACCTCGTCGACCGTGGCCTCGTCGAACGGAAGCGTGGCCTCCGACGGCAGCAGCACCTCGTGGTCCACCGGCGTCCCCCCGGCTCGCACCGCGGCGAGAAGAGCGGCCAGGCTGACCCGGAAGTCGGCCTCGTCGCCCGTGTCGAGGGCGGCCAGCACGGCGTTGTCCAGCTCGTTGAGCCGGTCCACCAGGCTGTCCGGGACCTCGAACTGCCCCTCCCCCATGATCCTGACGATCACGTGGTCTCTCCCTACTTGTCGAAGCGGGGCTGGTCGGTCGGAGTGGCGCCCGGCTGGCCCTGCTCGATCGCGGGGGTGGCCGGAGCGGATCCGCCGGACAGTTCTGCCTTCATCCTGGCGAGCTCGAGCTCCACGTCCGAGCCGCTGGACATGCGCTCCAGCTCGGCCGTGATGTCGTCCTTGCGCATGCCCGAGGAGTCCTCGAGCGCACCGGAGGCGAGCAGCTCGTCGATCGCGCCGGCCCGCGCCTGCATCTGCGCGGTCTTGTCCTCGGCCCGCTGGATCGCCAGGCCGACGTCGCCCATCTCCTCCGAGATGCCGGAGAAGGACTCGGCGATCCGGGTCTGCGCCTGCGCGGCCGTGTAGGTGGCCTTGATGGTCTCCTTCTTGGTACGGAAGGCGTCCACCTTGGCCTGCAGCCGCTGGGAGGCCAGCGTGAGCTTCTCCTCCTCGCCCTGCAGCGCCTGGTACTGCGTCTCCAGGTCGGAGACCTGCTGCTGGATCCCGGAGCGGCGGGTGAGCGCCTCGCGGGCCAGGTCCTCGCGGCCGAGGGAGAGCGCCTTGCGGCCCTGCTCCTCCAGCGTCGAGGACTGCTTCTGAAGCTGCTGGAGCTGGAGCTCCAGGCGCTTGCGGGACGTCGCCACATCGGCCACTCCACGACGCACCTTCTGCAGCAGTTCGAGCTGCTTCTGGTACGAGTAGTCGAGTGTCTCCCGTGGGTCCTCCGCACGGTCCAAGGCACTGTTCGCCTTGGCGCGGAAGATCATCGACATCCGCTTCATGATTCCGTCGCTCATGGGCCTCGCGCGCCCCCTTCTCCGGCCTGCCGGTTCTTGTACCCAAGACTACGGGGCTCGGGGCGTCCACCGCAGCGCACCTGCCTGCAACAAGAGTGCTACAGCCGGGCCGCGTCAGCGTCATCCGTGCGGGGGATTCGGCCCGGAAGGGCCTCGCCCGCAGGGCGGAGCGCGACCCTGACCACCCGTGGTTCCCTGCAGGACTAGGGATTAGTCCCCTGACCACGTACTCTTTCCCTGTGTTCCGACGAAGCTCCCAGGATGCCCCCGCAGACGCCGTCACGCTCGAGAAGCCCGACGCGCCCGAGCGGCCCGCAGAAGCGAAAAAGGGCCGCCCCACGCCCAAGCGCAGCGAGGCCGAGGCCAACCGGCGCGGCCGCGCCTATGTGCCCAAGGACCGCAAGGAGGCAGCCAAGGACGCCCGGGTGCGCGAGCGCGCCGCCCGGGAGAAGGCCCGCGCCGCGCTGCTGACCGGTGACGAGGCCGGGCTGCCGCCCCGCGACAAGGGCCCGGTGCGCCGCTTCGCGCGTGACTACGTGGACTCCAGGATGACCGCCGCCGAGTGGTTCCTGCCGTTCGCCGTGCTGATCCTGGTGCTGAGCGTCACCAAGAGCACCGAGCTGAAGTTCCTGTCGCTGGTGCTGTGGGTGGTCATCATCGTGCTGATGGTGGTGCACTCGGTGATCCTCTCCTTCGGCCTGCGCAAGCAGCTCCGGCTGCGGTTCGCCGACAAGAGCCACAAGGGCGCGCTCCCGTACATGCTGATCCGCACCCTGCAGATGCGCCGCTTCCGGCTGCCGAAGCCGCAGGTCAAGCGAGGGCAGAAGCCCTGATCGAGACCTTCGCCCACCGGGGCCGGCTGCCGGAGCAACGGCAGGCGGCGTTCGGCGCGGCCGCGGGGACCTGGCTGTCCGGACTGGGCGGGGTCAGGAACCTGGTCCGCCAGGAGCTGGTGGCGCGGCAGCTGGCCGAGCAGATCACCGAGCACTTCGACCCGGCCGACCGGGCCGAGGGGATTCCGCTGCGGGTGCTGGACGTGGGCTGCGGCGAGGGCACCCAGGCGGTGCGGCTGGCCCGGGCCGGGCACCTGGTCACCGGGCTCGACCCGAACCCGGTCTCGCTCGGCGCCGCGCAGGCCGCGCTGGCGGTGGAACCGCCCGAGGTGCGGCAGCGGATCTCGCTGCTGACCGGCGAGGGCGGCGACTGCGGGCGCTGGTTCGGCCCCGGCAGCTTCGACGTGGTGCTCTGCCACGGGGTGCTGATGTACATGCCCGAGTCCGAGCCGATGCTCGCCTCGCTGGCCCGGGTGCTCGCGCCCGGCGGGATGCTGTCCGTCGTGGTCCGCAACGGGGACGCGCTGGCGATGCGGCCCGGCTGCGGCGGGGACTGGTCCGGGGCGATCGAGGCCTTCAGCAACGAGCGCTACACCAACCGGATGGGCCAGCAGACCCGGGCGGACCGGCTGGAGCCGCTGACCCGCACCCTGGCCGAGATCGCCGTCCCGCTGCGCCGCTGGTACGGGGTCCGGGTGTTCACCGACCAGACCCCCGACCACGAGCCGCCGCCGGCCGACGGACGGCAGCTGATGCAGCTGCTGGACGCCGAGGAGCGGGCCGGGAGGACCGACCCGTACCGCGCCGTGGCGGCCCTGCTGCACCTGGTCGGGACCAGGCCGGGCTGATCGTCCGGCGCCGACGGCGTAGGGTCTGGGCATGGAGTTTCGTCATCTGGGCCGCAGCGGCCTGATCATCAGTGAGATCGCCTACGGCAACTGGCTCACCCACGGCTCCCAGGTCGAGGAGGACGCCGCCACGGCCTGCGTCCGTGCCGCCCTGGACGCCGGGATCACCACCTTCGACACCGCCGACGTCTACGCCGAGACCCGGGCCGAGGCCGTCATGGGCCGCGCGCTCAAGGGCGAGCGGCGCGAGGGCCTGGAGATCTTCACCAAGGTCTACTGGCCCACCGGGCCCGGCCGCAACGACCGCGGCCTCGGCCGCAAGCACATCATGGAGTCCATCGACGGCTCCCTCCGCCGCCTGCAGACCGACTACGTCGACCTCTACCAGGCCCACCGCTACGACGTGTCCACCCCGCTGGAGGAGACCATGACGGCCTTCGCCGACGTGGTGCACTCCGGCAAGGCCCACTACATCGGCGTGTCCGAGTGGACCGCCGAGCAGATCCGGGCCGCGCACGCGCTGGCCGTGGAGCTGCGGATCCCGCTGGTCTCCAGCCAGCCGCAGTACTCCGCGCTGTGGCGGGTCATCGAGGCCGAGGTCGTCCCGACCTGCGAGGAGCTCGGGCTCGGCCAGATCGTCTGGTCCCCGATCGCGCAGGGCGTGCTCACCGGCAAGTACCTGCCCGGCGCGCCGCTGCCGGAGGGCTCGCGGGCGACCGACGACAAGGGCGGCGCCAACTTCGTCACCCGCTTCCTGCGCGACGACGTGCTGGAGCGGGTGCAGCAGCTGAAGCCGCTGGCGGAGCAGGCCGGGCTGACTCTGGCCCAGCTCGCGGTGGCCTGGGTGCTGCAGAACAGCAATGTCTCGGCGGCGATCATCGGGGCCTCGCGTCCCGAGCAGGTCACCGAGAACGTCAAGGCCGCCGGGGTGAAGCTGGACGCCGAGCTGCTGAAGCAGATGGACGCGATCCTGGCCCCGGTCGCCGAGTTCGACCCGGCGAAGACGGCCGAGAACTCGCCGAAGTCCCGCCCGTAGCAGAGCAGTTGTGAAAACGCCGAAGCGGGCGGTCCCCCGGTCGGGGGGCCGCCCGCTCCGCCGTGCCGGCTACTCGGCGTCGTGCAGGCTCATCGGGCCGTAGACCTTCTCGCCGTCGTCCAGCAGCACGGCCTGGTCGATGCCGCCCGCCACCAGGCCCTTCCAGAACTCACCGATCCAGGACTCGGCGTCGCCCTGGGTCGGGAACTCCTCCGTCCCGTCCGGGGCGGGCACTGACGAACCGTCGGCCTTCTCGAACCGCCACGTCCACACCATGCTGAGGCTCCCTTCACCGCACTGACTCGTCCCGTCGCAGGCTACCCATATCCTCAGGCCGCGTACGCACTCACCGGTTCGGTGCCGTGGGAGACGGTGACGGCGACGGTGACCCGGGCGGTGCCGCCGCGGTCGTCGGTGAAGCGGTAGGAGAAGGAGTCGGTACCGGCGAAGCCGGGGACCGAGGTGTAGGTGGCGGTCACATCGTCGTTGAGGACCACCCGGCCGTGCGCCGGGGTCGCGGTGAGCGCCACCAGGGCGCGGTCCGCGGGCAGCCGGCCGGCCAGCAGGTCGACCGTGGCCGGGCTGCCGGAGACGGCGTCCGCGCGGTCCCTGGCCCGCAGCGCGGTGCCGGCGTCGGCGTGCGCCACCCCGCCGCCGAGCACCACCGCGGCCGCGGTCACAGCGGTGGCCCGGGCGATCCTGCGGGCATTGAGGCGGCGCTGACGGGTGACGGCGTCCATTCGGTCCCCTTCCCGGGCATCCAGGGCTGGCTGGATACCAACCTCTCAGAAGGATCGACTCGTACCAAATCACACTTTTATGCCCATCCGACCGCGCGACGCCCCGGCCCCGGCAGAATGACGCCATGCGGATCTTCACCGAGCTCTCCCCCGCCGGCGCCCGGCGGGTCGGCCTGGAACTGGGGCGGCGCCCCCGGCCGCCGCGGCGGACCCTGCTGCTCGGCGGCGCCCGCTCCGGCAAGTCGGTCACCGCCGAACGGATGCTGGCGGACCGTCAGGACGTGCTCTACGTCGCCACCGGCGGCAGCAGGGACGGCGACGCCGAGTGGGCCGACCGGGTCGCGCTGCACCGCGACCGCCGCCCCGCCGCCTGGCGCACCGCCGAGACCTGCGACCTGGAACCGCTGCTGGCCGGGCCCGGCGGCGGCCCGCTGCTGATCGACTGCCTGGCGCTGTGGCTGACCGCGGCCATGGACGACTGCGGCGCCTGGGACGACGCCGAGTGGGCCGCCCGCGGCGAGGCCGCGCTGCGGGCCCGTACCGCCGGGCTGGTCGCGGCCTGGGCGGCCACCCCGCGCCGGGTGGTCGCGGTCAGCAACGAGGTCGGCAGCGGGGTGGTCCCGGCGACCGCCTCGGGACGCCGGTTCCGGGACGAGCTGGGCCGGCTGAACGCCGCCGTGGCGGGCGCCTCGGACCAGGTGCTGCTGGTGGTCGCCGGACAGCCGGTGCGGCTCAAAGGGCCGGGGCGGTAACGTTCCGCCGGTGAGTACCTTCGACAGTGCGATCGACCTCGACGAGTTCTCCGCCCTGGTGGCGCGCCCCGACGACGAGCACCGGCTGGCCGCCGAGGAGCGCTGGGCCGCGCTGGACCAGCCGCGCGGCGCGCTGGGCAGCCTGCAGGAGCTGGGCAGTTGGCTGGCCGCGGTCCAGGGGCAGTGCCCGCCAAGCCCGGTCCGCCGGGCCAAGGTGCTGCTCTTCGCGGCCGACCACGGGGTCGCCTCGCTGGGCGTGTCCGCCCTCCCGCCCGGCAGCACCGCCCGCCGGGTCCGCGCGGTGCTGGACGGCACCGCCCCGGTCAGCCTGCTGGCGCAGCAGTACGGCGCCCAGGTCCGGGTGCTGGACCTGGGTGTGGACGCCGACCCCGAGGACTTCCCGGCCGAGGTGACGCGGCACCGGATCCGCCGCGGCTCGGGCCGGATCGACATCGAGAACGCGCTGACCCGGGAGCAGGCCGAGGCCGCGTTCCTGGCCGGGGTCGCCATCGCCGACGAGGAGGCCGACGCGGGCACCGACCTGGTGGTGCTCGGCGACCTGGGGGCGGGCTCGACCACCGTCGCCGCGGTCCTGGTCGGCGCGCTCTGCGGCACCGACGCCGCGGCGGTGACCGGGCGCGGCTCGGGCATCGACGACCGGGTCTGGATGGTCAAGTGCGCGGCGGTCCGCGACGCGCTGCGCCGGGCCCGTCCGGTGCTCGGCGACCAGCTCGACCTGCTGGCCGCGACCGGCGGCGCGGACTTCGCCGCGACCACCGGCTTCCTGCTGCAGTCCGCGGTGCGCCGCACCCCGGTGCTGCTGGACGGCGTGGTGTCGGCGGCCTGCGCCCTGGTGGCGCAGCGGATCGCGTTCCGCGCCCCGGAGTGGTGGCGGGCCGGGCAGACCACCGGCGAGCCGGCCCAGGCCAAGGCCTACGAGCGGATGAGCGTGGAACCGCTGCTGGACCAGAAGGTGGGCCTGGGCCAGGGCGTCGGCGCGCTGCTGGCGCTGCCGCTGCTGCAGGCCGCGTCCACCCTGCTGGCGGAGCTGCCGCTGGCCCCCGCCAAGGACTGACGGGTGCGGCGTACGGCCTCGCGGGGCTTCGCCGCGGCCGGGGCCGGGCTGCGGTTCGCCTTCGGCACGCTGTCGGTGCTGCCGGTGCGGGTGCGGCGCTGGGACCGGCCCACGGCCGGGCGGGCGATGCTGTGCGCGCCGCTGGTCGGCGCGGTGCTCGGGCTGCTGGCCGCGGTGCTCGGCGGCGGCCTGCGGCAGCTGCACGGCGGCCCGCTGCTGGCCGCCGTGGCCTGCGTCGGCGCCCTCGCGGCGCTGACCCGCGGACTGCACCTGGACGGCCTGGCGGACGTGGCGGACGGCCTGGGCAGCAACAAGCCCCCGGCCGCCGCGCTGGCCGTCATGAAGGCCTCGGACATCGGCCCGTTCGGCGTGCTGGTGCTGCTGCTGGTGCTGCTCACCCAGGTGGCGGCACTGGCCCAGGCTTTTTCCGGCGGACTGTGGCCCGGCTGCCTCGGTGTGCTGCTGGCCGCCGTGGCCGGACGCCTGGCGCTGCTCAGGGGCTGCCTGGCCGGCACTCCCCCGGCCCGGCCCGACGGCCTCGGGGCGACCGTCGCCGGGACGGTGGCGCCGGGACCGGCCCTGTCCGCGGCGCTGTTCTGGGCCTGCGCGCTGGGCGCGGCCGGCTGGGCGGCCGGCGGGCCGCGGCTGGCGCTCGGCGCGCTGCTGGCCCTGATCTGCGGCCCGGTCTGCGCGGCGCTGCTGCTCGGGCACTGCGTACGCCGCTTCGGCGGTATCACCGGCGATGTGCTGGGCGCCATGGTGGAGACCTCGGGCACCGCCGCGCTGGTGCTCTGGACCCTTTTCGCCGCCGCCTGACCAGGGCTTCGCAAGCTGCCACCACAAGCCGGGGTGACTAACCGGGGCCAGAGGGGCGCGGTAGCCAGGCATGCGGACTACGATGCTCAACGGGCCAGTGCTTTCCCGTTTCCGAACGTTCCCCCGCACCCCTCCGCCTTTCTCGGCACCCGGCCGAGGACCGCATACAGAACAGGACGCATTACGTGACATCAGTGTCTCTGAGCACCTCCGCGGCCAACGCGCTGCGCGCGGACGCCGTCGTCGTGGCCGTGGCCAAGGGCCCCAAGGGCCTCGTGCTGGCCTCGGGCGCCGAGACGGTCGACGAAGCGTTCGACGGCAGGCTGGCCGACGTCCTCACCACCCTGGGCGCCACCGGCGCCGAGGGCGAGGCCGTCAAGGTCCCCGCGCCCGCGGGCGTCAAGGCCGCCCTGGTCCTGGCCGTGGGCCTGGGCGACGCGGCCGAGGACGGCGGCTACCCGGCCGAGGGCCTGCGCCGCGCCGCCGGCATCGCCGCCCGTACCCTGCAGGGCTCCAAGAAGGCCGCGTTCGCGCTGCCGCTGGCCGACGCCGCCTCGGTCGAAGCCGTGACCCTGGGAGCGCTCCTCGGCGCCTACACCTTCACCGCCTTCCGCGGCGACGCCGCCAAGGCCGCCGCGAAGGCCCCGCTGGCCGAGGTCACCCTGGTCGGCGGCAAGCGGGACAAGGCCGCCAAGGCCGCCGTCGAGCGCGGCACCGTCGTCGCCGAGGAGGTCAACCGCACCCGTGACCTCATCAACACCCCGCCGAACGACCTCTTCCCCAAGTCCTTCGCGGACCTGGTGACCGCGGCCGGCAAGGAGCACGGCCTCAAGGTCGAGGTGCTGGACGAGAAGGCGCTGACCAAGGGCGGCTTCGGCGGCATCCTGGGCGTCGGCGTCGGCTCGGTCCGTCCGCCGCGGCTGGTCCGGGTCGGCTACACCCACCCCGAGGCCACCCAGACCCTCGCCTACATCGGCAAGGGCATCACCTACGACTCGGGCGGCATCTCGCTCAAGCCGGCCGGCCACAACGAGACCATGAAGTGCGACATGTCCGGCGCCGCCGCCGTGTTCGCCGCCGTGGTCGCCGCCTCCCGGCTGGGCCTGCGGGTCAATGTCACCGGCTGGCTGGCGCTGGCCGAGAACATGCCCTCCGGCTCCGCCATCCGCCCCGGCGACGTGCTGAAGATGTACGGCGGCAAGACCGTCGAGGTGCTCAACACCGACGCCGAGGGCCGGCTGGTGCTGGCCGACGCGATCGTCCGGGCCGGCGAGGAGAACCCGGACGCGATCGTCGACGTGGCGACCCTGACCGGCGCGATGATGGTGGCGCTGGGCGCCCGGATCTTCGGCATCATGTCCAACCAGGACGGCTTCCGCGACGCGGTGCAGGCCTCGGCCACGGTCGTCGGCGAGCCCTCCTGGCCGATGCCGCTGCCGGCCGAGATGCTGAAGAGCCTGGACTCGCCGACCGCCGACCTCGCCAACATCGGCGAGCGGATGGGCGGCGGGCTGACCGCCGGACTCTTCCTGCAGGAGTTCGTCCCCGAGGGCACCGCCTGGGCCCACCTGGACATCGCCGGACCGGCCTTCAACGAGGCCGCCCCCTTCGGCTACACCCCGAAGGGTGGCACCGGCACCGCCGTCCGCACCCTGGTGCAGCTGGCCGAGCGCGCCGCCGCGGGCACGCTGTAGCCCTCCCGCCGCACCGTGACGCCGGGGCGCCCTCCTCCGCAGGGAGAGGGGCGCCCCGGCGTTCGCCATGAGCGCAACCAGACCTTTATTCGAGTCGCCAAGGGATCACCGGGCGTCCCCGCCGCGTCCAGAGGGCGGCCCCGGACATCAAGCGCCCGGAACAAGTGCGAGGATGTATCTCCGGCATGACTGGTTCTCCCCACAAGGGGGAACCGCTCCCCGGCCGGCGACCGACCGGGACGATCCGCACCCTTTTGCATGGAGGACGTGACGTGGCGAACGACGCCAGCACCGTTTTCGACGTAGTCATTCTCGGAGGCGGAAGCGGCGGATACGCCGCGGCGCTGCGGGCGGCCCAGTTGGGCCTCCAGGTCGCGCTCATCGAGAAGGGCAAGCTCGGCGGCACCTGCCTCCACAACGGCTGCATCCCCACCAAGGCCCTGCTGCACGCCGCCGAGGTCGCCGACCAGACCCGCGAGAGCGCGGGCTTCGGTGTGAAGGCCACCTTCGAGGGCATCGACATCAACGGCGTCCACGCGTACAAGGACGGCGTGATCAGCGGGCTCTACAAGGGCCTGCAGGGCCTGGTGGCCAGCCGCAAGATCACCTATGTGTCCGGCGAGGGCCGCCTCTCCTCCCCGACCACCGTGGACGTGAACGGCGAGCGCTACACCGGCCGCCACATCGTCCTGGCCACCGGCTCCGTGCCGAAGTCGCTGCCGGGCCTGGCCATCGACGGCGACCGGGTCATCTCCTCGGACCACGCGCTCACCCTGGACCGGGTGCCGAACAGCGTGATCGTGCTCGGCGGCGGCGTCATCGGCGTCGAGTTCGCCTCCGTCTGGAAGTCCTTCGGGGCCGAGGTCACCATCATCGAGGCGCTGCCGCACCTGGCCCCGCTGGAGGACGAGAACTCCTCCAAGCTGCTGGAGCGGGCCTTCCGCAAGCGCGGCATCAAGTTCGAGCTGGGCGCGCGCTTCTCCGGCGTCGAGTACACCGCGACCGGCGTCCGCGCCTCGCTGGAGAACGGCAAGCAGGTCGAGGCCGAGCTGATGCTCGTCGCCGTCGGCCGCGGCCCGGTCTCCCAGGGCCTCGGCTACGAGGAGGCGGGCGTCGCCACCGACCGCGGCTACGTCCTCGTCGACGAGTACATGCAGACCAACGTCCCCACCATCTCCGCCGTCGGCGACCTGGTGCCGACCCTGCAGCTGGCCCACGTCGGCTTCGCCGAGGGCATCCTGGTCGCGGAGCGGCTGGCCGGCCTCAAGGTCGTCCCGATCGACTACGACGGTGTCCCCCGGGTCACCTACTGCCACCCCGAGGTCGCCTCCGTCGGCATCACCGAGGCGAAGGCCAAGGAGCTCTACGGCGCGGACAAGGTCGTCACCGCCAAGTTCAACCTGGCCGGCAACGGCAAGAGCAAGATCCTGAAGACCGCCGGCGAGATCAAGCTGGTCCAGGTCAAGGACGGCGCCGTGGTCGGCGTCCACATGGTCGGCGACCGCATGGGCGAGCAGGTCGGCGAAGCACAGCTGATCTACAACTGGGAGGCCCTGCCCTCCGAGGTCGCCCAGCTGATCCACGCGCACCCGACCCAGTCCGAGGCGCTCGGCGAGGCACACCTGGCGCTGGCCGGAAAGCCGCTGCACAATCACGACTGACCTCCCCCGGTATACGCCGCCATCCATCCGCACGCACCAAGTAGGAGTACCTGAACTCATGGCAGTCTCAGTAACACTGCCCGCTCTCGGCGAGAGCGTGACCGAGGGCACCGTCACCCGCTGGCTCAAGGCCGAGGGAGATCGCGTCGAGGCCGACGAGCCGCTGCTCGAAGTCTCCACCGACAAGGTCGACACCGAGATCCCGGCGCCCGCGTCCGGCATCCTGGCCTCGATCAAGGTCGGCGAGGACGAGACGGTGGAGGTCGGCGCCGAGCTGGCCATCATCGACGACGGCAACGGCGCCCCGGCTGCTGCTGCCGCGGCCCCCGCCGCTGCTGCCCCGGCTCCGGCTCCGGTCGAGGCCCCCGCGCCCGCTCCGGCCCCGGTCGCCGAGGCTCCCGCCACTCCGGCCGCGCCCGCGGCCCCTGCCGCCCCCGCTGCCCCGGCCGGCGGCGCGGTGTCCGGCACCCCGGTCCTGCTCCCCGCGCTGGGCGAGAGCGTCACCGAGGGCACCGTCACCCGCTGGCTCAAGGCCGAGGGCGACACCGTCGAGGCCGACGAGCCGCTGCTCGAGGTGTCCACCGACAAGGTCGACACCGAGATCCCGGCTCCGGTCTCCGGCGTGCTGCTGAAGATCACCGTCGCCGAGGACGAGACGGTGGAGGTCGGCGCCGAGCTGGCCGTCATCGGTACCCCCGGTGCCGCGGCCCCCGCCGCGCCCGCGCCGGCCGCCCCGGCCCCGGCTGCCGCTCCCGCGCCCGCCCCGGTCGCTGCTCCGGCCCCCGCGCCGGCCCCGGTGGCTGCCGC
>NZ_JBHEZX010000012.1:0-249455 GCF_042511045.1 Streptacidiphilus alkalitolerans
TAAGGCTCCCAGTAGACGACTGGGTTGATAGGCCGGATGTGGAAGCCCTGTAAGGGGTGGAGCTGACCGGTACTAATAGGCCGAGGGCTTGACCATAGTTGCTACGCGTCCACTGTGCAGTTCTGAGGCAACGGCCTCATAGTGTTTCGGTGGTCATAGCGTGAGGGAAACGCCCGGTAACATCCCGAACCCGGAAGCTAAGCCTCACAGCGCCGATGGTACTGCAGGGGGGACCCTGTGGGAGAGTAGGACGCCGCCGAACAACCATTCCAGTGAAGCCCCCTGACATCTTGTCAGGGGGCTTCACTGCGTTCACGACCGAACACCCGCGGGGTCGGCCCTCACCGTTGCCACAGTGGGGGCGCCGTCTCGCGCCTGCGGCGCAAAGAAGCCAACGACAGGGAGCCCCGCACCGGGCCCAGGTCCGCCGCCCCCTTCCCGCCGGCGATAGACGACGCCCCGCCACCGCCTCTCGGCCGTGTTGTTGGCCGCGAGGCGGAGCCGAGCAACCCCGGCCAGGCACACCCCCGCCACCCGGCAACGACCCGGGAGCCCAAGCCACACACCGAAGCCGCCCCCACCCCCAAGGTTCGTCGCGTCGTGACGTCCAGGGCGAAGTGGGAATGGGATCGTTCTGGGCAGATGGGGGGAAGGGACGTGACAGTGCTCGAGATCATCTTTGAGACGCATGCCACCACCATGGACAACGAGTCCGGTATCGCCACCGGTTGGCTGCCCGGCGTGCTCTCGCCGACCGGGCGGCTGCAGGCGGCTGACCTTGGTGCGCGGAGGCTGGGCACGGGGGTCGAGGCTGTGTTCACGTCCGATCTGGAACGGGCTGTGGAGACCGCACGGATCGCCTTCGCCGGCAGTGGATTGCCGGTCCATCAGGACTCCCGGCTGCGTGAGTGCAACTACGGGGAGCTCAACGGCACGCCCATGGCGGCGCTGGCACCGCTGCGCCGCCGACACGTCGACCTGCCGTTCCCCTCGGGGCAGAGCTATCGCGATGTCCTCGGTGCCACCGCGGACTTTCTCGGCGACCTGGCCGCCGGACGGTGGCCCTACCGATCCCGGGTGCTGCTGATCGCGCACTCGGCCAACCGCTGGGCGCTCGACTGCCTGTTGACCGGGGCCCGACTGGAGCAACTCGTCCTCAACCCCGGCTCCTGGCAGCCCGGTTGGCACTACACCCTCACCGCTCCCGCCTACTGACCTTGCGGTCCACCACGCTCATGAGGCGCGCGCAGGGCCGGCCCCTGCGGGTGGTAAAGCCGTCTGGGCGGCCGGGGCCGGAGCCGGAGCCGGGGGAGGCTGTGGGCGCGGGCCCAGCCGACGCCGACCGCCGCGAGGAGGCAGGGGGCGAGCAGCGCCAGGGAAACGGTCAGGGCGGTGGTGTAGCTGTCCGGCGAGCCCGAGGACCAGCCGAGGACGGGCAGCAGGAACACCATCGCCGTGCCGATACAGACCCCGGTCAGCGGCAGCACCAGGCTGCGCGCCCAGCGGGTCGGTCGCAGTTGCAGGGTCACCAGGGCGGAGGCGGGATAGAGGAACAGCAGCACGAACCCGGAATCGAGGCCGATGTTGTCCTCAACCCTCCAACGGCCCTGGTCGCTGATGAAGGCCGTGAACACGGCCAGTCCGGTCACCACCAGCCAGCGCGGGGCTTCCCACCGGACCACCCTGCGCCGCAGGCCGGGACCGGCCCGGCGGATCAAGGCGGCGCTGGTGCCGAGCAGCCAGGCGAGCCAGCCCGCGAACACCGCCAGCAGCAGTTCCTTGCCGATCGGCCCGAAGCCGCTGGTGAGCGGGGTCGCGGCGGGGGCGGGCAGGGCCTGGCCCCGCACGTCCAGGCCGGTGAAGCCCCGGCGCTGCCAGCGCCCGGTGGCGTCGCGTACCAGCAACCCGTCCTGCTGGTCGGCCACCACTACCCGGTAGCCGCTGGGCACCCGGGCCACTGCGACCGAGGTGGAGTCGTAGGCCGGCGGAGCGTCCTTCAGCGGGTTGTCCGGGAGTTCCCGCCGCAGGTAGACCTGCCGTCCGGGCGACAGCCGCCAGACGGTGGACCAGTGCGTGCCGCCGTCGGTGGTCTGCCGCACCTCCTGCGCGCCGAGGCCCACCCGGTAGCAGAGGGCGGGCTGCCCGGCACGCAGGCGTCGGCCGTCACGGCAGCCTCGGGCACAGTGGCGGGCTGACGCCACGTCACCCCACCGTCGGTGCTGGTGCGGTACCACGGGCTGCCGTCGGCGTTGCCGCGTACGGTGATCACGATGCTGCCGTCCGCCGTAGTGCCGACCGAGGTGGCCGCGAAGTGGTCCGTCTCGGTGGTGGCGGCCACTGCCAGCACCATCAGCGGCACCGCGATCAGCGACGTGACCCTGCGCACCGCGAGCGCGGTGGCGGGGCGGCGGCGGGCCCGCGTCCACACCAGCCGGGCGAGCCACAGCGCGGGCAGGGCCAGCAGGTCAGTGGGGTCGGCGGTGATGTGCGAGGGCCCGGGCCAGGGCCAGGCCTCGGCGGCCAGCCGGGCGCAGACGTCGCTGCACTTCACGGCGGCGAAGCCGAGGCCGACCGCGCCCAGCGAGAACGCCGCCAGCCGGTCCGGGTCGCCCCGGCGCAGGCAGGCTGACAGCACCAGTGCCAACAGCGGCGGTGCGACGAGCATCCCGGCGAGGTCGCTGAGCTTGCCGGTCACTGGGCCCGGCCAGATCTGCTTCAGCAGGTGGTCGTTGACGGCCAGCACTGCTGCGGCCATGACCGTCACCGGATGTCCTGCCCACGCCAACGCCCGCGCGATCCCCCGCAGTTCGCTCATGCACGCCAGTCTGCGCCGACGTGATCACATCACGGCGACGCAGGAGTCACGACTGTGCTGGTTGCAGCAGGTGGTCAGCGCTTCCTACTCGGCATACGCGGTGTGCTCCGGCGGCTGTGGCTGTGGCTGCACGGGAACGTGAACGGCAGCGACCGTACCGACCCTGGGTCGCATGGTCGCTATCAGCACACCCACGCAGGCGATCAGTACGCCGGAGCCGGTGAACGCCGCCGACATGCCCGCTGCTTGGGCTGTGAGCGCCAGTAGGAGACCACCCGCGACTTCGCCGGTGGTCTCCGCCTGGGAGAGCAGGGAATGGATCGTTGCCCTGATGTCGCTCGTCGCGCGTCGATTCACCCAGATCACGCTCACCGCTCTGGTGATGCTGAAGCCGACGCCGCTCGCGAGCAGCAGACCGATGCCGCCGACAACGGCGTTGGGCGCGAGAACCAGGAGGGCCAGTCCGACCGCGGCTGCCAGGCATCCGGCCGCGTAGGCGCTCCGCGCCGAGCTCGCCACCGCGATCCGTGCCTCCACCAGGCGCAGCGCGATGACACCTGCCACGGTCGACAGGAGCCCGACGATCGCGTAGGAGACGACCGGATTACCGGACAGGCCCAAACTGACGAGTCGTCGGGCGAACAGCCAGCTGATCACTTCTGCGCCGCTGACAGCCATTGTGGCCGCCAACATGAGCAGTATCTCCCGGTCCTGGCGGGCCAGGGCGATCCCTCGCCTGAGGACCGACAGCGACGCGGCCAGGCGGTGACCGTGGACGGGGTGGAAGTTGTCCTCGGGAAACCTGCTGGCGACGAAGAGCCCCAGCAGCGCCATCGCGGCGCCGGACGCCACGATCGCCGCGGACAGGCCGACCGCCCAGCCGAGCAGGCCGAACACGATCATTCCGACCGCCCCGCCGATGAGCTCCCAGCGGGCTCGTGCCGCGAGCACTCGGGCGACCCGGTTCGGCCGGCCGAGTTCTTCGGTCAGCCAAGCGACGTCCGCTCCTCCGGAGAACGCCCACCCCAGTGCCCAGAGCACCTGTGTGCAAAGGACCAGCGGATAGGCGGTGACGAGGCCGGTCAGCACCATTCCGGCGGCGAGGAATCCGTGGCCGGCTACCAGCGGCCACTTGCGGCTGAACGTGTCGGACCAGGCACCCGCCGGGATGTCCGAGAGGGTGAGCGTGGCTGCCATGACGATTCCGAGACCGATGATCTGGCTCGGTGACAGGCGGGCGTCGACCACGAAGTAGATCCCGGAGGCGAGCACGTACCCCCGGTGGAACACCGCCCGCAGGCACGTCCACCACAGGAAGGAGGAGATCTGGTTGTTGAGGGCCCAGGGGGATCGCTTCTGTCGGACGAGGGCGATGGCAGCGAGGGGGTCCTGGCCCAGCTCGATCAGGGTCTGTGCGACGACGAGGCCGGAGCGGTTGTAGCCGGAGTGGCAGCGCACCAGAACGTCGCGGTTGTTCCGTTTCAGTGTCGACGACGGCGGGCCGCACTTCGCCGTCGACAGGGGCCCAGAAGTGTCCGCCCATCCATAGCCCCGGCCTGACTTCGCTCCACGGCTCCTGCGGTTCGGGTGCACCGCGGTCCCGCTGACGTGTCTTCATGGACGCTCCTCTCCCGGGGACCAACGACGGGCCCGGGTGATCGCGTTCCCTCGTCGACGGCGTCAGAGGGCGTCGTGGGACAGGAGGCTGTGGGCGCAGTCGAGGACGGTTCGGTGGGCGGGGCGGGGTTGCCAGCCGAGGATGCGGTGGGCCTTGGCGGTGCTGTGGCGGTTGCGGCGGCCCAGGGCGGGGGTGATCTCGCGCAGCGAGGGGTCGCGGAAGCGGGCGACGAGCTTGACCGCGAAGTCGGGCACCTGCCGGGTGGGGACGCGTCGGCCCTCGGCGCCCAGGCCCTCGCGCAGGGTGCGGGCCATCTGCGACATCCAGGTGAACTCGCCGGTGGCGAGGAAGCGTTGGCCTGCGGCGTCGGGTGAGGTCATGGCGCGGATGTGGATGTCGGCGAGGTCGCGGACGTCCACGATCTCGAGTCCGATGCGCGGTACGCCGCGCATCCTGCCGGAGACCAGACGGCCGACGATGCCGACCGAGCCGATGTTGCTGGTGGTGAGGATGGGGCCGAACACCGCGCCGGGGAGCACCGTGACCAGTTCGGTGGAGCCCTGGTGGCTGTCCATGAAGTCCCATGCGGCCCGTTCGGCGAGGGTCTTGGAGCGTCGGTAGGGGCTCAGCGTGGGGTCTTCGGGGTCGGTCCACAGGGTCTCGTCGGTCACGCCCTGGGTGGCGTAGGAGGACGGGCTGGCGGCGTTCGCCGCCGAGGTCAGCACCACGCGCTTGACGCCGGCCGCGGTCGCGGCGTGCAGGACCCGCAGGGCCCCGTCGCGGGCCGGGGCGATCATCGCGTCCGGGTCGTCGGTGGCGCCGCCGCCGAGCGGGGAGGCGACGTGCAGGACGTAGTCGACCCCCTTGACCGCGTCGTCCCACCCGTCGTCGGCGGTGAGGTCCGCGACGGCGAAGCTGAGCCGCCCGGCGGGGTCCAGCTGGGTCGACACCGCGTCGAGGACGGCCTGCTCCTTCCCTCCGCTGCGGACCGTCGTGCGTACCTCGTAGCCGTTCCGCAGCAGCTCGGTGATGCACCAGCCTGCGATGTAGCCGCTGCCTCCGGTGACCAGAACCGTTTCCGGCATGGTTGTCCTCCAGGTGTGCGAAGATTAAACGGAAGCCCTTCCGCTATGACTCCGAACGTAACGGAAGCCCTTCCGTTTTGCAATCCGCACCGAACGGACCCAGTCGTGAACCCCGTGAACCCCGTGAACCCTGCAGATCCTGTGAACCCGCTGCCGCCACGAGCGACCCGCACGGACGCCCGCACCAACCGGGCCCGGATCCTCGCTGTCGCCGGCGAGGCGTTCGCCGCGTCCGCCTCTGGCGCTTCGACGACTTCGATGACCTCCATCGCCAAGCAGGCCGGGGTCGGGGTGGGGACGCTGTATCGCCACTTCCCCACCCGGGAAGCGCTGATCGTCGAGCTGTACCACCAGGAGATCCAGAAGGTCATCGACCTCGCGCACACCCTGGCTGCCTCGCGCCTCCCGATCGAGGCCCTGCGGCTCTGGTTCGACGAGGTCGCCCGCTACGGGCAGCTCAAGTACGGCGTGGCGGAGGTGATCCACGCGGCGACCAACGGCGGGCTCGACGACGAGAACTACGAGCCCTTCCTCGGCGCCATCGCCGTCCTCCTTGATGCCGGGGCGACTGCGGGGGTGCTCAAACCGGGCATCGAACCGGAGGATGTGCTGCTGCAGCTGAGCGTGTTGTGGCGGATCCCCCCGGGGCCGGGCAGCCGGCAGCGCGCCGCTCGGATTCTCGATCTTGTTGTTGACGGGCTGCGTACTCACCGCTGAGAAGCCGGGACGATGGCGATGGCGATGGCGATGGCGATAGAGTGACCGGGCGGGACGTGACTGGCGCTTGGGTGGGGTGAACCACCGGGGAGCGGTCCGCCTTCGGACGAAGACGAAGCCGAAGACGAAGCAGCCGTGCGCCTGGGCAATCCATCTCCCACCGAGGGTGTGCCCATGTCTGCAGAGCTGATGAACGGTACCGAGCTGGCCCGCGAGATCGTCGACCGCAGTGCCGAGCGCGCGCGGATCCTGGTGGCGGAGACCGGCGTACGGCCGTGCCTGGCCACGGTGATCGTGGGCGACGACCCCGCCTCGGTGACCTATGTGGCGATGAAGCGCCGCCGCTGCGCCAAGGCCGGGATCGAGTCGCGGCTGGTCTCGCTGCCCGAGGCCACCACGACCGCGGAACTGGTGGCGGTGATCCGGGGGCTGTCCGACGACCCGTCCGTGCACGGGATCCTGCTGCAGCACCCGGTGCCCGGGCACATCGACGAGCGGGCCGCGTTCGAGGCGATCGCCCCGGCGAAGGACGTGGACGGGGTGACCATGTGGTCGTTCGCCGCGATGGCCTTCGGCCAGGCTGACGGGTTCGTCTCCTGCACGCCGGGCGGGATCATGCGGCTGCTGGACGCGTACGGGGTCGACCCGGCCGGGAAGCGGGCCGTGGTGGTCGGGCGCAGTCCGATTCTGGGCAAGCCGATGGGGATGCTGCTGCTGGCCCGCGACGCGACGGTCACCTACTGTCACTCCCGGACGGTCGACCTCTCCGCGGAGATCGCCGGGGCGGACATCCTGGTCGCCGCGGTCGGGCGGCCGGAGTTCATCAAGGGCGCGGACATCAAGCCCGGCGCAGTGGTGATCGACGCCGGCTACAACCCGGGCAATGTGGGGGACGTCGACGCCGAGGGGGCACGGGAGCGCGCCGGTCTGCTGACGCCGGTGCCCGGCGGAGTGGGGCCGATGACGATCGCGCTGCTGCTGGAGCAGACGGTGGTGGCGGCCGAGCGGTCCGCCCAGCGGTAGGCGGGTGCAGGGCCCGTGGGGAATAGTTGAAGCTTCACCTATGCTGAGGCGAACATGACGATTCACTACAGCTCCGTGGAGGAGTCGCTCGCCGAGAAGTGGCGCAGGGCCGGGATGTTCTTCGAGGCCAAGGACTACGCCGAGGCTGCCCGGATTCTCGAGCCCGTGGTCGCCGAGGTCCCGGAACAGCTGGACGCGAGGATGCTGCTGGCCCGCTCCTACTACCACTCGGCCCAGCTCTGGCGGGCCGAGGAGCAGCTGCGGGCGGTCATCGAGCGGGATCCGGTGGAGCACTACGCCCACCTGATGCTCGGTCGGACACTGCAGCGGCAGGGCCGCAAGGAGGAGGCCGCGACCTGGCTGCGGCTGGCCGAGGCCTTCGAGGGCACGTTCCGGAACTGACCAAGTCCCCGTAGGGCGTCGCCTGTACAGCGGCGGCGCTGTACGCTGACTGACATGTCGAAGCACATCACCATTCGGGTGGACGAGGAGTTCCACGCCCGTCTGGCGGCGCGGGCGGCGGCCGAGGGAACGACGATCACGGCGCTGGTGACCGAGGTGGCCAAGCGCGAGCTTGACGCCGACCGTCAGCGGTCCCTTGACGCGGCTGCCGAGTTCAATACCGAGGAGAACTGGGCCTACTTCCAGGAGCGGTTCGGGCGGAAGAGCGCGTGAAGGCAGATGAGGCTTGGGCCTGGAACGTTCTGGCGCATCACCTTCCCTCCGACCCCACCGTCTGGGACCCCTCGGGGATCAGCGCCGCGATAGCGCGGCACGCGAGTGACATCGTGCTGGTCGCCGACGAGGAACCGCGCGACATCTGCTGGCGGGCGGCGGCGCTGTTGCACACCCTTGCGGTGTGTCCGCCGCTCGACAGCCCCATGAACGAGTTCTACGCGGCGACGCTGACCCGCTCCTATCTCGCGATGGCGGGGATCAAGCAACTGCCGAACAGCTTCGCGCTGGCGGATCTGGTCGAGCATGCCAAGGAGCGCCGTGCGGACGTCTTCGCGACGGCCGAGGCGCTCCGGCAGCTGACCGACCTCAACTGATCCGACCAACCTGTGGACCGATGGCTCAGCCGCGCCACTTCGGCGAGCGGCCGAGCAGGGACAGGATCCGGTCGAGGGTGGGGCCGCAGCCGTCGCCGTCGCCGTCCGCCGCACCGTCCACCAGGCCGGGCTGGAAGGCCGAGCCGGCCGCCAGACGGTTCTCCCCGTCCGGGACGGACTCGGCGATCGGGAGTGCGGCGTCCAGCAGCTCCTGGTCGAAGGCCACCGGTGCGCCGATGGCCGCCGCGACGTCCCAGGCGTGGACCACGGTGTCGATGAACTGGAAGCCGAGGGCCTGTACCGCGGGGAAGCGGAAGCGCGGGTGGATCTCCGGCAGCCAGAGCGTGCGCTGCAGCGCCCCCTCTTCGGCGAACGCCGCGACCAGGTCGTCGGCCGAGGCGGCGAAGATTCCGGCCGGGTCCTCGCCGACCGGGCGGTCGTCCCAGATGGCCAGGTCCTCGGACTCGCCCCGGGCGGCTGCGGCGAAGCCGTGGTTCTGGCCGGTCATATGGGCCAGCAGCTGGCCGAGGGTCCAGGCCGCGCAGGGGGTGGGCAGGTCGAGCTGTGCTGGATCGATCTGGTCCACCAGGGACTGAGTGACCGTCAGGGCACGCTGGTGGAGTATGCGGATGTCGCTCATGACCCTGACCCTAGCGGCGGACACCTCACGGACCTCCGGGTTCAGCGCGGATCCGGACGGTCGACGTTCCAGTGCCGGACGACCTGGCAGAACCAGGTCCTGCTGTCGTCGCCCCTGGCGATCATCGCGAAGCGGCTGATGGTGAGCTGCCCGCCCTCGTGGTCGCCGTACAGCAGGTCGATGTTGATCCGGTCGCGCTCCTTCATCTGCTGCAGCAGCACCGCGTGGTCCGGGTGGTCGGCCTCGCGGATCGCGGCGTGCCAGAAGCTGGTGTCGCCCGGGGCTATGTAGAGGTCGCGGCCCTGCCGGTGGAAGTCGTCCACCGGGGGATGGCTGTGCTCCGCGTACTGCGGGCGCTCGCCGACACGCCAGCCGTGGATGACACCGAGGCCGGGTCCGACGTTGCGCAGCGAGGCCGCCAGGTAGAGCGCGCCGTCCTCCAGGTGGAGGTATCCGGTGCTGCCGGCGAGGTGGGTCCAGTGGCCGTCCTGCCAGATCAGCTTCTGATCGGGTGCCTCCAGCCGTGAGGAGATCAGCAGCGGACGCAGCGCGGCCTGGACCGCACGCTCCGCGGCCTGCGCGGACCGGCTCGCCGAGCGGATCGAGGAGAAGGTGGCGGCGGCGAGCACCAGCGTGCCGGAGGCCGTGGCCAGATTGGAAACTGTCGCCCAGTCAGTCATGGCTGCAGCGTAGGGGGTCACTCGTTCGGGGGGCGATCCGCTGCGCGGCGAGGTGCGGACCCGGGCGGCTGCGGATATGAAAGATCACATGAAGTGTCCCGCTTGTCCGGGACGCGCAGTCTATGTGCGTACTGTGAGGGGCGAAACCGAGGGAGCGGTTTGCTCGTCCCAGTATCAGTACAGATGTACCAGTCGAACGTCGGGAGACACCCCATGGGCGCAATGTCCCGCAGGAACGTACTCGCCGCAGGCGGTGCGGTCGCCGCCGCCACTGCCATGGGGGTGACCGGCTGCGCGGACGGATCGGATCCCGGGAAGGGGTCCTCCGGGGACGCCCGTACCGGGAAGGGCACGCCCCGCGGCTCCTCGTCCGCGAGCGCGTCACCGACCGCGGGGGCGCGGCTGATCGGTGACGGCTCGACCTCCGACACCGGGGCGCAGCCGAACCAGCCGGTGCCGGAGCGGCTCGCCCCCGGGCAGCGTCCGCCGCAGTTCGTGGTGTTCTCCTGGGACGGCGCCGGCGAGGACAAGAAGCAGCTGTTCTCGCACTACCGGAAGGTGGCGCAGGAGACGAAGGCGACGATGACCTTCTTCCTGTCCGGCATCTACCTCCTCCCGGAGAGCAAGCAGACGATCTACCGGCCGCCGGGCCACCGCCCCGGGGCCTCCGACATCGGCTACCTCACCGACGAGCACATCCGGTGGACCCTGCAGCAGGTCGGTCCGGCCTGGCTGGAGGGCCATGAGATCGGCACCCACTTCAACGGCCACTTCTGCAGCCCGAGCAACGGCGTGGGCACCTGGTCCTCGGCGGACTGGCGCAGCGAGATCGAGCAGGCCGTCGGCTTCGTCACCAAGTGGCGCACCAACACCGGCTTCACCGATCTGCCGCCGCTGCCGTTCGACTACACCAAGGAGCTGATCGGCGGCCGTACCCCGTGCCTGCTGGGCCGGGACAACCTGCTGCCCACGGCCAAGGCGCTGGGGTGGAAGTACGACGCCAGCTCGCCGGGCGGCAACCAGGTCTGGCCGGGCAAGCGGGGCGGGCTGTGGGAGTTCCCGCTGCAGTCGATCCCCTTCCCCGGGCACAGCTTCCAGGTGCTGTCGATGGACTACAACATGCTGGCGAACCAGTCCAACGCCAACATCAACGGCGATCCGGCGACCCGCCCGTACTGGCAGCGGCAGTCGTACGAGTCGTACATGGCCGGGTTCCACCGCGCGTACAGCACCAACCGGGCGCCGTACTTCATCGGCAACCACTTCGAGAGCTGGAACGGCGGCATCTACATGAAGTCGGTCGAGCAGGCGCTGCGCGAGATCGCGGAGCAGCCCGACGTCCGGCTGGTGTCGTTCCGTCAGCTGGTGGAGTGGCTGGAGGTGCAGGACCCGGCGGTGCTGGCGAAGCTGCGCACCCTGGACGTGGGCAGCAGGCCGACCGACTGGCGCGACTACACCGGCGGGACGACGCCCACCCGCACCCCCGGTTCGACGGCGACGCCCGCGCACGTCTGAGCACAGGCACGTCTGAACCGGACGGGTACGGAGCCGCGCGGCGACGGAAACGACGGCCGCGCGGTTCCCTTTTCCGCCCCGGAAGACGTCCGGGTGACCCGATTCCCGCCGATCGGCGGGGGACGGCCACGACCCTGGGCGGACGCCGGGGCCCGGCTTCCGCCCGCATGCTGAATGAGCTGGTAGGAACGCGCCCACCCGCGCGCCGCCGGCCGCCCCTCTCTTCTCGTGTCGGTCCCACGGAGTCTCAGCAGATGTCTCAAGCCGCAGCCGCGCCCCGTGTGCAGCATCTCAGTGCCCGCGCAGTCGTCTGGTACCTGCGGGTGGTCTCCTGTCTCAATCTGCTCGGGGCGGTGTCCGTCTCGCTGCGCGACCAGATGCGGCACCACAACACCGGTGACCTCTACACCCCGTACCTGCTCACGGCGGGCTTTGCCTCGGGGCTGTTCGCGCTGGTCATGGCCGTGATGATGAACCGGCGCAAGCGTGCGGCCTGGATCGCCAACACGGTGCTGAGCACCCTGCTGCTGGCGGACCAGGTCCGGGCCATGACGATGCACCCGCAGGCCAGGTCGCACCCCTTCAACTGGGTCAGCGCCGGGGTCGCGGTGCTGCTGCTGGTCGCGCTGCTGGTCGGCCGGAAGGAGTTCCGGGCCAAGGGCGACCCGTCCAACCCGCGACTGGCGCTGGGCGCGCTGCTCGGCGGCGGTCTGCTGACCCTGCTCGCCGGACTGCTGCTGGTGGGCGCGACCAACACCGCGACCGGGGCCTCGCTCGGCGACCGGATCCACTACGTGCTGCTGCGCGTGGTCAGCCTGGGCTTCACCGGCCCCCGCGAACTGGACGTGGCGGTGCCGCGCTGGGTGGACGTGTCGATCAACGTGCTCAGCGTGGGACTGCTGCTGCTGGTCCTGTTCGCGCTGTTCCGGGCCTGCCGGGGCAAGGAGTTCCTGGGCGACGAGGACGAGACCCGGCTGCGGGCCCTGCTGGAGCGGCACGGCGCCCGGGACTCGCTGGGCTACTTCGCGCTGCGCCGCGACAAGTCGGTGGTCTTCTCCCCGTCCGGCAAGGCCGCGGTCACCTACCGGGTGCTCGGCGGGGTGTCGCTCGCCTCGGGCGACCCGATCGGGGACGTGGAGGCCTGGCCCGGCGCGATCGAACGCTGGCTGGAGCAGGCCCGTGAGCACGCCTGGGTCCCCGCCGTCACCGGAGCCAGCGAGGAGGGCGGCACCGTCTACGCCCGGCACGGCCTCGACGCCCTCGAACTGGGGGACGAGGCGATCGTCGAGGTGGACGAGTTCACGCTAGAGGGGCGCGCGATGCGCGGGGTGCGCCAGGCGCACAACAAGGTGCGCCGGGCCGGCTACACGGTGATGCTCCGCCGGCACGGCGACATCGCCGACAAGGAGATGGAGACCCTGGTCCGCCGGGCCGACCAGTGGCGCGACGGGCAGACCGAGCGCGGCTTCTCGATGGCGCTGGGACGGCTCGGCGATCCCGCGGACGGCCGCTGCGTGATGCTGGAGTGCCGGGACGGCCAGGGCGAGCTGCGGGCGCTGCTCAGTTTTGTCCCCTGGGGCGAGCACGGGCTCTCGCTGGACCTGATGCGCCGGGACCGGGAGTCCGACAACGGCCTGCTGGAGTTCATGGTCATCGAGCTGCTGCAGGGTGCCGCGCAGCTGGGCATCGAGCGGGTGTCGCTCAACTTCGCGGTGTTCCGCGCGGTCTTCGAGCGCGGGTCCCGGCTGGGGGCCGGGCCGTTCCTGCGGGCCTGGCGCTCGGTGCTGATGTTCTTCTCGCGCTGGTGGCAGATCGAGTCGCTGTACCGGGCCAACGCCAAGTACCGCCCGCAGTGGGAGCCCCGCTACCTGCTGTTCGAGCGCAGCCGTGACCTGCCCAGGATCGCGCTGGTCAACGCGTGCGCCGAGGGCTTCATCGCGGCCCCGCGGCTGCCCTCGCTGCTCCGTGGCCGCAGGCGCGGCGCGGCGGTGGAGGCGCAGGAGCCGGTGCTGGAGCGGGCCGCCTAAGCCTCGGTCCGGGACTGGGGGAGCGGGGCGGCCAGCGGGAGGGCGGCGCTGACCAGGTAGCCGCCGTCCGCGGTGGGCCGGGTGTCCAGGGTGCCGCCCAGCTGCTGGGCCCGCTCCCGCAGGCCGACCAGGCCGTGGCCGCCGCTGGGCAGCAGCAGCGGCTCGGCCCCCGGCGCGGCCGGGCCGTTGCGGACCTCCACGTGCAGCAGCCCGCCGCCGGCCCGCAGCCGTACCGCCACCGAGGACCCCGGCGCGTACTTGCGGATGTTGGTCAGCGCCTCCTGGACCGTGCGGTAGGCGGCCCGTTCCACCGGTTCTGGCCAGTGCCGCCGGGGGCCGAAATCGGCGTCGAGGCGCGCGTCCAGGCCGCTGCCGGCGACCAGTCGGGGCAGGTCGGCCAGGGTCGGCTGCGGTGTCAGCTCCCGCCCGTCGCCCCCGGCGGCGCGCAGTACGCCGACCATCTGCCGCAGCTCCTCCAGGGTCCGCACCGCCAGCTGACGGATCGTCCGGGCACCCTCGGCGGTGGCCGCCGGGTCGTCCGAGCACACCTGCAGCGCCCCGGCCTGGATCGAGATCAGGCTGACCTGGTGCGACACCACATCGTGCATCTCCCGGGCCAGCCGGGCCCGTTCGGTGGACAGCACGTTCTGGGCCAGCAGCCGCTGCTCCCGCTCCTGACCCCGGGTCAGCTCTTCCAGCCGCACCGCGAGCTCGCGCCGGGTCTGCACCAGCAGGCCGAGGACGACCGGTGCGCCGGCCGTCATCAGCGAGTACATCGCGGCCAGCACGGTGGTCCGGTCCCAGTCCATCGCGCTGCCGTAGGGCCAGGGCAGGAACTGGGCCAGGGCGAGCAGCAGCGCGCTGCCGGCCACCACCGGGCGTCGGCGCTCGGTGGTGGCGACCGTGTAGAGGGCGAGGATCGGCGCCAGCCAGATGTAGCTGAGCTGCAGCCCGGGGAGGGTGAGCAGCAGCACCGGCACCGGCCAGCGGTTGCGGAACAGCAGCACCGCGGCGGCCAGCAGCGAGGTGGACATCTGCAGCGGGGAGCCCAGGTCGTTGGCGAGCAGCGCGTCGGCCGCGGCCAGCAGCACCGGGAGCGACAGCAGCAGCCAGCGGTTCAGGTACCAGCGCGGGGACGGCGGCTGGGCCTGGGACGGCGGCCGGGGCTGGTTCACGGAGCCGGGTCTCCGCCGTCGAGCAGGCCGGCCTGGTGCGCGAAGACCGCGGCCTGGACCCGGTTGGAGGTGCCGAGCTTCGCCAGGATCGCGCTGATGTGGTCCTTCACCGTGCCGGTGCTGAGGAACAGCCGTCCGGCGATCTCGGCGTTGGACAGGCCCTCGCCGAGCAGGGTGAGCACGTCCAGCTCCCGGGTGGTCATGGTGCGCAGCCGGTCGGCGGTCTGCCGGTCGGGGCCCGCCTCCAGATAGCCGGAGATGACGATGTCGGTCACGGCGGGGGAGAGCATCCGGCCGCCGGCGGCCAGCACCCGGACCGCGTGCACCAGCTGCTCCGGGTCGGTGTCCTTGAGCAGGAAGCCGGCCGCCCCGCCGCGCAGCGCGGTGCCGATGTACTCGTCGGTGTCGAAGGTGGTCAGCATCGCCACGGTCGGCGGCTGCGGCAGGGCCCGCAGCGAGCGCAGCACGGTGATGCCGTCCACGTCCGGCATCCGGATGTCCAGCAGGACCACCTGCGGTGCGTACTTGCCGACGGTGTCCACGGCCTCGCCGCCGGAGCAGGTGGCGACGACCTCGATGTCGGGGGCCGAACCGACGATCAGGCTCAGGCCGGACCGGACGAGCGTCTCGTCGTCGACGATGACCACACGGATCAACGCGGTGACCTCTGCAATCTACGGGTGGGGGCGTGCCTCTATGAGAGTACGAGAGCCAGGTGGGGCGCGGTTCCAGGGCGTGCCGAGAAGTCGTGTACGACCGGACTTGACAGCGCCGGTCCGGTCACCCTGTCGGGCAACTGTTTGACGATGGGGCAGGCGTACAGCAGTCTGTGCACTTCGCATACCGAAAGAGTGCTGAGCCTTGCTCGACCTACGACCCGCCACGTCCGAGTCGATACCCGTCCGCCGCCGCATCCCGCCCAACCGACTGGCCTGGGCCCTTGCCGCGGCGTTCTTCGCGCTCTACTGCTGCGTGTCGATCAGCCGCTACCGGCGGCTGATCAGCCAGGGCTACGACCTCGGTATCTTCGAGCAGGCGGTGCGCGCCTACGCGCACGGGCGGGCGCCGATCGTGGCGCTCAAGGGTCCCGGCTACAACCTGCTCGGCGACCACTTCCACCCGATCCTGGTGCTGCTCGCACCGTTCTACCGGGTGTTCCCCTCGCCGGTCACCCTGCTGGTGGCGCAGGCGGCGCTGATGGCCCTGGCCGTGGTCCCGCTGACCCGCTGGGCGTACGAGGTGCGCGGTCCGAGGACGGCGCTGCTGGTCGGCTGCGCGGTCGGGGCCTCCTGGGGGATCGTCAAGGCGGTCTCCGACGACTTCCATGAGATCGCCTTCGCGGTACCACTGCTCGCGTTTGCGAGCACTGCTCTCGGTCACCGCCGCTGGCGTGCTGCCACGCTCTGGGCGCTGCCGCTGCTGCTGGTCAAGGAGGACCAGGGGCTGACCGTCGCCGCGATCGGCGGCTACATGGCCTGGCAGGGCGGCTGGGGCCCGCGGGGACGGCGCAAGGTCCGGTACCTGGGGTTGGGGCTCGCCGCCCTGGGCCTGGCCGGCACCGCGGTCGAGGTGCTGGTACTGCTGCCGGCCGTGAACCAGCACGGCGGCTTCGACTACTGGAACCAGCTGCCCGGCGGCGCCGGCTCGGGCACCGCCGCCGGCGGCGGCCTGACGCACGCCGTGCTGCATGTGGGCTGGCCGCCGGTGAAGTGGCTGCTGCTGTTCCTGCTGGCCGCGCCCACCGGCTTCCTCTGCCTGCGTTCCCCGCTCGCCCTGCTCTGCCTGCCGACCCTGGCCTGGCGGCTGCTGTCCGACAACCCGCACTACTGGGGGGTCAGCTACCACTACAGCGCGGTGCTGATGCCGCTGGTCTTCGCCGCGGCGGTGGACGCGCTGGGCCGGGCCCCGCGGCGGCTGCCCCGGCTGACGCACCGTCGGGCGCTGGCGCTGGGCGCCCTGGTCACCGCCGTCACCGTCCCGCTGTACCCGCTGCACGAGGTGGTGATGCCGGCGGCCTGGAGCACCACCCCGCGCACCGCCGAGGCCAAGCGGCTGCTGGCCCGGATACCCGACGGCGCGACCGTGGCCGCCTCCAACCACCTCTCGGCCCAGCTGGTGCACAGGGACACGGTCAGCCTGGTCTGCCAGCCGCAGGGCCCGACGCTGACCCGTCCGCAGTGGGTGGTCGCCGACCTCGCCGACCCCAGCGTCAAGGTCCCCTGCGCCATCGCCGACACCGAACGGCTGCTGGCCCAGTACCGCGCGCTGGGCTACCGCACCGAGTCCGACCGGGACGGGCTGGTCCTGCTGCGCCGCCCCTGACGGGGCGGCGTCCCTGAAGGACGGTCACATCCGGTCGACGCCGGTGACCCGGAGCACCGCGCGGCCCTCCTCGTCGGAGGAGGCGAGGTCGACCTCGGCGCTGATGCCCCAGTCGTGGTCGCCGGCCGGGTCGTCGAAGACCTGCCGGACCAGCCAGGCGCCCTGGATCGACTCGTCGTCGATGATCAGCATCTTCGGCCCGCGGGCGTCCGGTCCGGTGCCCAGGTCGTCGTGCTCGTCCCAGTAGCCGTCCATGGCCTCGGCCCACTTCTCCTGGTCCCAGCCGCCGTCCTCGGCGTCCAGCTCGCCGAGGTCGAAGTACCGTTCCAGCGCCGCGAGTTCGACCCGGCGGAACATGGCGTTGCGGACCAGCACCCGGAAGGCCCGGACATTGGCGGTGACCGGGGTGATCTTCTCGTCCAGCGACTGGGCGGCCTCGACCTCGTCCTCGGGGTTGGCCAGCTTCTCCCACTCGTCCAGCAGGCTGGAGTCGACCTGGCGGACCAGCTCGCCGAGCCAGGAGATCAGGTCGCGCAGGTCCTCGGACTTGAGGTCGTCCGGGATGGTGTGCTCCAGCGCCTTGTAGGCGCCGGCCAGGTAGCGCAGCACCAGGCCCTCGGTGCGGGCCAGCTCGTAGAAGCCGACGTACTCGGTGAAGGTCATCGCGCGCTCGTAGAGGTCGCGGGCGATGGACTTGGGGCGCAGCGGGTGGTCGCCGATCCAGGGGTGCACCTGCCGGTAGACCTCGTAGGCGTGGCCGAGCAGCTCCTCCAGCGGCTTGGGGTAGGTGATCTCCTGCAGCCGCTCCATCCGCTCCTCGTACTCGACGCCGTCCCGCTTCATCTCGCCGATGGCCTCGCCGCGGGCCTTGTTCTCCTGGGCGCCGACGATCTGCCGCGGGTCGTCCAGGGTGGCCTCGACCACGCTGAGCACGTCCAGCGCGTAGGACGGGGACTCCACGTCCAGCAGCTCGAAGGCGGCCAGGGCGAAGGTGGACAGCGGCTGGGTCAGCGAGAAGTCGGACTGCAGGTCCACGGTGAGCCGGACGATCCGGCCGGTCTCGTCCGGGGTGTCCAGCCGCTCGATCACGCCGCCGGCCAGCAGCGAGCGGTAGATGGCGATGGCCTCGCCGATGTGGCGGCGGCGGGCCTTCGGGTCGTCGTCGTTGTCCAGCAGCAGGTGCCGCATCGCCTCGAAGGCGTTGCCCGGACGGTTGATCACCGAGAGCAGCATCAGATGGCTGACCCGGAACTTGGAGACCAGCGGTTCGGGCTGGGCGTCGATCAGCTTGGTGAAGGTCTCCTCGCCCCAGGAGATGAAGCCGTCGGGGGCCTTCTTGCGGACCACCTTGCGCTTCTTCTTGGGGTCGTCACCGGCCTTGGCCAGGGCCTTGTCGTTCTCGGTGACATGCTCCGGGGCCTGCGCGACCACGGTGCCCACGGTGTCGAAGCCGGCCCGGCCGGCGCGTCCGGCGATCTGGTGGAACTCCCGGGCCCGCAGCAGCCGCACCCGCTGCCCGTCGTACTTGGACAGCGCGGTGAACAGCACGGTGCGGATCGGCACGTTGACGCCGACGCCCAGGGTGTCGGTGCCGCAGATGACCTTGAGCAGCCCGGCCTGGGCCAGCCGCTCCACCAGGCGGCGGTACTTGGGCAGCATCCCGGCGTGGTGCACCCCGATGCCGTGCCGGACGAAGCGGGAGAGGTTGCGGCCGAACTTGGTGGTGAAGCGGAAGTGGCCGATCAGTGAGGCGATGGCGTCCTTCTCCGCCTTGGAGCACATATTGATGCTCATCAGCGCCTGGGCCCGCTCCACGGCCGCGGCCTGGGTGAAGTGCACCACGTAGACCGGGGCCTGGCCGGTGGAGAGCAGCTGCTCCAGGGTGTCGTGGATGGGCGTGCGCTGGTACTCGTAGAACAGCGGGACCGGGCGGGTGACCGAGCTGACGGTGGTGGTCGGGCGGCCGGTGCGGCGCTTGAGGTCGGCCTCGAACCGGCGGACGTCGCCGAGGGTGGCCGACATCAGCAGGAACTGCGCCTGCGGCAGCTCGATCAGCGGCACCTGCCAGGCCCAGCCGCGGTCCGGTTCGGCGTAGAAGTGGAACTCGTCCATGACCACCTGGCCGACGTCGGCCTGGGCGCCGTCCCGCAGCGCGATGCTGGCCAGCACCTCCGCGGTGCAGCAGATGATCGGCGCCATCGGGTTGACGCTGGCGTCGCCGGTCATCATGCCGACGTTCTTGGTGCCGAACATCTTCACCAGGTCGAAGAACTTCTCCGAGACCAGCGCCTTGATCGGCGCGGTGTAGAAGGTGCGCTCGCCGCGGGCCAGCGCGGCGAAGTGCGCACCCGCCGCGACCAGGCTCTTCCCCGACCCGGTGGGGGTGTTCAGGATGACGTTGGACCCGGAGACGATCTCGATCAGCGCCTCCTCCTGCGCCGGGTAGAGGGTGATCCCGCGCTCCTCCGCCCAGCCCGCGAACGCGGTGAACAGGTCGTCGGGCTGGGGGTCGGCGGGGATCAGATCAGTCAAGGTCACAGCACCATCTTGCCTGGTTCGGCGGCGGGCGGGGTCCATCGCTGCGACGCCCGTCCTTCGAGCAGCGGAAACCTGACGGCAACCCCGGGGGTCTGGCGCCGGACGCCTTGTCAGGTACAGACTTCTACGCGCGTCCATCTACGCGCGTCCAATTCCCTGTCCGACCTTCCTGCCGCATGGAGAACCTGTGCCCCTGAACCGCCGTGACTTCGTCGCCCGCTCCGCCGCCGTGGCGGCCGGAACCGCCGTCGCCGCCTCCGCCGCCGGAGGCACCGCCGAGGCGGCGTCGAAGCAGCACCCCGACCGGCACCCCAAGCCGAACCCGACGTACAGCTTCAGTGTGCTCGGCACCACGGACGTCCACGGCAACTGCCTGAACTGGGACTACTTCAGCGACCACGAGTACGACGACGCGGCGCACAACGACGTCGGCCTGGCGAAGATCTCCACCCTGGTCACCCAGCTGCGCGAGGAGATCGGGCACGGCCGCAGCCTGCTGATCGACGCCGGCGACATGATCCAGGGCACCCAGCTCAGCTACTACTTCGCCCGGGTCGAGCCGATCGACGTCGGCCACCACAAGGCGCCCAAGCACCCGATGGCGCTGGCCATGAACCACATCGGCTACGACGCGGCGGCCCTGGGCAACCATGAGTTCAACTACGGCATCCCGCTGCTGCGGGCCTTCGAGAAGCAGTGCGACTTCCCGCTGCTGGCGGCCAACGCCATCGACAGCAAGACCTCCAAGCCCGCCTTCGCACCGTACATCATCAAGCGGATCCGGGTGCCGCACCAGCCCGACATCAGGGTCGGCATCCTCGGCCTGACCAACCCCGGCATCGCCATCTGGGACAAGGCCAATGTGTCCGGGCAGATGACCTTCCCCGGGGTGGCCGAGCAGGCGGCGGTGTTCGTGCCCAAGGTGCGCAGCGCCGGCGCCGACATCGTCATGGTCACCGCCCACACCGGGATCGACGAGCCCACCTCCTACGGCGACCAGCTGCCCTGGCCCGAGGACGCGGCCGGCGAGATGGCCGCCAATGTGCCCGGCATCGACGCGGTGCTGGTCGGCCACACCCATGTGGAGGTGGACCAGCGCCTGATCACCAACACCAAGACCGGCAAGACCGTGGTGCTGTCCGAGCCGCTGAAGTGGGGCATGCGGATCAGCCGCTTCGACTTCGAGGTCGAGCTGGTGCACGGCAGCTGGGAGGTCACCTCGGTCACCTCCAAGGTGCTCAACTCCAACACCGTGGCCGAGGACCCCGAGGTGGTCGCGCTGCTGGCGAAGGAGCACGCGGCCGTCGTCGCCTATGTCAACCAGGTCATCGGCACCTCGACCACCGAACTGTCGATCGCCCGAGCCCCGTTCCAGAACGTGCCGATCGTCGACCTGATCGGCAAGGTCCAGGCGGACACGGTGAAGGCCGGCCTGGCCGGCACCGCCTACGCCGACCTGCCGGTGCTGGCGCAGGCCGCGCCGTTCAACCGGACCGCCGACATCCCGTCAGGACAGGTCCGGCTGCGGGACGCGGCGGGGCTCTACATCTACGAGAACACCCTGGCCGCGGTGGTCCTCACCGGCGCCCAGATCAAGGACTACCTGGAGTTCTCGGCCGAGTACTACAACACCCTCGCGGTGGGCGCGCCGATCAACGAGGCCACCCTCACCAACGCCAACAACCTGCCCGACTACAACTACGACGAGGTGTACGGGGTCTCCTACGACATCGACGTCTCCCAGCCGGTGGGCTCCCGGATCGTCAACCTGTCCTTCCAGGGCGCGGCGATCGACCCGGCCGGGCAGTTCGTGCTGGCGATCAACAACTACCGGGCCAGCGGCGGCGGCAACTTCCCGCACGTGGCCACGGCGACGCAGATCTGGACCAGTTCGGACGAGATCCGCAACACCATGATCGCCTGGGTGCAGGCCAAGGGCGAGATCAACCCGGCCGACTTCGCGGCGAACCCGGGCTGGCGCCTGGTCCGCGCGGGCGTGCCGCTGTACGCGTAGGCGGCGGGGGTACGGCGGCCCGGGGTATGCATCGCCCCGGGCCGCGCGTTCCAGGTCGGTCAGGTGTTGATGGAGAAGACCACCCGGATCCCGGTGGTGCTGTTGATCCGCTCGTTGATGCCCCACAGCCGTCCGCTGGACGGGGAGTACCCGAGGTTCTCGGTGTACACCGGCGAGGTGGTCAGCACATGCGGGGCGGTGTTGGGCAGCGCCTTGTGGATGCAGGAGTAGGGCTGGCCCCCGGTGTCGTTGGACCCGCCGCCGACCCCGCTCGGGCAGTCCCCGGCGATGTACCAGTTGGTGCCGTCGGTGGCCGCGCCCTGCATGTGCCAGATCGGGGACACGAAGGCCTCTCCGGCGTGGGTGATTCCGGCGCCCTGGACGTCCGGGGTGTCCGTGGACGGCAGCGCCGTCAGGTAGTTGAGCGGCCAGCGGATGACCCGGCCGCCCGCGCTGCTGCCGCCCGCGGTCGGGTTGTTGTAGAACTCGGCCGAGACCAGGCCGTCCGCGCCGCTGCGGTCCAGGCTGAGCGAGTTCAGGCAGACGCCGGTCCCGGTGGTCGAGTTGCAGCCGGTGGTGTCCGAGGCGGTGGTGCGGTACAAACCGACCAGCGGCAGCGCGTAGTTGCTGTAGCGGGCCGAGGAACTGCTCCCGGTGATGCCGACGGTGGCCTGCAGCGAGTTCATCTTCCAGATGTGCTGCAGCGAGTAGACCTGCAGCCAGCGGCCGTTGGCGACGAAGACGGTGTTGCCGTACCAGACCACACCGTCCGCGTGGGTGGCCGGGGTGGCGTGGAAGTCCGCGTGGCCCGAGGCGTCCACGGTGGGCTGGACCAGCAGCAGGTGGTTGTAGTTGATCTTGTTGTTGTCGGCGTTGACCAGGGTGATCCTGGCGAACTCATTGGCGACGGCGTTCGCGGTCCCCATCTTCTCGTCGAAGTGCCAGGAGGCGATGAAGGCGGTGTGGGAGCCGCTGCCGTCGCTCCAGAGGCCGTTGGGCTGCGCGTCGTAGGAGCCGGTGATGCCCTGCGGGGTCCAGCCGCCGGCGGTGGTGTAGGAGTCGGAGACGTCGTCCGCCTGGTCCCAGCAGAAGCCGCTGGGGCTGAGGCTCGCGGCCAGGCCGGTGCCGTGGCAGAGGCCGACCGAGCCGGTGTGGCCACCGGTGGTGAGCACCTGGTTGGCATTCTGGACGGTGACCGCGCCGGTGGCCTCGACCGCGGCGATCGCGGCCTTGTCGGTACTGAAGCTGGTGCCGGGGTCGAGCTGGAACTGGCTGGCGTCGATGGAGCTGAAGGCCGCCGCGGCGTGGGCCGGAGCCGCGCCGAGCAGGCCGGCCGCGAAGGCGGCGAGCAGGGCGGTGACCCCCGCCACCGCTTTCCTGTGGGGCAGTTGTATGCGCATGGGGGGGAAGTTAGCAGTACACGATCGAGCTTGATCGGCGGACTCGGTAGAGTGGTCCGGTGCCTCCCTCGACCCGTCCGTACGACACCTCCGGACGCCGTGCCGCCGCCGAGCGCAACCGCGAGGCCGTGGTCCGCGCCTGCCGGGAGCTGCTGGAGCGGGACGGCTACCAGGCGACGACCATCCGTGCCGTGGCGGCCAGGGCCGGGGTCTCCGCCGAGATGGTCTACAAGGCGTTCGGCGGCAAGCAGCAGCTGATGAAGACGGTCTACGACGTCGCCCTGGCCGGCGACCACGACCAGCTGCCGATCGGCCGCCGCCCGGCGATGCGGCAGGTGCTGGCCACCGCCGACCCGGAGCGCAAGCTCGCGCTGTACGCCGCCTTCGTCTGCGACCTGCACCAGCGGCTGGGCGGGCTGCTCGCCGTGCTCGCCGCGGCCGATCCGGAGCTCGCCGAGGTCAGGACGGCCACCGAGCAGGAACGCCTGGCCGGGCTGCGGGCCTTCGTCGCGCACCTGGAGGCCGAGGGCCTGCTGCGCCCCGGGCTCGACCCAGCCCGCGCCGCCGACGCCTGCTGGGCGCTGACCGCGCCCCAGCTCTTCGCCCGGCTCACCCAGGACCGGGGCTGGGCGCCGGAGGAGTACCGGGGCTGGATCGCGGACCTGCTCAGGGCGACCCTGCTCTGAACCCGCCCCCGAAGTCATTACCGAATGCTGACAGGTAACCGTCTTTCCTGGCCATTGCCCCTGTCGGGTGGTGCAATCGGGGTATGGACAGGGACGGGACGGCGGCCGGCAAGCCGGTGGGGCGGAGGGTCGTGCTCGGCGTTGCCGCGCTGGGCGCGGTGGGCGTGGCCTTCGGGGCGAAGATCCAGAATGGTCTCGACGGCGCCCTGGCCACGGTGAGCAGCAAGGACCCCACCGGTCTGACCGGGCTGCTGCCGGGCGGCGGGGGCTTCCGCTTCTACTCCGTCTCCGACTCCATCCCGCACCGCAGCGCCGCCGACTACAAGCTGACCGTGGACGGCCTGGTCGACAAGCCGGCCACCTACTCGCTGGCGGACCTGCTGGCGCTGCCGCAGACCAAGCTGGTCAAGGACGTGCAGTGCGTGACCGGGTGGCGGGTGCCGAAGACCGAGTTCACCGGGGTGCTGCTGTCGCGGCTGCTGGACGCGGCCGGGGTGAAGCCGGAGGGCAAGGCGATCCGCTTCACCTGCTTCGACGGGGTCTACAGCGAGAGCCTGACCCTGGCCGAGGCCCGGCGTCCGGACATGATGGTGGCGCACCAGATGAACGGGTCCCCGGTCACCGACGCGCACGGCGGACCGGTGCGGCTGTACGCGGCGCCGATGTACTTCTACAAGTCGGCCAAGTGGCTGTCCGGGATCACCGTCACCGACCGGGTCATGCCCGGCTACTGGGAGCACTACGGCTATGACGTCGAAGCATGGGTCGGCCGGTCCAACGGACGCAACGATGACCCGACCTCCGGCTGAGCCGCCGGCCGAGCTGGTCCGCTTCGGCACCGCCGAGCGCTGGGTGCACCGGACCACCTCCACCCTGATGATGGTCGCCATCGTCACCGCGGCCTTTCTGTACCTGCCGTTCCTGGCCGAGCTGGTGGGCCGGCGCAGGCTGCTGGTGACGGTGCACGAGTGGGCCGGGATCGTGCTGCCGGTGCCGCTGGTGGCCGGGATCTTCTTCCGTTCGCTGCGCGCCGACCTGCGCCGGCTGAACCGCTTCGGCCCGCAGGACAAGGGCTGGGCCTGGCGCGCCATGCGCTGGGGGACCAGGGCCGCCGGGGCGGCCGGGAAGTTCAACGCCGGGCAGAAGCTCTACGCGGCGGTGATCGCCGGGGCCACCCTGGTGATGATGGGCACCGGCCTGGTGATGTGGTTCCCGAACCTCACCTCGCTGAGCTGGCGCACCGGGTCGACCTTCGTCCACGACTGGCTGGCGCTGATCGTCGGGGTGCTGGTGATCGGGCACATCCGGATGGCGATGAAGGACCCGGAGGCCCGGCACGGCATGCGGACCGGACGGGTCTCCCGGAACTGGGCCCGGCGCGAGCACGAGCTGTGGGCCGACGAGGAGGAGCAGGCGGCACAGCGGCAGTCGGAGGAACGGTCAGTCGACCGCTGAGGCCCGTTCGATCTTCAGCGCGACCCCGTCCAGGAAGGTGTCCAGCACCAGTTCGAACACCTTGGCGTCGTCGCGGAACAGCTCGGTCAGCCGGGGCGCGCTCCGGTGCAGCAGCGGGAAGCGGTCCTCGGGCAGCAGTCCGTACCTGACCGACCAGGCCGCGTCGTCCTTGGCCTGCGCCTCCGCGTCGAGCACCATGAACGAGGCCGAGGCCTGGGTCATCGCCAGGGTGAGGTCGAGCAGCGTCCGGTAGCACTCGGCGGCCTCGATCACCGGCAGCCCGGCCCCGTGCAGCACTCCGATGATCCGCTCCACGCTGGCGGTCTCGGCGGTGCTCGCGGTGGTCCTGACCGCGGCCAGCACCGCCAGCGCCGGGTGCCGCAGATAGACGGTGCGGACGGCGCGGGCGATGGCGGCGAGCGAGTCCCGCCAGCGGTCGGCGCCCAGCTCCTCCGCCGCGGCGAGCGCGGCCGACTCCTGCACCAGGACGTCGGTCATGGCCAGGATCAGCTCGTCCTTGTCGCGGAAGTGCCGGTAGACGGCGGTGGGGTCCGCGCCCAGCTCCTTGCCGAGCCGACTGAACGTCAGCACCCCGCCCCCCTCCGGCGAGCAGAGCCGGATGCCGGCCTCGACGATCGCCTCGCGGGTCAGCCCCACGCGTCGCCTGGCCGTGCTCGTCCCCTGCTCCGCCATCGCGGCTCCTCCCGTACGCGGTCGAGACCGACCTCAGCGAATTGATCTGATCGTAACCCGTCGGCTGCTGTCAATGGCATTGACATCGCCATTGTCATCGAGTGTGATGCTCACTCATCCGGCCAGTCCGACCGGCCTCCCCGATCTCCCCCGTACGGAGGGCCTGTGCCCCGCGACCACCATTTCGCCGATCTCGTCTTCACCGGCGGCCCGGTCTTCACCGTCGACCCGGCCCGCTCCTGGGCCGGTGCGGTCGCCGTCCGCGACGGCCGCATCGTCGTCGTCGGCGAGGACCACGACGTCAGGCCGCTGATCGGCGCGCACACCGAGGTCGTCGACCTCGCCGGAAAGCTGCTGCTGCCCGGGTTCCAGGACGCCCACGTCCACCCGGTACTGGCCGGGACCACGCTGCGCGGCTGCGACCTGCACGGCCTCGAGACCGCCCGGGAGTACGCCGAGGCCGTCGCCGGCTACGCCGCCGCCCATCCCGAGCGCGCCTGGATCACCGGCGGCGGCTGGAGCATGGAGGCGTTCCCCGGCGGCACCCCGCACCGGGCCGCCCTGGACGCCGTGGTCCCGGACCGCCCGGTCGCCCTGCCCAACCGCGACGGCCACGGCCTCTGGGTCAACAGCCGGGCCCTGGAGCTCGCCGGGATCACCGCCGCGACCCCCGACCCGGCCGACGGCCGGATCGAGCGGGACGCCGACGGCACCCCCACCGGGATGCTCCAGGAGGGCGCGGCCGAGCTGGTGCTCCGTCAGGTCCCGCCGCCCAGCGCCGAGGAGCACTACCAGGGGCTGCTGGCCGGCCAGGCGTACCTGCACAGCTTCGGCATCACCGGCTGGCAGGACGCCGCCGTCGGCACCGCCTTCGGACCCGGCGACGTCTACGGCGCCTATCTGGCCGCGGCCGCCGACGGCAGCCTCACCGCCAGGGTCCGCGCCGCCCAGTGGTGGGACCGCGAGGGCGGCCTTGAACAGCTGCCCGAGTTCCTGGACCGCCGGGCCGAGGCCGAGGCCCTGAACGACGGCGCCGGACGGTTCCGGGCCGGCAGCGTCAAGATGATGCTCGACGGCGTGGCCGAGAACCACACCGCCGCCATGCTGGAGCCCTACCTCGACGGCTGCGGCTGCTCCAGCGGCGGTTCCGGGCTGGACTTCATCGACCCCGAGAAGCTCGGCGGCTATGTCAGCGAGATCGACGCCGCGGGCTTCCAGGTGCACTTCCACGCCCTGGGCGACCGCGCCGTGCGCACCGCGCTGGACGCGGTCGAGGAGGCGCTGCGCCGCAACGGCAACCGCGGCAACCGGCACCACCTGGCCCACCTTCAGGTGGTGCACCCGGACGACATCCCGCGCTTCCGGGCGCTCGGCGCCACCGCCAACATGCAGCCGCTCTGGGCCTGCCACGAGCCGCAGATGGACGAGCTGACCATCCCCTTCCTGGGCGAGCGCCGGGCCGGCTGGCAGTACCCGTTCGGCTCGCTGCACCGGGCCGGGGCGATGCTCGCCATGGGCAGCGACTGGTCCGTCAGCACCCCGGACGTGATGCTCGGCGTCCATGTGGCGGTCAACCGCCGCTCCGAGGAGGACGACGAGCGGGTGCTCGGCCCCGAGCAGCGGATCGACCTGGGCACCGCCCTCACCGCCTACACCGCCGGCAGCGCCCGGGTGAACCACCTCGACGCGGACACCGGCTCGGTGCAGCCGGGCAAGTACGCCGACCTGGTCGTGCTGGACCGCGACCCGTTCGCCGGGCCCGCCATGGCCATCGGCGGGACCCGGGTGCTGCGCACCTATGTCGAGGGCGCGCCGGTGTACACGGCCGAATGAGCAGAACCGTCCCCTGTCGTCCGCTCCGAGGAGAGGCATCCCCGATGCAGAAGAGAACCCTGGGCGTGCTGCTGCCCGCCGTGCTGCTGGCCGTCAGCGCCGTCAGCGGCTGCGGCAGCAGCGCGGCCCGCACCGCCAAGGCCGCGCCCACCAGCAACTTCAGCACCACCCAGGTCACCACCCCGCCAGGGAAGGCGCTGGCCTCGGTCACTTGGTCCGGCGACTACCGGGCCCCGTACTCCGAGGACCCGCTGACCACCGCCGACTACCCGGAGGAGACCATCCTCGGCAATGTCTGCGAGTCGCTGCTGCGCACCGGCGCCGACTACAGCCTGGGCCCCGGTCTGGCGAAGTCCTGGAAGCAGACCGACGCCCGGCACCTGGTGCTGGACCTGGACCCGCGGGCCACCTTCAGCGACGGCAAGCCGGTCACCACCGCGGACGTGGTCTACAGCCTGCTGCGCAACCAGGACCCGGACGTGGCCAGCAACTACGCCGACACCTACAACGACGTCAGCTCGATCAAGGCCACCGGCGCCGAGCAGGTCACCATCACCTTCAGCAAGGACGACTACCTCTTCGTCGGCCTGCTCGGCATCCTCGGCGGCTCGGTGGTGGAGAAGGACTTCGCGGAGCAGGCCGGCCACAAGTTCGGCACCGCCGAGACCGGGGTGATGTGCTCCGGGCCCTACACCATCGCCTCCTTCGACGGCACCAACTCCATGGTGCTGAAGCGCAACCCCCACTACTGGGACCCCAGCCGCGCCGCCAAGGCCGGGCAGATCACCTTCAAGTTCATCGGCGACCCCTCGGCCCTCGCCAACGCGCTCACCTCGGGCAGCCTCCAGGGCGCCTTCGACCTGCCCAGCGCCACCCTGCCGCAGCTGCGCAAGGCCACCAACGGCAAGCTGTACGTCGGCGCCGAGGGCTCCACCACCCAGAACATCGACCTGATCGTCTCCAAATTCACCGGCGGCTTCGCCGATGCCCGGGTGCGCCGGGCGCTGTCGATGGCGATCGACCGCCAGGGCATCGCCACCACCCTGTTCGGCGGCGCGGCCGACCCGCTCTACGCCGTCGCCGGGCCCGGCTTCTGGGAGACCAGCCCGGCCCGCAGCGCCTACGAGGCGGCCTACACCGGACTGGTCAAGAAGCCCGACACGGCAGCCGCCGCGCAACTGGTCAAGCAGGCCGGGGCGACCGGCAAGCAGGTCACCATCGGCTACGCGGCCGGCATCCCGACCGAGGTCCAGCTGGCCCAGGTGCTGCAGCAGACCGGGGACGCCATCGGCCTCAAGGTGAAGATCGTCGGCCTGCCGGACCAGCAGTACGGCTCGCTGTTCATCGACCCCAAGGCCCGCGCCGCCTACGACTCCTTCCTCACCATCAACTACATGGAGTACCCCGAGGCCGCCAACATGTACATCAGCTACGCGACCAAGGGCGGCGCGCAGAACTTCAACGGCTACAGCAACGCCCTGGTCGAGGACGACCTCAGCAAGGCGCAGGGCTCGGCCGACCTCGCCAAGCGCGCCGAGTACGTGCTCGCCGCGCAGGCGGTCATCGACCAGGACCTGCCCTGGATCCCGATCGTCCAGCCGCGCGCCCTGCTGTTCCAGAACAAGGCGGTCACCGGAGCCCCGCTGACCTTCTCGTACATGGACAACGCCTGGGCCGCCAGCGTGGGTGCGCCCTGATGGGCCGGCTGCTGCTGAACCGCCTCGGCGGGCTGCTGACCACGCTGCTGCTGTCCAGCGTGGTGATCTTCGGAAGCCTCTACCTCGCCCCCGGCAGCCCGGAGAACGTGCTGTTCGGCAGCCGCGCCCCGTCCGCCGCCGCGCGGGCCGCGGTCCGGCACCAGCTGCACCTGGACCAGCCGCTGCCGGTGCGCTGCTGGGACTGGCTGACCGGGGTGCTCCGGGGCGACCTCGGCAACTCCATGGTGACCGGGCAGAGCGTGGCCGACCGGGTCGGCACCGGCCTCGGCACCACCCTGCTGCTGGTCGCGGTCAGCATGGTGCTGGTGGTCCTGCTCGGGCTCGGCGTCGGCACGGTCGCCGCGCTGCGCCCGGGCCGGGTCGACGCCGCCGCGAGCGCGGCCACCTCGCTCTCGGTGACGGTCCCGCCGTTCGTCGCCTCGACCGTGCTGATCGAGGTCTTCGCGGTGAAGCTCGGCTGGTTCCCCTCCTCCGGGGTCCAGCCGGGCCTGGCCGGGCACCTGCACGCGCTGCTGCTCCCGGCCTTCGCCCTGGCCCTGGCCTCCTGCGGGTTCCTGGCCCAGATCACCAGGAACGCGTTGCGGGAACAGCTGGCCAAGGAGCACGTCCAGACCGCGCTGGTGCGCGGCCTGCCCCGGCGGGTGGTGCTGCGCGACCATGTGTTCCGCAACGCGCTGCCGCCGATCATCACCGCGGCGGGCCTGGTCACCGCCGGGCTCTTCGCCTCCACCCTGGTGGTCGAGTCGGCCTTCGCCGTACCCGGCATCGGCCGGCTCACCATCCAGTCGGTGGCGCAGAAGGACTTCCCGGTGGTCCAGGCGGTGGCCCTGCTGCTGGTCGCCGCGTTCGTGGTCTGCAACGCGGTCAGCGACCTGGTCCAGGCCCTGGTCGACCCGCGGCTGCGCACCGTCGGGAGGACCTCATGACGACGGATCAGCTCACCGCCCCGACGGCGGCCGATACGGCCGCCGCCCCGCGCCCGCGCCCGCTCCGCCGGGTACGGACGGCGCTCGGCCCCTCCGGCACCGCGGCGGCGGTGTTCCTGCTGCTGGTGCTCGTGCTGGCGCTGGCCGCGCCGCTGCTCGCCCCGTACGACCCCAACGCCCAGTCGCTGCTGGACTCCTATGCCGCGCCCTCCGGCGCGCACTTGCTCGGCGCGGACGGCATCGGCCGGGACATCCTCTCCCGGCTGGTGTTCGGCAGCAGGACCAGCCTGCTCGGACCGGCCCTGGTGGTGTCGATATCCCTCCTTGTCGGCATCCCGCTGGCGCTGCTCGCCGCCTGGTACGGGGGAGCCGTCGACGCGGTGGTGGCCCGGGTCTTCGACCTGGTCTACGCCCTGCCGGGGCTGCTGCTCGCGGTGCTGGCGGTGGCCCTGTTCGGCCCCGGACTGACGCCCGCGGTGGCCGCCCTGTCCATCGCCTACGTCCCGTTCCTGGCCCGGATCGTCCGCGCCGCCGCCCGGCAGCAGCGGACAAGTCCCTATGTCGACGCGCTCGCGGTGCAGGGCTTCGGCTTGGTCCGGATCACGGTCCGTCACATCCTGCGCAACATCGCCCCGGTGGTGCTCGGTCAGGCCGCCATCGCCTTCGGCTACGCGCTGCTCGACCTCGCCTCGCTGTCCTTCCTGGGCCTCGCGGTCCAGGCGCCCACCTCGGACTGGGGGGTGATGGTCAGCGACACCGACGCGCTGATGAAGGGCCACTGGCTGCCGGTCCTCGCGCCCGGCCTGCTGATCGTGCTCTGCGTGCTCTCACTCACCGTGCTCGGCGCCCGGATCAGCGGCGACCAGCCCCAGCCCTATCTGCGCCGACGGCGGCGCAAGCCGGCCGCCACCGAGGGAGCTGCCCGATGACCGCCCCGACCGCCCCGCTGCTGGAGATCTCCGGCCTGACCGTCCGCCTCGGCGCGGGCGGCGAGGCCGCCAGGCCGGTGCTCGACGGCATCGACCTGACCCTCGCCCCCGGCGAGGCACTCGGCCTGGTCGGCGAGTCCGGCTCCGGCAAGTCGATGACCGTCCGCGCGGTCACCCGGCTGCTGCCGCCCGGCGCCGAACTCGGCGGAAGCGTCCGCTTCGAGGGCCGGGACGTCGCCGCGATGGACCCCGCCGCGCTGCGCGGCTACCGCGACAGCGGGGTCGGCATGGTCTTCCAGGACCCGCGCGCCCACATCAACCCGACCCGGCGGATCGGCGCCTTCCTGACCGAGGCGCTGGTCCGCAACCGCGGCGTCCCGCGCCGCCGGGCCGAGCAGCGGGCGGCCGAGGTGCTGGCCGAGGTCGGCATCGACGACCCCCGGCGCCGGCTGCGGCAGTACCCGCACGAGCTGTCCGGCGGCATGCTGCAGCGGGTCATGATCGCCTCGGTGCTGCTGGCCGAGCCCCGGCTGATCCTCGCCGACGAGCCCACCACCGCCCTGGACGTCACCATCCAGGCCGAGGTGGTCGGCATCCTGGACCGGCTGCGCCGCGAGCGCGGCATGGGCATGGTCTTCATCACCCACGACCTGGACCTGGCCCTCGCGGTCTGCCGCCGGGTCGCGGTGATGTACGCGGGCCGGATCGTCGAGATCCGCGACTCCGCGGAACTGCACCGGCGCGCGTCCCACCCGTACACGCTGGGGCTGCTCGGCTCACGGCCCTCGATCGAGGCCAGGGCGGAGCGGCTCAGCGCGATTCCGGGGCGTCCGGTCTCCGCCTACGAGGCCGGGCCGGGGTGCGCCTTCGCGGACCGCTGTGCCCATGTCCGGCCGGTCTGCCGGGAGCGGCGGCCGGAGCTCGAACCCTTCCGGGGCGGCTCGGTGCGCTGCCACCGGGTCGCCGAGATCAGCCATGAGGAGGCGACCGCATGAGCGTCGCGGCAGTCGAGGTGTCCGGCCTGGGCAAGGAGTTCCGGGGACACCGGGCGGTGGACGGGGTCGGCTTCACCGTCCCGGCCGGCGGCTCGCTCGGCATCGTGGGGGAGTCGGGCTCGGGCAAGACCACCATCGCCCGGATGCTGGTCGGCCTGGAGCGGCCCAGCGGCGGCAGCATCACCGTGCTCGGCCGGGACCGCTCGGCCCCGGCCCGGGGCTCGGCGGAGCGCCGGCGGCGGGCCCGTGAGCTGCAGATCGTCTTCCAGGACCCGTACACCTCGCTGGACCCCAGCCAGAGTGTCAGCTCCGCGGTGGACGAGGTGCTCCGGCACCACGGCGGGCTCGGCCCGGCGCAGCGGGCGGCCCGGCTGGCCGAGCTGGTGGACCAGGTCGGCCTGACCCGGCGTCAGGCCCTGGCCCGCCCGCGGGACCTGTCCGGGGGCCAGCGGCAGCGGGTGGCCATCGCCCGCGCGCTGGCGGCCGAGCCGCAGGTACTGGTGCTGGACGAGGCGGTGTCCGCGCTGGACGTCTCGATCCAGGCGCAGATCCTCAACCTGCTCGCCGACATCCGCGCCGCCAGCGGGATCGCCTACCTGCTGATCTCGCACGACCTGGCGGTGGTGCGGCAGCTCTGCGACACCGTGCTGGTGCTGAGGCGCGGGCGGGTCGTTGAGCAGGGGCGCTGTGACCGGGTCCTGGATTTTCCCGCGGAGGACTACACCCGGGCTCTGCGTGAGGCGGTCCCGGTGCCGGGGTGGAGGCCGGGGAGGTAGGTGCGGCTGGTGCCTGGTCGTGCGCGCAGTTCCCCGCGCCCCTGGGGGGCTGCAACTGGGCCAGTTGCAAACGTCCAGGGGCGCGGGGAACTGCGCGCCCAGCCACGCACGGCCCGCACCCGGGAACCCCCCCCGCCGCAGGGTTCCCCGAGCTCGCAGCCGCGATTACGCTCGCGGGCATGACCGTGCTACCGACCAGTACGACCCACCGCACCTGCCCGCTCTGCGAAGCAGCCTGCGGACTGACCGTGACCACCGGGCCCGGGCCCGGTGACATCGCGGTCCGCGGCGACGCGGAGGACCCGTTCAGCCGCGGCTACGTCTGCCCCAAGGGGGTCGCCCTGGGCCAGCTGCACAGCGATCCGGACCGGCTCCGCGCCCCGCTGGTCCGCCGCGGCGCCGAGTGGACCGAGGTGGGCTGGGACGAGGCCTTCGCCGAGGCCGGACGGCTGCTGGCACCGCTGCTCCGGGAGCACGGCCGGGACAGCGTCGGCGTCTACCTGGGCAACCCGGTGGTGCACAACCTCGGGCTCGGCCTCTACAGCCGGGTGCTGATCCAGGCCCTGGGCACCGGCTACCGGTTCAGCGCCAGCACCGTCGACCAGATGCCCAAGCAGGTCGCCTGCGGGCTGATGTACGGGACCGAACTGTCCGTCACCATCCCGGACCTGGACCGCACCGACTACCTGCTGGTGCTCGGGGCCAACCCGATGGTCTCCAACGGCAGCCTGCTCACCGCCCCCGACCTGCCCGGACGGCTGCGCGCGCTGCGTCTGCGCGGAGGCAGGCTGGTGGTGGTGGACCCGCGCCGGACCCGGACCGCGGAGATCGCCGACGAGCACCTGGCGATCCGTCCCGGCACCGACGCGCTGCTGCTCGCCGGGATCGCCAGGACCCTGTTCGACGAGGGCCTGGCCGACCCGGGGGCCGCCGCCGGACACCTCAACGGCCTGCCCGAACTGCGGGAGGCGCTGCTGCCGTTCACCCCGGAGGCGGTCGCCGCGGCCACCCGGGTTCCCGCCGACACCGTCCGCCGGCTGGCCCGGGAGCTGGCGGCGGCCCCCAGCGCCGCCGTCTACGGGCGGATCGGCACCACCACCACGGCCTTCGGCACCGCCGCCAGCTGGCTGGTGGACGTGGTCAACACGCTGACCGGCAACCTGGACCGCCCCGGCGGGGTGATGTGGCCGGAACCGGCGGCTGGGTCGCCGAACACCACCGGCGAGGCCGGACGCGGTCGCGGCGTGCGGATCCCCGGCTCCCGGCGGACCCGGGTGCGCGGGCTGCCCAGCGTCTTCGGCGAGTTCCCCGCGGCGGCGCTGGCCGAGGAGATCGACACCCCGGCGCCGGACGGGACCAGGCTGCGCGGCCTGGTCACGCTGGCCGGCAACCCGGTGCTGTCCACCCCCAACAGCGCCCGCCTGGGCGCCGCGCTGGCCTCGCTGGACGCCATGGTCAGCGTCGACGCCTACCTCAACGAGACCACCCGGCACGCCCATGTGGTGCTGCCGGCCGCCTCCCCGCTCGCCCGCAGCCACTACGACCTGGTGTTCACCGCCTTCTCGGTCCGGGACCAGGCGCACTACTCGCCGCCCAGCCTGCCGCTCCCGGACGGCGGCCTGGACGAGGCCGAGGTGCTGCTCCGGCTCACCTGCGCCGCGGTCGGCGGCGGCCTCACCCCCGACGAGCTGGACGACCTCACCGCCGCCGACACCGCCCGCCGGATCAGCGCCGACCCGTCCTCCCCGGCCTTCGGCCGCGATCCGCTGGAACTGCTCGCCGCGGTGGCCCACCGCGGCCGCCAGGAGCGGCTGCTGGACCTGATGCTGCGCGGCGGTCCGTACGGCGACGGCTTCGGGGCCGAGCCGGAGGGGCTGACCCTGGCGGTCCTGGAGGCGGCTCCGCACGGTCTTGACCTCGGCCCGCTGCGGCCCCGGCTGCCCGGGGTGCTGCGCACCCCCAGCGGGCGGGTCGAGCTGGCCCCGCCGCAACTGCTGGCCGAGGCCGGACGGCTGGCCGCGCACCTGGCCGAGCTGTCCTCGGCGCCGGACGGCGGTCTGGTGCTGATCGGCCGCCGCCAGCTGCGGTCCAACAACTCCTGGATGCACAACGTGCCGCTGCTGGCGGGCGGCAGCAACGGCTGCACCCTGCAGATCGCCCCGGGGGACGCCGAGCGGCTGGGCATCCTGGACGGGGAGCGGGTGAGCGTGCGCTCCCGGGTCGGCGAGCTGGAGGCGAGCGCCGAGCTGGTGCCCGGGCTGATGCGCGGGGTGGTCAGCCTGCCGCACGGCTGGGGCCATGACGATCCGGCCACCCGGAACGCCACCGCGGCCCTGGCGCCCGGGGTGAACAGCAATCTGCTCACTGACGAGGAGCCGCTCGACCCGCTGTCGGGGACGGCCGTGCTGAACGGGATCCCGGTCGAGGTGCGGCCGGTGCCGTGCTCCTGACAGCCCCTGACGAGGGAATTCGAGGCGGACCGCCGGCCCGCGCGCCCCGGGGCGGACCTGCTCGTACGGGTGACGGCCAGGCGGAGTACCGTAGGCAGCTGTTCGGAACAGTTGCGCGCCGACCTCCCAAGGCGGATAGTCTTCGCTCCACGGCCCTGGTGCCTTCCAAGGGGTGGGATATGAATCAGATTCAGCATGTGCGCAGCAGGCCGCGGGTTCCCGCGGTGCAGTGCGGCACTGGCGCGGCGAGCCGACGGCTCGACCGTCATCTTGCCGTGCTCGGCGCACCTGCGCTCCCGCAGGTGGATGTGGCGGAAGCGGTCGGCCTGATAAGGGAGTTGACGCCCCGTGGGGTCAGCGCCCCCTCGGCCCGTCCCAATCGGGGCGCCCGGATGGTGCTGCTCGCGCCGCTCCGGCGGCTCACCCGCTCGCTCTTCGGCGGCCGCAAGTAGGTCGCCGCTTGCCCGGCCATGGCGCGGTGTCATGGCCGGGTTTGGCATGCCGGCAGCCGTTTTGACCCGGTGGAACATCTGGTGCTCGCGTGGGTCGCCGCGATGAAACTCCTGTAAACAGAGACGATCTACCGCCCGGTATCCGGAACTATTGATCAATCGGTCGGGTCGGGGATCGAACACGGGTTTGGCGGGCAGGTGTACCCCTGCACGGACGCTCGGGTGCGGTCCGTCAGGCGGAGGTGCACGGATGAGCGACAAAGCGCTGCGGGTGGGGCTGCTGACCAGGGAGTTCCCGCCGGACGTCTACGGCGGGGCCGGCGTTCACGTGGAGTTCCTGGCCCGGGAGTTGACCGGTCTGGTCGACCTGGCGGTGCACAGCTGGGCCGGGCCCGGACTGACCGGCACCGCCGCGGTGGGCCGGCACGCCCCCGCCCCCGGCCTGGAGTACGCCAACCCGGCGCTGCGGACCCTCTCCGTCGACCTCGCCCTGGCCGCCGCCGTCGCCGACCGCGACCTGGTGCACTCGCACACCTGGTACGCCAACCTGGGCGGCCATCTCGCCAAGCTGCTGCACGGCATCCCGCACATCGTCACGGCCCACTCGCTGGAGCCGCTGCGCCCCTGGAAGGCCGAGCAGTTGGGCGGCGGCTACGCGGTCTCCAGCTGGGTCGAGAAGACCGCGGTCGAGGCCGCCGACGCGGTGATCGCGGTCTCCGCCGGAATGCGCGGCGACCTGCTGGCCTGCTACCCCGCGCTGGACCCGGCCAGGGTCCATGTGGTGCACAACGGCATCGACACCGAGCTCTACCGGCCCGACCCGGGCACCGACGTGCTGGAGAAGCTCGGCATCGACCCGGCGCTGCCGACCGTGGTCTTCGTCGGGCGGATCACCCGGCAGAAGGGCGTGCCGCACCTGCTGCGCGCCGCCCGCCGGTTCGACCCCTCGGTGCAGCTGGTGCTCTGCGCCGGCGCGCCGGACACCGACGAGGTGGACCGCGAGTTCCGGTCGCTGTTCGCGGAGCTGAGCGCCTCGCGGGAGAACGTGCACTGGATCTCGGAGATGCTGCCGCGCCCCGACATCGTGCAACTGCTCTCGCACGCCGCGGTGTTCGTCTGCCCGTCGGTGTACGAGCCGCTGGGCATCGTGAACCTGGAGGCGATGGCCTGCGGTACCGCGGTGGTCGCCTCGGCGGTCGGCGGGATACCCGAGGTGGTCGCCGACGGGCGGACCGGGCTGCTGGTGCCCTACCACGGCCGGGAGGCGGAGGACTTCGAGGAGTCCTTCGCGGCGGCGGTGGACAGCCTGGCGCTGGACCCCGAGCGGGCCGCCCGGTTCGGCGCGGCGGGCCGCGAACGCGCGGTGGCGGAGTTCGGCTGGGACGCCATCGCCGCCCGCACGGTGGAGGTCTACCGCGCCGCGGTGGCCGCACGATGACAACGCCGTCCTGGTGCCAGGGCGACCGACTCGCAGGGGAGTGTGCATGGCTGGTGGGCCGTCAGTACTCGGAATAGTCCTCGCCGGCGGGGAGGGAAAGCGGCTGATGCCGCTCACCGCGGACCGGGCCAAGCCCGCCGTCCCCTTCGGCGGCGCGTACCGACTCATCGACTTCGTCCTGTCCAACATGGTGAACGGGGGGATCAACCGGATCTGCGTGCTCACCCAGTACAAGAGCCACAGCCTGGACCGCCACGTCTCGCAGACCTGGCGGATGACCAGCATCCGCGGCGACTACGTCACCCCGGTCCCGGCCCAGCAGCGGCTGGGCCCGCGCTGGTACCTCGGCAGCGCCGACGCCATCTACCAGTCGCTCAACCTGGTCTACGACGAGCAGCCGGACTACATCGTGGTCTTCGGCGCGGACCACGTGTACCGGATGGACCCGCAGCAGATGCTGCAGCGGCACGTCGAGTCCGGGGCCGGGGTGACCGTCGCCGGGATCAAGGTGCCGCGCAGCCAGGCGTCCGAGTTCGGGATCATCACCACCGCCCCGGACGGCCGCCGGGTGGAGGGCTTCCTGGAGAAGCCGGCCGCCCCGCCCGGGCTGCCCGGCGACCCGGACCGGGTCTTCGCCTCCATGGGCAACTACATCTTCACCACCAAGGTGCTGCTGGACGCGCTGCAGCGGGACGCCGAGGACGAGGGCTCGGTGCACGACATGGGCGGCAGCATCCTGCCGATGCTGACCGACACCGGCCAGGCCGAGGTCTACGACTTCGACGACAACAAGGTCCCCGGGGAGACCGAGCGCGACCACGGCTACTGGCGCGACGTGGGCACCCTGGACGCCTACTACGACGCGCACATCGACCTCATCTCGGTGCAGCCGGTGTTCAACCTCTACAACCGGCACTGGCCGATCTTCAGCCACCCGCCTCAGCGCCCGCCGGCCAAGGTGGTGGCCGGCGGAATGGTGGCCGAGTCCATGGTCAGCGCGGGCTGCATCATCAGCGGCCAGGTCACCGGGTCGGTGCTCGGCCCCGGCGTGGTGGTGGAGTCCGGCGCGGTGGTCCAGGAGTCGGTGCTGATGGACGGCGTCCGGGTGGGCCGGGGCGCGGTGGTCCGCAAGGCGATCCTGGACAAGAACGTGGTGGTCCCGCCGGGCGCGGTGATCGGCGTCGACCCGGTGCGCGACCGCGAGTTCTACACCATCTCGGCCGGGGGAGTGGTGGCGCTGGGGAAGGGGCGGACGGTGCGCTGATGGAGTAGTGCGCCGGGCGGGAGAGCCGGGGCGGCCATACGTTCGTTCGTATCGGTCCGGCCCGTACCCCCACGGGCTCTCCCGCCACGAGAGGCGTTCCGCCCATGCGCAAGCACAGTCGTACCCTCGTCACCGCCGCCTCGGTCGGCCTCGGCGCGCTGGTGCTGACCGCCACCGCGGCCTGCTCCAGCGGCACCAGCAGCTCGGTCACCGAGAAGGCCGGCTCGCTGGCCTCGGCCGCCAAGAGCAAGGGGGCCGGGGTGGCGAGCAGCGCCGCGGCGGCGGTCTCCGCCAAGGCGTCCGCGCTGGCCTCGGCCAAGTCCTCGCTGCAGGCCAGGGCCAGCTCCTCGGCGAGCTCCGGCACGGTCGCCAAGAACGTCGCGGTGGGCGGCTTCTGCTCCGCCTCCGGCAGCAACGGCCAGACCTCCAAGGGCCTCGCGGTGACCTGCGCCGCCGACAGCGCCGGCAAGAACCGCTGGAAGTCCGTCGCGGTGTCCGGCAGCGCGGCCAGGGCCGGCTCCTTCTGCGCCACGGTCGGCGCCACCGCCACCAACAGCAGTAATGTCTCCCTGGTCTGCACGACCGGATCCGACGGCCGCGACCGCTGGGTGAAGAAGTAGGCAGGCACCGGCCGACGGAAGGGCGTGCTCCATGCCACTGCACAACGGCGGCTCGGCGGACCGCGGCGCCAAGGTCTCGGTGAACCCGTTCCTCGGCACCGCCAACCCGCTGCCCGGCATGGAGGCCGCCCCGCCCAAGCACCGGCTCCCGGACGGGCCGATGCCGCCGGACACCGCCTACCAGATCGTCCACGACGAGCTGATGCTCGACGGCAACGCCCGGCTGAACCTGGCCACCTTCGTCACCACCTGGATGGAGCCCCAGGCGCGGGTGCTGATGGCCGAGTCGGTCGACAAGAACATGATCGACAAGGACGAGTACCCGCAGACCGCCGAGCTGGAGCGCCGCTGCGTCGCCATGCTCGCCGACCTCTGGAACGCCCCCGACCCCGAGCACGCGGTCGGCTGCTCCACCACCGGCTCCAGCGAGGCCTGCATGCTGGCCGGGATGGCGCTGAAGCGCCGCTGGATGCGCCGCAACCCCGAGCGCTACGCCGCCGGGCACCGGCCCAACCTGGTGATGGGCGTCAACGTCCAGGTCTGCTGGGAGAAGTTCTGCAACTTCTGGGAGGTCGAGGCCCGCACCGTGCCGATGGAGGGGGACCGCTACCACCTGGACCCGGCCTCCGCCGCGGCGCTCTGCGACCAGGACACCATCGGCGTGGTCGCCGTCCTCGGCTCCACCTTCGACGGCTCCTACGAGCCGGTCGAGGAGGTCTGCGCCGCCCTGGACGAGCTGCAGCGGCGGACCGGGCTCGACCTCCCGGTCCATGTGGACGGGGCGTCAGGGGCCATGGTGGCGCCCTTCCTCGACCCGGAGCTGCGCTGGGACTTCCGCCAGCCCCGGGTGGCCTCCATCAACACCTCGGGCCACAAGTACGGGCTGGTCTACCCGGGCGTCGGCTGGGCGCTGTGGCGCGACCGGGAGGCACTGCCCGAGGAACTGGTCTTCAAGGTCAACTACCTGGGCGGCGACATGCCGACCTTCGCCCTCAACTTCTCCCGCCCCGGCGCCGAGGTCGTGGCCCAGTACTACACCTTCCTGCGGCTCGGCTTCGACGGCTACCGCGCGGTGCAGCAGGCCAGCCGGGACGTGGCGGTGTCACTGGCCCGGCGGATCGCCGAGCTCGGCCCGTTCCGGCTGCTCAGCAAGGGCGACGAACTGCCGGTGTTCGCCTTCACCACCAAGGAGGAGGTCACCGCCTTCGACGTGTTCGACGTGTCCCGGCGGCTGCGCGAACGCGGCTGGCTGGTCCCCGCGTACACCTTCCCGGAGAACCGCACCGACCTGGCCGCGCTGCGTATTGTCTGCCGCAACGGCTTCTCCGGCGACCTGGCCGACCTGCTGGTCGCGGACCTGGCCCGGCTGCTCCCGGAACTCCAGGAGCAGCCGGGCCCGCTGCGCCGGCCCGAGGTCGGCACCGGCTTCCACCACTGACCCGTTCGCCCGCGGCCTGACGGGCCGTCAGGGCCAGAGCAGCTCGCGGCTCCAGGTGTCGGCGCCGGCGGTGTAGCGGAGCCGGGTGTGGCCGCGGCCGGGGTCGCCCTGCCAGAACTCCACGGAGGTCGGGCGGACCGTGAACAGGCTGTGCTCCGGGTCGACCAGCTCCGGGTCGGCGGCGGCCCGGGCCAGGGCCTCGGCGAAGGCCGCCGGAACCAGCGCCGGGTCGGCCAGCGGCTCGCTCTGGTGGCCGACCAGGTTCGCCGCGCGCGAGGTGACCGGCCGGGACCGGAAGTCGGCGGCGGCGAGTGCGGCGTCCACCCGCAGCACGGGACCGCGGAGCCGGATCTGCCGCCCCTGCTCGCGCCAGTGGAAGCCGAGCGCGGCCTGCGGGCGGGCCGTCAACTGTCGGCCCTTGGCGCTGTGCGCGCCGGTGGCGAAGGTCCAGCCGCCCGGGTTCGCGTCCCGCAGCGCCACGATCCGCAGGTCGGGGCAGCCGTCCTCGCCGACGGTGGCCAGGGTCATCGCGTGCGGCTCGCTGACCCGCTCGGCGACGGCCTGCCGGAGCCAGTCCAGGAACAGCGGGAAGGGGGCGTCCGGGACGGCGAGCGGGTCGAACGAGGCCAGCGGCGGCGCCAGCATCGGCACCCCGAACAGCAGTTCGCGGACGGTCGTGGGGACGGGGGCCGTCGCGGCCATCGCTGACTCCTGGGTTCGGCTGCCTGGGTTCGGCTGAGGTGGCGAACATGGTAGCCGTCGGCATGAGTCTTCCCGTGCGGGGAACGCACTGGGAGACGTGAGGATGTGAGGACCATGGCCGTCTCTCCCGAGGAGCAGCTGCCGCCGAAGCCTGCTGCCGCACCCGAACCCGTACCTCCGCCTGTCCCCGCGGCGAAGCCGACGGTCGAGCGGGGCCGCCGGCTGCCGCGGACCCGGATCAGCACGGCCTGGGTGTCCATCGTCTCGGCCCTGGTGCTGCTGATCCTGCTGGTGGTGTTCATCGCCCAGAACGCGCACCCGGTGGACGTCTCGTTCCTGATGCTGCACGGGCGGTTCCCGCTGGCGGTGGCTCTGCTCGCGGCGGTCGCCGGGGGCGCGCTGATCGCGGTGATCGGCGGCACCCTGCGGATGGTGCAGCTGCGCCGCGCGGTGCCCCGGCGCAAGGCCGCGCCCGCGCCCGTGGGAGCCGCGCCCGCGCCGGTCCGGCCGCCCGAGCCCGGCCCCGCGCCCGGCCCCGCGCCGGAACCGGCCAAGGAGCGGCCGCAGGAGTGAGCGGCGGCGGTCAGGCCGCCGGGGCGGCGCCGAGCGCGGCGGCGATGGAGACCGCCAGCCGGTCCAGGTAGTCCTTGCCGATGGGGGTCCGCACCACGGCGAGCCGCCAGTACAGCGGGCCCGCGATCAGGTCCAGGGCCAGGTCGGGGTCGGTGTCGGGGGCCAGCTCGCCGCGGCCGACGGCCTTGCGGACCAGGGCCGCGCTGCTCTGCCGCTGGGCCTCGTTCAGGGCCCCGGCCAGGGTCTCCGCGATCTCCGGGTTGCGGGCCGCCTCGGCCAGCAGGTCGGGGACGATCTGGGCGGCCAGCGGGTGCCGCAGCACCCTGGCGACCACGTGCACGAACATCCGCAGGTCGTTGTGCAGCGAACCGGTGTCCGGCAGCACCAGGCCGAGTGAGGCGACCTCGGAGACCACGTCGATGACCATGGGCAGCTTGGACCGCCAGCGGCGGTAGACCGCGGTCTTGCCGACCCCCGCGCGGCGGGCGACGGCCTCGATGGAGAGGCGGCTGTAGCCGCTTATGGCGAGCTCCTCGAACACCGCTCCGCGGATCGCCTCGGTCACGTCGTCACGCAGCACGGCCGCGCCGGCGGGGGCGCGTTTCAGTGTCGGCGGCTTCGCGACTTTCGACGGCTCTCCGGTCAGCATGGGGGCAAGTGTAGCGTGAGGACGGAACGGTTGCGTTCTCACGTCGAACCCCCTAGCTTCCTCTTATTGCGACGAGACGATACCGTTCCGTCGTGTCGGTCGGGGACGAAAGTCTTGGGAGTAGCGTGTCTACGGTGTACGAGCAGCGGGTGGCCGGTGTCGCCGCCCTCGGTCAGGACTCGGGTCTGAGCCCGGGTGAGCTGGCGGCCAAGTACGGACTGTCCGTCAGCGGGCGGCGCCCGGGGGCCTGGGAGTACAGCCGACTGCTGTGGGGGCGGCGCCACTTCATCGTGGCCTACTCCACCGCGAAGCTGAGCGCGATGTACACCACGGCCAAGCTGGGGCAGATCTGGCAGGTGATGACGCCGCTGCTGAACGCGGCCGTCTACTACCTGATCTTCGGACTTCTGCTGGGGACGAAGCGTGATATCCCCAACTTCATCGCGTACCTGTGCACCGGCGTCTTCGTGTTCCAGTTCACCCAGTCCGCGGTGCTGAACGGGACCCGGGCGATCGCCGGCAACCTCGGCCTGATCCGGGCGCTGCACTTCCCGCGGGCCTGCATGCCCATAGCCTCCACCCTGATCCAGCTCCAGCAGCTGCTGTTCTCGATGGGTGTGCTCGGTGTGATCGTGCTGGCCACCGGCGAGCCGCTGACCCTGCGCTGGCTGCTGCTGGTGCCGGTGCTGCTGCTGCAGTCGGCCTTCAACACCGGCGTGGCGATGTTCATGGCCAGGATCGGCGCCAAGACCACCGACCTGGCCCAGCTCATGCCGTTCGTCATCCGTACCTGGATGTACATGTCGGGCATCTTCTGGAGCATCAGCTCCATCACCGACCATGCCCCGCACTGGGTGACCGTGGTGATCCAGGCCAACCCGGCCCTGATCTACATCAGCCTGATGCGCTACGCCCTGCTCGACTCCTACCCCGCCAGCAACCTGCCGGCGCACGTCTGGCCGATGGCACTGGCCTGGGCGCTCGCAGTCGGCCTGGGCGGATACCTGTTCTTCTGGAAGGCTGAGGAGGAGTACGGCCGTGGCTGACACCTCGACGGACGTGACGACGGACACGACGACGGACACCGACTCCCGGCCGGCGCCGGAGCCGGCTCCGAGCGGGCCCAGGACGCCGACGGTGATCGTGGACGACGTCCACATCATCTACAAGGTCTACGGCGGCGGCAGCGGCAAGGGCTCGGCGACCTCGGCCCTGTCCCGGATCGTCAGGCGCAAGGCATCCCCGGCGATAACCGAGGTGCACGCGGTGAAGGGCATCACCTTCACCGCGTACAAGGGCGAGGCGATCGGCCTGATCGGCTCCAACGGCTCCGGCAAGTCGACCACCCTGTCCGCCATCGCGGGCCTGCTGCCCACCGCCTCGGGGGCGATCTACACCGACGGGCAGCCCTCGCTGCTCGGTGTGAACGCGGCGATGATGAACGACCTCAGCGGCGAGCGGAACGTGGTCCTCGGCTGCCTGGCGATGGGGATGACCCACGCCGAGGTGCGCGAGCGCTACCAGGAGATCGTGGACTTCTCCGGCATCAACGAGAAGGGCGACTTCATCTCGCTGCCGATGCGCACGTACTCCTCGGGCATGGCGGCCCGGCTGCGTTTCTCGATCGCGGCGGCCAAGACCCACGACGTGCTGCTGATCGACGAGGCGCTGTCGACCGGCGACGCCTCGTTCCAGCGGCGCAGCGAGGCCCGGATCAAGGAGCTGCGCCGGGAAGCCGGGACGGTCTTCCTGGTCTCCCACAACAACGCGGCGATCAGGGACACCTGTGACCGTACGATCTGGCTGGAGCACGGGGTGCTCAGGGCGGACGGTCCCACCGAGGAGATCGTCAAGGACTACGAGCACTGGATGAAGAAGAGGTAAGGGCCGGTAAGGGCCCTTGCGGCAGGATTGGTGACGATGTGGCAGCCCGTTCGCACCCCCCGGCGACGGGTTGTCACACCAGAGTCCTAAGCTATGAGCAAGATCCCCCGGATCCGCTCCGGGTGTGTCCGCTGTGGGCAGGTCGTGAAGATCGGTGTAGAACGGGGGGGTGGCGGTCATGACAGTGCGTCGGCAGGCTCTTGATCAGGTGGAGCCAGGTGCTGTGCTCGACAAGGCGGACCGGGAGAACTTCCCCGTCGCCCCCTTCTTCATGCCTCCGGCGATGCGCACCGGACTGATGGCGGTGTACGGATTCGCCCGCCTGGTCGACGACGCCGGTGACGGCGACCTGGGGGATCCCGCGGCCACCGCCGCGACCCTGGGCCTGCCCCCGGTCGACCCGCCCGCCGACGCGGCGGCGGAGACCGCCTTCCGGCTGGCGCTGCTCGACGGCCTGGAGGCCGACCTCGACCGGGTGTTCGAAACGGTGCTCGGCTCGGCCGGCGCCCAGGCCCCGCGGCACCCGCTGCTGGCCGCGCTGGTCCCGGTGGTGGACGCGCACGGCCTCACCCCCGAGCCGTTCCGGGCGCTGATCCAGGCCAACCGGGTCGACCAGGTCACCACCCGCTACGCCGACTTCGACGCCCTGATGGGCTACTGCGAGCTCTCCGCCAACCCGGTCGGGCTGCTGGTGCTGCAGCTGGCCGGCCTGGCCACGCCCGAGCGGATCCGCCGCTCCGACGCGATCTGCAGCGCGCTCCAGGTGGTCGAACACCTGCAGGACGTCGCCGAGGACCGGGCCAACGGCCGGATCTACCTCCCCGCCGAGGACCTCGCACGCTTTGGCGTCGCCGAGACCGACCTGGACGCCGCGCACGCCGGACCGGCCCTGCGCGCCCTGGTCGACCACGAGGCCCGGCGCGCCCGTGACCTGCTGGACCAGGGCGCCCCCCTGGTCGGTACGGTCGGGGGCCGGCTGCGGCTGCTGCTGGCCGGCTTCGCGGCCGGCGGCTACGCGGCCCTCGACGCGATCGCGGCGGTCGACAACGATGTGCTGGCAGGGGCGCCCAAGCCCCGTAAGAGCCGCCTCCTGCGTGAGGTCGCGGCGACGTTGGTGAGAGGAAGGTGAGTCGGCGAATGGAGGGATCCCCAGAGGGTTCAGCACTGGTCTCCCAGCCGGTGTCCCCGCAGGCCGCTGCGGCGTACCGGTACTGCGAGGCGGTGACCGGGGCGCAGGCCCGCAACTTCTCCTACGGGATCAGGCTGCTGCCCGCCTCCAAGCGGCAGGCCATGTCCGCGATCTACGCGCTGGCCCGCCGGATCGACGACATCGGCGACGGCGACTGGTCCACCGAGCGCAAGGCCGAGCAGCTGGGCCGGACCAGGGAACTGCTGAACGAGCTCCGCGAGGGCGGGGTCGACCCGCTGGACACCGACCCGGTGAAGCTGGCCCTGGCTGACTCCTGCGCCCGCTTCCCGATCCCGCTGGACGCCTTCGACGAACTGATCGACGGCGTGGAGATGGACGTCAGGGGCACCGAGTACCAGACGTTCGATCAGCTGCGGGTCTACTGCCGCTGCGTGGCCGGCACGGTCGGCCGGCTCTCGCTCGGCGTGTTCGGCTGCACGGACCCCAAGCGCGGCGCCGAGTTCGCCGACACCCTGGGCCTCGGACTGCAGCTGACCAACATCCTCCGCGACGTCCGCGAGGACGCCGGCAACGGGCGCACCTACCTCCCGGCCGAGGACCTGGCCAGGTTCGGCTGCGAGCAGGGCTTCGCCGGCCGCCCCGGCCCGGACGCGGACTTCCGCGGGCTGGTGCTGTTCGAGGCCCGCCGGGCCCAGGAGTACTTCGACGAGGGCCTGCTGCTGCTGCCGATGCTGGACCGCCGCAGCCGCGCCTGCGTCGCCGCGATGGCCGGGATCTACCACCGGCTGCTGCAGCGGATCGTGCGCGAACCCGAGGCGGTGCTCCGCGGCCGGGTGTCCCTTCCGGCCTGGGAGAAGGCCTATGTGGCGTTCGCCGGGCTGGCCGGAGGGCGTGCTTCTTGAGAACCGCCCCGCCGGACCGCCGCTCGACGGCGGGGTCGTGTGGTGCGTTTGTCACACAGAGTTGCCGGGGAGTCACCAGAGCAGACATCGAGGGTGCGGCGCGAGCAGGGAGAGACGCATGAACGGGCGGACGGCCGTGGTCGTCGGCGGGGGGCTCGCGGGGATCACCGCGGCGCTCCGTCTCGCGGACGCGGGAATGGCGGTCACCCTGGTCGAGGCGCGCCCCCGGCTCGGGGGACTGGCCTTCTCCTTCAAGCGCGGGGAGCTGTGGGTCGACAACGGCCAGCATGTGTTCCTGCGCTGCTGCACGGCCTACCGCGGGCTGCTGCAGCGGCTCGGCGTGACCGACCGGGTGGAGATCCAGCCGCGGCTCGACGTCCCGGTCCGGGACGTCGCCACCGGGCGGACCGGGTCGCTGCGCCGGGCCGGCCTGCCGGTGCCGCTGCACCTGCTGAAGAGCCTGGCGCTGTACCCGCACATGAGCCTGGGCGAGCGGATGGCCACCGGCCGGGCCGCGCTGGCGCTGCGCGGCCTGGACCTGGACGACCCGGCGCTGGACCAGGAGTCCTTCGGCGACTGGCTGCGCCGGCACGGCCAGTCCGACCGGGCGGTGGAGGCGCTCTGGGACCTGGTCGGGGTGGCCACCCTCAACGCCACCGCCGAGGAGTCCTCGCTGGCGCTGGCGGCGATGGTCTTCAAGACCGGGCTGCTCAGCGACCCCGGCGCGTCCGACATCGGCTTCGCCAAGGTCCCGCTGGGCGCGCTGCACGACGAGGCGGCGCGGGAGGTGCTGGAACGCGCCGGGGTGCGGGTGCTGCTGCGCGCCCGGGTCGCCGAGGTCAAGGCCTGCTCGCCGCGCGGCCACAGCGTGCTGCTGGAGGGCGAGCGCCTGGACGGCGGCGCCGAGCGGATCGACGGGGTGGACGCGCTGGTGCTCGCGGTGGCCCAGGACGCCGCCCATGAACTGCTGCCGCCGGGCAGCCTGGAGCACCCCGAGCGGCTGCTCGAACTCGACTACGCGCCGATCCTGAACGTCCATGTGGTCTACGACCGCAAGGTGCTGGACCGGCCCTTCCTGGCCGCCCTCGGCTCGCCGGTGCAGTGGGTGTTCGACCGGACCCCGCACTCCGGGCTGCGCGGCCCCGGTCAGTACCTGGCGCTTTCCCAGTCCGCGGTGCGGGACGAGATCGACCTTCCGGTGGCCGAACTGCGACAGCGCTATCTGCCGGAACTGGAGCGGCTGCTGCCGGCGTCGAGAGGAGCATCGGTCACCGAGTTCTTCGTCACCAGGGAGCGCACCGCGACTTTCGCACCGGCACCGGGGTCCGCCAGGCTGCGCCCCCCGGCCCGTACCCTCAGTCCCGGCCTCTACCTGGCCGGGGCATGGACCGCCACCGGCTGGCCCGCGACCATGGAGGGCGCTGTTCGCAGCGGCAACTCCGCGGCGCAGGCGGCCCTCATGGATTTCAGCGGCACGAACTGACGGCTCGTAGACAGGTTGGTTATGACAGCGACAGCAGTGCCCCTGACGAACAACCAGAACGGAGAGGGAGCAAGCGTGGTTTCGAGCCCTGAGGAGACTCGCCCGGCGCGTCCGGCCGGGTCGTCGGTGGATGTGCGGGCCCTGCTCGAACGAGGACGAACCCTCTGCACTCCCGTCCTGCGGGAGGCCATCGGACGACTGGCACCGCCCATGGACCGGGTCTCCGCCTACCACTTCGGCTGGACCGACGCCGAGGGGCGTCCCACCGAGGGCGACGGCGGCAAGGCGGTGCGCCCGGCGCTGGCGCTGCTCTCGGCGCAGGCCGCCGGGGTCCCGGCCGAGATCGGCATCCCCGGCGGGGTCGCGGTCGAGCTGGTGCACAACTTCTCGCTGCTGCACGACGACCTGATGGACGGTGACGAGCAGCGCAGGCACCGCGCCACGGTGTGGACGGTGTTCGGTCCGGCCCAGGCGATCCTGGTCGGCGACGCGATGTTCGCGCTGGCCAACGAGGTGCTGCTGGAGGCCGCCGACAAGGGCGGCGCCACCGGCGTGGACGCCGGGCGCGCGGTGCAGCGGCTCACCCTGGCCACCCGCAAGCTGATCGACGGCCAGGCCCAGGACCTCTCCTTCGAGCACCGCGACCGGGTGAGCGTCGAGGAGTGCCTGGAGATGGAGGGCAACAAGACCGGCGCGCTGCTGGCCGCCTCCGCCTCGGTCGGCGCGGTGCTGGCCGGGATCGACGACGCCGGCGCCGACGCGCTGGAGCGCTACGGCTACCACCTGGGCCTCGCCTTCCAGGCGGTGGACGACCTGCTGGGGATCTGGGGCGCCACCGAGGTCACCGGGAAGCCCAACTTCGGCGACCTGCGCCAGCGCAAGAAGTCCCTCCCGGTCTCGGCCGCGCTGGCCGAGGGAGGCAAGGCCTCGGTCCGGCTGGCGGAGCTGCTGGCCGACCCGCAGGGACGCGGGGACGAGGACGAGGAACAACTCGCGGTCCGCGCGGCTTTGATCGAGGAGGCGGGCGGTCGGGCCTGGACCGCCGAGGAGGCACGCCGCCAGCACCGGACCGCGCTGGCGGCCCTCGACGAGGTACCCATGTCCGCCATCGTTCGGGAGCAGTTCGCAGCGCTCGCCGAATTCGTTGTGGTCAGGGAGAGGTGACGAGATGACAGCAACCGCGGACGGCCGGCTCGACCCACAGTACGAGGCAGAGCCAGCCGCGGAGAGCAGCACCGCCGAGGACGGGGACAGCCCCGAGTCGGAGTCAGCGGCCGAGCCGGCCGGGGAGCCGGCCAAGGACGTGCGCGCCCTGGCGGCCGAGACGCTGGAGCGGGCCACCGCCCACCTGCTCGGCCTGCAGGACGCCGAGGGCTGGTGGAAGGGCAACCTGGAGACCAACGTCACCATGGATGCCGAGGACCTGCTGCTGCGCCAGTTCCTGGGGATCAGGACGGAGGAGCAGACCCGCGCCACCGCCGACTGGATCCGCTCCCAGCAGCAGCCGGACGGCACCTGGGCCACCTTCTACGGGGGCCCGGCCGAGCTGTCCACCACGGTCGAGGCGTATGTCGCGCTGAAGCTGGCCGGGGACGATCCGCAGGCCCCGCACATGCGCCGGGCCGCGGCGTACGTCCGCGAGCAGGGGGGGATCGCGGCGGCCCGGGTGTTCACCCGGATCTGGCTGGCGCTGTTCGGCTGGTGGCCCTGGGACCGGCTGCCGGAGCTGCCGCCCGAGGTCATCTTCCTGCCCCGCGGCTTCCCGCTGAACATCTACTCGTTCGGCTGCTGGGCCCGGCAGACCATCGTGCCGCTGACCGTCGTCTCCGCGCACCGCCCGGTCCGGCCGGCCCCGTTCGACCTGGACGAGCTGCACGCCGACCCGGCCGACCCGTACCCGGTCCGGCCGTTCGCCGCCCCCTACACCTGGGACGGGCTGTTCGAGCGGCTCGACCGGGTGCTGCACCTCTACCACCGGATGCCGGTGCGCCCGGTGCGCCGGATGGCGCTGGCCCAGGCCGCCAAGTGGATCGTGGACCGGCAGGAGGCCGACGGCTGCTGGGGCGGGATCCAGCCGCCCGCGGTCTACTCGCTGATCGCCCTGCACCTGCTCGGCTACCCGCTGGACCACCCGGTGATGGAGGCCGGACTGGCCGCGTTCGAGCGCTTCACCGTGCACACCGACGAGGGGCACCGCTGGATCGAGGCCTGCCAGTCGCCGGTCTGGGACACCTGTCTCGCCGTGGTGGCGCTCGCCGACGCCGGGGTGGCCAAGGACCACCCGGCGCTGGTCAAGGCCACCGACTGGATGCTCGGCGAGGAGATCACCCGCCCCGGCGACTGGGCCGTGCAGCGGCCCGACCTCAGCCCGGGCGGCTGGGCCTTCGAGTTCGAGAACGACAACTACCCGGACGTGGACGACACCGCCGAGGTGGTGCTGGCGCTGCGCCGGGTGGTCCACCCGGACCCGGAGCGGGTGGACGGGGCGGTGCGCCGCGGGGTCGACTGGACCATGGGCATGCAGTCCAAGAACGGCGCCTGGGCCGCGTTCGACGTGGACAACACCAGCAGCCTGCCGAACAAGCTGCCGTTCTGCGACTTCGGCGAGGTGGTCGACCCGCCCTCGGCCGACGTCACCGCCCATGTGGTGGAGATGCTCGCCGCCGTCGGCCGGTCGGCCGACCCCAGGGTGCGCCGCGGCGTCGACTGGCTGCTGCGCGAGCAGGAGGAGGACGGCTCCTGGTTCGGCCGCTGGGGCACCAACTACATCTACGGGGTCGGCTCGGTCGTCCCCGCCCTGGTCGCGGCCGGGCTCCCGGCCTCGCACAGCGCGGTCCGCCGCGCCGTGGAGTGGCTGGAGCAGCACCAGAACGCGGACGGCGGCTGGGGCGAGGACATGCGCTCCTACAGCGACCGCAGCTGGGCCGGCCGGGGCACCTCCACCGCCTCGCAGACCGCCTGGGCGCTGATGGCGCTGCTCGCGGCCGGCGAGACCGGCGAGGTGGTCGACCGCGGGGTGGGCTGGCTGGCCGCCACCCAGCTGCCCGAGGGCACCTGGGACGAGCCGGAGTTCACCGGGACCGGCTTCCCCTGGGACTTCTCCATCAACTACAACCTCTACCGGCTGGTGTTCCCGGTCACCGCACTCGGCCGGTACCTTCATGGAACCCCGGAGCTGGACGGCGGCGTCCCCTTCGACGAGCGGTCCGCCAACCGGCTCCGCGCGGAGCTTCCGCCGCCGGCGCGGCTGCTGCCTTCGCTGACCGGAAGGCGGTCGAGATGAGGTCGCCGGTATGAGGCTGGAGTGCTGCTGACATGAGCAAGGAGCCTGCGAGACCAGAGCAGGGGCGGCCAGGACCGCTGCTGCTCGCCTGCGCGCTGACCGCCGAACAGGCGGCGCTGCGCGCGGGCGCGCGGTCCGCGCCGGAGGCCGTGCTGGTCCGTACCGGAATGGGCCAGCAGCGGGCCCGACAGTCGGTCAGCAAGGCGCTGGCGCAGGGGGCGTACGCGCCCGGCGCGTTTCTGTTCGCAGGCTTCGGAGCTGCGGTGGGACCGGGAATAAGGCCCGGAGACGTCCTCGTTGCCACTGAGGTGCGCGATGCCCACAGCGGATCGATCGAACTACCGTGCCCGGACGCACTCGCCGGGGCACTGCGTCATGCCGGGCTCACCGTGCACACCGGTCCGCTGTTCAGCGCGGAGCGGGTGGTACGGGGGGCCCGGCGGGCAACCCTGCACGCCGAGGGCGTGCTGGGCGTGGAGATGGAGACCGCCGGAGCGCTGCGGGCGCTGCCCGGGGGGACGCCGGCCGCCGCGGTCCGCGTCGTGGTCGACACCCCCGAGCACGAGCTGCTGCGCCCCGGCATCCTCGTCCACGGTCTGCATGCCTGGCGGGCCCTGCGTGCCGCCGCCCCTGTTCTCGCTACCTGGCACCTCTGAAAGGCATCGGTACAACCCATGACCGCGATCTCGCTCGGAATGCCGTCCGCTCCGCTCAAGCCGCTCGCTGTGCGGCGGAAGAGCCGTCAGATCATGGTCGGCAGTGTGCCGGTGGGTGGGGATGCGCCGATCTCGGTGCAGTCGATGACCACGACGGTGACCTCGGACATCAATGCGACGTTGCAGCAGATCGCGGAGCTGACGGCGTCGGGGTGTCAGATCGTGCGGGTGGCGTGTCCTTCGCAGGACGACGCGGATGCGTTGGCGACGATTGCGCGCAAGTCGCAGATCCCGGTGATCGCGGACATTCACTTCCAGCCGAAGTACGTGTTCGCGGCGATTGACGCGGGGTGTGCGGCGGTGCGGGTGAATCCGGGCAACATCCGGCAGTTCGACGACAAGGTCAAGGAGATCGCGAAGGCGGCCTCCGCGGCCGGGGTGCCGATCCGGATCGGGGTCAACGCGGGTTCGCTGGACGCGCGGCTGCTGGCGAAGTACGGCAAGGCGACGCCGGAGGCGTTGGTGGAGTCGGCGTTGTGGGAGTGCTCGTTGTTCGAGGAGCACGGCTTCCGGGACATCAAGATCTCGGTGAAGCACAACGACCCGGTCGTCATGATCGCCGCCTACCGGCTGCTGGCCGCGTCCTGTGACTACCCGTTGCACCTGGGGGTGACGGAGGCGGGGCCTTCGTTCCAGGGGACGATCAAGTCGGCGGTGGCGTTCGGGGCGCTGCTCAGTGAGGGGATCGGGGACACGATCCGGGTGTCGTTGTCGGCTCCTCCGGCGGAGGAGATCAAGGTGGGGAATCAGATTCTGGAGTCGTTGAATCTGCGGCAGCGGGGTCTGGAGATTGTGTCGTGTCCTTCGTGCGGGCGGGCGCAGGTGGATGTGTACAAGCTGGCGGAGGAGGTCACCGCGGGGCTTGAGGGGATGGAGGTGCCGTTGCGGGTGGCGGTGATGGGCTGTGTCGTCAACGGTCCTGGTGAGGCGCGTGAGGCTGATCTGGGGGTGGCGTCGGGCAATGGCAAGGGTCAGATCTTCGTGAAGGGCGAGGTGATCAAGACGGTGCCGGAGTCGAAGATCGTGGAGACGCTGATCGAGGAGGCGTTGAAGCTGGCGGAGCTGATGCAGGCCGAGGGCGTGGCCTCCGGCGAACCCGTCGTCGCCGTCAGCTGACGGCCCCTCTCCACCGGAACGGCCAACTGACCTGCCGCAGAACGAAGGTGATCCCATGTCGCTACTGGAGTCGATCAATGGCCCCGCCGATCTTCGGATGCTCCCCGCAGCCGAGCTTCCCCGGCTCGCGGAGGAGATCCGCGACTTCCTGATCGAGGCCGTCACCCGAACGGGCGGACACCTCGGTCCCAACCTCGGCGTGGTCGAGCTCACCATCGCGCTGCACCGGGTCTTCGACTCGCCGAAGGACCGGATCCTGTTCGACACCGGCCACCAGAGCTATGTGCACAAGCTGCTCACCGGCCGTCAGGACTTCACCCGGCTCAAAGCCAGGGGCGGCCTGTCCGGCTACCCCTCCCGGGCCGAGTCGGACCACGACGTGATCGAGAACTCGCACGCCTCCACCGTGCTCGGCTACGCCGACGGCCTGGCCAAGGCCAACCAGCTGCAGGGCCGGGGCGAGCGCAGCGTGGTGGCGGTGATCGGCGACGGCGCGCTGACCGGGGGCATGGCCTGGGAGGCCCTGAACAACATCGCCGAGGCGGTGGACCGTCCGCTGGTGATCGTGGTCAATGACAACGAGCGCTCCTACGCTCCCACCATCGGCGGCATGGCCAACCATCTGGCCACCCTGCGCACCACCCAGGGCTATGAGCGCTTCCTGTCCTGGGGCAAGGAGACGCTGCAGCGCACCCCCGCCCTCGGCACCCCGATCTACGAGGCCCTGCACGGCGCCAAGAAGGGCTTCAAGGACGCCGTCGCCCCGCAGGGCATGTTCGAGGACCTCGGTCTCAAGTACATCGGCCCGATCGACGGCCACGACACCCCGGCCCTGGAGTCCGCGCTCAAACGTGCCAAGGGCTTCGGCGGCCCGGTCATCGTGCACTGCCTCACCGAGAAGGGCCGCGGCTACCGTCCGGCCGAACTGGACGAGGCCGACCACTTCCACCAGGTGGGCGCGATCGACCCGATCACCTGCGAGCCGCTGCGTCCGTCCAGCGGTGTCTCCTGGACCTCGGTCTTCGGCAGCGAGCTGGTGGCGATCGGCCGCGAGCGCCCGGACGTGGTGGCCATCACCGCCGCGATGCTCCAGCCGGTCGGCCTCGGCAAGTTCGCCAAGGAGTTCCCTGACCGGATCTTCGACGTCGGCATCGCCGAGCAGCATGCGACGGTCAGTGCGGCCGGCCTGGCCACCGGCGGGCTGCACCCGGTCGTCGCGGTCTACGCGACCTTCCTGAACCGGGCCTTCGACCAGGTGCTGATGGATGTGGCGCTGCACAGGTGCGGGGTGACCTTCGTCCTGGACCGGGCGGGTGTCACCGGTACCGACGGGGCCAGCCACAACGGCATGTGGGACATGTCGATCCTGCAGGTGGTGCCCGGGCTGCGGCTGGCCGCCCCGCGCGACGCCGACCAGCTCCGCGCCGAGCTGCGCGAGGCGCTGGAGGTCGACGACGCCCCCACCGTGGTCCGCTTCCCCAAGGCCGAGGTCGGTCCGCCGATCCCGGCGGTCGAGCGACTGGGCGGGGTCGATGTGCTGCTGCGCACCGCGGAGCCCGGCAGCGCCCCGGAGATCCTGCTGATCGCGGTGGGCACCATGGCCCCGGCCTGCCTGGACGCGGCGGCGCTGCTGACCGCCGACGGGCTCACCGCCACCGTGGTGGACCCGCGCTGGGTCAAGCCGGTCGACCCGGCGCTGACCGAGCTGGCCGCGCGGCACCGGCTGGTGGTCACGGTGGAGGACAACGGCCGGGTGGGCGGGGTCGGCACGGCCGTGGCGATGGCCCTGCGCGACGCCGAGATCGACGTCCCGACACGCGAGCTCGGGATCCCCCAGGAGTTCCTGGCACATGCCAGCCGGGGTGAGATCCTGGACCAGATCGGGCTCACCGGTCCCGGCATCGCCGCGCAGACGGCCGGCTTCGCCAAGGCGATCGGCCTCGGGCGCCAACAGACGGTACGGGTACCGAGCAGCATCACAGGAGGGGATTCCCAGCGTGGCATCTGACACTGCGGCACCAGTCTCCGCAGCACCAGTCCCTGCAGCACCGGACGCGGCACCGGCGGCGAAGCCGTTCGACGTGGCCGCACTGCTCGCGGAGCGGGGCGCGGAGCGCTACAAGCTGCACACCGAGTACCTGAACCACCAGCTGCCGCGGATGCTGCACACCATCGGCTTCGACAACGTGTACGAGCGGGCCCAGGGCGCGTACTTCTACGACGCCGAGGGCAACGACTACCTCGACATGCTGGCCGGCTTCGGCATCTTCGCCCTCGGCCGGCACCATCCGGTGGTCCGTCAGGCCGTGCACCAGGTGATGGACCTGGAGCTGGCCGACCTGACCCGCTTCGACTGCCAGCCGCTGCCCGGGCTGCTGGCCGAGAAGCTGCTCTCGTACACCCCGCACCTGGACCGGGTCTTCTTCGGCAACAGCGGGACCGAGGCGGTCGAGACCGCGCTGAAGTTCGCCCGCTACGCCACCGGCAAGCGCCGGATCCTCTACTGCGACCACGCCTTCCACGGGCTGACCACGGGATCGCTCTCGGTCAACGGCGAGGACGGCTTTCGCAAGGGCTTCGCCCCGCTGCTGCCGGACACCGCGCTGCCGCTGGGCGACCTGGCCGCGCTGGAGCGCGAGCTGAAGAAGGGCGATGTCGCGGCCCTGATCGTGGAGCCGATCCAGGGCAAGGGGGTGCACGAGACCCCTCCCGGCTACCTCAAGGCGGCCCAGGACCTGCTGCACAAGCACAAGGCGCTGCTGATCGCCGACGAGGTGCAGACCGGCATCGGCCGCACCGGTGACTTCTACGCCTACCAGCACGAGGCCGGGGTGGAGCCGGACCTGGTCTGCGCGGCCAAGGCGCTCTCCGGCGGCTACGTCCCGGTCGGGGCGACCCTGGGCAAGGCGTGGATCTTCGAGAAGGTGTACTCCTCGATGGACCGGGTGCTGGTGCACTCGGCCAGCTTCGGTTCCAACGCCCAGGCCATGGCGGCGGGGCTCGCCACCCTGCACGTCATGGAGGACGAGCAGGTGGTGGCGAACGCCCGCCGGGTCGGCGACCTGTTCCGGGAGCGGCTCGGCGCGCTGAAGCCGAAGTACGAGATGCTGGCCGACGTCCGCGGCCGGGGCCTCATGATCGGGATCGAGTTCGGCCGTCCGCAGTCGCTGAAGCTGCGGACCGGCTGGGCCGCGCTGCAGGCGGCCCGCAAGGGGCTGTTCGCGCAGATGGTGGTGGTGCCGCTGATGCAGAAGCACCGCATCCTCACCCAGGTCTCCGGAGACCATCTGGAGGTGATCAAGCTGATCCCGCCGCTCACCATCGGTGAGGCCGAGGTCGACCGCTTCGTCGACGCCTTCGCCGAGATCATGGACGAGGCGCACAGCGGGACCGGCCTGATGCGGGACTTCGGCCGCACCCTGATCAAGCAGGCGGTGGCCAACCGCTAGCCGTCTGCCCGGCCGCTAGACCTCGAGGTTCTCCTCGATCTGCCGCATCCGGTGCCGCGCCAACGCCAGGTTGGCGCGGTTCCGGTCCAGGGCCAGGTAGAGGAAGATCCCCTTGCTGGTCTGCCGGGTCAGCGGCCGGATGATGTGGTACTGGTTGGTGAGCGTGATCAGGATGTCCTCGATCGTCTCATTGTGGAGGTTGAGCATCTCCATGGTCCGCATCTTGGCGCGGACCACATCGGTGTTCCCTGCGGCGGCGACGTTGAGGTCGAGCTCCTTGGTCGAGCCCAGGGTTCCGAGGGCCAGGCCGCTGCTGTAGTCGACGATTGCCACGCCCAGCGCTCCTTCGACACTCATGGCCTCTTTGAGTGCGGTCTCCAAGTTCGACATGTCCGGGCATCCTCCTGAACGGGTCAACATGCGTGGACCGTTTGTGGTCCCCGCACTCACGACCCTAGGAGAGGTATTCCCTGGCACATGCCGCTTGGGCGAAAGTGATCAGAAGGGGACGATGAGGCGACTGATGCCGATCGTCCGACGTCTTTTAGTGGCCTACTTTTTTCCGGCCGGGGAAATGCCCCGCCGACCCTCGTCTGTGACCAAGGTAACAGCGGACGGCTGCCCCGACGGGGCCGTGCGCTGGCCCACCACACGCGTGGCGAGCGCCGGGGCGGGCGCGGTCGCGGCGGGCTCCGGGGCCGGCTCGGCCGGTGCCGGCACGGGCCGCCGGAGCAGCCTGGCCCAGTGCTCCCCGCGGTCGGCCCAGACCCGCTGGATCCGCTCGTCCGCGCTGGCGATCACCGGTTCGAACAGGGGCAGGGCGAGCATCACCAGGACCCCGGCGGCCCAGCCCGCGAGGACGTCGGACACCCAGTGGGTGCCGAGGTAGACCGTGGTGAGTCCGACGCTGAAGCCCATGAAGCCGGCCACCACCGCGCCGATGCGCCGCCAGCGGGAGGCCAGGTAGGCCAGCACGCCCCAGGTCACCACCGCGTTGGCGGTGTGCCCCGAGGGGAAGATGCCGCCGCCGAGGAATATCTCGCTGGAGCCCGCGACATGGGCGTAGTGCGGACCCAGCCGGCCCAGGCCGATCTTCACCGCGCCGACCGACATGTTCAGCAGCACCAGCGCCACGCCGAGGACCAGCAGCGGCCGCATGCTCCGGGTGCGCCAGCAGCGCCAGCCCAGCCAGACCGCCACGACGATGGCGGAGGGCCCGCGCTGACCCGCGATCACATACACATTGAGGAACGACTCCAGGGCCGGCCAGTGCTCGTAGGGCTTGAACATCATGGCGTACCAGTCGAACGCGACCAGGCGCGAGGTGGTGAGCACCGCCACGATGACGATCAGATAGAAGACCGAGGTCCCGGCGAACAGCGCCTTGTGGGCGCGGCTCAACGGCCGCCAGCGAAGAGGTCGCTCAGGTGGCCGCGGGGCTGTCGTCTGCGGACGCTCGAGTAGGGCGACCTCATTCCTCTGGTTACGCACCCCTTCGACGTTACAGTGCGCTGCTGTGAGCTCCGACGGGGTCCAGTTGTTCGTAATAACCATGTGACCTGATACGGCGAAAGTTCGGCATAAACGCGGGGGCATCGCCGCGGCTACTGGTCGGATATACGAATCTAATGGTCTCGGAAGCGTCAGAATCTGTCGTACGTAGGTTTGACCGGCGAGCTTGCGGGCAGGCATAGCGGGTTCAAAGCGGAACGCCAGGTTCTACTTGGCAGTAAGAATTCCATGAGAACAGCGTGCCATACCGTTTCGAGCGGCAGAAATCAAATCTACCGCGACTTCCCCCGGGCCTTGTCCGATTCCCGGGGAAAGGAATTCCAATTCCCCGGGAATCAGTCGGAGTTCGTCGGGTTCGGGCCAGGCCGCTTCAGGCCAGGCCGCCGCCCAGGGTGAGCCCGCCGTCGAGCACCAGGGTCTGCCCGGTGATCCAGGAGGCCTGGTCGGAGAGCAGGAAGGCCACGGCCGCGCCCACGTCCTCGGGCACGCCGAGCCGCTTCAGCGGGTAGGTCGCGGCGACCTCTTCCTCGTGCCCGGCGAACAGCGCCTCGGCGAAGCGGGTGCGGACCACGGCGGGGGCCACCGCGTTGACCCGTACCGAGGGGGCCAGCTCCAGCGCCAGCTGCTGGGTCAGCTGGATCAGCGCCGCCTTGCTCGCCCCGTACATGCCGATGCCGGGGGCCGGGCCGAGGGCGCTGACCGAGGAGACATTGACGATCGCGCCGCCGTGCTCGCCCAGCGAGGCCTTGTGCACCAGCTGCACCCAGCCCAGCGTGGACACCAGGTTGATGTCCAGGATCTTCCGTGCGGCGTTCAGGTCCAGCTCGACCATGGTGCCGAAGGCCGGGTTGGTGCCGACATTGTTGACCAGCGAGTCGATCCGGCCGAAGCGCTCCATCGCGCGCTCCACGACCTCGGCCCGGTGCGCCTCGTCATGGCTCTTGCCGGCGATGCCCAGCGCCTGCTCCGGGCCGCCGAGCTGCTCGACCGCCTCGGCCAGGCTGCTGGCGTCCCGTCCGGTGATCACCACCCGCTCGCCCCTGGCGACCAGGGCCTGGGCCACCGCGAGGCCGATGCCCCGGCTGGCGCCGGTGATCAGCGCGACCTTGCCGGTACCGGCGGTGTTGTCCGTTGTCACTGTTGCTCGTCTCCTCGGAGGGTTGTGGGGGTCAGTGGGCGGGGGCGGGGAGGTCGACCAGCCCGGCCAGGGCGGCCCGGTGCCGGTCGGCGGTGCCCAGGGCGATGGAACTGCTCTTGGCCCGCTTGAGGTAGAGGTGGGCCGGGTGCTCCCAGGTGAAGCCGATGCCGCCGTGCAGCTGCACCGCCTCCTCGGCGGCGGTGACCGCGACCTGCGAGGCGAAGGCCTGCGCCAGCGCCGCCGCCACCGGGGCGTCGGCGGAGCCGGTGGCCAGCGCGTCGGCCGCGTTGCGGGCGACCGCGCGCAGCTGGGCCACCGCGACCCAGAGGTCGGCCAGCCGGTGCTTCACCGCCTGGAAGGAGCCGATCGGGCGGCCGAACTGGTGCCGCTCCTTCACATAGGCGAGCGTGGTCTCCAGCGCCCACTCGGCCACCCCGAGCTGCTCGGAGGCCAGCAGGGCGGCGCCGGCCGTCAGCGCCGCGTCCACCGCCCGCACCGCCGCGTCGCCCTCGGCGACCGGGCGGCCGGGGGCCGCGTCGAGCACCAGGTCGGCGAGCGGCCTGGTCATGTCGAGGCTGACCACCGGGACCGCGGTGAACTGCCCGACCGCGTACAGCGCGGGCCCCTCGGCGGAGCGGGCCGGGACCAGCAGCACGTCCGCGGTCCTGGCGTCGGCGACCAGCCGGACCGTGCCGTGCAGCAGGCCCTCGGCGTCCACCCGGACGGTGTCGGGGAAGGCCGCGCCCGGGGCGGTGGCGAACGGCAGCGCCAGCGCGGCGACATGCTCGCCGGAGGCGACCGTGGGCAGCAGCACCGACTCGTCCGCGGACAGCAGCGCCGCGGTGGCCAGCACCGCGCTGCCCAGGTAGGGGACGGGCGCGGCGGCGCGGCCCAGCTCCTCCAGCACCACGGCGGTCTCCCGCCAGCTCGCGCCCGCGCCGCCGGCCTTCTCCGGCACGGCGAGCCCGGTGACGCCCAGTTCGACGGCCAGCGCCCGCCACAGCGCGGTGTCCACCGGCTGCTCGCTCTCGGTACGGGCCAGCGTCGCCGACTGCGGCGCGCGGGCGGCGAGCAGCGCCCGTACGTTGCCGCGCAGCTCCTGTTCGATCTCGGAGTACTGCAGGTCCGGGGTCTGGCTCATCGGGGCAGGTCCTTCCATGCGACGTCCTTGTCGACCCGGATCTCCTGGGGGAGGCCGAGCACCCGTTCGGCGATGATGTTGCGCAGGATCTCCGAGGTCCCGCCCTCGATCGAGTTGCCCTTGGCCCGCAGGTAGCGGTAACCGGGCGTGCCGCCCTCCATCGAGGGACGGTCCGGGCGGCGGAAGCTCCAGTCGTCGTAACCGAGGCCCTCACCGCCGAGGAGTTCCAGCTCGAAGCCGGAGATCTGCTGGTTCAACCGGGCGAAGGCCAGCTTGGCGGCGCTGCCCTCGGGGCCGGGCTGGCCGGAGGCGAGCTGCTGGCGCAGCCGCTCGCCGGTGAGCCTGGCCGCCTCGGCGTCCACCCAGAGCCGCAGCAGGGTGTCGTGCAGCCCGGGAGTGCGCAGTTCGGGCCGCTCGCGCCAGACGTCTGCGGCCAGACCGATCAGCCCGCCCTCGCGGGGCGTCGCGCTGCCGCCGATGGCGACCCGCTCGTTCATCAGGGTGGTGGTGGCGACCCGCCAGCCGTCGCCGACCTCGCCGAGCCGCTGGGTGTCGGGGATCCGCACGCCGGTCAGGAAGACCTCGTTGAACTCGGCCTCGCCGGTGGCCTGGCGCAGCGGCCGGACCTCGACACCGGGGGCCTTCATGTCGCAGAGGAAGTAGGTCATCCCGCGGTGCTTGGGCACGCCCGGGTCGCTGCGGGTGACCAGGATCGCCCAGTCGGCCTCGTGGGCCATCGAGGTCCACACCTTCTGGCCGTCCACGGTCCAGTTGGCGCCGTCCTCGTCGCGGACCGCCCTGGTGCCGAGGGCGGCCAGGTCGGAGCCGGCTCCGGGCTCGCTGAACAGCTGGCACCAGACCTCCTCGCCGGTCCACAGCGGGCGGAGGAAGCGGGTGCGGGTGGCCTCGTCGCCGAAGGCGAGGATGGTCGGCGCGGCCATGCCCAGGCCGATGCCGTGCCGGCCCGGGTCCAGGGCGGGCGCCCCGGCGGCGGCGAAGGCGTCGTTGACGCCCTGCTGCAGCGAGCGCGGCGCGCCCAGGCCGCCGTGGCCGACCGGGAAGTGGATCCAGGCGAGGCCGGCGTCGTAGCGGGCGCCGAGGAACTCGCCGACCGGGGTGGTCACCGGGTCGTACGCGGCCAGCAGCTCGCGGACGGCGTCACGCAGCCCGGCTTCGGTAAGTGGTGTGCTCATGACATGGAGCCCTCTCGGCGGTGAGCGGGACGGACGGGTGGGCCCGGTGCGCCGCGCGGACGGCGGCGCACCGGCGTAACGCCTTTGGCAGCAAGGGAACTGACAGCTAGTCGAGCGGCCCGCCGGCCACGTAGACGACCTGGCCCGACACGAAGCCCGCACCCTCGCTCACCAGGAAGGAGACGGTGTGCGCGATGTCGTCCGGGACGCCGACCCGGGCCACCGGGATCTGACTGGCCGCCATCGCCTTGAAGTCCTCGAAGCCGAGGCCGACCCGCTCGGCGGTGGCCGCGGTCATGTCGGTGGCGATGAAGCCGGGGGCGACCGCGTTGGCGGTGACCCCGAACTTGCCGAGCTCCTTGGCCAGGGTCTTGGTGAAGCCCTGCAGCCCGGCCTTGGCGGCGGAGTAGTTGGCCTGGCCCCGGTTGCCCAGTGCGGAGGAGGAGGAGAGGTTGACGATCCGTCCGTAACCGGCGTCGACCATGTGCTTCTGCACCGCCTTGGACATCAGGAACGCGCCCTTGAGGTGCACGTTCATGACGGTGTCCCAGTCCAGTTCGGACATCTTGAACAGCAGGTTGTCGCGCAGCACGCCGGCGTTGTTGACCAGCACGGTCGGCGCGCCCAGCTCGGCGGCGACCCGGGCGACGGCGGCGGTGACCTGCTCGGCGTCGCTGACGTCCGCGCCCACGGCGAGCGCCCGGCCGCCGGCCGCGGTGATCTTCTCCACGGTGTCCTTGCCGGCCGCCTCCTCCAGGTCCACCACGGCCACGGCGAAGCCGTCGGCGGCGAGGCGGATCGCGGTGGCGGCGCCGATGCCGCGGGCCGCGCCGGTGACGATGGCGACGCGCTGGGTCTGGTCAGTCATATGTCCCGTCATTCCTTCGGTCGGATGGTCGAACTGAGGGTGGGTCAGTTGGCTTGTTCGCTGAGGTAGGGCCTCAGCTCGCGCCGGGCCAGCGAGCGGCGGTGCACCTCGTCCGGACCGTCCGCGAAGCGCAGGGTGCGGGCCGCGGCCCAGAGCTGCGCCAGCGGGAAGTCCTGGGAGATCCCGCCGCCGCCGTGGGCCTGGATCGCCTTGTCCAGGATCCACTCCACCGTGGACGGGGTGGCGATCTTGATGGCCTGGATCTCGGTGTGCGCGCCCTTGTTGCCGACGGTGTCCATCAGCCAGGCGGTCTTCAGCACCAGCAGCCGCAGCTGCTCGATCCGCACCCGGGACTCGGCGATCCACTCCTGGACCACGCCCTGCTCGGCCAGCGGCTTGCCGAAGGCGGTCCGGGAGACGGCCCGACGGCACATCAGCTCGAGGCCGCGCTCGGCCATGCCGATCAGCCGCATGCAGTGGTGGATCCGGCCGGGGCCCAGCCGGGCCTGGGCGATGGCGAAGCCCTCGCCCTCACCGGCGATCAGGTTCTCGGCGGGCACCCGGACATCGTCGAAGACGATCTCGGCATGGCCGCCGTGCGCGCCGTCGGTGTAGCCGAAGACGTGCATCCCGCGCCGGATCTCCACCCCGGGAGTGTCCCTGGGCACCAGGATCATGCTCTGCTGCAGGTGCTTCGGCGCGTCGGGATCGGTACGGCCCATGACGATCAGGATCTCGCAGGCCGGGTCCATCGCGCCGGAGGACCACCACTTGCGGCCGTTGACGACGTAGCTGTCGCCGTCGCGCTCGATCCTGGTGGCGATATTGGCGGCGTCGGAGGAGGCGACCTCGGGCTCGGTCATGCAGAAGGCGGAGCGGATCTCACCCTCCAGCAGCGGGGTGAGCCAGCGCTTCTGCTGCTCGGGGCTGCCGAACTGGGCCAGCAGCTCCATGTTCCCGGTGTCGGGCGCGGCGCAGTTCAGCGCCTCGGGGGCGAGGTGCGGGCTGCGCCCGGTGATCTCGGCCAGCGGGGCGTACTGCAGATTGGTCAGCCCCGCGCCGTGCTCGGGGTCCGGAAGAAAGAGGTTCCAGAGCCCCCGCCTGCGCGCCTCGGCCTTCAGCTCTTCCATGACCGCCGGACGGGACCACTCGTCGGTCGCCGCGGCGAAGGGCTCGGCTGGGTAGATCTTCTCGTCCATGAAGGCGAGCAGCTGCCGCTGCAGCTCCTGGGTGCGTTCGTCGTAGCGGAAGTCCATCAGTGCGCCTCCAGTGTGAGCAGGGTCTGCAGGGCCGAGCCGACCAGCAGCGGGACCATCGCTCCCAGGTGGGAGAAACCCTCCCCGACGGTCTTGCCCTGGGTGTAGCGGAAGTGGATGCCCTCGGCGATCACCGCGAGCTTGTAGGCGGCGAAGGCGGTGTACCAGGGCAGGGGGGTGAGGTCGAGGCCGGTGCGTCCGGCGTAGTGCCGGGCCAGCTCGTCCATGCCGGGGAAGCCGGCCTCGGGGCTGACCGCCTGGGCGACCGGGTTGCCGGGGATGTCTCCGGCGATCTCCCAGTACACCTTCATGAGTCCGAGGTCGGCGAGCGGGTCGCCCAGGGTCGCCATCTCCCAGTCGAGTACCGCCGCGATCCGGTCGTCGGCGGTGACCATGGTGTTGTCCAGACGGTAGTCGCCGTGCACGATCGTGGTCCGCTGGCTCGCCGGGACGTGCTCGGCCAGCCGCCGCTGCAGCTCGTCCATGCCGGGGATGTCGCGGCTCCGGGAGGACTCGAACTGCCGGAACCAGCGGGAGACCTGACGCTCCAGATAGCCGTCGGGGCGGCCGAAGTCGCCCAGGCCCACCGCCGCCGGGTCGATCGAGTGCAGTTCCGCCAGCACGTCCATCAGCCGGAACGAGAGCGCCCTGGCCCGCTCGGGGCCGAGGCCGGCCGCGTCCTCGGCGGAGCGGTAGACCAGCCCGGGCACCTCGTCCATCAGGTAGAAGGGTGCACCGAGCACCTCCTCCTCGGTGCAGAGCAGATGGACCACGGGGACCGGGACGGGGGTGCCGGCCAGCGCGGCGATCACCCGGTACTCCCGGGACATGTCGTGCGCGGTGGCCAGCACATGGCCCAGCGGCGGCCGGCGCAGCACCCAGCGGTGCCGGTCGTCGCGCAGGAGATAGGTGAGGTTGGACTTGCCACCGGCGATCAGTTCCGCGCGGAGCGGACCGTCCACCAGTGCGGGGCTGACGCGCTCCAGGTGGTCGCGCAGCCGGACCAGGTCCAGGCCCGGAAGGTGTTGCTCGGACATGCGGACCTCCTGGCTCGGGATGCGGCAGAGTTGGGGCTGTGCTGCCGTCGCCGCCACCATACCGACTGGTTGGTATGTCGGCTAGAGTGGCACGTCACACACACATAAGGCACACACGAGGGGGCTCACGTGGCCGCAGCACGCAGGGCCGTAGGAAGCCGGGGCAGCCGCGCCGCGCTGCTGCCCGGCCCCGGCCGGGACGCGGCGGAGGCTCCGGACGACGCGACTCCGGTCCAGGAGCGGCTGCTCACCGCGGCCAGCCGGCTCTTCGCGGAGCGGGGATTCGCGCTGACCTCGGTCCAGGAGATCGTCGAACGGGCCGGTGTCACCAAGGGCGCGATGTACCACTACTACGCGTCCAAGGACGATCTGCTGCAGGAGATCTACAGCCGGCTGCTGGCGGGGCAGTCCGACCGGCTCGTCGCCATCGCCGACACCCCTGGCCTGCCGGTTCGCGAGCGGCTGCGGGCGGCGGCGGCCGATCTGGTGGTCAGCACCCTGGAGAACCTGGACGACGCCACGGTCTCCTGGCGCTCGATGCACATGCTGCCGCCGGAGCGGATGGCGCAGGTCCGGCTCGAACGCCGGCGCTTCCACGAGCGCTTCCGGGCGCTGATCGAACAGGGCCAGGCGGAGGGGGCGCTGCGGGCCGACATCTCGGCGGACCTGGCCGCACACCAGTTCTTCGGCGGGGTGCACCATCTCGGCGCCTGGTACCACGCCGACGGCGAACTAACCCCGGAATCCATCGGGGAAACCTTTGCCGACTTGTTGCTCAGGGGGCTCGATGATCGAGTAGGACCGGAATCGACCATCCCGGATCACGATTAGGCCGCAGGTCCTATGGGCGTGTCGCCTGGCTTCGGTTGGTTTGTATAGTGTGCGCCAGCAGCCGTCGGTTGCTCGGTGAAACCTCCCCGCACACAAAGCTCTCACATGGAGCACGCGGGAAGTGGGTCTGCCGCTGCCATGCCGTCCGGCCTCCCCACAGGGGCCGTGCGAAGGCGTAGACATGAGGACGGTTCCATGGTTCTGGGGGAGATCGACATGACGGGTTCTCCACTCCGCCTCTCTCAGGCACCTGGCCAGCTGATCCGGATAGCCCAGCAGGTGCATACCCGGCTCTGGGCCGAGAACGTCGGACAGGAGCTCACCGCGCCGCAGTACGCCGCGCTGATCGCCCTGGCCGTCGAGCCCGGTGCGGATCAGCGCACGGTGGGTGAGCGGGCGTCGCTGGACAAGGCGACGATGGCGGAGATGGTGGGCCGGCTGGTGCGCCGCGGCCTGGTGCTGCGCCGCCGGGATCCGGCCGACGGGCGCCGCAAGCTGCTCACTCTGTCCCCGCTGGGCACCCAGCTGGTGCAGGACGTGTCCCCCGGCGTGGCGCGGGTGCAGCAGCAGCTGCTGGCGCCGCTGACCGAGGCCCAGCGCACCGAGCTGATGACCGGGCTGGCCCGGATGGCCCGGATGGAGGACATGGCCCTGGAGACCATGGTCGACGCCCGGCCGATCCTGGACGCCCCGCGGGTCGTCGGCTACCTGATCCGGGTCGCCCAGCAGGTGCACACCCGGCTGTGGACCGAGCACGCCTCCGGCGAGCTCACCGCCCCGCAGCACGCCGTGCTGGCCGCCCTGGCCGAGGAGCCGGGCATCGACCAGCGCACGGTGGGGGAGCGGGCCTCGCTGGACAAGGCCACCATGGCCGAGCTGGTGAGCCGGCTGGTCCGGCGCGGCCTGGTGCTGCGCCGCCGGGACCCGGCCGACGGCCGGCGCAACCTGCTGGCGCTGTCCCCGGCCGGCCAGGCCCTGCTCGACCAGGTCGGCGCCGGGGTCCGTACGGTGCAGGCCCAGCTGCTGGCCCCGCTGGACGAGGCCGAGCGCGAGCGGGTGGTCGAGCTGCTCGCGGTGGTGGCCCGGCTGTCCGAGGAGTAGCCGGGCGCGGCCTCCGGGCCGTAATAAATCGCTTGCGGGGGCGCGGGCGATGGCGGATCGTCACGGGTATGTGCACTTCCTGACGTGACGTCATCGCCCGCGCCCCCGTGTCCCTGTGCCCCGCGCCTTCGCGCCCCGGCCCGGGTGACCCTTCGGGGATCGCGGCTCCGCCCGCCCGAACCCCGACCTGACGGAGCGTCATGTCTCTGTTGCACCTGCCCGTGCCCGATCCGGGCAGTCCCGACCTCCGCTCGCCGCTGCGGCTGCTGGTCTGGCTGGGACGTTTCCAGCGCAAGGGCCAACTGCTCTCGGTGCTCTGGGGCACCCTGCTGATGGGCGGTCAGGCCGCCACCCCCTTCCTGGTCGGCGCCGGCATCCAGGCCGCGGTCGACCACCGGGAGCGGCAGATCTGGCTGGCCGGGGCCGGCACCCTGGCGCTCGGCCTGCTCCAGGTCCTGGGCTCGGTGCTGCTGCACCGTCAGGCGGTCTGGAACTGGGTCACCGCCGCCTCCCAGGTACGGCAGCTGGTGGCCCGTCAGGCCTCCACGCTCGGCGCCGGGCTGTCCCGGCGGATCGCCACCGGCGAGATCGTCGCGGTCAGCTCCGGCGACGTGGAGAAGATCGGCTGGTTCGTCGAGGTCTCCTCCCGCTGCGGCGCGGCCGTGGTGGTCTGGCTCGGCGTGTCCGGCGCGGTGCTCTGGCGCGAGCCCAGGCTGGGCGCGGCGGTGCTGCTCGGCGTCCCGGTGCTGGCCGTCTCGGTCTGGCCGCTGCTGCGCCCGCTGGAGGCCCGCTTCACCCGTCAGCGTGAACTCGGCGGGAAGGCCGCCGAACTGGCGGCCGACACCGTCGCCGGACTGCGGGTGCTGCGCGGCATCGGCGGCGAGGAACTGTTCCTCGACCGCTACCGCACCGCCTCGCAGAAGGTGCGGGCCGCCGCCGTGCGCACCGCCCGCACCTGGTCCCTGATGCAGGCCCAGCAGGTGCTGCTGCCGGGCCTGTTCGTGGTCGGCACCACCTGGTACGGCGCGCACCTGGTGGTCACCGGACGGATCGGCGTCGGCGAGCTGGTCGCCGTCTACGGCGCCTGCGCCTTCCTGGCCGGGCCGCTGCGGGTGCTCGGCGAGACCGCCGAAGCCTGGACCGCGGCCCGGGTGGCCGCCGCCCGCGCGGTACGGGTGCTCGCGGTACGCCGCGACGACCGGCCGGACGGCGGCCGGCCGTCCGACACGCCCGGGGAGCAGCCGCCCGCGCCGCCGCTGACCGCGCCCGAGCGGGCCGATCTGCACGACCCGGCCACCGGGCTGACCGCCTACGCCGGCCGCTTCACCGCAGTGGTCTGCGGCGACCCCGACCTGGCCGGAGCGGTCGCGGCCCGGCTCGGCGGCCATGTGCCGCCGGACGGCGCGGACGGCGCGGACGGCAGCGCCGCCGGGTCCCGGCCGCCCTCGGCGACGCTGGGCGGGCGGGAGCTGGACGCGCTGCCGCTGGAGTCGGCCAGAGCGGCCGTACTGGTCCACGACAAGGACCCGGTGCTGCTCTCCGGCACGCTCGCCGAACTCCTGGACATCCCCAGGTCGGGCCGGGTCGCCCCGGCCGCCGCCCTCGCCGCCGCCTGCGCCGAGGACGTCCTGGACGCCCTGGTGGACGGCTCGCCCGGCGCCGACGGCGACCCGATGCGGGCCAGGATCACCGAACGCGGACGCTCGCTGTCCGGCGGCCAGCGGCAGCGCCTGGCGCTGGCCCGGGCCCTGGTCGCCGACCCGCCGGTGCTGGTGCTGGACGAGCCGACCAGCGCGGTCGACTCGCACACCGAGAACCGGGTGGCGGCGGGCATCGCCCAGCTGCGCCGGGGACGCACCACCGTGGTCTTCGCGACCAGCCCGCTGATCCTGGACCGGGCCGACCGGGTGGTGCTGATCCAGCGCGGCCGGGTCGCCGGACAGGGGACGCACCGCGAACTGATGCACAGCCGGTCCGACTACCGGGCCGTGGTAACCCGCGAGGACCCGGTCGCCGTACCGGCCGCCGCGCAGCCCGCCGCCGCAGAACCCGTCGCCGCACAGCCCGTCGCCGTACGGGTGGAGGAGGTCCGATGAAGGCCCCGGAACGTCCGGCCGAGCAGACCGCGACCATGCTCCCGGTCGGGTCGCCCGCCGCGGTGCGCGGCTACCTGCGGCTGCTCGCCACCCGGCACCGCCGGGGCTTCGGCACCGTGGTCGGACTGCACTCGGTGGGGGCCGCGGCCGGGCTGGTCGGGCCCTGGGTGCTCGGCGAGCTGGTGCAGAACCTGGGCCCGGACACCACCGAGGGCTACATCTCCCAGGTCGCGCTGTTCTACCTGGGCGCGCTGCTGGTCCAGGCGGTCTTCACCGGCCTGTCCCGGCTGCGCGGCGGCATCCTCGGCGAGGAGATCCTGGCCGACCTGCGCGAGGACTTCCTGGTCCGCTCGGTGGGGCTGCCGCCCGGCGTGCTGGAGCGGGCCGGGACCGGGGACCTGGTCTCCCGGGCCACCACCGACGTCGACCGGCTGGCCACCTCGGTCCGCGACGCGCTGCCGGAGCTCTCGGTCGCGGTGGTGTCGCTGGCGCTGATCCTCGGCGCGCTGCTGGTCACCTCGCCGCTGCTGGCGGTCACCGCGCTGATCGGCCTGCCGCTGCTGCTGGCCGGCTGCCGCTGGTACTTCCGGCGCGCCCCGCAGGCGTACCGGGACGAGTCCGCCGCCTACGCCGCCATCAACACGGTGCTGGCCGAGACCGTGGACGCCGGGCAGACCGTGGAGGCGCTGCGGCTGGGTCAGGGCCGGGTGGAGCTGACCGACGCCAGGATCCGGCACTGGATCGACTGGGCCCGCTACACCCTGTGGCTGCGCACGGTCTTCTTCCCGGCCGTCGACTTCCCCTACACCCTCTGCCTGATCGCCACCCTCACCTTCGGCGGCGTCTACACCCTGCACGGCTGGACCACCCCGGGCCAGCTCACCACCGGAGTGCTCTACGCGCAGATGCTCACCGGGCCGGTCGACATGATCCTGCGCTGGTACGACGAGCTGCAGATCGGACAGGCCTCGATGGCCCGCCTGGTCGGCGTCCGGGAGGTCCCGGACGCCGACACCGACGACACCCTGCACCCGCAGGGCCGGGCCGTCCGGGCCGACCAGGTCCGCTTCGGCTACCGGGAGGGGGCGGACGTGCTGCACGGGATCAGCCTCGGCGTGGAGCCCGGGCAGCGGATCGCCCTGGTCGGCCCGTCCGGGGCGGGCAAGTCCACGCTGGGGCGGCTGCTGGCCGGGATCTACACCCCGCGGACCGGTGAGGTCACCCTCGGCGGCGCGCGGCTCGGGTCGATGCCGCCGGAACGGGTCAGGGCCCAGGTCGCCCTGGTCAACCAGGAGCACCACGTCTTCGTCGGCACCCTGCGGGACAACCTGCGGCTGGCCCGTCCCGAGGCGGACGACCAGGAGCTGCGCGGCGCGCTGGACGCGGTGGACGCCGGGCAGTGGTTCGCGGCGCTGCCGGACGGCCTGGACACCGAGGTCGGCTCCGGCGGCGCCACCCAGCTGACGCCGCCTCAGGCGCAGCAGCTGGCGCTGGCCCGGCTGGTCCTCGCCGACCCGCACACCCTGGTCCTGGACGAGGCCACCTCGCTGCTCGACCCGCGCGCCGCCCGGCACCTGGAACGCTCGCTGGCCCGGGTGCTGGACGGCCGGACGGTGATCGCCATCGCCCACCGGCTGCACACCGCGCACGACGCCGACCGGATCGCGGTGGTCGAGGAGGGCCGGATCACCGAGTACGGCAGCCACCCCGAGCTGATCGCGGCCGGCGGCCCCTACGCGGCCCTCTGGCGCTCCTGGCGCGACGAGGGAACGGAGGGTTAGCTGTTCCCGGCCCCGGGGCCGATGATTTCGCAGACGGTGCCGTCGGGGCTGCGGAAGTGCTGCCAGCTGACCCCGGCGTCGTGCTGCGGGGCACCGAGGAAGCGCACCCCGGCCGCCCGCATGTCGGCCCGGGCGCGGTCGAAGTCGTCCACCTCGAACCCGACCACCGGGCCCGTGGTGAAGAACGCGTGGAACTCGTCCTCCGTGCTGTACACCTCGAGCAGGGCGCCGTCGGCCATCCGGAAGCCCACCGCGTCCGGGCCCTCCCGTTCGACCGGCACCCCCATCACCTCGCGCAGCAGGTGCACCGTCTCGGCGAACCGCTCGGTCCGCATCCCCACAAAACCCACCCTGGCCACGGACACGGTGCCGTCCCTCCGTTCGCTGTCTGCCGCCCTGCTGGACCGTCAGGCGTCGCCGCCGCTGCGGCGGTCGAAGACCTGCGGCCGGGCGGTCCGCAGCGCGGTGGCGATGGCGCCGAGCAGCACCGCGTCCTCGCCGAGCACGCTGGCGGCGACCCGCGGGCGCAGCGGGGTGAGCTGGTGCAGGGTCTGCTCCACCGTGCTCAGCAGCAGGTCGGCGCTGTGCCCGACGCCGCCGCCGAGCACCACCAGGTCCGGGTCGAGCACCGAGGACACCGCGGCGACCACATGGGCCAGCCGCTGCGCCTCCTGCCGCACCGCGGCCACCGCGGCCTCGGTGCCGGCCCTGGCCTCGTCGAAGACCTGCTTGGCGGTGAGCGGGCCGGTCATCCCGAGCTCCCGCGCGGTCCGCACCACGGCGTCCCCGGACACCGCGTCCTCCAGCATGCCCCGCCGCGGCAGCCCGTCCGGGGCGGGCTCACCGGGCATCGGCTGGGTGAGCAGCGGCAGGAAGCCGATCTCGCCGGCCGCGCCGTGGGCGCCGCGGAACAGCTCGCCGTCGGCGACCACGCCCATGCCGAGCCCGGTGCCGATCAGGATGTAGAGGAAGAGCCTGCTGCCGGTCCCGGCGCCGAAGGCGTACTCGCCGAGCGCGGCCAGATTGGCGTCGTTGTGCACGGTCACCGAGGTGCCCAGGCCCTGCCGCATGCCGGCGATCAGCCCGCTGCGCCCCCAGCCGGGCAGGTTGACGGCGTAGCGGACCCGGTCGGTGTCCTCGTCGAACACGCCGGGGGTGCCCACCACCGCCTGCACCACGTCCTCGGCCCGCAGCCCGGCCGCCGCGGTCACCTCGGCCGCGGCGCCCACCACGGCCCTGGCGACGGCGCTGGCGCTGCGCCCCCGGTTGGGGACGTCCGAGCGGGCGACGACGGTGCCGGCCAGGTCGGCGACGGCGAGCCGGAGCCAGGCCCGGCCGATGTCCACGCCGAGGACGTACCCGGCGCTGGGGTCGGCCTCGTAGAGGACGGCGATCCGGCCGCGGTCGGGGGCCACCGTCCCGGCCTCGCGGACCAGGCCGGCCTGCTCCAGCGCGGCGAGGGCGGTGGAGACGGTGGGCTTGGAGAGGCCGGAGTCCCTGGCGAGCTGGGCCCGCGAGGCCGGCCCCGCGGTCCGCAGCCGCTCCAGCAGCAGCCACTCGTTGTTGCTGCGCAGCCGCTGGCGGTTCCACCGGTGGTCGGCCGGATGCTCGGCGGCGTGCGGCTCACTGCTCTGCTCGGTCATCCTGCGCTCTACTGCCTTTCTCCGGTGGCTCCCGCCCTGTCATCCCTGATCACTTTACTAGTTAAGATAATTAACTTAATTTGGCCCCCGCTGTCTACGTCCGGGGACACATTCGGACGCACCGGCGGGCGCCGGAGCGGGTTCGGTGCCAAGGATGGGGCTATGGTCACCAAAAGCGATGCCACGTCCGGACGCAAGATCGCCGGGGTCACCATCAGTACCCGGCTGGTGGTCTTCGTCGTCGTCGCCGTCCTCGCCGTCTGGTTCATCCTGATGAACACCGCCTCGGTGAAGATCCATCTCTGGGGGCTCTCCACGGTCACCTCGCCGCTGTGGATCGTGCTGCTGGTGATCCTGGCCGTCGGAGCCGCGCTCGGCTGGGTGGTGCGCCGCTACCGGGACCGCGCCAAGTGACCCCGGACACAGTGTGAGGGGCGTCCACGAAGCCCGGTAGTTGATCCTTTCGTTACCCGGGACCCCCGTCCCCGCCCTTCGGCGGGGGCGGGGGTCCTGCTGAGGTATGACCGTGCGCCCGTTCGGCCGTAAGGCCAGCTCGGGCCGTCGAAGAAAAGTTCGCGGACAGTCGCCGCACAAGGTTTGCCGCGCTCCGGGAGGGGAACTCCCGCTGTCCGGGCGGTCTGCACGAACAGTGTTCCACTACGGACTCCCATAGTAGATGGGGTTCTTGGTCCTGGCGTGAAGACCCGTTAAGAATGGCGAAGTCGTCACGGCGGCCCGAGCTGATCACAGCGGGGTCGCCTTCAGTCCGGCACCAACCGAAACCGGGGTGCCCCTGGCACTGAGCCGGCTCCGCAGGGCACCTGTCCCGCCGTGCGGAACCAGTCGGCCGGTACGCCGAGACAGCCAGCCGATTGAGGTCTTCTCCCATGTCCGTACGCAAGCCGATTCTGCATGTCCGAAAGCGAACCGCGGCCATCGTCGCCGCGGTGTCCGTCACCGGCCTCGCCGTGGCCGGCGGGGTCGTGGCCGAGTCCTCGGCCTCCGCGCCCAGCCAGTCCGTGAGCACGCAGGCCGACTCCCTGGCCGCCGTCGCCGACCTGCAGGCGTCCAGCGCGGCCTCCAGCGCCGCGTCCGCCTCCGCCTCCGCCGCCGCCCAGAAGGCAGCCGCCGCGAAGGCCGCCGCCGCCAAGGTGGCCGCGGAGAAGGCCGCCGCCCACAAGGCGGCCGTGCTCAAGGCCGCCGCGGCCAAGGCTGCCGCGCAGAAGGCCGCCGCCAACCGTGCCGCCGCCGAGAAGGCCGCCGCCCAGCGGGCCGCCGCGGCCCGGGCCGCCGCCGAGCAGCAGGCCGCCTCCCGTTCGGAGACCCGCAGCTCGCTCAGCGGGAGCCCGCAGGAGATAGCCGCGCAGATCGTGCCGGCCGACCAGCTCGCCTCGTTCAGCGAGATCATCTCGCACGAGAGCGGCTGGAACGTGCACGCCACCAACCCCTCGTCCGGTGCCTACGGCCTGGCCCAGGCCCTGCCCGGCTCCAAGATGGCCTCGGCCGGATCCGACTGGCAGGACAGCGCCGCCACCCAGATCCGCTGGGCCCTCGGCTACATGAACGACCGCTACGGCAGCCCGAACGCCGCCTGGCAGTTCTGGCAGGCCAACAACTGGTACTAGTCGTACCCGTCGCCGTTGCCGCCGCGTCCCCCCTCTGGACATCGGCCAGGATCCGCTGCCACGATCTTGGAAAGCTGTAAGACGATCCGTCAGCAGCGTTCAGAGGGGGCGGCCCGGTGGCGACCACCGACAGATCGGCGCGACCCTGGCACCGCTTCTACGCGGCCGGGGTGCCGCACAAGCTGTCCATCCCCACGGTGCCGGTGACCGCGCTGCTGGACCAGGCGGCGGAGCAGCACGGGCGCCGTACCGCGCTGGTCTTCTTCGGCCGCCGGACCAGCTACCGGGCGCTGCGCCGGGCCGTGGACCGGTTCGCCGGGGGGCTGGCCGGGCTCGGGGTGGGCCGCGGCGACCGGGTGGCGCTGGTGCTGCCCAACTGCCCGCAGTACGTGGTGGCCTTCTACGCGGTGCTGCGTCTCGGCGCGATCGTGGTGCCCACCAATCCGCTGTACACCGAGTCCGAGCTCGCGCACCAGCTGCTGGACTCCGGCACCACCGCGGTGATCGTCTACGATGGCGCCTTTCGGACAGTCGACGCGGTCCGCGCGCAGACCGGTCCGATCACCGTGATAGCCACCTCCTTGGCCGAGGCGCTGCCGCTGCGCTCCCGGCTGCTGCTGCGGCTGCCGCTGGCCCGGGCCCGCGCGCTGCGGGAGCGGCTGGGCCCGGGGCTGCCCGCCGGGGCCGACGCGGTGCCCTTCGCCGCGGTCGCCCGCGGACCGCGCGGGGCCGCGGCCGGCGCGGGTCCGGTCAGCCCGCGCACGGCGGTGGCGGTGCTCCAGTACACCGGCGGGACCACCGGGACGCCGAAGGGGGCGATGCTCACCCATCGCAACCTGGTCGCCAACGCGTACCAGGTCAGGGCCTGGTACCCGCAGTTGCGGCAGGGCCGGGAGACGCTGCTCGGCACGCTGCCGATGTTCCATGTCTACGGGATGACCATGTGCCTCACCGTGGCCACCCTGGCCGGGGCGCGGACCGTGCTGCTGCCCGTGTTCGACGTCGGAACGGTCGTCAGGGCGCTGGTCCGGTGGCGGCCGACGCTGTTCCCCGGGGTGCCGCCGATGTACCAGGCGCTGATGCGGGAGGGCAGTGAGCACGGCGCCGCGCGGCTGCGCGGGCTGCGCTCGGTGCGGTACTGCATCAGCGGGGCGATGCGGCTGGAACCCGACATCGTGGACCGGTTCCAGGAGCTGACCGGAGCCCACCTGGTGGAGGGCTACGGCCTCTCCGAGGCCTCGCCGGTGGTGCTGGCCAACCCGCTGAACGCCAACGCCAGGCCGGGGACGGTCGGCATCCCGCTGCCCGGCACCGAGGCCAGGATCGTCGACGAGGACGACCCCGACCGGGAGCAGCCGGCCGGCACCGCCGGCGAGCTGATCGTCCGCGGCCCGCAGGTCTTCGCCGGGTACTGGCACGAGCGCGAGGACAGCGCCCGGATGCTGCACGACGGCTGGCTGTTCACCGGCGACATCGCGGTGATGGGCCCGGACGGCTACGTCACGGTGATCGACCGCAAGCGCGACGTGATCATCGCCAGCGGCTTCTCGGTGTTCCCCAGCGAGATCGAGGAGGTGCTGCTGGCGCACCCGGCGGTGGCGGACGCGGCCGTGGTCGGCGTGCCCGACGCCTACCGGGGCGAGACGGTGAAGGCCTGTGTGATCGTCAGGGAGGGGGCCCGGCTGACCGAGGGCGCGCTGATCGGCTACTGCGCCGAGCGGCTGACGGCCTACAAGGTGCCCAAGATCGTCGAGTTCCGGGTCGACCCGCTGCCCCGCAACCTGCTCGGCAAGGTGCTCCGCCGGGTGCTCAGGGACGAGGACGGCTGACGACCCGGCACCGACCGGGCCGACGCCGTCCTGACCGACGCCGTCCGACCCGGCCGACCTGACGCCGGGTCACTCCTCCGTCGGGGCCGCCGCCTGCGCCGCCTCCGCGCGGGCGTCCTCCTGCAGCTTCAGCGCCTCCTCCAGGGTCGGCGACTGCTCCCAGATGCTCTGGAAGGCCATCCGCAGGGTCTCGGCCAGCGAGGGGTGACGGATCACCAGCGAGGTGGTCGCGCCGGCCCTGGCCACCGGGTCCGGCATGTCGCAGAGCACGGTGGAGCCGTCCGCGACGATCAGCTTCAGCGGCAGCGAGTCGGCGATCCTGATCTCCTCGCCGACCTCGCCGAAGCGGCGGACCACCTCCAGCATCACCGGGTCGTCCAGCACGTCCCGGCTGTAGAGCGAGCGGACCGCTCGCCCGGCGGCGTGCAGCCGGGCCGAGGCCTCCAGCCCGGCCAGGTTCTCCGAGGGGGTCACCCACGGCGGCCGGGAGAAGCTCAGCAGCTCCCGTTCCGCCTCGTTCTGGATCCGGTCGAAGCGGTCGCTGATGTCGGCCGCGTCGCGCAGCACCTCGACGTAGTCCAGCGGATCGGTGTGGGTCCGGCCGCTGTCCCAGGTCGGCAGCAGCTCGCGGGCGAGTTCGTCGGAGAGCCGTTCGAGCCGGCCCAGGGAGCGCCGCTGCTGCTCCATCAGCCGGTCCACCGCGATCTCCGGGGCGACCGCGGAGTAGCCCGCGACCTTGCCCGGATGGAGTACCGCGAGCTGGCGCCGGGTCAGGCCCTCCAGCACGTCGTACACCCGCTGCCTGGGGACCTGGGCCTCGCGGGCGACCTCGGCCGCAGTGAAGACGTCCCGGCGGATCAGCGCGAGGTAGACCCGCGCCTCGTAGTTGGTGAGGCCGAGCTCTTCGAGGTCAGCTGCGCGCCTGTCGTCCGTATGCATGGCTGCACCGTAGCGGCGTTGGTCCCTCATTTGGCAAGTGGCGACCAACTGGCGGTTTCCAGGCCCCCCGCACCGCTGATCTTCCGGTGCAGGCGGGGGGTGGGACGGGGTTCTTGTGCCGTTGTCATGCATTCGCTATCTTCATGGCGCTGAGCACCACTCAACGGGGTGTCAGAACCGCTGACGTGTCATGATCATGACGATCGTGGCCTGCCCGGATCTGGAACCCCCATTCGGTGGCGGGCCGCTCCACGAGAGCGGGCCCGGGTGCCGTCCTCACCCCCCATGGAGGGCCGTCCGTTGCACACCCCCAGCACGACATCCAGCCCCACGCCGAGAAGGCCTCGCCGCGCCCTGCACAAGGCCGCGGCAGCCTCCTTCTCCGTTGCCGCACTGATCGGGGGCGTCCTCGCGGCCGCCGCCCCGGCCGACGCGGCAGCCGGTCAGACCAGCGCCTCCTCCACCGCCGTCCACGTGAAGCACGCCTGTGCGGCACCCAGCCACGTCGGCCAGATGGCCTGCCTGGCCCTGGTCCGCACCGACGTCACCCAGCCCGCGGCGCTGGTCGCCCACGCGGTCTCACCGCTGGCCACGCCCTCCGGCTACGGCCCCTCCGACCTCAAGAGCGCCTACGCCCTCCCGGCGAACGGCGGCGCGGGCCAGACCGTCGCCATCGTGGACGCCCAGGACGACCCCAACGCCGAGTCCGACCTCGCCGCCTACCGCACCCAGTTCGGGCTCTCCGCCTGCACCACGGCCAACGGCTGCTTCAAGAAGGTCAACCAGACCGGCGGCACCAGCTACCCCACCGCCGACACCGGCTGGGCCGGTGAGATCTCGCTCGACCTGGACATGGTCTCCGCGGTCGCCCCCGCCGCGCACATCATCCTGGTCGAGGCCACCTCGGCGAACATGGACGACCTGGGCACCGCCGTCAACGAGGCGGTCACCCTCGGCGCCAAGTTCGTCTCCAACAGCTACGGCGGCTCCGAGGACTCGACCGACACCGCGTCGGACAGCGCCTACTTCAACCACCCCGGCGTCGCGATCACCGTCTCCTCCGGTGACGAGGCGTACGGCGCGGAGTACCCGGCCGCGTCCAAGTACGTCACGGCAGTGGGCGGCACGGCGCTGAAGACGGCGTCCAACGCCCGCGGCTGGACCGAGACGGTGTGGAAGACCAGCAGCACCGAGGGCACCGGCTCCGGCTGCTCGGCCTACGACGCCAAGCCCACCTGGCAGACCGACACCGGCTGCTCCAAGCGCACCATCGCCGACGTCTCCGCGGTGGCCGACCCGGCCACCGGTGTCGCGGTCTACCAGACCTACGGCGGCAGCGGCTGGGCCGTCTACGGCGGAACCAGCGCCTCGTCCCCGATCATCGCCAGCGTCTACGCCGACGCCGGCACCCCGGCCGCGGGCAGCAGCCCGGCCCAGTACCCGTACCAGCACACCACCGCCCTCAACGACGTGACCAGCGGTAACAACGGGACCTGCTCCCCGACCTACCTCTGCACCGCGGGCACCGGCTACGACGGCCCGACCGGCCTGGGCACCCCCAACGGTCTGACCGCCTTCACCAGCGGCGGCGGAGGCGGCACCGGCAACACGGTCACCGTCACCGCTCCCGGCAACCAGACCGGCACCGTCGGCACCGCGGCCTCGCTCCAGCTGCACGCCACCGACTCGGCCTCCGGCCAGACCCTGACCTACAGCGCCAGCGGCCTGCCCGCCGGACTGTCCGTCAACTCCTCCACCGGCCTGATCTCGGGCACCCCGACCACGGCCGGGACCTACTCGGTCACCGCCACCGCCACGGACACCACCGGGGCGAGCGGCAGCACCTCCTTCACCTGGACCATCACCGGCTCCGGTGGTGGCGGCGGCTGCACCGCGGCCCAGCTGCTCGGCAACCCCGGCTTCGAGACCGGCAGCGCCTCGCCCTGGACCGCCACCGCGGGCGTCATCGACAGCAGCACCGGCGAGGCCGCCCACTCCGGCAGCTGGAAGGCCTGGCTGAACGGCTACGGCACCACCCACACCGACACCCTGTCCCAGTCGGTGACCGTCCCGGCCAGCTGCACCAGCGCCACGCTGACCTACTACCTCCACATCGACACCGCGGAGACCACGACCACCACGGCGTTCGACACCCTGAAGGTCACGGGTACCACGGGCAGCACCACCACCACGCTGGCGACCTACTCCAACCTCAACAAGGCCACCGGCTACACCCTGCGCACGGTCAACCTCTCCTCCTACGTGGGGAAGACCGTGACGCTGAAGTTCACCGGCGCCGAGGACAGCAGCCTGCAGACCAGCTTCGTCATCGACGACACCGCGGTCAACGTCTCCTGACCTGCACCACCGCATGACCAGTACGACCGCCTGACCAGCACCAACGCCTGACAGCAGTGCCCCGACCGCCCTCCCCGGCGGCCGGGGCACTGCTGCTTGCCTGCCGTCCGGCAAGCCCCGGATCCGGCGCTGTCAGTGCCGCACGGTACGGTGCCCTCCTGCCCGGTCCCGGGCAGCGAATGTGAAGCACCCTGGAGTCCCACCCCATGTCACAAACCCCGGTCGACACAGCGACCGACCCCGCCGCGCCCGCCGAGGGCCCCCAGTACCTGAGCCACAAGCAGATCATGGTGGTGATGGGCGGCCTGATGGCCGGCATGCTGCTGGCCGCCCTGGACCAGAGCATCGTCGGCACCGCCCTGCCCACGATCGTCAGCCAGCTCGGCGGCATCGACAAGCTGTCCTGGGTGGTCACCGCCTACCTGCTGACCTCCACCGCGGCCACCCCGCTCTGGGGCAAGATCTCCGACATCTACGGCCGCCGGATCATCTTCCAGTCCGCGATCGTGATCTTCCTGATCGGCTCCGCGCTGGCCGGGCTCAGCCAGAACATGGGCGAGCTGATCGGCTTCCGGGCGGTCCAGGGCATCGGCGGCGGCGGTCTGATGTCGCTCGCCTTCGCCATCATCGGGGACGTCATACCGCCGCGTGAGCGCGGGCGCTACCAGGGCCTGATGGGCGCGGTCTTCGGCCTGGCCAGCGTCGCCGGGCCGCTGCTCGGCGGCTGGTTCACCGACAGCATCGGCTGGCGCTGGATCTTCTACATCAACCTGCCGATCGGCATCGGCGCCCTGGTGGTCTGCTCCTTCGCGCTCAAGCTGCCGGTGAACCGGCGCGAGCACTCGATCGACTACCTCGGCTCGGCCGCCATCGTGGCCGGGGTCACCAGCCTGCTGCTCTACCTGAACTGGGCCGGCACGGCCTACGGCTGGGTCTCCTGGCAGGGCCTGCTGCTGCTCGGCGGGGCGGTGCTGCTGACCGTGGCCTTCGTCCTGGTCGAGCGCCGGGCGGCGGAGCCGATCCTGCCGCTGCGGCTGTTCCGCAACCCGATCTTCTCGGTCGGCAACGGCTTCGGCTTCTTCGCCGGGTTCGCCATGTTCGGCGGCATCATCTACCTGCCGGTGTACCTGCAGGCGGTGCAGGGCATGTCGGCCACCCGGTCCGGGCTCGGCATGCTGCCGGCCGTGGCCGGGATCATGGCCACCTCGGTCGGCTCCGGTCGGCTGATGGCGAAGACCGGCCGCTACAAGGTCTTCCCGATCGTCGGCGCACTGGTGATCATCACCTCGCTGGCGCTGCTCAGCACGCTCTCCAACGCGACCCCGTACTGGCAGGTCGCGCTCTACGCCTTCGGCTTCGGCGCGGGCCTCGGGCTGACCCTGCAGACCCTGGTGACGGCCATTCAGAACTCGGTGGAATTCCGGGACATGGGCGTGGCCACGGCCTCGGCCACCTTCTTCCGGCAGATCGGCGCCTCCATCGGCACCGCGATCTTCGGCACCGTGCTGACCAGCCGGCTCACCCACTACATGAAGCAGGAGTTCCCCGGCGGGACCGGTGGCGGCGGCACGAAGATCGACGCCAACAACGTCCAGGCGATACAGCACCTTCCGGCGCCGGTGAAGGAGCACGTCACGGCGGCCTTCGCGCATGCCATCGGCAACCTGTTCCTGGCCGGCGTCCCGTTCATCGCCGTCGCCCTGGTCTTTGCGCTCTTCCTCAAGGAGAAGCCGCTGACCAGCATGGACGGCGCGGCCGAGGCGGCGGCGCCGGCGCACTGAGCCGGCGGGCCCCAGTACGGCTCAGATCGAGGCGCGGGCCATCCGGTCCAGGGCGTGCAGCAGCGCCGGGAGGTCGGGGCCGCGCCCTATCGGCACCACCTCGCCGGGCCGCTCGTCCAGCAGCACCACCGCGATGTCGTCGGTACGGGCGGCCAGGCTCCAGCCGGGGCCGTCCGCCCGTACCAGCCGGGCGCCGTCCGCGGCCGGGGCCGAGCGGATCCGGCCGGCCGGCGGGGGAGTGCGGGTGTAGGCGTGCGCCTCGGCCAGCACCCGGCCCACGTCCTCGGCCGGGGCGTTGCCGGTGGCCTGGTCGAAGGTCACCGTGGCGGAGATCCGCTCGCGCCAGACCGACCACTGCTTGGCCACCTCGTCCGCGCCCAGCCGGCGCTGCGCCGGGCCCCAGCTGTCGGGGTCGGGCGGGCTCAGCAGGGGGTGGCCGCCCTCCTCCGGGTCGACCGCGGGATCGTGCGGGTCGGGCAGGCCGGGGGTGCTGACCGACAGGCCGAGCGGCCATCCCGGCAGCGAGTCCACCACCGTGCGCTCCGGCGGGGAGAGGTCGTAGGGCATGCCGCAGTCCCACGCGGCGATGGCGCAGCCGACCAGCGCGGCGTCGTCCGAGACCACGGTCCAGCGGGCGCCCGCCTTGTCCTGGCCGAACAGCAGCCCGTAGCCGTCGGCCCAGGGCTCCTGCCCCAGCGCCTCGCAGGCGGCGGGGTAGTCGTCCCCGAGCACGCTCGGGAACTGCCCCGGCGTCAGCAGCAGCGCGCTCAGCACATAGAACGCGTCGTCATCGGCCTGTGCCATGGGAATCCCCCTCCTCTTCCGCCCCGGGCCCGGAGTCGGCTCATGGTAGTGAGGCCGCGGCGCTCAGTGCCAGTGTTGATTTCGGGCCCGGGGCGGAAGAGGAGAACAGCGGGGTTCAGCCCGCGGTGACGGCGCGCAGGCTCTCCTTGAGCGAGCTCATCGTCGCCAGCACGGCCGTCGGCTCGTAGCCGCAGTGGGCCATGCAGTTGTCGCAGCGGGGGTCCTTGCCGCGGCCGTAGTTGTCCCACTCGGTGCTGTCGAGCAGCTCCTGGTAGGTGTCCACGTACCCGTCCGACATCAGGTAGCAGGGCTTCTGCCACCCCTTCAGCGAGTACGAGGGGATCGCCCAGGGGGTGCACTCGAAGTCGACCTTGCCCTCCAGGAAGTCCAGGTAGAGCGCCGAGTGGTTCAGCCGCCAGCCCTTCCGGCGGCCCTCGGCGAAGGCCTTCTTGAACATCGAGCGGGTCTGCTCGACGCCGAGGAAGCGGTCCTGGTCCGGGGCCTTCTCGTAGGCGTAGCCGGGCGAGAGCTGCATCCGGTCGACCTTGAGGTCGTCATTGAGGTAGTTGAGGACGTCGATGACGTCCTGCGGGCTGTCGTTGTTGAAGAAGGTCGAGTTGGTGAACACGGTGAAGCCGGCCGCCTTGGCCTGCTTGATCGCCTCGATGGCCTGGTCGAACACGCCGACCTTGCTCACCGACTCGTCGTGCCGCTCGCGCAGCCCGTCGATGTGCACCATCCAGGCGAAGTTCCTGTTCGGCTTGAACTTGTGCAGGTGCTTGGGCAGCAGGACGGCATTGGTGCAGAGCACCACGAACTTCTTCTTGTCCAGCAGCGCCTGGGTCATCTCGGCGATCTGCGGATGCATCAGCGGCTCGCCGCCGGCCAGCGACACCATCGGCGCGCCTGCCTCCATGACCGCGTTGACGACCTTCTCGACCGGCATGCGCTGCTTGAGCATGCTGGCCGGCTCCTGGATCTTCCCGCAGCCCGCACAGGCCAGGTTGCAGGCGAAAAGCGGTTCGACCTCCACGATCAGCGGGAACTTCTTCACCCGACGGATCTTCTGCTTGAGGAGGTACGTGCCCATCTTGACGGTCAGATTGAGTGGGAGTCCCATGATCACTGTCTCCGTTCCCCCGGGCCCCAAGGGTTGAGACCCTCCACTAACATACAGACTGTATGGAACAGGATGAAGGTATGCCAGCGCCCAGAATCAGACGGAGTCGTCGTGCGGAGCATGTGGCGGACACCCGGCGTGCGCTGCTGCACGCCGCGCGTGAGCTTTTCGCCGAGCGCGGGTACGTCGCGACCGGGACGGAGGATATCGTCGCCGCCGCCGACGTCACCCGCGGGGCCCTCTACCACCACTTCAAGGACAAGGCCGACCTGTTCCGCGCGGTGATGGCCGAATGCGCCCAGGAGATGGCGGAACGGCTGGTGGAGCAGGAGACCGCGCGCGCCGAACTGCACCCCGGCGACGCCTGGCAGCTGCTGCGCAGCGGCTTCCAGTCCTTCCTCGACGCCTGCAACGACGCGCACTTCCAGCGCATCGTACTGATCGACGGCCCCGCCGTGCTGGGGCACAGCGCCTGGGACGCGCTGGTGGAGGAGCACGGCTACATCCTGCTGGCGGAGGTGCTGGCCGAGGCGATCCGCGAGGGCAATGTCGAGGACCTGCCGGTGGCGCCGCTGACCCGGATGCTGGCGGCGCTGATCTCGGAGGCGAGCCTCTACATAGCGCGCGCCGACGACCACGTCCGCGCCCGCGAGGAGGCGGGGCTGGTGCTGGAGCGGCTGCTGACCGGGCTCGGCCGCGGCCCGGCCCTGGAGAACAGCGGCAGCGCGCCGGGCGTGTCGTAGTCGCCGTCGTCGTAGTTACTGGCGGGTCATAACTCTTCCCGAGCGCGGGGCTGTGCCCTAGTCTCCTGATTGCGCCACTGATTGCTGGCACGATGGGAGGACACAATGAGCGGCACTGACACGGTGGTCCAGCACGTACGCGTGGTGGTCGTCGGCTCCGGCTTCGGCGGACTGGGCGCGGCCGTACGGCTCCGGCAGGAGGGCGTCACCGACTTCCTGGTGCTGGAACGGGCCGGATCGGTCGGCGGCACCTGGCGCGACAACAGCTACCCGGGCTGCGCCTGCGACGTCCCCTCGCACCTCTACTCCTTCTCCTTCGCGCCCAACCCGGACTGGCCCCGCACCTTCTCCGGGCAGCCGGAGATCCGCGCCTACCTGGAGCGCATCGCCGACCGCTTCCAACTGCGCCCGCACCTGCGCTTCGACCACGAGGTGCAGGGCGCCCGCTGGGACGCCGCCGCCTCCCGCTGGGAGCTGAGCACCAGTCAGGGCGTCTACACCGCCGATGTGATGGTGGCCGCCTGCGGCCCGCTGTCCGACCCGTCCGTGCCGGACCTGCCCGGTCTGGCCGACTTCCCCGGCAAGGTGTTCCACTCCGCCCGCTGGGACCACGACTACGACCTGACCGGCAAGCGGGTCGCCGTGGTCGGCACCGGCGCCTCGGCGATCCAGATCGTGCCGATGATCCAGCCGAAGGTCGAGCGGCTGGTGCTGCTGCAGCGCACCCCGCCGTGGATCATGCCGCGGATGGACCGGGACATCACCTCCGCCGAGCGCCGGCTCTACCGCCGCGTCCCGGCCGCCCAGCGGGCGCTGCGGGCCGCGCTGTGGAGCATCAGGGAGTCCCAGGTCGGCGCGTTCGTCAAGCGGCCGGGGATGCTCAAGGCCGCCCAGGCGCTGGCCAAGCGCAATATCGACAAGCACATCAAGGACCCGGCGCTGCGGGCCAGGCTCACCCCCGACTACAGCTTCGGCTGCAAGCGGGTGCTGCTGTCCAACACCTACTACCCGGCGCTGGCCCAGCCCAATGTGGACCTGGTCGCCTCCGGTCTGAAGGAGGTGCGCGGCAGCACCGTGGTCGCCGCCGACGGCACCGAGCACGAGGTCGACGCCATCATCTTCGGCACCGGATTCCACGTCACCGACATGCCGATCGGCTCCCGGATCACCGGCGCGGCCGGGCGCACCCTGGGCGAGGAGTGGAAGGACGGGATGGCCGCGCTGCGCGGCAGCACCGTCAGCGGCTTCCCCAACCTGCTGTTCGTGATCGGCCCCAACACCGGCCTGGGCAACAGCTCGATGGTGCTGATGATCGAGTCCCAGCTGAACTACCTGGCCGACTACCTGCGCCGGCTGGACGCCTCCGGCGCCGCCGCGCTGGACGCCACCCCCGAGGCGCAGCGCCGCTGGAACGCGGAGGTGCAGCGGCGGATGGCCCGCACGGTCTGGAACAACGGCGGCTGCCGCAGCTGGTACCTGGACGGCAACGGCAACAACACCGTGCTCTGGCCCGGTACCACCGCGCACTTCCGCCGGGAGACCCGCAGCGTGGACCTCGCCGAGTACGACCTGGTCCAGACCCCCGCCACCGCCCCCGTCACGGTCTGAAGGAGCATCCGCATGCCCAAGAACGCACCCCTGGCCGGACAGGTCGCCGTGGTCACCGGCGCGGCCCGCGGCGTCGGCGCCGAGCTGGCCCGCGCCCTCGCCGCGCGCGGCGCCACCGTGGCCCTGGTCGGCCTGGAGCCCAAGGAACTGGAGCGCAGCGCCGCCGAGTGCGGCGGCAACCCCGGCGGCGTCGGCTGGTGGGAGGCCGACGTCACCGACCTGGACGCGATGCGGGCGGTCGCCGAGGAGGTCACCGCGCGCTTCGGCCGGGTCGACATCGTGGTGGCCAACGCCGGCATCGCCATCGGCGGCAGCTTCCTGGACTCCGACCCGGCCGCGTTCCAGCGGGTGATCGAGGTCAACCTGCTCGGCAGCACCACCACCGCCCGGGCCTTCCTGCCCGCGCTGATCGCCTCCCGCGGCTACCTGCTGCAGATCGCCTCGCTGGCCGCGATGACCCCGGCGCCGCTGATGACCGCGTACTGCGCCAGCAAGTCCGGGGTGGAGGCCTTCGCCCACGCGCTGCGCGGGGAGGTCGCCAACCAGGGCGTCCGGGTCGGCGTCGGCTACCTCAGCTGGACCGACACCGACATGGTGCGCGGCGCGGACGAGGACGAGGTGATGCGCGAGATGCGCGCCTCGCTGCCCTGGCCGACCAACCGCACCTACCCGCTGGCCCCCGCCGTGCAGCGGATCGCGGACGGCATCGCCCGCCGCTCGGTGCACGTCTACGCCCAGGGCTGGCTGCGGAGCTACCAGCTGATCCGGGGTCAGATCCCGCTGGTGCTGGGCCGGGTCGCCCCGCTCCAGCTGCGGAAGCTGGAGCCCCGGCTGCGGGAGACCGCCGCCGCCCGGCGCGGACTGGTCGGCCGCGGCGGCGCCGCCGACGAGGAGGCCAGGGCCGCCCGCGAAGTTCCCTCGTCCGGGTGACACCGACACCGGCCGGGGCGTTGACCGCCGCCCCGGCCGGGCACGTAGCGTGGGGGCCATGACCGACTCCCTCAGCGTGGCACTGCTCGGCACCGGCATCATGGGCTCCGCGATGGCCCGCAACCTGCTCGGCGCGGGCCACCGGGTGACCGTGTGGAACCGCACCCCCGCCCGCGCGGAACCCCTCGCCGCCGACGGCGCCCGGATCGCCGCCGACCCGGCCGAGGCCGTCCGCGACGCCGATGTGGTGCTGACCGTGCTCCTTGACGGCCCGTCGGTGCTGGCGGCGATGCAGGCCGCCGCGCCCGCGCTGCGGCCCGGCACGGTGTGGACCCAGTGCAGCACCGTCGGCATCGAGGCGCTGCGGGGGCTGGCCGGCTTCGCCGAGGCGCACGGCCTGCGGCTGGTCGACTCACCCGTGCTCGGCACCCGGCAGCCCGCCGAGAGCGGGCAGCTCACCGTGCTCGCGGCCGGTCCGCAGGCCGCGCGGGCGCTGGCCGACCAGGTGTTCGAGGTGATCGGCGCCCGCACCCGCTGGCTCTCCGAGGACGCCGCCTCCGGCGCCGGCACCCGGCTCAAACTGGCGCTGAACGGCTGGGTGCTCACCCTGGTCAACGGCACCGCCGAGGCGCTGACCCTGGCCGAGGGCCTGGGCGTGGACCCGCGCGCCTTCCTGGAGCTGGTGGCCGGCGGCCCGCTGGACACCCCGTACCTGCAGCTCAAGGGCCGGGCGATGCTGGACGGCGACTTCAGCACCAGCTTCACCGTGGACGCGGGCCTCAAGGACGCCCTGCTGATCGCCGCGGCCGGACGGAACGCCGGGCTGACCCTGGACCTGGCCGAGGCGTCGATCACCCGGCTGGCCCGGGCCCAGGACCGGGGCCACGGCGAGCAGGACGTAGCAGCCAGCTGGTTCGCCAGCTGAGCCCTCAGTCGCTGAGGGCCTTCTGCAGGCCCTCCAGGGCGTCGACCAGGAAGCCGGCGTCGCGGAGGACCAGGTGGGCCGGGTCGGTGCTGTTGTCGGCGGGGGCCGGGAGTTCCAGGGTCCAGGCGTCGTAGTGCAGCCGGAGGCCGGTGAGGTCGACCGGCTGCTCCAGCCGGACGGCCAGCGCGGCGCGGGCCGTCTCCTCCCGCAGCGCCTCGGCGAAGCGGGCGGCGCCGGGCACCGGCTCCGGGGCCGGTCCGCCGTTCGGCGCCGGGAGGTGGGCCTCCATCAGCAGCGCGGTGCGGCCCAGCGCCGCCATCGCCGAGCGGGCGGCGGTGACCTGGGAGTGCCGCAGGCCGCGGTGCCGTACCGGTTCCACCGACGCCTGCTGACTGGACGTCAGCAGATCGGCCCGGGCCTGCCGGTGGTCCAGCAGGGTCTCCCGCACGGCCCGGCGGCTCGCCGCCGAGGGGGCGCCGAAGGCGGCGACGGCCGCGGCGGCGTACCGTCCGCCGGCCTCGATGTAGGCGGCGAGGCGGTCCGGCAGCCGTACCGTCTGCCAGGTGGGGAAGAGCGCGTAGGAGGCCAGTGCCAGCGCGCCGCCGAGCAGGGTCTGGCCGACCCGGTCCTCCGCCGTCACGGTGACGCTGCCGCCGGCCATGGCCAGCAGGAACACCACATAGCCGGTGACGCAGGCGCTCATCGCCGCGTAGCCGGTGCGGATCGTGGTGTACGCGCCGCCGATGCAGAGCACCGCCAGCGCCGAGCAGGCCCAGACGTCCGGGTCGGCCAGCAGCACCACCGCGCTGGCCACCAGCACCCCGAGCACCGTCCCGGCGATCCTGGCCACGCCCCTGGAGTAGGTCTGCGAGAAGTCGGGCCGCATCACCATCACCGCCGTCAGCGGCGCCCAGTAGCCGTGCCCGAACGGCAGCAGCAGCCCGACGGTCTCGCCGACGGCGGCGACCGCGCCGACCCGTACCGCGTGCCGCAGCACCGGCGAGGACCAGGCCCAGTTGCGCCGCACCGCGTGGGCGGCGACCGGCAGCATCTCCGGGAGCGAGGGGCGGGGCAGGTGGCCGACCTCGTCGGCCCCGGCGTCGCGGCCGGTCGCGGCCGGGGACTCCAGCGAGTCCGCGCTGTCCGCGAGCAGCCCGACCAGCAGCAGCGCCGACTGCCGGGCCGGGCCGCTGAGCACCGGCCCGCCGGCCGGCACCGCCAGCGCCCGGTAGGTCCGCTCCGGTACCGGGACCGGCAGCCCGCTGCGGATCGAGCGCGCCATCACGTCCAGCACCTCGGCCGCCGCGCCGAGGATCTCCCTGGCCCGGTCCCGCTCCGGCCCCTCCTCGGCGGCGCCGACCCGGGGGTCGGCCAGCGCCGCCAGCACCGGGCGCATCCGCTCCATCGGGTCGCGCTTGCCGCCGAGCTCGGCCGGGCGGCGCCGGGCCTGACCCCGGGTCAGCGCGGCGGCGCTGCGGGCGGTCATCAGCGCCTCGGGGTCGAACGCGGCGAAGGGGTCGTGCCGCAGCCGCCGGGCGTAGTCCGCCATCGAGGCGTAGGCGTCGGCCAGCGCGTCCCGCTGGGCGCCCCAGCGCCGCACCGGGATCAGCAGCACCAGCAGCGCCTGGACCACGCCGCCGACCGCGATCACCCCGGCGTGCTCCAGCGACTGTGGGACGCTCGACGGCAGGGTGACCACCACCAGCATCACCGAGACGGTGGTGGACGCGACCACCCCGGCGGTCGGGCCGAGCGCCCAGGCCAGCCCGGCGCCGAACGCCCACAGGCCGAGGACCAGCACGAACAGCGGCGGCCAGGGCGAGGCGAGATAGCCGACCAGGGTGCTCAGCGAGAGCCCGGCCGCCGCCGCCAGCGCCAGCACCGGGCGCGGGCGGTAGCTGCGCTGGAAGGTCGCGGTCCCGGCGATGAACGCGCCGAGCGCGGCGGAGGTGGCCAGCGCGGGCGAGCCCAGCGCCAGCGCGCCGAAGACCACGATCGCCACCCCGAGCGCCCCGCGCACGGCGAGCAGCGGCTCGTTGTAGGCCCGCTCCAGGGTGAAACCGGTGCGGGCGGTGCTGCGCAGAGCCGTGATCCAGGGCATGGGGGCCAGGTTAGGGCCTGGGACCCACCGGGCCCGGCCCGCCCGGCCCGGCCCGGACGAGACGCTAGCCGCGCGGGCGCTCGTTCCAGGCGGCCACGGCGTGGTTGCCGTGCTCGGTGCCCAGACGGCTGATGGTGCCGGTGGCGAGCATGAAGAGCGAGCCCGCGGCGGGCGGCAGCCCGAGGTAGCGGGCCGTCAGCACCCGCAGGAAGTGGGCGTGGGCGACCAGCGCGACGTCCCCTCCGTCCGCGGCCCGCAGCTTCTCGTCCACCAGGGCCAGCGCCCGGTCCGCGCGGGCGCCGATCTGCTCCGGGGTCTCGCCGGGGTGTCCCTCCGGGCCGGGGACCACGCCGTCGGTCCACAGGTTCCAGCCGGGCCGGGTGCGGTGGATCTCGGCGGTGGTGATGCCCTCGTAGCCGCCGTAGTCCCACTCGTGCAGGTCGGGGACGATCTGCGGATCGTCCAGGCCGGCCAGCTTGGCGGTGGTCCTGGCCCGCAGCAGCGGGCTGCTCAGCGCGAAGGCGATCGGGTGCTCGGCCAGTATCCCGGCGAGCGCCGCGGCCTGCTCCTCGCCGTGGGCGCTCAGCGGACGGTCGGTGTAGCTGGTGTGGCGACCGGCCTCGCTCCAGTCCGTCGCGCCGTGTCGGACCAGGATCACATCGCCCATGCCGGTCATCTTCTTCCTGTTCTTCCTGATCGCAGCCGTCGTTCCGTCCAGCGTCAACATCGCGAATCCTCGCACGCTTCCCCCGCGTGCCAGGATGAAGCAGGCAATTCGAGCACTGCTGTGGAGGGGGACGGGTGTGTTCGTCTGGGAGGAGTCCGGCCGTGCCGACACCGGAATGGACCCGGCCGGGCTGGACCGGGCCTGGGAGCTGGCCAGGGCCCGGGGCACCGCCGGTCAGCTCTGCGTCCTGCGGCACGGCCGGGTGGTGCTCGACCGCAGCTTCGGCCGCGGTCCTGACGCCCTGTTCCTCACCTTCTCGGCCGGCAAGCCGCTCACCGCGCTGCTGGTGCACAAACTCGCCGAGCGCGGCGCGCTCTCGCTGGACGAGCGGGTGGCCGCGTACTGGCCGGAGTTCGGCCGCAACGGCAAGGAGGCGGTCACCGTGCGCCAGGTGCTGCAGCACCGCGCGGGGGTGCCGGTGGCGCGGAGCCTGCTGCGGGACGCCTGGGCGATGACGGACTGGGACCGCTCGGTCCGCGCCGTCGAGCGGGCCCGTCCCGTCCACCCGCCGGGGGAGGTGGCCGCCTATCACATCATCAGCTACGGCTACATCCTCGGCGAACTGCTGCACCGGGTCAGCGGCACGCCGGTCCGCGAGCTGCTCAGGACCGAGTTCCTCGATCCGCTGGGCCTGCGGGACATCCACCTGGGCCTGACGGCCGAGCTGCGCCCCCGGGCGGTGCCGCTGGTGTCCACCTCGCGCCGCGCCGACCGGGCCAGGCGGGTGTTCTTCAACCGCCGCGCGGTACGCCGGGCCGTGGTCCCCGCGGCGGGGGTGTCCAGTACCGCGCGCGACCTGGCGCGGTTCTACCAGATGCTGCTGCGCGGCGGGGAGTTGGACGGGGTACGGGTGCTCAGGCCGGACTCGGTCGCGGAGGCCCGGCGGCTCTCCACCGCGGCCGAGGGCGACCTCGACCACTTCCTGCGGATGCGGATCCGCTGGTCGCACGGCTTCCAACTGGGCGCCGCAGGGCCCGACCCCCGGGCCGGCCGGCCGATGGGCCAGCTCGGCAGCCCGCAGGCGTTCGGCCACAACGGCAGCAGCATCTGCCTGGCCTGGGCCGACCCCACCCGCGACCTGGTCCTGGTCCACTTCGGCAATCTGCTGGCCCCGCCGGGCGAGAGCGCCCGGCACGAGAGCGCCATCAGCGACGCCGTCATCGCCGCCTGCGGCTAGGGGGTGTCTGACGAGGGGACCGCCGCACGGGCGCTGATCTCCCTGGGGCTGAGGACCCGGGTCTGCGACCCGGACTCCGCCACGGCGATCATCGCGCGGCCGATCTGCCGGTTGTCGTTGACCGCGTTCGGCGCCAGCCGCCGGAACAGCGGGATCAGCGGGCCGGTGATCGCATAGGCGATGCGGTAGAGGCGGGTCTTGGACACCACGCCGTCCATCGGCTGGACGAAGCCCGGCCGGAACATGTAGGCGTCGGGGACGAGTTCCAGCAGGTCGTTCTCGGTCTTCCCCTTCACCCGGGCCCACATCGAACGCCCGGCCTCGCTGCTGTCCGTCCCCTGGCCGGAGACGTAGACGAAGGTCAGCCCGGGATCGGCGGCGACCAGGGTGCGGGCGACGGAGAGGGTCAGGTCGTAGGTGACCCTGCGGTACGCGTCCTCCTTCATCCCGACCGAGGACACGCCGAGGCAGAAGAAGCAGGCGTCGTAGTCGGCGAGCTCCGCCTCGATCCCGGAGAGGTCGGTCAGGTCGGGCCGCACGATCTCGCGCAGCTTGGGGTGCCCGGCCGCGGCTGCGTCCACCGCGGTCCGCCCGACGACCAGCACCCGCTCGACCCGCGGGTCCTGCAGGCACTCGCGGAGCACACCCTGCCCGATCATGCCGGTGGCTCCGAAGAGGATCACGTTCATGACGCACAGCGTAGCGGGCGGCCCCCGCTTTTTGCCTCAGAGGCAAAAGGTTTGCCGCGAACCCCGCAGCGGTGTGAGTCTTGGTGCATGGACAGCGACCAGGACACCGCCGCCGCGGGCGAGGATCTGCCCGGGCTCGGCGCCCGGCTGCGGGAGCGCCGGCTGAGCAGCCGGCTCACGCTGGAGGCCGCCGCCGCCCGGGTCGGGCTCTCGCCCGCGCACCTCTCCCGGCTGGAGACCGCCAAGCGCCAGCCCTCGCTGCCGGTGCTGCTCGGGCTCTCCCGAGCCTACGGGGTGCCGATGGAGGTGCTGCTGGGGGAGGGGGGCGAGGCGTCGCCCGTGGTCCGCGCTCCGGTGGTCCGGGCCGGCGAGGGCGAGCCGACCTCGGCCGGCGGCTGGACCTACCGTCCGGCCGGCGTGCCGGGGCGGGCGATGCAGGCGCTGCGCGTCCACATCCCGGTCCGGGTGCAGGACGCGGTGGTGCGGGTCCATCCCGGCGAGGAGTGGCTGCACGTCCTGCAGGGGCGGCTGCTGCTCACCCTCGACCGGGAGCAGCACCGGCTCGATCCCGGCGACTCCGCGCACTTCGACTCGATGCGCCCGCACCGGCTGGTCGCGGCGGGGGAGCCGGGAGTGGAACTGCTGTTCCTGCACACCCTGCTGCAGAGTCCGACCTCGGAACTCTGCCTCCACTAGGAAACCAGGAAGCTGGGAGACCATGGCCACTGACCGCTACCCCGTCGAGGACGGAAGCACCCGCACCGGGCACGGCGTGAACGTGCGGGTGTTCATCTATGTGATCGGCCTGCATGTCTTCGCGGGCTTCGCGATGCTGCTCTTCTTCATGAGCCAGCGCGGCCGGTGACCGGACGGTGGTGACGCCCCGTCAGGCCGAGGCCGGGGCCAGGGTGCTGTCGCGGGAGACCAGGGCCGCGTAGTGGCCGCCCAGGGCGAGCAGCTCGTCGTGGGTGCCGCGTTCGGCGACCTGGCCGGCGTCCAGGACCACGATCTGGTCGGCGTCGCGGACGGTGGACAGGCGGTGCGCGATGGTGATCGTGGTGCGGCCCGCGGTGAGCGCGTCCAGCGCGATCTGCACGGCCTGCTCGGTCTGGGTGTCCAGCGCGCTGGTCGCCTCGTCCAGGACCAGCACCGGCGGGTCGCGGAGGATGGTGCGGGCGATCGCCAGGCGCTGCTTCTCGCCGCCGGAGAAGCGGTAGCCGCGCTCGCCGACCATGGTGTCGTAGCCGTCGGGCAGCCCGGCGATGTGGTCGTGGATCTGCGCGGCGCGGGCGGCCTGGTGGAGCTCCTCGTCGGTGGCGTCCGGCTTGGCGAAGCGCAGGTTCTCGGCGACCGAGGCGTGGAAGAGGTAGGTCTCCTGGGAGACCACGCCGACGGTGTCGGCCAGCGACGCGAAGCTCAGGTCGCGCACGTCCACCCCGTCGATCAGGACCCGGCCGGACAGCACGTCGTAGAGCCGCGGCACCAGGTAGCTGAGCGTGGTCTTGCCGGAGCCGGTCTCGCCGACCACGGCGAGGCTGCTGCCGGCCGGGACGGTGAGGTCGATGCCGTCCAGCGTGGGCCGGGTGCCGGCGTCGGGCTCGTAGGAGAAGCCGACCTGGTCGAAGCGGACCTCGCCGCTGCGGGCGTTGCCGCTCCGGCGGGGGAGGGTGACCGGCTCGGGCCGCTCGGTGATGTCGGGGACCAGGTCCAGGTACTCGAAGATCCGCTGGAACAGCGCCAGCGACACCTGGACGGCGACACCGACCTGGAGCAGCTGGACGGTGGGGCGGAACAGGCTCTGCTGCAGCGAGGTGAAGGCGACCAGGGTGCCGATGGAGACGGCGGTGCCGGCTCCGCTGCCGTGCCCGGTGGTGAAGCCGGCCGTCCAGTAGATCACCGCGGGCATCGCGGCCATCACGATCTGGATCGTCGACTGGCGCCAGCGCCCGGCCATGTCGGCGCGGACCTCCAGCTCGGCCAGTGAGTCCGACTCGCGGGAGAACTCGTCGCTGAGCGCCCGGGAGCGGCCCATGGTGCGGCCGAGCAGGATGCCGCTGACGGACAGCGACTCCTGCATGATCGAGGAGAGGGCGGCCAACTGCTTCTGCCGCTCGGTGGCGATCTTGCGGCGCTCGTTGCCGACCCGGCGGCTGATCCAGACGAAGAGCGGCAGCAGCAGCAGCGAGACGATGGTCAGCTTCCAGTCCAGCGCGACCATGGCGACCACGGTGGCGATCACCGTGGTGAGGTTGGAGACCAGGGAGGTCGCGGTGCTGGTGACGGTCGACTGCATGCCGCCGATGTCGTTGGCGATGCGGGACTGCACCTCGCCGGTGCGGGTCCGGGTGAAGAAGGCGAGCGGCATCCGCTGCAGGTGGGCGTAGACGCTGGTGCGCAGGTCGTGCATGACCCGCTGGCCGACGCTGGTGCTGAGGTAGGTCTGCAGCACGTTGAACACCGAGTTGGCGACGGCGACCGCGATCATGCCGAGCGCCAGCAGGCTCAGCAGCCCGGTGCGCCCCTGCGGGATGGCGGTGTCCAGGATCGCGCGGAGCAGGAACGGCGATGCCACCGAGACCAGCGAGGACAGCCCGACGAACACGCCGACGGCGGCCAGTTTGCGCCGGTAGGGGCGGAACAGGCGGAGGATCCGGCGGAGCTGGGCGGGCGGTTTGGGGGTGCCGCGGTCACGGGCGGGGGGAGTCCAGTCAGGGCCTTGGGGTTTCACGGGCGGCTCCAGTGGGGCTTCGATTCGGTCGACAGGTCCAACCGAGGGTAGCGCATAGTTATTCCTGCTAATAGTGAGTTTTGCTCAGCGAATGTTCGCCGTATCTCCCCATCCAGCTGGAGAGCGCTCTCCTGCTCTGCTATAACAGCCCCATGGACGAGCCCCGCAGCGCACTCGCCGGAACCGCCCCGACCTTGGAGGATGTGGCCCGGGTGGCCGGTGTGTCCCGGGCCACCGTGTCACGGGTGGTGAACCGCACCCGGAACGTGGACCCGGTGATCCAGGAGGCCGTCCGGCGTGCCGTCGCGGAGACCGGCTATGTGCCGAACAGCGCCGCGCGGTCGCTGATCACCCGGCGGACCGGCTCGGTGGCCCTGGTGGTCTCCGGGGCGGGGGAGGGCATGGAGGAGGAGTTCCGGAACCAGGTGTTCACCGACCCCTTCTTCAGCCGGGTGATCAACGGGGTGATGGGCTTCCTGCGTCCGCAGGGGATGCACCCGGTGCTGATGCTCGCGGAGACCCCGGAGGCACGCGACCAGGTGGTCGCCTTCCTGCGGCAGGGCAACGCGGACGGGGCGGTGGTGGTCTCCACGCACGCGGACGACCCGCTGCCGGAACTGCTGGTCGGGGCCGGGCTGCCGGCGGTGCTGTTCGCCCGCCCGGCCCGGCCGGTACCCATCGGCTTCGTGGACGTGGCGCACCAGGAGGGCGCGCGGCTGGCCGCCGCGCGGCTGCACGCCAACGGCCGGCGCCGGGTGGGGCTGATCTCCGGCCCGCTGGACGTCCGGGCGGCCCGGGAGCGGCGGGACGGGTTCCTGGAGGCGATGGCCCGGCACGGGGTGCCGGTCGTCCCGACCGCGGTGGGGAACTTCACCCAGGCCAGCGGGGAGACGGCGATGCAGTGGCTGCTCGAACAACTGCCGGACCTGGACGGGGTGTTCGCCGCCAACGACCTGATGGCGCAGGGGGCGCTGCACACCCTGCGGGAGCACGGGCGGCGGGTGCCCGAGGACGTCAGCGTGATCGGCTTCGACGACAGCAGCGCGGCCACCGCGAGCAGGCCGGCCCTGACCACGGTGCGGCAGCCGGTGGAGGAGATGGCGGCGGAGATGACGCGGATGCTGCTCGAGCTGATCGAGGGGACGTCCTCCGGGCCGAAGTCGGCGATCTTCGACCCGGTGCTGGTGGTCCGTCAGTCGGGTTAGCAGGCCCGGTCGGCAGGTCGGGTTGGCAGGTCGGGTTGGCAGGGGTCGCGAAGGGGCACCCCTCCGCGGTCAGGTCGGAGAGGCGCCCCGGCTGCGTACGGGGAGGCACCCCCGTATGGGAGAGCGCTCTCCCATGGGGCTAAGGTCTCGCATCGCCACGGGGTCCGTCAAGGGTGCGGCGGCAGTCGCACGTCGATAAGGCGTCGCCGTATGCACCGATTGGGCGATATGTGACCCGCCGTAGATCTCCGCTTGATACCGGAACTACTCATTCTGACAAAACTCTTGACGCCCCCGAAACAACAGCGCAACTATCGGCCCGATGGGAGAGCGCTCTCTGGGCGAGCGCTCTCCAAGCCCTCGTACCAACCTCGTCAGGAGCCCTTATGCAAGCCCTCGCGCCTCCCAGGCTGATGCGACCACCCGCGCCGATACGGGTGGCGGTTCTGGCCGTCGTCGCCTTCGCGCTCTTCTTCTACGCTCTTGTCGCCGGGCCCGTCACCGCCCACGCGGCCGACACCCTGCTGTCGCAGGGCAAGACCGCCACGGCTTCCTCGGTCGAGGGCGCGGGCCTGAGCGCGGCGAACGCAGTGGACGGTGACGGCACCACCCGCTGGGCCAGCGCCTGGAGCGACCCGCAGTGGCTGCAGGTCGACCTCGGCAGCAGCTACACGATCGACAAGGTCGTGCTGCAGTGGGAGAACTTCGCGACGGCCTATCAGATCCAGGTGTCCAACGACGGTACGAACTGGACCAACGTCTACAGCACCACCACCGGCGCGGGCGGCACCGAGACCCTGAACGTCTCCGGCACCGGCCGCTACGTGCGGATGAACGGCACGGTCCGCACCAACGGCTACGGCTACTCGCTCTACGAGTTCCAGGTCTACGGAGCGGCCGGGGCCACCACCCCTCCGCCCACCACCGCCCCGCCCACCACCACGCCGCCGAACGCGAGCCTGCTGTCCCAGGGCAAGACCGCCACGGCCTCCTCGGTCGAGGGCGCGGGCCTGGGCCCGGCCAACGCGGTCGACGGTGACGGCACCACCCGCTGGGCCAGCGCCTGGGCCGACCCGCAGTGGCTGGAGGTCGACCTCGGCGCCACCGACAGCATCAGCCAGGTGGTGCTGCAGTGGGAGAACGCCGCCAAGGCGTACCAGATCCAGGTGTCCAACGACGGCACCAACTGGACCAACATCTACACCACCGCCAACAGCCCCGGCGGCACCGAGACCCTGAACGTCTCCGGCACCGGCCGCTATGTGCGGATGTACGGCACGGTCCGCTCCAACGGCTACGGCTACGCGCTGTACGAGTTCAAGGTCTACGGCACGTCCGGCGCCACCGCGCCGCCGACCACCACCCCGCCGACCACGACGCCGCCCACCTCCACCCCGCCGAACGGGACCACCCCGCCCGGCAACTGGACCCCGGTGTGGAGCGACAACTTCACCGGTGCGGCCGGCAGCGCGCCCTCGGCTGCCGACTGGACCACCGACACCGGCACCACCGCCTACGCGGGCGGTCCGGCCAACTACGGCACCAGCGAGGTGGAGACCAACACCAACGCCGCCGCCAACGTCTCGGTCGACGGCAGCAACCACCTCAACCTGACCGCCCTCAAGGACGGCGCCGGCAACTGGACCTCCGGCCGGGTGGAGACCAAGCGCAGCGACTTCGCCGCCCCGGCGGGTGGCCAGCTGCTGATCCAGGCCTCCATCAAGCAGCCCAACGTGGCCAACGGGCTCGGCTACTGGCCCGCCTTCAAGGCCGTCGGCGCCGCCTACCGCACCGCCCCGACCACCTGGCCCGCGGTGGGCGAGGGGGACATCCTCGAGGACGTCAACGGGCGCAGCCAGCTCTCCGCGACGCTGCACTGCGGCACCGCGCCGAACGGCAACTGCAATGAGTACAACGGCCTGACCAGCGGTCTCGCCAGCTGCACCGGCTGCCAGACCGGCTACCACACCTACTCCGAGGTGATCGACCGGACCAAGTCGGACGAGCAGATCCGCTTCTACCTGGACGGCTACCAGGTGTGGCAGGTCAACGAGTCCCAGGTCGGCGTCGCCACCTGGCAGGCGGCCGTGGACCACGGCTTCTACCTGCAGGCCAACCTCTCCATCGGCGGCTCGTACCCCAACGCGGTCTGCGGCTGCACCTCGCCGGGCAGCGGCACCAGCTCCGGCGGGACCCTGAGCATCGGCGCCGTCACCGTGGCGCAGACCACCGGCACCGCGCCGGCCCCGCTCACCGACCCGCCGGTGCCGACCACGCCCAGCGTGGTCAAGGTGACCGGATCCCAGGGCAACTGGCAGCTCAACGTCAACGGCTCGCCGTGGCAGGTCAAGGGCGTCACCTGGGGCCCGGGCACCGACACCGCCAACGCCCACATGCGCGACCTCAAGTCCATGGGCGTCAACACCGTCCGCACCTGGGGCACCGACGCCACCACCAAGCCGCTGCTGGACGCCGCGGCTGCCAACGGGCTCAAGGTGATCAACGGCTTCTGGCTGAACCAGGGCGCCGACTACGTCAACGACACCGCCTACAAGACCAGCACGCTGAACTCGATCGTGCAGTGGGTCAACACCTACAAGAGCCACCCCGGCGTGCTGATGTGGGACGTCGGCAACGAGGTCATCCTCACCACCCAGGACCACTACACCGGGGCGGCGATCGAGCAGCAGCGGATCGCCTACGCCCAGTACGTGGAGCAGATCGTCCAGGCGATCCACGCCGCGGACCCGAACCACCCGGTGACCTCGACCGACGCGTACACCGGCGCCTGGCCCTACTACAAGCAGTACACCCCCGACCTGGACCTCTACGCCGTGAACTCCTACGGCGCGGTGTGCAGCGTCAAGGGCGACTGGGTCAGCGGCGGCTACACCAAGCCGTACATCGTCACCGAGTCCGGCGACAACGGTGAGTGGGAGGTTCCCAACGACGCCAACGGCGTGCCCACCCAGCCCACCGACCAGCAGATGCGCGACGGGTACACCAGTGCCTGGAACTGCATCGCCGGACACACCGGGGTCTCCTTCGGCGGCACCATGTTCAGCTACGGCATCGAGAACGACTTCGGCGGGGTCTGGTTCAACCTGATCCCCGAGGGCTGGAAGCGGCTGGCGTACTACTCGGTGGCGAAGGACTTCGGCGGAACGCCGCAGGCCAACACCCCGCCGGTGATCAGCAGCATGACGCTGAGCAACACCTCGTCCGTCGCGGCCGGAGGCACCTTCAACGTCACCACCAGCACCACCGATCCCGACGGCGACCTGATCCGCTACAACCTGATGTACTCCACCAAGTACGTCGACGGCGGAACAGGCCTGCAGCAGCTGAACTTCACCCAGACCGGGGACGGGCAGTTCACCGTCACCGCGCCCAAGACGCTGGGCGTCTGGAAGGTCTACGTCTACGCCTCGGACGGCCACGGCAACGTGGGGATCGAGACCCGCTCCTTCAAGGTCGTCGCCCCGCCGGTCAACGGCACCAATGTGGCCAAGGGCAAGACCACCACGGCCTCGTCGTTCCAGGCCACCAACGGCAACTTCACGCCGGGCCAGGCCACCGACGGTGACTGGTCCACCCGTTGGGCCAGCAACTGGGACGACAGCGAGTGGATCCAGGTCGACCTGGGCCAGACCACCAGCATCAAGCACATCCAGCTCGGCTGGGAGTCGGCCTACGGCAAGGCGTACCAGGTCCAGGTGTCGAACGACGGCACCAACTGGACCAACGTCTACTCCACCACCACCGCGTCCGGCGGCGTCGACGACTTCGACGTCACCGGGTCAGGCCGCTACGTGCGGCTGAACCTGACCCAGCGGGGCACCGCGTACGGCTACTCGCTGTACGAGTTCGGCGTCTACAGCTGAGTCGGGACGAGCACTGAGCTGCCCCGGGGTCGGGGTCGGGCAGGCGGCAACGACCCCGGGGCGGCGCACCACACCCCCCACCCGTACCCTCAGGATTGGTAGGTCTTCATGAGGCCCCGCTCCCTGTTCGCCGGACGGTGGACCCAGCGTCCACGCCGCTACCGGCGAACCGCACTGTCCGTCACCATCGCCGTCCTGCTGGCCATGCTCGGTTTCGGCGGTACGTTCGCCCCCACCGCGAGTGCTGCCGGGACGCTGATCTCGCAGTCCCGGCCGGTTCTCGCCTCCTCACTGGAGAGCGCCAACTTCCCAGCCGGCGCGATCGTCGACGGCGACCCGACCACCCGCTGGGCCAGCGTCCAGAACAGCGACCCGCAGTGGATCCAGATCGACCTGGGCGCCGGTGCCACGATCAGCCAGGTCGAGCTGGACTGGGAGGTCGCGTACGCCAGCGCCTACCAGCTGCAGACCTCGAACGACGGCAGCACCTGGACGTCGATCTACAGCACCACCACCAGCACCGGCGGCAACCAGGTCCTCAATGTGACCGGCGCCGGCCGCTACCTCCGGGTGTACGGCACCGCCAGGGGCACCCAGTACGGCTACTCGCTGTACGAGGTCAAGGTCTACGGCACGGCCACCTCCTCGACGGCCGGCTACGTCTTCGCGAACCCGCCGGTCACCGGTGTGGTGCCGTCCACCTACAACCCGCCGCACGCCTACTTCCACGAGTTCCAGGCCCAGTGCTCCGCGAACCACGTGCTGCCGGACGACCCGATCGTCTTCCCGAACCAGCCCGGCGCCTCGCACCTGCACACCTTCCTGGGCAACACCAGCACCAACGCGGCCACCACGGTCCCGTCGCTGCAGGCGGCCACCTCCACCTGCTTCGCCCCGCTGGACAAGTCCGGCTACTGGATGCCCACCGTGCTCAACGGGACCACCCAGATCATCCCGGTCGGCACCCAGACCATCTACTACAAGACCGGAGTGAACGACTACACCAGCGTCCGGCCGTTCCCGGTCGGCCTGCGCTTCCTGGTCGGCAGCCCGGCCGCCACCGCCACCCAGTTCGCCACCGACCCCGGCTACGTGGCCGGTTGGGAGTGCGGCGACACCTACAACAGCATCGACATCCCGGTCACCTGTGCGGCCGGCAGCCAGCTGGAGATCCGCTACCAGGCCCCCAGCTGCTGGGACGGCATCCACCTGGACACCCCTGACCACAAGAGCCACATGGCCTACCCGGTCAACGGCGTCTGCCCGCCCGACCACCCGGTCGCGGTGCCGATGATCGAGTTCAAGATGGCCTTCCCGGTGAGCGGCGACATGTCGCAGGTGCACCTCTCCAGCGGGCGTGGCTTCTCCTTCCACTACGACTTCTACAATGGCTGGGACCCGGCCACCCTCGCCGGAATGGTGACCCACTGCATCAACGGTGGGCTCCAGTGCGACGACACCGGCTACGACCAGAGCCAGCCGCAGAAGGGCGCGGTCCTGAACAGCCAGGGCTACCTGCTCTGACCTGACCAGTACGACCCTTCTCTCCCCAGGGCTCCCGGTCCAGCACCCCCGTTGCGGCGGGCGGTGGACCGGGAGCCCGTCCCCGTCCCGCCGTCAGGAAGTCTGCCCATGGAAGCACAACGGATCCTTCGTCGCCGGGGCGCGCTCCGTCCGGCCATGACGGCGGCAACGGCCCTGCTGGTGGCGGGTGTTGTCACCGGCTGCGGTTCGAGCCAGTCGACCGGCCGGCCCGTCGCGGATCCGTCGGCCGCCGTGACCGGTGCGGCGACCGTCCCGGCGACCGCCGCGGCGACGCAGAGTGACGGTCCGTCGGATGCCGCGCACATCGTCTGCACCGACACCGCGGAGACCCAGATCACCGGGGCGCTGGGCATCGACGTCACCAAGCCGCTCGCCCCCACCTGGACCGGCAGGACCTACTCCTGCCGCTATGTGTTCAGCACCGGCTCGATGCGGCTCTCGGTCAAGGACCTCCCCGACCAGGCGGCCACCACCGCCTGGTTCACCTCGCTGCGGACGGCCGCGCCCGGCAGCACCACCCTGGGCGGCATGGGCGAGGGCGCGTTCCAGGAGCCGAACGGCAATGTCGTCGTGCGCAAGGACAACGCGGTGCTGGTGGTCGACGTGACCGCGCTGCCGGCCACGGTCGGTCTGCCGGTCCGCCCGCGCGCCACCGCGGCCCGCACGGTGGCGCAGACGGTGCTGATCTGCTGGAAGGAGTACGGCTGAGCCCCCGTGGGTTGCCGCGTGGCCTCAGAGCAGTCCGCGCCGTGCCGCCTGGACTCCCGCCTGGAAGCGGTTGCTCGCGCCCAGCCCCACCATCAGCGCGCTGACCCGGCGCTGCACGGTGCGGGCCGAGATGCCGAGGTGCCGGGCGATGCCGTCGTCGGTCATCCCGGCCGCGAGCAGGGTGAGCAGTTCGAAGCGGTCGGCGTCCGGCTGCCGGTCCGGGGCCGGCACCGGTATCGACCGGGCCCACTGCGCCTCGAAGGTCTGCGCGAGCGCGTCCAGCAACGGCGACGGGCGGACCAGCAGCGCGCCGCTCAGCTCGGCGCCGGTCGCCAGCGGCAGCAGCGCCCAACGGCGGTCCACCAGGGCGAGTTTGAACGGCAGGTCGGCCACGGTCCCGGCCTGCTCACCGGCGGTGATCAGGCCGCGCACCTCCTCCAGCTTGTCCGACCGGAGCAGCGCCGCCCGCTCGTAGACCGAGCGGACCGGGACGCCGCGGGCGAGCACGTCCAGCTCCGGTCCGGCGTTGTCGACCTGGACGAACGGCGGCTTGTCGAGGATGTCGACCTGCTCGGCGGCCCCGTCCAGCAGGCTCAGCCAGAGGTCGGCGATGGCCTCGCGTCCGGTCACCACCTCGACCAGGTCGCGCAGGGCGGGATCGTGCTGTCCGCGCGAGCGGTGGTAGCCGTCCAGCAGCCGGGTGATCTCCTCGTGCAGGCGCCGTGACTCCGCCTCGCGGTCGCGGAGGATCCGCTGGACCGCCAGGTCGGGGGCGACGGCCGTCCACCGGCCGCTGTCGTCGCGCGGTTTGGGGCGACGGGCCAGGCCGCGGGCGTCCAGTGAGGTGAGCTGCTGGAGCACCGTCGCCTCGTCCGCCTCCAGGGCGCGGGCGAGCTCCGCCAGGGTGCTCGGCCCCCGGCGGCAGAGGGTGACGTAGACGGCCTCCTCGATCCTGCTGATCCCGGTCGGCCCCGGAGGGTCCTGCTGGACCGGTGAGCCCAGTGATCCCTGCGTCCCGAGCGGTCCCTGCGATCCGTCCGGGCCGTGTGCGTGCGCTGCGAGCACGACACCTCGCTTCCTTTTGTCCTACCTGCTCCGGACATCATCGCAGAAGAACTTGACGGAAACCTGTCATGTCTGGATCCCGCAGCCCGGGACCGCTTCCACCGGGCGCCGCGACTGACGAGCATTCAGACGCGGCCCGGTTCTTCCGGCCGCCGCCCCACACCCCCACCGTCGGGAGTTCCGCCATGCCCCTCTCCACTCCGCTGTCCGCCCAGTCGTCCGCCCAGCGCGGGAACCGGCTGCTGCAGGCCGCCGTCGGCCTGGTCGCGGTCGGCGCGCTGGCCGCCGCGGCCCCGGTCCCGTCCGCCGCCGCGGGCGCCTCCGCCGTCCAGCCGCACGCGTACGGCTACGCCCCGATCACCCCGGTCGCCCACGGCCACGGCATCGGCCCGCTGGCCAGCAGCAGCCCCTGGGGCGGATACGTCGCCACCGGCAGCGGCTTCCGCAGCGTGACCGGCTCCTGGACCGAGCCCGCGGTGACCTGCACCAGCCGGAACAACCTCTTCGCCCCCTGGGTCGGCATCGACGGCTACGGCTCGCAGACCGTGGAGCAGACCGGCGTCGAGACCTCCTGCTCCAGCGGCCGTCCGGTCTACCGCGCCTGGTACGAGATGTACCCGGCCCAGCCGGTGTACCTCGGCAACGCCGTCTCGGTCGGCGACAGCTTCACCGGCTCGGTCACCACCACCTCCGGCAGCGGCAGTTACAAGATCACCCTCACCGACAACACCAAGGGCTGGACCTACACCACCACCCAGCGGCTGCGCGGCGCCAATGTCAGCGCCGAGGCCATCATCGAGTCGCCGACCCAGAGCTACCCCTCCTTCAGCTCGCTCACCTTCACCGGCATCACCGTCAACGGCAGCACCTTCAGCGCCTACAACCCGCTCCCGCTGGCCAGCGGCCAGTACGTCCCGACCGCCCTCAACGGCGGCACCTTCTCGCTGATACCGGGCTGACCGGCCTCGGGACCGGCGTCGGCGCCGGCGCCGGTCCCGTTTAATTCCGTTGCCCGCAGGGAGCGCTGTCTGCTGTAATCCTGACGTTCCGTCCGAGCCGTCCGGAGTTCCCGAGGAGAAGACCGTGCGCCGAGCTTTCATGCCCATCCAGAAGGTCACTTTTGCCTATCTCGAGGACATGAAGCTGTATGCGAACGTTGAATCTGGGGATCCTGGCGCATGTCGACGCGGGTAAGACCAGCCTGACCGAGCGGCTGCTGCACTCGGTCGGCGTGATCGACGAGATCGGCAGTGTGGACCGCGGCAGCACCCAAACGGATTCCCTGGCGCTGGAACGACAGCGCGGAATCACCATCAAATCCGCTGTCGTGTCCTTTGTCGTCGACGGCATCACCGTCAATCTGATCGACACACCCGGCCACCCGGACTTCATCGCCGAGGTGGAACGGGTGCTCGGCGTGCTCGACGGCGCCGTCCTGGTCGTCTCCGCCGTGGAGGGCGTGCAGGCGCAGACGCGGGTGCTGATGCGGACCCTGCGGCGCCTGCGGGTTCCCACCCTGGTGTTTGTGAACAAGGTCGACCGGGCCGGCGCGCGGTACGAGGAACTGCTCCGGGGCATCGCGGCGAAGCTGACCCCGGCCATCGTCCCGATGGGCGCGGTCACCGGACTCGGCACCCGGGACGCCGCCGTGCGTCCGCACACCGCCGACGACGCCGGGTTCACCGCCCGGCTGGTCGACCTGCTGGCCGACCACGACGACGCGTTCCTGGCCGACTACGTCCGCGACGAGGCGTCCGCCTCCCAGGACCGGCGGCTGCGCGGCGAGTTGGCCGCGCAGACCGGGAGGGCGCTGGTGCACCCGGTGTTCTTCGGCTCCGCGATCACCGGCGCGGGGGTGGACTCGCTGGTCAACGGGATCAGCGGGCTGCTGCCCGCCGCCGAGGGCGACCCCGGGGGCCCGGTCGCCGGCACCGTCTTCAAGGTCGAACGCGGCCCGGCCGGGGAGAAGATCGCCTGTGTCCGCCTGTTCTCCGGCACGGTACGGGTCCGCGACCTGCTGCGGTTCGGCCGCGCCGGGCAGCACCTGGGCGAGGAGAAGGTCACCGCGATCAGCGTCTTCGAGCGGGGCGCGGCCGTGCCGTGCGGCTCGGTCGGCGCGGGCCGGATCGGACGGCTCTGGGGCCTCGGCGACATCAGGATCGGTGACACCCTCGGAGATCCGCAGGTCACGGGCCCGGCGGCGGCGCACCACTTCGCCCCGCCGAGCCTGGAGACGGTCGTGGTGCCGCGCCGCCGTGCCGACGCCGGCGCCCTGCACGTGGCGCTCACCCAACTCGCCGAGCAGGACCCGCTGATCGGCCTGCGCCAGGACGGGATCCGGCAGGAACTCTCGCTCTCGCTCTACGGAGAGGTGCAGAAGGAGGTCATCCAGGAAACCCTGGCCGAGGATTTCGGAATCGACGTCGAATTCCGCGGGACGACCACCATCTGCACGGAACGGCTGCTGGGAACCGGTGCTGCCGCCGAAATCATCCACCAGGAGCCCAATCCCTTCCTGGCGACGGTCGGACTCCGCGTCGAACCGGCGCCGGTCGGCAGCGGAGTGGAATTCGGACTGGGGGTCGAACTCGGATCGATGCCGTACGCGTTTTTCAAAGCGGTCGAGGAGACCGTGCGGGAGACCCTGCTGCAGGGAATCCACGGCTGGGAGGTCCCCGACTGCCGGGTCACCATGACGCATTCCGGTTATGCGCCGCGGCAGAGCCATTCCCATGCCGTTTTCGACAAGAGCATGTCGAGCACGGCGGGGGACTTCCGGCTGCTGACCCCGCTGGTGCTGAGGGCCGCGCTGGAGCAGGCCGGCACCGTCGTCTGCGAGCCGATGCACCGGTTCCACCTGGAGGTCCCCGCCGACACCTTCGGGGCGGTGCTGCCGGCGCTGACCCGGCTGGGTGCCGTTCCGGGCGCGCCGGTGACCGAGGGGGCGTCGTACCTGCTGCGCGGGGACATCCCGGCGGCGTCGGTGCACCGGCTGGAACAGCAGTTCCCGGCGCTGACCGGCGGCGAGGGGGTGCTCGAGTCGGCCTTCGACCACTACCGGCCGGTACCGGGCGGCCATGCCCGTAGCAACAGAACCTGCCCGGTGCCACCATGAGGGTGCATCACTTACTCACGGGGAGAAGCAGAATGAGCACACCGCAACCGATCATGCCGCTGGGACTGCCGGTCGTCCCGCCGAAGCGCCGCCACCTGGTCCGTCGCGCCGTCGCGCTGGTCAAGGGCCTGCGGCGGCCCAGCGCGACGTCCGGCTCCGATTCCGGCGCGTAGCAGGACCGGTGGGTCGGGTGCGGACCCGCACCCGACCCACCGGAGCCGTGAAGCTCACATTCAGCCGACAGTGACGGCGGTGTCGTCCAGGACGAACGAGGTCTGCTTGGTGTAGTCCTCGGCGCCGGTGAACTTCAGGGTCACCGTCTGCCCGGCGTAGCCGGCCAGACTGAAGCTGTGCTGGACGTAGCCGGAGGCCGCGTTGGTGTTGGAGTACGTGGCCAGGGTGGACAGGACCGTGCCCGAGGAGTTCAGCACCTGCACCTTGAGGGTGTCGTAGGCCGTGCTCCCGGTCTCCGCGGTGTTGATGTGCAGCCAGAAGCTGAAGGTGTCGGTCGAGCAGCCGCTCGGCACGGCCACGGACTGGGCCAGCGTGTCGGTGGTTGTGGTGCCGTAGCCGTCCAGCCAGGCGTCGTAGCTGCCGCTGCGGGCGGGTTCGGTCGAGCTGCTGTTGACGACGCTGCCGCCGGTCGAGTGGGTCTCGGTCCAGGGGGCGGCGCTGCCGGTCTCGAAGCCGGGGTTGCCCAGCAGTTGTCCGGCGGTGCAACCCCCGCCGCCGCCGCTGGTGGTCACCGTCCAGGTGAAGCTCGCCGATCCGGTGGGTCCGGTGGAGTCGCTGGCGGTGACGGTGACGCTGCTGCTCCCGGCCGTGGTCGGGGTGCCGCTGATCAGCCCGGTGGTCGCATTGAGCGACAGACCGGCGGGCAGGCCGGTGGCGGTCCAGCGCAGGGTGCCGCCGGCGGTGTCGGAAGCGGCCAGTTGCAGGCTGGTGGCGGTGCCCACGGTGGCGGTCCTGGAACCGGGGTTGGTGACGCTGACGGCTCCGCCGCCGCCGGTGCTGCCGGAGCCGGTGGCCAGCCAGGCGGTGGCGTTGAGGGCGAGCGCGGCGTCGGTGCCGCCCGGGTCGGACCAGCCGTTGTAGAGGGTGTTGCCGCTGCTGCCGGTGCCGTCGTCGACCGGGGAGCTGTCGCCCCAGATCGCGACCCGGCCCTGGCCGAAGGTGCTGGTGACGAAGAAGGCGTTGGTATTGCCGCCGGTGGCGCCGGTGGTCAGGTAGAGCAGGCCCTTGACGTTGGGGTTGTCGGCGGGCTTGAGGGTGAAGGTGGTCCCGTCCGCCAGGATGCTGCCGGTGACGGTGCCGAACGGCCCGTGCAGCACCGGGTCGGAGGCGTCGCTGATGGCGCGCGGGTCGTCGCTGGAGATGTCCTTGAGGTCGACCGAGAAGCCGAACGGGTCGGTGTTGTCGACGCCGTTGCTGGTCAGCAGGTCGTTGATGACGGCGGGGGAGTCGTAGCCGTCGTTGTTGCGGTCGCTGCCGTTGTGGTCGGAGATCAGGAAGAGGCCGCCGCCGTTCTGGACGAAGGTCATCACCGCGGTCTTCTCGGCCGTGCTGAGCCGGATGTTGGGCTCGTCGATGACGAAGGTGTCGAAGTTGGACAGGTCCAGGGCGTTGGAGGTGCCGTAGGTGATGGTGTTGCCCGAAGGGAGCGTCTTCAGGCTGTAGTCGCCGGTCTTCTGCAGGGCGACGCCCCAGGCCGACAGCGCGCCGGTCCAGCTGGTCTCCGAGGTCGGGTTGGCGTTCTGCCCCAGCGGGTCGGGCTGGCTGGTGCTGATCACCCAGTCGGCGTTGCCGGCCGTCTCGGCCTTGGTGTTGTCGAACAGCACCCGGTGCTGTGCGGTGGCGGCCGGAGCGGCGGCGCGGACGGCGGCGGGCGCGGCGGCGGGGGTGCGGGCCACCGCGGCGTGGCTTGCGGCGAGGGTGGCGAGTGCGGCCAGGGCGGCGGTGCAGAGCACGGCCGTACTGCGGGTTCTGATCATCCGTCGAACTCCTCGGGCTGTGGGGGGCGGAGGTTTCGCTACGCGCGTAGGCGAAGGGCCCGAAAGCAGCGTGGGCGATCGCTGTGGCGTGTGCCCCCATGGTCCGGCAACGAGGACTTGAATGGAACATGGCAAATAAGTTCGCCATGCGTCGTACTCACGCGCCCATGGCCGGCGCCCCCTTGGGCTCAGCCGTGTTCGGCGGGGCGCTGCGGGCGGCTCTCGATGTCCTTGAGCTGCTGGTCCGCCGAGCCGGTCCGGGCGTCGGTGCGATGGCCGCGGGCGATGTAGTCGTGTACCAGCAACTCCACGGCGTCCTGCGGGTTGTTGACCCCGGACAGCACCATCACCTCCACGACCAGCGCGGCGTCCAGACTGATGTTGACCTTCGCCATGCCTGTCTCCCTGTCCCGGTGCCCGTCCGGGCAGCCTAGGGCCTTTGCGGCGTCGCGTCAGCGGCCCCGGGCGGCGTCGGGGCGCTGCGCCGAGCGGAACCGCTGCTGGTACGTACGCGGTGATACGCCGAGGTGGGACACGAACGCCCGGCGCAGCGTCTCCGCGCTGCCGTAGCCGGCCAGTTCGGCGGCCTCGCCCACGCTGCGGCCGGCCTCCAGCGCGGCCTTGGCCCCGTCGAAGCGCACCGCGTCCACGTACTTCGCCGGGGTGGTGCCCAGCTCCTCGCGGAACAGCCTGGTCAGATGACGCGGGCTCAGCGAGGCGAGCGCCGCCAGGACCGGGACCGAGTGGTCCGCCGCGGGGTCGGCGGCCACGGCGTCGAACACCGTCCGCAGCGCCGAGGTGTGCGGGCGCGGACCCAGCAGGGTCGGTGAGAACTGGGACTGCCCGCCCGGCCGCTGCAGGAACACCACCAGGGACTGGGCCACCTGCCTGGCCGTGTCCTCGCCGTGGTCGTCCTCCAGCAGGGCCAGCGCCAGGTCGATCCCGGCGGTGACGCCGGCCGAGGTGAAGGTACGGCCGTCGCGGACGAAGATCGCGTCGGGCTCGACCGCGATCCCCGGGTACGCCCGGCGCAGCAACTGGGTGTGCCGCCAGTGCGTGGTCGCGCGGCGGCCGTCCAGCAGTCCCGCCGCGGCCAGGATGAACGCGCCGGTGCAGATCGAGCACACCCGCCCGGAGCGGGCGGCCAGGTCGCCGACCGCATCACGCAGGGCGGGGTCGATCGGACGGGTGGGCAGGGCGTCGCCGCCCATGACCAGCAGGGTGTCGAAGCCGAGGCCGGCCGAGGAGGCGTCCGCGTCGACCGGAATGCGCAGGCCGGTGGAGGAGGCCACCTGACGGCCGCCGACCGAGCACAGGGTCAGCCGGTAGTCGGTGCCGATCCGGTTCGCCTCGCTGAAGACCTCGCTGGGCCCGGCGACGTCGAGCAGCTTCACGCCGTCGAAGACGACCACGCCGACCCGGTGCGGTGGCCGGCTGCGCGCCCTGCTGCTCACTGGGTGACTCCTCGCCTCGTGGGCCGCCGCGTCCGCGTCCGAATCCGTGGGAAGTGCGGCCGATCACGCGGAGCGGGCGGCCCGGCTCCGGGACCAGGCTATAAGCACCAGCTCAGGACGCTGTTCAGGAACCACGGCTCATCACTGTTTACGGAGGCACCCATGACCGAGACCATCGCCGGGATCACCGTCCCCGACACCGCGCTCGCCCGCGAGGCGACGGAGCTCGTCCGCGCCGCCGCCCCGCCGCTGCTGTTCGACCACTCCCGCCGGGTGTTCCTGTTCGGTTCGCTGAAGGGGCTGCGCCGGGGGCTCGTGGCGGACCCCGAACTGCTCTATGTCGGCGCGATGTTCCACGACCTGGGCCTCACCGAGCGCTACCGGCGCACCGACCAGCGCTTCGAGGTCGACGGGGCGGACCTGGCCCGGGACTTCCTGCTGGCGCACGGCCGCAGCGAGGCCGAGGCCCGGGCGGTCTGGCTGGGCATCGCCCTGCACACCACCCCGGGCCTGGTGGAACACCTGGAACCCGAGGTCGCCCTGGTCACCGCGGGAGTGGAGACCGATGTGCTCGGCCTGGACCTGGACGAGATCACGGCTGAGGAGATCGCCGCGGTCACCGGCGCCCACCGGCGTCCGAACTTCAAGCAGGACATCCTGCGGGCGTTCACCGACGGCATGCGCGACCGGCCGGACACCACGTTCGGAACCATGAACGACGACGTCCTCGCCCACTTCGTGCCCGGTTTCACCCGGAAGGACTTCGTCGACATCATCCAGGGCTCGGCCTGGCCCGAGTAGCGGCCGGTGATTGTTGCGCCGTACGTATGAACCGTGCGGGGAAGCTGATTTGACAGCCAGTCACCGGGTGGCAAGAGTGTGATGCGTAATGAATGTCATGTTCGTTAAGGCTCGTCAAGACAAGGAAACCCCCGGATGTCCCTCGATGTCTCCCCGCAGCTGCTCGCCAAGGCCGAGAGGGACGAGGTCGACGAGACCGAGTTCGTCGACACCGTCCGCAGCTCCCTGCCCTACGCCTACCGCATGGTCGCCGACCTGACCGCACGCCTCGGTGCGAGCACGGAGCCGTTCGCCGACAACACCACCCCGCCGCCGAGCGAGGCCGAGCGTGGCCAACTCCTGCGGGCCCTGGCCAGCGACGCGATCAGGGGCTCGCTGGAACGCCACTTCGGGGTGAAGCTCGCCTTTATGAACTGCCACCGCGTCGCGGTCTTCCGCCCGGGCGCCGAACAGGGGCAGTCGTACCGGAAGTTCACCTCGGTGCGGTCCCAACTGCTGAACCAGTCACCGGAGTTCCGCGACTGCTGAGCGGCGGACCTGGCGGCATACGACGGCGGCCCCGACCTGATCCAGGTCGGGGCCGCCGTCGTGCTGCCGGTCTGCGGCGTCAGTTCTTCGCGGCCAGGCCGTAGCGGCGCTGGAAGCGCTCAACGCGGCCGGCGGTGTCCATCACCCTGGCGTTGCCGGTGTAGAAGGGGTGGCTGGCCGAGGAGATCTCCACGTCGATGACGGGGTAGCTGCGGCCGTCCTCCCACTCGGCGGTGTGGCTGCTGGTGGCGGTGGAGCGGGTCAGGAAGGCGAGGCCGCCGACCTTGTCGCGGAAGACGACGGGGCGGTACTCGGGGTGGATTCCGGACTTCATGTCTGCTCTCCTGCGGGGTCGGTGAGGGGGAGGTGAAGGGGTCAGCGCTCCTCGCGGAAGAGCACGTGCCGGCCCGCGCGGGGGTCGTACTTGCGCAGCGTGACCCGGTCGGGGTCGTTGCGGCGGTTCTTGCGGGTCACATAGGTGTAGCCGGTTCCGGCGGTCGAGCGGAGCTTGACGACGGGGCGAAGTTCGTTGCGGGCCACGGTGCTTCCTCTTTCTGACGAGGTGATCCGACGCATCACCAAGCTGCAATGGTTGTCATCCCCATTAGCTTGCTGTGTTCAGCTCAACAGCGACGACCGCCGTCCCATTCCCGCCCGCTGCGGTCAAGATTTGGTAATGGTTTTCATCTCTACCTCCATCTGGGTAGTGATGAAAACCATTTCCATCTAGGCTGAGGAACGTCCCGCCGCACCGACCTGCCCGAGGAGAACCTCGCCCATGAACACCCCGTCCGCACCCGCTCGCCGCAGGTCCCTCCGGCTCGTCCTGGGGGCCGCGGGTATCGCCGCACTCGCGGCCACCAGCGCCTGCTCCACCACGTCCACGGCCGCCTCGGCTCCCGGCAGCGGGTCGAGCAGCGCGGCAGGAGCCACTGGCGGCAAGGTGATCCAGGCGGTGGCGGCGGAGAACTTCTGGGGCAGCATCGCCAGTCAGCTCGGCGGCAGCCACGTCCATGTCGACAGCATCATCAGCAACCCGGACACCGACCCGCACGACTACGAGCCCACCGCCGCCGACGCCCGTACGGTCACCACCGCCCAGTACTCCATCGTCAACGGCATCGGCTACGACGCCTGGGCCGACAAGCTGCTGGCCACCAACCCCGGCAGCGGGCGGGTCGAGCTGAAGGTCGGCGACCTGGTCGGACTCAAGCCCGGCGACAACCCGCACCGCTGGTACTCGCCGGACAACGTGCACCAGGTGATCGAGCGGATCACCGCTGACTACAAGAAGATCGACCCGGCCGACGCCGCCTACTTCGACCAGCAGAAGCAGACCTTCGAGACGCAGACGCTCGGCCCGTACAACCAGCTGATATCGACCATCAGGGCCACCTACGCGGGTACGCCGATCGGCGCCTCGGAGTCGATCGTGACCCCGCTCGCCGAGGGCCTGGGGCTGAAGATGCTCACCCCGGAGAGCTTCCTCGACGCGATGAGCGAGGGCACCGACCCCACCGCCGCCGACAAGGCCACCATCGACCAGCAGATCAAGAACAAGCAGATCAAGGTCTACGTCTACAACAGCCAGAACTCCACGCCCGACGTCGACGCGCAGGTCAAGCTCGCCAAGTCCGAGGGCATCCCGGTGGCCACCGTCACCGAGACGCTCAGCCCGGCCGGGGACAGCTTCCAGCAGTGGCAGGTCGCCGAGCTCCAGGGGATCCAAGCCGCCCTCGCCAAAGCCACCGGGAAGTAGCACACGATGAACCCGACCACAGGAACCCCCAGCGCCGCGCCCGCCGGCGCCGACCTCCCACCGGAGCCCGCGCCCGCCGCCGTCCCCGCGCCCGCCCAAGCGCCGGTGCCGGTGCCGGCGTCCGTGCTGGAGTTGCGCGGGGCCGCCGTGGCCGTCGGCGGCCGGACCCTGTGGTCGGGGGTCGACCTCACCGTCCGCGCGGGGGAGTTCGTCGCCGTCCTCGGGCCCAACGGGGTCGGAAAGTCGACCCTGGTCAAGGTGCTGCTCGGGCTGCTGCCGACCGCCGCGGGCGAGGTGCGGGTGCTGGGCCGGGCGCCGGGCGGCGCCGGGGCCCGGATCGGCTACCTGCCGCAGCGCCGCAGCTTCGACGCGAGCCTGCGGATCCGCGGCCGGGACGTGGTCCGGCTCGGCCTGGACGGCGACCGCTGGGGCGTCCCGCTGCCGTTCGGCACGGCCCGCCGCCGGGACCGGGTCGCCGAGGTGGTCGACCTGGTCGGCGCCACCGCCTACGCCGACCGCCCGATCGGGCAGTGTTCGGGCGGTGAGCAGCAGCGGCTGCTGATCGCCCAGGCCCTGGTCCGCCGCCCCGACGTGCTGCTGCTGGACGAGCCCTTGGACAGCCTGGACCTGCCCAACCAGAGCGCGGTGGCCGCCCTGATCGGACGGATCTGCCACGAGCAGGGCGTCGCCGTGGTCATGGTCGCCCACGACGTCAACCCGATCCTGCACCACCTCGACCGGGTGGTGTACCTCGCCGAGGGCGGTGCCGTCACCGGGACCCCGACCGAGGTGATCACCTCCGAGACCCTCACCCGGCTCTACCGGACCCCGGTCGAGGTGCTCCGCACCGGGGACGGACGCCTGGTCGTGGTCGGCCAGCCGGAGGCCCCGTCCACCCACGGAGGCCACCATGCTGCTCGCTGACGCGGCGTCGAACAGCTGGTCCTGGAACCTGCTGACGGACTTTCAGGTGATGTGGTCCTACCCGTTCATGGTCAACGCCTTCCGGGCGGGCGCGGTGGTGGCGGTGGTGGCCGGGGCCGTCGGCTGGTTCATGGTGCTGCGCCGGCAGACCTTCGCTGGGCACAGCCTCTCCATCGTGGCCTTTCCCGGCGCGGCCTTCGCCACCCTGGTCGGCGTCAGCCTGAGCCTGGGCTATTTCGGCTTCTGCATCGCCGCCGCCCTGGTCATCGCCGCGCTGCGGCGCGGGGGCCGGGGAGCCGGCCGGAACGGGAACGGGGACGGGGGCGCCCAACAGGTCGGCGGCGCCCAGGAGTCCGCGGCCATCGGCATCGTCCAGGCGTTCCTGCTGGCCTGCGGCTACCTCTTCACCGCCCTCTACAAGGGGTTGATGCAGGGCCCGCAGGCGCTGCTCTTCGGCAGCTTCCTTGGCATCACCACCGCCCAGGTCACCACCCTGGCGGTGGTCGGCGCGGTCGCCCTGGCCGGGCTCGCCGTGATCGGCCGTCCGCTGCTGTTCGCCTCGGTCGACCCGCAGGTCGCCGCGGGGCGCGGGGTCCCGGTGCGGCTGCTGTCGACCCTGTTCCTGGTGCTGCTGGGCGCGGCCACCGCGGAGGCCGCGCAGATCACCGGGGCACTGCTGGTGTTCGCGCTGATGGTGCTCCCGGCCGCCACCGCGCAGCAGTTGACCGCCCGTCCGGGACTGAGCCTGGCACTGAGCGTGCTGATCGGCTTCGCCGTCACCTGGCTCGGCCTGGTCGCCGCCTTCTACTGGCCGTACCCGCTGGGGTTCTTCGTCACCAGCTTCGCCTTCGCGGCCTTCCTGGCCGCGCACACCGTCCGTGCGCTCGGCGGTACGCGCCTGCGTTCGGGGTCGCGTCCAGGCCCGGGCTCGCTTCCGCGTCCGCGTCCCGGGGCGTCCGTCCGGTTGGGGGAATCCGCATGAGGACCGATCAGCTCGCCGTCTCGGCCTGGTCCCAGCCGTTCTTCCACCACGCCCTGCTGGCAGGGACGTTCATCGCCCTCGCGGCCGGTCTGGTCGGCTACTTCCTGGTCCTGCGGGCCCAGGTGTTCACCGGCGACGCGCTCAGCCATGTCGCCTTCACCGGGGCGATGGCCGCCCTCGCCGCGGGATACGACCTGCGGATCGGCCTGTTCGTCGGCTGTGTCGGCGCCGGACTGCTGCTCGCCGGGATCGGCAGGGCCGGACGCGCCGACGACGTGGTCATCGGCGCGGCCTTCGCCTGGATCCTCGGCCTGGGCGCCTTCTTCCTGACCCTCTACACCACCTCGCGCAGCGGCTCCATGGTGGGCGGGGCCGGGACGACCGTGCTGTTCGGCTCCATCTTCGGCCTCAACGGCGACCAGACCCTGGTCGCGGTGCTGGTCGCCGCCGCGATCAGCGCCGTGCTGCTGCTGATCGCCCGGCCGCTGCTGTTCGCCACCCTGGACGAGTCGGTGGCCGGTGCGCGCGGCGTCCCGGTGCGGGTACTGGGCCTGGGCTTCCTGGCCCTGGTCGGCGCCTGCGCCGGAGAGGCCACCCAGGCGGTCGGATCCCTGCTGCTGCTGGGCCTGCTCGCCGCCCCGGCCGGCGCGGCGGTCCGGCTGACGGACCGTCCGTTCCACGGCCTGGCCCTGTCGGCAGGGCTCGCCGTCGGCGAGATGTGGGCCGGTCTCTCGCTGAGCGCCCTGATCCCCAGCCTGCCCCCCAGCTTCGCCATCATGGCCGCCGCGACCGCCGTCTACGGCGCGACCTTCGCCATCACACCCGCGCTGCGCGGCCGGGGCCGCGCACCGGGTACGGGTCCGCGGGCGGTGGCGCGGCCAGGCACAGCCGCCGACCCGGCGGAAGGAACCGCAGCATGACCACCAACGCCGTCAGCCCCGACACCGAGGCCGCAGCCCTTCTGCTGGGGCGGGCCACCCACCAGCGCAGCACCGTGCTGCGCAGCCTGATCGCCGCCGACGGTTTCGTCAGCGCCCAAGCCCTGCACGCCCGCCTGGTCGCGGACGGCGAACGCGTCGGGCTGAGCACCGTCTACCGCACCCTCACCGCGCTGGCCGACGCCGACCGCGCGGACCTGGTGCGCACCGTCAACGGCGAACGCCTCTTCCGCTACCGCCCCGGTGCGCACCACCTGCACTACCTGCTCTGCCGCAGCTGCGGCACCAGCACACCCGTCGACTCCGCCCTGCTGGAGTCCTGGGCCGAGGACACCGCCGCGGCCGCCGCCTTCACCGACCTCCAGCACACCGTCGAACTCACTGGCATCTGCGCCCTCTGCCGGGCCTGACGCCCTGTCACGGCCTCACTCGTTGCGGGCGACTTCCGGGCCGGTGATGCGGGTGAGCAGGGGCAGGGTGGAGCCGATGACGGCCAGGGCCGCGACCAGGCCGCCGCCGATGATGAGGTAGTACTCCGCCCCCGGCGCGCGGAGCGAGTAGCCGAACTGGGCTTGGAGGAACAGCTGGGCGGTGAGGAACCCGGTGCCGATCGCCACGGCGGCGACAACCAGGAGCGGGACCGCGCTCTCCAGCATCACGACCCGTCGCAGCACCCCGAGTTGCACTCCGGTCAGCCGCAGCAGGCTGAACGGGCGCTTGCGGTCGCGCAGGCCGCCGGCCACGCTCACGGCCAGGCTGCAGCCGGCGACGGGGAAGCTGACCGCGATCACCACGTCCGCCAACTGCTGGTAGCCGGACAGCCTCTGGGACATCTGCGAGCGGTCCTCGGCGATGGTGAACGGCTGTTCCTGGTCAGGGTAGGCAGTCGCCAGGAGGGTCCGTGCCTGCTCGATCGCCGACTTCGAACCGTCGGTGGCCACCACGATCTGATCGACCGGCAGGTTCTGCAGTTGCGCGGCGGTGGCCGGGGCGGAGGGCCAGACCGCGGGCCAGCTGAGGAGGCGGTCCAGTCCGACGACGGAGAAACTGGGGCCGACCGAAGCGGTCTGCGCTCCGGCCGGGCAGTGGCCGAACGCCGTTGGCAGGGTGGCTAGTTGAGCACAGGTCGCCAGGCCGCCGGCGAGGTGGTCCGACGGGGCCGGGTGAGGATCCGCGTGGATGACCGTCAGGCCCTGGACGCCCGCCGTCGCGCGCAGGGCGGACAGCAGGGCCTCCGGGGGAGACGCCGCGCTGTCGAGCTGGTTGCCGTGGTCGTCGTAGTGGCGGTAGTCGCCGATCACGGTGCTGCTGAGCGATGCGCTGCCCTGCGGGACGCCCTGCTCGGCGGTCAGCGCGTTGATCACCCCCACGGCGGCGCTGGTGATGCACAGGGCCAGGACGAGTCCGCTGACGGCGCGGAAGCCGGCCTTGGGGTCGTCGGAGAGCCGGCGCCCGGCGACGAGCCGGGCCGGCCGGTGGGTGCGCCGGGCCATCAGCCGTCCGCCGATCATGGTTAGCCAGGGCCCGGCGAACACGATGCCGCCCAGCACCAGGAAGATCCCGGGCAGGAAGGCCCGGATCTGGCCGCCGCTGTCGGCCGGGCGCCGGCCGATGAAGTAGGCCAGTTCCAGCAGCCCCGCGACCAGCGGGATCACCCGGTACGCGCGCGGCGGGCGCGGTGTGACCCGGCGGGTGACGCCGAGCGGGGAGATCTGCACCCGGCGGAGGGCGAGCCGGGCCGAGACCGCCGCCCCGACCGGGACGCCCAGGGCGATCAGCAGCACATCGGTGGCGTTCAGCGACAGGTCGCTCAGGAAGAACGGCGTGTTGGTGAAATCCACCTGCGCCAGCAGCGGGCGGACCAGGTAGAAGAGACCGAAGCCGAAGGCCACGCCGATGACCGCGGCGACGCTCGACTCCACGGCCGAGACGGCCGAGACCTGCCGGGGTGTCGCGCCGATCAGGCGCATCGCGGCGAAGCGCTGCTCCCGGCGGGTGGCCGCGAGCCGGGTCGCGGTCGCGATGAGGATGAGCACCGGGAAGATCAGGGCAGCCGCCACGACGGAGAGGATGAGGTCCATCCCGTTGCTGTTCGTGCCCACCCGGCAGTTGCTGCCGCTGCAGTCGGCGGGCGAGGCGGTCATGATCGAGGTGACGTGGCGGGCCTCGGGATCGCCCGAGAGCTGGGCGGGGGTCCGGCCGATGACGATGACCAGGGAGTCGGGTCCGGGCAGCGCGGAGTCGCCGATCGTGCCGACCTGGTGACCGGGGTAGCGGTCGGCGAGTTGGTCGGCCGGGACGGTGCGGAGCAGCGCGCCGAGGGCGGGGGAGGCGTAGAACTCGCCGGGCCCGGGCAGTCGCGGGATGCCCGGGGGAATCGGGGCGTGCGGTCCGGTGGCGGCCAGGTCGATCCGGCCGATGAGGTGGCCGTCGAAGTTGTCGGCCCGCAGCAGCCACCACAGCGGGTCGGCCGTCGAGGGCGCGTGCTCCTGTTCGGCGGTGACCGCACCGGTGTTGAGCCAGGCGTTGCGGTTGTTCTGGGTGGTGACGGCGTTCAGGGCGGCCAGGGTGCTCAGCAGCAGTCCGACCCCCAGCGCGACGGCCGCCGCGATGACGGCCAGGCGGGCGGCGGCCTCCCTGCCGCCGCTCAGGGTCAGCCGCAGCCCGAGGCGGATCACGAGGCGATCCTCCCCACCGAAAGCGACGTCACTTTCCCGTCGCGGACCATGACTTCACGGTCCGCGCAGGCCGCCACCCGGGGCTCGTGGGTGACCAGGACGACCGTGGTGTGCTGTTCGCGGGCGGCGGTGACCAGCAGGTCCATCACCTGCTCGCCGGTCAGCGAGTCGAGGGACCCGGTCGGCTCGTCGGCGAAGAGCACGTCCGGCCGGGTGACCAGGGCGCGGGCCAGCGCCACGCGTTGGGCCTGGCCGCCGGACAACTCCCCGGAACGGCGGCCATCGAGGCCGTCCAGCCCGAGGCGCGCGAACCAGCTCCGGGCCTCGGTCAGCGCGGCTGCCCTGCGGGCTCCGCTCAGCAGCAGCGGCAGGGCGACGTTCTCCAGCGCGGTGAGTTCGGGGACCAACTGGCCGAACTGGAACACGAACCCGAAACGGTCGCGCCGCAGCGCGCTGCGCCCGGTCTCGCGCATGGTGTCCACCCGTTGGCCGTCGAAGCGGACCTCCCCGGCGTCGGGGGTGAGGATCCCGGCCAGGCAGTGCAGCAGGGTCGACTTGCCCGAACCGCTGGGGCCCATGATGGCGACGATCTCGCCCGCCGCGACGGCGAGGTTCGCACCGCGCAGCGCGGGCGTCTGACCGAACGACAGCACCAACTCGCGTGCCTCGACCAGGAACTCGTCGGTGTCGGGGGTGGCGGGGGCGGTGGGCCGGCTGTCGCCGCTCACGACCGCACCTCCTCGGCCAGCGCGCCCAACCGGGCCGCGGTGATGTCGATCCAGCGCAGGTCGGCCTCCAGATGGAACATGCCGTGGTCGGCCAGGAGCTTGTCGACCAGCTGGCCGTTGCGCTTGATCTCGGTCAGCTCGCGCATGCGCTGCAGATGCGCGGTGCGCTGCAGGTCGAGGTAGCCCTCGGCGTCCCGTCCCAGCATCAGCGCCAGTACCACTTTGGTGAACAGCACCGTCTGCAGGTGCGGTTCGGCCTCGACCGGCTCCTTCAGCCAGGTGTCGACCTCGGTGGCGCCGGTGTCGGTGATGACGTAGCGCTTGCGGTCCGGACCGGCCCCGGGCTCGGCCGGCCCGACCACCACCTTCCCGTCGCGGGCCAGCCGCCCGAGGGTCGAGTAGACCTGCCCGATGAGCAGCGGCTTGCCCCGCCCGAAGTAGGTGTCGTAGTCGCGCTTGAGGTCGTATCCATGGCTGGGCTCTCGCTCGAGCAGCCCGAGAAGTGCGAAAGGAACCGTCATAACCCAGTGTCTACACTGGGTGTGTACACCGCGTCAATGGATCCTGGGGCCCTCACTCCGTCCCCGTGATCGCTGCCACCCCCGCGCCCGTCAGCTCCGCACCGTAGGCCGACCGTCCGGCCATCGCCATGATCAGGGCGAGCGTGCCGCCGCTGACCGGCGCGCCGTCCGGTGCGCCGGCGGAGAACGGGCCGTCGGTCGCGGACAGGCGCAGCCCCCGCGCCCGTCGCCCGCTCGGCACCGTCGTATTGGAGCGGTGGAAGTACTCGGCGACGCGGGTCAGCGTCGCGATCGGGTAGTCGCGCCGGATCCCCAACGGGCGGCGGATGTCCTCGCCGTGCACGATCGCCTCGCCCAGTACCGCGGCGACAGGGATCGGGGCCTTGGTCGTACTGGTGACCGCGCGGCGGAATCGTTCGAGCGTCTCGTTGTGGTCGGCCCCGAGCTGCTGGGCGAGCCGGTACGCGACCATGGCGTCGAAATCGAAGCGACAACGGATCACGCCCGCCATCCAGCGCGCCGGCCCCAGGCTCGCCCCCGCCGTCAGATGCGCGACCACCTCGCGGACCGTGAACTCGGTGCACAGCGACCCGCTGTCCCACTGCGTCTGGTTCAGCCCCGCCAGATCCTCCGCCAGTGCCGCCCGCTCGGCATGCACCAATCCCCACAGCGTCGACTCATCCATGACTGTCACTTCTGCCTTTCCTCGGGACGAGGGAGAGGAGGGCCCCCGCCGCTCTGTCGAAGGGGGCGATGCTGCCTGCCGCACGGCACAGGATGTGGGCGCCTTCGAGTGTGGTGATCATGAGGGTGGCCAGTTCGGCGGCCTGGGACGGGCTCATTCCGGCCTGGGTGAGTTTGCCTTCGAGCTCGTCGGTCCAGCCGGTGAACGCCTCGGTCGCGACGGTGCGCAGGCGGCCCTGGTCGGTGATGGCCGCACCGCCGTCGACGGTGACCGCCGCGACCGCGCAGCCGCCGCCCGCGGCGGACGCCTGCACCACGGGGCGGACGTTGTCGAGGAACACCTCCACGACGTCGCGCGGCGTGCCGGACGGCAGTTCGTGCAGGTGGCCGCGGACGTCCTCCGCGTTGCGGCGGGCGGCTTCGAGCGCGAGCTGTTGTTTGCCGCCGGGGAAGTGGTGGTAGATCGCCCCGCGCGCGGCGCCGCTCTCGGCCAGCACGTCGGTGAAGGACATCGCGGCCAGGCCGTGGCGTTGCAGCAGTCCGATCGCTGCGCTGATCATGCGGGACTTCGTGTCCGCGGCCATCGCGACCCCCCCTTGACTAGTACGGCCATCCTACTCCATCCTGAAATCACTAGGACGCACGTACTAGTGGCGTGGGCCGGGCAGGCCCCGAACGCGGAGGTTCGTGATGGGCAAGACGTTTCTCTACACCGAGATCCAGGCGGCAGTGCCGTTCGAGCAGTTCGACTGGCACCAGGTCAACGCGGCGCTGAAGACCGCGCCGGGACTGATCCGCAAGACGTGGCTGTCCGGCATCGGAACCCACACCCTCGGTGGTTTCTACGAGTTCGACAGCGCCGAGAACGCCCTGGCCTTCGCCCAGGGCCCCTTCGCCGAGGAAGCCCGTCGGGCCGGAGCCCCGGCGACAACACGGCTGTTCGACGGCGACATCGTCAAGAACGCCAGCATCGACCTGAACTCGCCCTACTACAGCTGACACCTGACACCTGACACCTGACACCGCGGCCCCGCGCCGGGTGCGGGTGAGGGTGCGACAGGAGAGCGTCAAGATCGGCGGGTTGGGCGTCAGGGGTGCGTCAAGGCCGCTGGCCGGTGGGCGACGGCCTCGGCAGAGTGTCGGTCGGAGGCCGTTGAGTGGCACCGCCTCCTCCGTGCGGTCGGTTCGCAGGGGGAGCCGTGCGCGGACCGGTCCGTTGGGACCGGTTCATGGAGGGGGCGGTCAGGGAAGATGGCGACGGTCGGCGAACGCGATCTCGTAGGGGAGGCGGCGCGGGATCCGCAGCCAGGGCGCGGGCAGCGGCGCGGGGGACTCAGCAAGGGGAAGAGCGTCCCGCGCCTGCCGCTCCGTCGGCTCCCTCGGCTCCCTCGGCTCCGTCGACTGCGACGGGTCGCGGCGGGGAGTGTGCCGTCGCGGCTGCGCCGGCTCACCGCCGCCTGCCTCGCCCTGACGCTCACTCTGGCGGGGGTGGTGCTGTTCACCGCCACCGGGGTGCAGGGAACCTGGTCCGTCGTCAGCGCGCGGCAGGCGCCGCAGGTACTGGACGCCACCGGGCTGTACCAGGCGCTGACCGACCTGGACGCGCAGAGCGCCGACCTGCTGATGTTCGGCGACGATCCGCAGCTCGCGGCCCTGCGCCGGACCTCGCTGGCCCAGTACGCCGCGGACCGCACCAGCGCCGACCGGGACCTGCAGCGGGCCACCGTGGACGCGGCTGACAGTCCGCAGGCCCAGCAGGCGCTGGCCGGGGTGCTCGACGGCCTGGGCCGCTACCAGGACCTGGCCGCCCGCGCGATGGAGCTCAACGACCGGGCCCGGGTGGCCGCGGGCCGTCCGGATCCGACCGCGCTGGGGCTGTACCAGCAGGCCACCGACCTGATGCGGACCGGGCTGCTGCCGGCCGCCGACCGCCTGGTGCAGACCAACAACGCCGCCTTCAACGGCAGTTACAACCGCCAGCGGGCCGATCTGGCCGACGTCGAGTGGTGCACGCCGGCGCTCGGCCTGCTCCTGCTGCTGGCCCTGATGGGGCTGCAACTCTGGCTGGCCCGGCACTTCCGACGGATCGTCAACCCGCTGCTGGTGGCGGCGACCCTGCTCACATTGGTGTTCGTCGGCCTGAGTGGCACCCTGCTGTCGGACCAGGCCGAGCAGTTGCGGGTGGCCCGGCACGACGCCTTCGACTCGGTGGTGGCCCTGACCCGGGCCCGTGCGGTGCTCTACGACGCCAACGCCGACGAGAGCCGCTACCTGCTGGACCAGGACCGCGCCCCGCAGTACCAGGACGCCTTCGAGGCCGCCTCGCAGCGGATCGTCGGACTCCCCGGCACGGACCTCGGCGGCTACGACGCCGCCCTCGCCACCGCCGTCACCGCCTACCAGGGAGACCACGCCGACGTGGGCTTCGGCGGCTTCTACGGAGCCGAGTTCCGCAACATCACCTTTCCGGGCGAACGAGCCGCCGCTGAACGGGCGCTGACGACCTATCAGGCGTACCAGCTCGACGACCGGAAGATCCGCGCCCTGGTCGCCCGGGGACGGCTGCGCGACGCCATCGCCTACTGCACCAGCCTGGCCCCCGGCGGCTCCAATGCCGACTTCGCCGCCCAGGACGCCGCGCTGCGGAAGGTCACCGCGATCAATACCGACGCCTTCGCGGCTGCCGCCGCGGACGGCCGCGGTGAGCTCTCCACCCGCATTCCGCTGCTGGCGGGGGACGCGGCGCTGGTGCTGCTGCTCTGCCTGCTGGGGGTCCGGCCCAGGCTGGCCGAGTTCCGGCGCTGAGCCGGGAGGCCGGGGCTGCGGCGTAGCGTGGATCCTGGGTCGAGGAGTGCGTTCCTACGAGGCCGAAGGGGCAGGCATGGGCACATCCGCAGTGATCGTCACCGGGGTCTTCCTGGGCTTCGGCGGGCTCGTCGCCTATCTGGTCGGCGTCGGGGCGCTGGCCGAGACCCGTCGGCTGCGCCGGGACGGGGTGCCGGCCTGGGCGCAGGTCATGCGGCATCCGGCCGCCTTCGACGAGGTGAACGGTGTCCCCGGCCCGCTGCTGCAGTTCACCACCCGGGACGGTGCGGTGGTGGAGGTCTTCGCCCCGGTGCCCTCCGGCCGCTCCCGTCCGCTGGCGGCCGGCGAGCGGGTGCGGGTGGCCTACGACCCCGCCGATCCGCGGCAGGTGCTGGTCCTCGGCCGTGAGCGCCGCGGGATCGACTTCGCCTTCGCCGGCCTGGGGGTGGGGCTGGCGCTGGCCGCGCTGGTCCTGCTGATCAGCGCGGCCTGAGCGGCCTGCCCTCCGCCCGTGCGGGTCCGTTCCTGCGGGTCAGTGCATTCCGTCGGCGAGTGGGCCGAGCGAGAGCGCGGGCAGGAAGTTGAGCAGGGCGAGGACCAGGGCTGCGCCGCTGGTCAGGACGAGGAAGTTGGCACCGTGGGGACGCAGCGTGCCGACCGTGACGGCGCCGGGGCGCTGGGCGGCGAGCCGTGCGGCCAGGGCGAGGACGAAGGCCATCGGCAGGTAGCGGCCGAGCAGCATCGCGGCGGTCATGGCCAGGTTGTAGAACGGGGTGTTGCCGCTGAGCCCGCTCATGGAGCTGCCGTTGCTCTGCACATTGCTGGTGAAGGCGTAGATGACCTCGGTCAGCCCGTGCGCGCCGGGGTTGCCCATCGAGGCCCGGCCCGCGGGCAGCGCCGAGGCCAGGGCGCTGAACAGCAGGATCAGGGTCGGGGCGACCAGGGCGTAGCAGACCACCAGCCGCATCTCGGCGTAGCCGATGCGCTTGCGCAGGTACTCGGGGGTGCGGCCGACCATCAGGCCGCCGATGAAGACCGCCAGCAGGACCGCGATCAGCAGTCCGTACAGGCCGCTGCCGGTGCCGCCGGGGCTGACCTCGCCGAGCATCATCGCGGCCAGCAGGACGCCGCCGCCGAGGCTGGAGAAGCTGTCGTAGGAGGCGGCGCCCGCGCCGTCGGCGGAGCCGGTGGCGGAGACCCCGAACAGGGTGCTGCCGTTGACGCCGATCCGGGTCTCGGTGCCCTCGTACTGGCCGCCGGCGGCGGTGGCGACGGTCCCGGTGTGGGTGGCCTGGGCGAGGGTGCCGGCGGCGAGCAGCAGGCCGAAGAGGATGCCGACGACGGTCAGCAGGGTCCAGCTCTGCCGGAGGCTGCCGACCATACGGCCGAAGGTGCGGATGAAGGCGGTGGGCACCAGCAGCATCAGCAGGATCTCCATGGCGTTGCTCCAGGCCGAGGGGTTCTCGAACGGGTGCGCGCTGCTGGCGTTGAAGAAGCCGCCGCCGTCGCCGGAGAGGAGTTTGACCGGCTCCCAGGAGCCGACCGGGCCGCCGATCAGGGTCTGGCTGCCGCCGGTGAGGGTGCCGACGGTGTGCGCCCCGTGCAGGTTCTGCTCCACGCCGAGGCCGATCAGCACGACGCCGAAGACCACGGCGAGCGGCAGCAGCACCCGCAGCACGCAGCGGAACAGGTCGACCCAGAAGTTGCCCAGGTCGGCGCTGCTGCGCCGGATCAGGCCGCGGATCAGGGCGAGCCCGACGCACATGCCGACGGCGGCCGAGGCGAAGGCCTGGACGCCGAGCCCGGCCATCACCGCGAGGTGCCCGGTGGCGGCCTCGCCGGCGTAGTTCTGCCAGCTGGTGTTGGTGGTGAAGCTGACGGCGGTGTCCAGCGCGAGCTGCCAGGGCATCCCGCCGTGGCCCAGCGACCAGGGCAGCCACTGCTGGCAGGTGAACAGGCCGAACAGGGCCAGGATGCTGATCAGTGAGAAGGCGAGCAGCGAGACCAGGTAGTGCTTCCATCCCTGTTCGCGGTCCGGGTCGATGCCGCAGACGCGGTGGAGCAGGCGTTCGGCGCGCAGGTGCGCGCCGCCGTCCAGGACCCGGGCCAGGTAGTCGCCGAGCGGGACGTGCAAGGCGACCAGGACGGTCAGGATCAGTAGGGCTTGCAGCCATCCGGCCACGGTCATGCCTCCTTGGCGGGGTAGCTGCGGTCCAGCGCGAGGTTCAGCGCCAGCACATTGACGCCGGGTTCGCCCAGGAAGCCCAGGGCGCGCCCGGTGGTGTTGTCCCGGACCAGGCGCAGGACCTGGGCGGTGGTGGTGCCGCGGGCGGCGGCGACGCGCGGGGCCTGGAGCGCGGCGTAGGCCGGGCTGATCTGCGGGTCGAGCCCGCTGCCGCTCGCGGTGACCGCGTCGGCCGGCACGGCGGGGTGGGCCGGGGCGTCGCCCCGGACCGGGACGACCGCGGCGGCGCCGTAGTCGGCGCCGGGGGTGGCGCAGCGCACGGTGACGCCCTGGTAGCTGCTCAGGAACGGCACGGCGGGGCAGGCCTGGTCCAGGCTGACCACCGAACTGACGGTGCCGCCGGTGCGGATCACCCCGAGGACGGCGCCGGTGCCGTCCGCGGTGCAGTAGGGGCGCGAGCCGTCCACGTGCTCCAGCGCTCCCACGGCGAGGCTGCGGGCGCAGACCTGGGTGAGCAGGCTGGGCTTGCCCGAGCCCGGATCGCCCGGTGTCGGCAGGAGGTCGACGGTGTTCTCGGGGCCGAGGTTGCTCGCACCGCTGGCGGTGGGGTCGTAGCCGGCCCCGGCCGCGGACGGGCGGGACTGGAAGTAGCGGGGGACCGGGTTGCCCTTGGCATCGGTGAAGGACTGGCCGATCAGGCTGCTGCCGACCACCCGCCCGTCGGCGGTGCGCGCGGCCGAGCCCTGTGCCTGCCGGTCCAGCCCCGGCAGCAGGGCGACGGCGGTCAGCGCCAGCGGGTAGAGCAGTCCGAGGACGACGGTCAGGACGAGCACGACCCGGACGGCCGCCAGGTGCTGGGCGGCCCAGTGCGGAATACGACGTTTCATCAGATCTCAGATCCCCGGGATGAACTGGACGAGGGCGACGTCGATGAACTTGATCGCCAGGAACGGGGCGATGATGCCGCCCAGGCCGTAGACCCACAGGTTGCGGGTCAGCAGGGCGGAGGCGCTGCTGGGCCGGTAGCGCACCCCGCGCAGGGCCAGCGGGATCAGCGCGACGATCACCACGGCGTTGAAGATGACGGCCGACAGGATCGCGGACAGCGGCGAGTGCAGGTCCATGATGTTCAGCGCGCCGAGGGCCGGATAGACGCCGGCGAACATCGCGGGCAGGATCGCGAAGTACTTGGCGATGTCGTTGGTGATGCTGAACGCCGTCAACGCGCCCCGGGTGATCAGCAGTTGCTTGCCGATCTCGACGATCTCGATGATCTTCGTGGGGTCGGAGTCCAGGTCCACCATGTTCCCGGCCTCCTTGGCGGCCGAGGTCCCGGTGTTCATCGCCACGCCGACGTCGGCCTGGGCCAGGGCGGGGGCGTCATTGGTGCCGTCCCCGGTCATGGCCACCAGCTTGCCGCCGGCCTGCTCCTGTTTGATCAGGGCGAGCTTGTCCTCGGGGGTGGCCTCGGCCAGGAAGTCGTCCACTCCGGCCTCGGCGGCGATGGCGGCGGCCGTGGCCGGGTTGTCACCGGTGATCATCACGGTGCGGATGCCCATGGCGCGCAGTTGTCGGAAGCGCTCGCTCAGGCCCGGTTTGACCATGTCCTTGAGGTGGATGATCCCCAGCACCCGGGCCGTGCCGTCCACGGTCTCGGCCACCGCCAGCGGGGTGCCGCCGGACATTGAGACCCGCTTGACCAGCGCGTCCAGTCCGGCCGGGACGATCCCGCCCTGCTCGCGCACCCAGTCCGCCACAGCGGTGGCCGCGCCCTTGCGCAGACTGCGCGCCCCGGGGCCGCCCAGGTCGACGCCCGACATCCGGGTGGTCGCGGAGAACGGGACCCACTGGGCGTCGGCGTGCGGGACGGTGTCGAGGCCGTACTGCTCGCGGGCCAGCGTGACCACCGAGCGTCCCTCGGGGGTCTCGTCGGCCAGGCTGGACAGCAGCGCCGCCGAGGCCAACTCCCGGTCCCTGACGTGGGCGACCGGCAGGAACAGCGCGGCCCGGCGGTTGCCGAAGGTGATGGTGCCGGTCTTGTCCAGCAGCAGGGTGTGCACGTCGCCTGCGGCCTCGACCGCGCGCCCGGACATGGCCAGCACATTGCGCTGCACCATCCGGTCCATGCCGGCGATGCCGATCGCGGACAGCAGTGCGCCAATGGTGGTAGGGATCAGACACACCAGCAGTGAGACCAGCACGATCCCGGTGACACCGTCGCTGTTGATGGCACCGGTGTCGGGAACGGAGCCCATCACCTGCGTGGAGAAGATCGCCATCGGCTGCAGGGTGACCGTCGCCATCAGGAAAACGAACGTCAGCGCGACCAGCAGCAGGTTCAGCGCCAGCTCATTGGGGGTCTTCTGCCGCTTGGCGCCCTCCACCAGGGAGATCATGCGGTCCAGGAAGCTCGCCCCCGGCTCCTGGGTGATCCGCACCACGATCCGGTCGGACAGCACCCGGGTGCCGCCGGTCACCGCGCAGCGGTCGCCGCCGGACTCGCGGATCACCGGTGCGGACTCGCCGGTGATCGCCGACTCGTCCACGCTCGCCACGCCCTGCACCACGTCGCCGTCCCCGGGCACCAGCTCGCCGGCCTCGACCACCACGAAGTCCCCGCGCCGCAGTTCGGCGGCGGAGACCTCCTGCTCGTCATGGGGGAGTCCGGGGGAGTCCGGGTGCCGGCCGGTCAGCCGCCGGGCGGTGGTCTGCCGGCGGGTGCGGCGCAGCGAGTCGGCCTGCGCCCGGCCGCGGCTCTCGGCCACCGCTTCGGCCAGGTTGGCGAACACCACCGTCAGCCACAGCCAGACGGTGATCAGCCAGCCGAACACACTGGGGGAGGCGACCGCCAGGCCGGTGGTCAGCGCGGCGCCGACCTCGGTGACGAACATGACCGGGTTGCGCACCAGCGTGGCCGGGTTGAGCTTGCGCAGGGCCTGCGGCAGGGCCCGCCACAGTTGCGTGGGGTCAAGCGTCCCCGCGCCCACCCGGTAGGAACGGCCGTCGGTATCAGGTGGTTGGGTGCGCGGACGATGCGCCCGCGCGGGTGCCTGAGGGGTCATCAGAACTTCTCCGGGTAGCGGACGGCCAGGACCAGACAGCCGACCAGGGCTGCTGCAACCAGCAGCCCGACCAGGTTGTCGACACTCATGCTTGGTACCTCTCGTATGCCGGGACGGCGGCGTCCTGCCGCGGTCCGGACATATGAAAGCGCTGGTCCGAGGCCTGAACGGGGCTCCTGACGCGGTCCCAACGCCGAACCGCGGAATCTTGCCGCGATATTGACAGCGTGTGATCGGCCGTGTGATCGGCCGCGTGATCGGCGGCTCCGGGCGGTGGCTTCCGTCGGTGTCGCCCGAATGGCGGACGACCTCGTCAAGAGCGCATCAGAATTCGCCCTCCGACGATCAACGGGGCGTCAGGGGGAGGCTCTGCGGGGGAGCGGCGGGCATAGCTTCGTCGCAGTGGCCCGATCGAGTTCCATCCACCACGGGCCCTACGAGAGGACCTGAGGGACGTGTCCGAGGACCATACTCACCGAGCGCTGTTCGCCCCGGTGTGCGACAACGGCTGCGGCTTCACGCTGCGGCTGTTCCGCGACCGGGACGGCTCGCGCTGCAGTGTCGCCTTCACCACCCCCGAGCGGCTGGCCGCCGTGCTGGGGAGCGGGCAGGGCTGGGTCGAACTGGCCGAGCCCGCCCTGCGGGACATGGTGCGGCCGTTGGGCGTGCGGCAGTTGGTGGTGGACCCCAATCTGATCGCCCCGCCGGTCAAACCGCACCGGTATCCGCATCCGCAGCCGCAGTTCCTGCCGCAGCCGCCGCGCGCGGTCGCCCGCCCCGGCGCAACGCTGGTCGGGGCGACCGGCGCCAAGGCCCTTCCGTACCCGCACACCCCGTGAACACCAGGGAGAATCCCATGCTTGCCGCCCGTCCCAGTATCGTCCCGCCGCCGAGCCCCGCGCCGGACGACCCCGCCCAGGACTGGACTCCGCTGGGTGTGCCGTGGCCGGCTGCGGCGCGTCGCCAGGGGGAGGACATCCTGGTCGGCGGGGTGGGCTTGGCGCAGTTGGCGGCGCGGTTCGCGACGCCGTTGTACGTGCTGGACGAGGCCGAGGTGCGGGAGCGCTGCCGTGCGTATCGTCGGGCGCTGCCGCAGGCGGAGGTGGCCTATGCGGCGAAGGCGTTCCTGTGCGGCGCGGTGGCGGAGTGGGTGGAGCAGGAGGGCCTGGGCCTGGACGTCTGTTCGGGGGGTGAGTTGGAGTTGGCGGTGACCTGCGGGTTCCCGCCGGAGCGGATCATCCTGCACGGCAATGCCAAGAGTCCGGAGGAGTTGGCCTCGGCGGTGCGGCTGGGGGTGGGGCGGATCGTGGTGGACTCGTTCCCCGAGATCGCCCGGCTGGCGGTGCTGGCCACCGCGGATCGTCCGCAGGAGGTGCTGGTGCGGGTGGTGCCGGGGATCTCGGCGGGCCACCATGCCTCGGTGCGGACCGGGGTGGAGGAGCAGAAGTTCGGGTTCTCGTTGGATTCGGGTGATGCCGCGGACGCGGTGGCGCGGATCCTGCGGCAGCCGCACCTGCGGTTGGTGGGACTGCACTGCCACCTGGGTTCGCAGATCCCGGACATCGCCCCGTACTTGGCGGCGGTGGACCGGTTGGTGCCGGTGATGGCGGCGGTGCGGGACCGGCACGGGGTGGTGCTGGAGGAGTTGGACCTGGGCGGTGGGCACGCGGTGCCGTACCGGGCGGGTGAGCCGGCGTTCAATGTGGAGGAGTTCGGGACGCTGGTCACCGCGGCGGTGGCGCGGCAGTGCGCCCGGCACCGATTGCCGGTGCCGCGGTTGACGATCGAGCCCGGGCGGGCGGTGATCGGCCCGGCCGGGGTGGCGCTGTACCGGGTGCTGACGGTCAAGCACACTCCGAGCGGATTGACGTTTGTGGCGGTGGACGGCGGGATGAGCGACAACCCGCGCCCCGCGCTGTACGGGTCGCGTTACACCGCCGCGCTGGTGGGGCGGGAGTCGGAGGCGCCGTTGGCCGAGGCGCGGGTGGTGGGGCGGCACTGCGAGGCGGGGGACGTGCTGGTGCCCTCGGTGGGGTTGCCGGCCGATGTCCGTCCCGGTGACCTGCTGGCGGTGCCCGCGGCCGGGGCGTACCACCTGTCGATGGCCTCCGGTTACAACATGGTCGGCCGCCCGCCGCTGATCGCGGTCCGCGACGGCGCCGCCAGGATGCTGATGCGCCGGGAGACCCTGGACGACTTCCGCCGCCGCGACATCGGCCGCTGAGTTCCCGCTACGAACCGTGAGCGTGGCGGTGCGTGTCAAGGCAGCGACAGAATGCGGGCCTCGGCCGTCAGGGGCGCGCCAGGAATCCCGCTCGGGGATTGCCTCCGGGGCTGTGGATCGGGTTGCATCGGAGCCATGGGCCCCTCCTTCCGCGGTTCCGTGAGCACCGTGACGGCGCCGGGCTGCCCTGCCCTGCCGGAGCACGCCGCTCCGCATCCCGGTCGTCTCCATGACGACCGGCCGCCGCATCCCGGCCACTGAAACACCGCCCTTCCGGGGACCGGTGCCTGCTACGGCCCGGCCGCTCCTCCCACCTCGAACGGACCCCTGTGTCTTCTGTCCCCTCCCACTCCTCCCACGGCCTCGCCTTCGCCGACCGCACCGCGCTGGTCACCGGCGCCACCGAGGGCCTCGGATTCCAGACCGCGCTGCGCCTGGCCACCGGCGGCGCCCGGGTGATCGTGCACGGCCCCAGCGCCGAGAGCACCGCTCTCGCCGTCCAGCGGCTGGCGGCGGCCGGCGCCCCCGCGGCGCAGCTGGAGCAGGCCGTCGCCGACTTCGTCCAGCTCGACCAGGTCCACCGGCTCGGCGCCGCGCTGACCGAGCGTCATGAGCGTCTTGACCTGCTGGTCAACAACGCCGGCATCGCCGCGCCCGAGCGGCGGACGCTGACCCTGCAGGGCAACGAGCTCTGCTTCCAGGTCAACTACCTGGCCCCGTACCTGCTCATCCGGCTGCTGGAGCGCCCGCTGGCCCGAAGCGCGGACAGCCGCGTCGTCGCCCTGGGCTCCAGCCTGCACCGCACCGCCAACATCGACTGGACCGACCTGACCCGCGCCAAGCGCTACTCCAGGACCGTCGCCTACGGCCAGTCCAAGCTGGCCCTGACCACCTTCATCGCGGCGCTGGCCAAGTGGCTCCCGGCCGGACACACCGCCATCACCGTGCACCCCGGCGTCGCCGAGACCGCGATCCGCCCCCTGTACGGGACCTCGGGCCGCCCCGCCGCCGAGGTCGCCGAGACCCTGCTCACGCTCTGCTGCCCGCACACCGAGGTGGTCAACGGCGGCTACTACGACCAGCTGCTGCTCAGCACCCCCGGCCCCCAGGTCAACGACAAGCGCTCGATCGAGCGTCTGCTCAAGCTCAGCGAGAAGCTCACCGCCCGGGTGGCCGTCCCGGTACTCGAGCACCGCTGAGGGCGATCACCGGGGAAGGGGGCGGGGCCTGGCCGAAGCGCTTCGGCCAGGCCCGCCTTTCCTGCTGACGACCGGTCCGGCGTGGTGCCGGTTACTGCTTGCCGTGCGTGGCGGAGCGCTTGGTGATCTCGACGCTGACCGTCTCGCGCAGTTCGTCCGGCGTGAAGCCGAGGTCGCGCAGGATCTGCGCGGCCGGGCTCCCCTCGGTGCGGATCAGGCCCAGCAGCGCGTGCTCCGTGCCGACCCAGTCGTGGCCGAGTTCGGCCGAGGCGCGGAGCGCCTGCTCGATGGCCTCCTTGCCCTCCGGCCGGAACGCGATGTGACCGCGCGGCGCCTTCTTTCCGGCCGGGGGCATCGCCGCCTCGATCGTGTCGCGGACGCGCTGTTCCGATCCGGCCTTGGCCACCAGCACCTCGTATGCCAGGCCCCGCGGCTCGCCGAGCAGGCCGAGCAGGAGGTGTTCGGTGCCGATGGAGTCGTGCTTGTGCGTCCGGGCGGCTTCCTGGGCCAGCACGATGCTGTGCCGGTTCAGGTTGGTGTACCGGTCGAACGGGGTGGGTGTGTGGCGTTGCTGGGCGGCCTGCCTGGTCACCCCGATGGCGTCGCCGATCTCGCTCCAGGACGCGCCGCCCTGCTTGGCCTTGCTGACGTAGTGGTCGAGGAGTTGGTCCCCGAGGTCGGACAGGGTCTGGGCACGCAGGCGTGCCTCGCTGATCCGGGCCAGTTCGTCGGCCTCGGGCAGTTCCTCGTTGAGACGGGCGATCAGGTCGGCGAGGCTGATGTCGAGTGGACTCATATGTCAACCGTAAATTGACAGCCCCCAATCGTCAAGATGCAATTGACAGTCACTGTCCGTCCTTGATCACCGCGAGGGTCTCCGTCAGCCAGTCCGCCCAGAACTGTTCCAGGCCGATGCCGGCCCGCAGCACCTGGTGCTGCAGCCGCTGCGCCAGCTCCTTCGGTTCTCCGCCGGCGAGGTCGCGGGCCTCGAACGACCGGTACTCCGCCAACTGCTGCCGGTGCAGCTCCAGTTGGCGCGCGACCTCGGCCGCCAGCGCGACTGCCGCGCCGTTGCCGTCGCCTTCACCGTTGCCGCTGCCGTAGCCCTCACCCCCGGCGACCACCGCCGCCAGCGCGCGCATCCGCAGGGCCATGGGCTCGCGCGCGGCCCTCGGCGGCTGCTCCTCGCCGATCCAGCGGGCCAGCTCCGCGCGGCCGGCCGGCAGCACCTCGTACTCCTTGCGGCGGCCCTGGGTCGGGGGCAGCGGCAGTTCGTGGATAAGACCCGACTGCTCCAGCCGGGCCAGGTCGCGGTAGATCTGCTGGTGGGTGGCGGACCAGAAGAACCCGATGGACCTGTCGAAACGCCGTGTCAGCTCCAGCCCGGAGGAGGGCTGTTCCAGCAGGGCGGTGAGGATGGCGTGCTGCAGCGACATGGTCCGGTCGAGCCCCTTCTACAGTTCCGCCGCCAGCTGTGTTCCCTGCAGGATGGCGCGCTTGGCGTCCAGCTCCCCGGCGACGTCGGCCCCGCCGATGAGGTGTACCGAGCAGCCCGCGGCCTCCAGCGCCGGCCGCAGTTCGCGCCGCGGCTCCTGGCCCGCGCAGAGCACCACGGTGTCCACGGCCAGCAGCTGCTCCTCGCCGTCCACGCCGATGTGCAGGCCGTCGTCGTCGATCCGATGGTAGGTGACGCCGGCCAGGCTGCGGACACCCCGGTGCGCCAGCTCGGTGCGGTGGATCCAGCCGGTGGTCCGGCCCAGCTGCGCCCCGACCTTGCTGGCCTTGCGCTGCAGCAGCCAGACCTCGCGCGGCGCGGCCGGGCGCGCGACTGCCGGGCGCGCGAGTGCTTCGCGCTCCGGCGCGGCGAGTCCGCCGCGCGCCCGGTAGGAGGTGTCCACGCCCCACCGCGCGAAGAACGCCTCCGGGTCGGTGGCGGTCTCCGCCCCGCTGTCGGTCAGGTACTCGGCCACGTCGAAGCCGATGCCGCCCGCACCCACGACGGCCACCCGCTGCCCGACCCGCGCGCCGTCCCGCAGCACGTCCAGGTAGCTGAGGACGCTGGGGTGGTCCACGCCGGGGATGTCCGGGGTGCGCGGGGTGACACCGGTGGCCAGCACGATCTCGTCGAACCCGGCGGCGGCCAACTCCGGCGCGTGTACGGCCGCGCCGAGCCGCAGTTCGACCCCGGCCTCGGCCAACTGCACGGCGTAGTAGCGCAGGGTCTCATTGAACTCCTGCTTGCCCGGGACCTGCCGGGCGATGTTCAACTGCCCGCCGATGGTCCCGGCCGCGTCGTACAGCGTGACCCGGTGCCCGCGCCGGGCGGCGGTGACCGCGAAGGCGAGCCCGGCGGGGCCCGCGCCGACCACCCCGATGCGCTTGGCGCTGCGGGTGGGGCCGAGGACCAGTTCGGTCTCGTGGCAGGCGCGCGGGTTGACCAGGCAGGAGGTGATCCTCCCGCTGAAGGTGTGGTCGAGGCAGGCCTGGTTGCAGCCGATGCAGGAGTTGATGGTGTCGGGCCGGCCGGCCCGCGCCTTGGCCACGAAGTCCGGGTCGGCGAGGAAGGGGCGGGCCAGCGAGACCATGTCGGCCGTGCCGTCGGCCAGCAACTGCTCGGCCACCTCGGGGGTGTTGATGCGGTTGCTGGTGATCAGCGGGACGGTCACCGCGCCCATGACCGCGCGGGTGACCCAGCTCCAGGCCGCGCGGGGCACACCTGAGGCGATCGTCGGGATGCGCGCCTCGTGCCAGCCGATGCCGGTGTTGATCAGGGTGGCGCCCGCCCGCTCGACCTCCTTGGCCAGGGTGACCACCTCTTCGAGGGTGGAGCCGCCCGGCACCAGGTCCAGCATGGACAGCCGGTAGATCAGGATGAACTCGCGGCCCACCCGCTCGCGCACCCGCCGCACGGTCTCCACCGCGAAGCGGATCCGGTTCTCGTAGCAACCGCCCCAGCGGTCGGTGCGCTGGTTGGTCCCGGCGGCGATGAACTCGTTGATCAGGTAGCCCTCGGAGCCCATCACCTCCACCCCGTCGTATCCCGCCTGCTGGGCCAGGGCCGCGGCCCTGGCGAAGTCCTCGACGGTCTGCTCGATCTCACTGTCCGTCAGCGCGTGCGGGGTGAACCGGCTGATCGGCGCCCGGAGCGCGCTGGGCGCGACCAGGCCGGGGTGGGCGGCGTACCGGCCGAAGTGCAGCAGTTGCAGCGCGATCCGGCCGCCCTCGCGGTGCACGGCCTCGGTGACGACGCGGTGCTGCTCGGCCTCGGCCGCGGTGGTCAGCTTGGCCCCGTGCGGGGACGGCCGGCCGGCCTCGTTGGGCGCGATGCCGCCGGTGACCATCAGCGCGACGCCGCCGCGGGCCCGCTCGGCGTAGAAGGCCGCCATCCGGGCGAAGCCGTTCGGGGCCTCCTCCAGCCCCACGTGCATGGAGCCCATCAGCACCCGGTTCGGCAGGGTGGTGAACCCGAGGTCCAGCGGACGCAGCAGGTGCGGGTAGGCGGTCGTCATCGACACTCCTCGGACGGTGGTCGGGCTCCTCGCCTCCCATTTGTAGGGGCAGACGGCAGTCTTTTGCAACTAGGTGCAAATGAGATCCCGCCCACAGGGCCCCGGTTCCGGCGGCCACGTGGACAGGGAAAACGCAACTTCGACAGGGTCGGCAGCGGCGGCTACCTTGACCTGGTTCCGTGCACAGGCCGCCGAACGGGGTCCGTACCAGGCACCCCCACCAGGGAGAGACACATGCCCCAACTCGCGCTGTACACCTTCGGCGTCCTGACGTCACCCCTCGCCGATCCCGCACCTCTCACCCGCGAATTCCTCGACAGCGGCGATGCCGTCTACCGGAGGATCAGCCGGCACCCCGGGTACCTCGCCCGTGCTGAACCGGCCGACGGCGGCCGGGGCACACTCTTCGACCTGGACTGGGGCGCATGGGGGGAGTTCGTCGTCCCGGCCTGGTACGACAAGGGCCGTACGGTGGAGACCACCGCCCTGGCCGCGACCCTCTCGCTGTGGACCGACCTGGGCTCCGCCTTCGACGCCGTCTACACCGGTCTGCACCGTGCGGCGCTGAACCGGCGTTACGACTGGTTCGACCGGACCGGACACCCGAGTCATGTGTTCTGGTGGGTCTCCGACGGCGTGATACCCACCTGGCAGGACGGGGTGTCCAGGCTGGAAGACCTGCACGAGCACGGCCCCGCGCCGCAGGCCTTCACCTTCCACCACCCGTTCACCCCGCAGGGGACTCCGACCGGGCCCGCCGCTAAGGAGGCCTGAACGGCCAGGTCGCGCCGCCCGGGTGGGGACCCGGGCGGCGCGACCGTGGACACACTGGATCGTTCGGGTTGCTAGCCCGCGTGGGTGAAGGAGAAGTAGTCGATGTTGCCGAACCCGGGCTGTCCGCCGGGTGCGACGAGGTAGACGGCGTGGTGTCCGCTGGTGGGTGTGATCGAGGTGGACTGGACGGAGAGGGTGTCGAAGCCGCCGGTGCCGGCGACCGAGAGCAGGCCGATCAGCGGCCCGGTGGCGGAGTCGAGGTGGATTTCGACGCCCTTGTCGGCGTAGGCGTCGTCCACGCCGATGAAGGCGGTGAACAGGTTCGCCCCGGTGCCGAAGTCGACGTTGTCGTAGCCGATCCAGTCGCCGCCGTCGAAGCTGCCGACGACGGTGCCGGTGCCGGCCGGGTGCGGGCTGACGCCGCTGCTGGAGGTGTAGGACTCGGCCTGCACCTGCTGGCCGATCCGGGTGGCGCCGGCGATCCACTTCGGCGCGCCGTACTGGTAGGCGCCGAGGCTGGGCTGCGGGTCGGTGGAGCCGTCCGTCGCCGGTGACCAGACCACTCCCGCGTTGCGGGCCGGCGAGGTCGCGGTGAGGGTGAAGTCGTCGGCCGCGGGGTTGGTGAACTGCGCGGCGCTGACCGGGGTGAAGTTGTTGGAGTTGGTGATCCCCGGATCGGTGCCGGTGACGCCGATGTTGTTGACGATGTCGGTGTCGGAGAAGGTGCCGCCGAAGGTGCTGGCGACGTTGGTGTCGGTGCCGGAGGTGTTGTTGTAGATCCGGTTGCCCGAGGTGCTCTGCCCGTTGGGGTTGATCAGCACGGCCCCGTAAGTGGTGCGGTTCCAGGCGACGTTGTCGTACACGGTCGCGTTGTAGGTGCTGTTGTCGAGGTAGACGCCCGGCGCCGGGGCGGTGTGGGCGAACGGGGACGGGTCGTGGAACTGGTTGTGGTGGATCACGGTGGTGGCCAGGTTGACCGAGCAGCACACGTAGACGGCGCCGCCGTCGACGACCAGGTTGCCGTAGTCGGACAGGTCGTTGTAGGCGATGGTGTGGCCGGCCGCGGTGGGCCCGGCGACCTTGTTGTCGATGTTGATGTCGCTGCGGCCGGAGCCTTCGATGGTGTTGTGGGTGATGTTCTGGCCCGAGCCGAGGACGTTGATGCCCGCCGCGTAGCTGCCCAGGGTGTCCACGTGCAGGATCGTGGTGTTGGTGACGGTGTTGCCGGTGCCGGACATGACGACCCCGTTGCCGGTGCTGCCGTCGATCAGGCTGTCGCGGACCGTGTTGCCGTGTCCCTTGAGCAGGATCCCGGAGGTGGTCTCGCCGGCGGTCAGTACGGCGCAGCCGTCGGGGGCGGTGACCATGTTCGGGTCGGGGTTCAGCTGCGCGTCGGCGGAGATGTCGTGGGCGACCAGGCCGTCCAGGACGTCGCCGGTCGAGGTCGGGGAGGTCTGCGCGGTGGCGCCGCGGATGCCCAGGCCGAGGACGGAGATGTGCGAGCGACCGCTGAGGTCGATGGCCACGGCGCGCTGCTTGGCCTCCACGGCACCGGCCGGGGGCTTGGAACCGTCGGGCGAGTACAGGTACAGGGTGTGGCTCGACGTCTGGTAGAACCACTCGCCGGGCTTGCCGAGGAGTTCGAGCTTGCCCTTGAGGGAGTAGTCGGTGCTCTGGTTCGGGCTCAGCCCGACGCAACCGGGCAGGCCGGCCGAGGTGATGGTGCCGACCTGGGAGTCGGTGACGGTGCCGGTCTCGCTGACGAACCAGTTGTGCGCGGTCAGCAGAGCCCCGTTCCAGAAGCCGGCGGGCTGGGTCAGCGCGGTGTCGGAGAGGCTGTCGGTGGTGCCGGACTGGGCGGAGGCCAGCGTCGGCACGCTCACGTCGGCGCCGGGGTAGGGCCACTGGGCCTCGATCTGCGGCGCGCCCTGCCAGAACACCTGGTTGCCGGACAGGGACGGGTTGATCGTGACGTGTGCCTGATAGATCTGGCCGGTGGCGACCGCGGTGGCGAAGTCGGAGCCGGCCAGGAACGGGTCGCCGCTTTCCAGGGAGGTCAGGGCGGAGCCGGAGACGGCCTGCCATCCGCTCACCGGGTCGGCGCCGTCGACGATCACCTGCGCGCCGGGTGCCGCGGTGTAGGTGATCGGGGCGGCGGCGGTCCCGCTCCGGGCGGGGGCGATCGTCTCGTGGTAGGTGCCGGACCCGATGACGCAGCTGTCGCCCGCGGACATCGCGGCCGAGCACTGGTGGATCGTCCGGAACGGCGCCCGGGCGGTGCCCTGGTCCCGGTCCGAGCCGCCGGGGGAGACGTAGAAGGTGTGGTGGTGCGCGGTGGCCTGCGCGCTCGTGGCGAGAGCGCCCGAGCCGAAGGAGAGGAGGACCGCGGCGGCGGTGAGAACGGCTCCGCGTGATCTGAATCGGTTCAACGTTGAACTCCGATCGTCTGTCGATTGAGCGTTTCGATTAGCTGAACTGCCGCTGCTGGTCCATGCCCCAGACCAGCGGCAGATCGGCCTGGGTTTCCTCGGCCGGGTCGACCAGGGTGGCGATGAGCTCGTCCCAGTCCGGGTCCACCGCTCCCAGCAGGGACATGCGCCGGCCCATCTCGGCGATCCCATGGGTGGTCTCGATCAAGTGGAACAGGGAGAGCCCGTCGCGCCAGATCCGCCACTGCACAACGCCGGCCGAGCGCAGGGCGGCGGCGACCGGATCCGGGATGCGTCGGTGGACGTGGGTGTACTCCTCCTCCGTGCCGGGCCGCAGACGCGTCCGACGTCCGACGGTCTCGTGGGGCACGGGCAGGGGTGCGGGCAGCGGCAGGGGCAGGGGCAGGGGCAGGGGCAGGGGCAGGGGGAGCGGCAGGGCGAGCGGCACGGGCTGTGGTTCGGACGGGGTGGTGGACTGGTCCATCTTGATCCAATCGCCTATCGATGCTCGAGCAAGCTAGGCGACCCCTGAGGCGCTGTCAATCGGTCCGAACGGTATCGATTTGATTTTTTTTATGAGGCCGACCCCGGGCCGCGGGACCGCCCCCGGACACGCCGACGCCCCGCAGGCTCTCGCCTGCGGGGCGCTGACGTGCTTCTATGCGGTCAGTGGCGGGGGATCATCCCGTCGTCCCCGCGGGCGTGGGCGGCGAACTCGGACCCCGCCCGATTCGGGTCCGCGGACCGCAGGGCGGCCAGCAGATCGGCGTGGTCGCCGGCCACGGCGGTCCAGTCGCCGGTGAACAGCGGGTCGGAGACGACGCGCAGGGCGCGCAGGTTGGGCTCCATCACCGCCCACAGCTTGGGCAGGAAGGGGTTTCCGCTGACTTCGCAGACGGTGCGGTGGAAGGTGATGTCGGCGTCCCGGAAGCGCCCGACGTCGCTCTGCAGCGCCGCCTGCCGCATGGCGTCCACCTGCAGCGCCAGTGCCTCGAAGGCCTCGGCGGAGGGCTGGGCGGCCACGGTGCGGGCGGCCAGTTCCTCGATCGCCACGCGGACGGCGCGGGCGTGGTGGGCGTCCTCCTGCGACACCACCGCCACGAAGCTGCCGCGGCGCGGGACGTGGTCGGCCAGGCCCTCGTGCACCAGGCGCCGGACCGCCTCGCGTACCGGGGCCTGGCTGACGCCGAACTGCCGGGCGAGCTCGGACTCGACCAGCCGGGCGCCAGGCTCCAGCGCGCCGTCGATGATCAGGCCGCGCACCCGGGTGTACACCTGGTCGGACAGCAGGACCCGCGTCAGCGGCTGTCCGATGGCGTCTGGCATGAAGCCTCCTTGTATAGACCACTTCGCATCTTATCGATGATCGCCTCGATTTTGTTACGGGCTCTTGACATCCAGATGACGAGGATCATCATATGCTCTATCGATAGCCGCGAATCGAGTTGAGGTAGCCATGAGACCCACAAGATCCAGCAGCACCACCCGCACGGCGAAGGTCTCCGTCGCCGCCGGACTCGCCGCATCCCTCTTCGCCCTGGCCGGATGCTCCTCCTCGACGACCGCTTCGAGCGGTGGTGCGCTCAAGGGCAATGTCCGCATCCTGGCCAACATCACGCCGGTGCTGACCAAGGCGTACTACCAGGGGCTGGTCGCCCCGTTCGTCAAGAGCCACCCGGGCGTCACGGTCACCATCGAGTCGCCCTCCGGTACGGACGTGCAGTCCACGCTGCAGCAGGAGCTGGTCTCGGGCTCGGCGCCGGACATCGTCGCTAGCAACCTCGACCTCGTGGTCGCTCCGCAGATGACGGACTTCCCGGACGCTGCCTGGGTGACCTCGACTCCGCTGTCGGACTCCAACAAGGTGGACGGCAAGATCTGGCAGGTCGCCACCGGGGAGCAGAACCAGTCGCTGGTGTACTACAACGAGACCGCGTTCCAGAAGGCCGGTATCAGCACGCCGCCCAAGTCGCTGGCCGACTTCACGGCGGACCTGGGCAAGCTGCAGGCGGCCGGGTACGTCGGGTTGCAGACGGCGGGGGAGTGGGTCACCGGGGCGCAGTTCTCGATGATGGCCAACCCGGCGCTGCTCGGCGGCGATCCGAACTGGTACACCGAGCGCAACGCCAAGAAGGTCGCCTTCGCGGGGAGTGCCTACGACACCTACCTCAAGGCCTACGCGGGGTGGATCGCGAGCGGGGCGGTTCCCAAGAACTCGGTGGGCGAGAAGTACCAGGACTCGATCGACAACTTCCTGGCCGGCAAGTCGGGCATGTACATCATGGGCAACTGGTTGAACGCGAGCGTCGATTCGGCGAAGAACCTGCCGTTCAAGGTGGGGGTGTTCCCGACGCCGACGGTCGACGGATCCGTGCCGAAGCAGATGAGCGGCCAGGCTCAGCCGTACTCGATCCTCAAGTCCTCCAAGCACCAGGCGCTTGACCTGGCGCTGGTGCAGTACCTGGTGAGCGACAAGACCGCGGTCACCACCTCGCTCAAGTCCGAGGGGAACTTCCGGGCCGGCTACAGCTACCCGGGGACCGCGCTGGACGCGGCCGTCGGAAGCATCGTCAACTCCACCCCCGGATCGGTCAACGGTACCGCTGGGCCCGGGGTGAATGCCGGCTTCGGTAATGAGCTGAACACGGTGGTTCAGTCGCTTTACACGGGTCAGTCCGCTGATCAGGCGGCTGCGAAGCTCGATGCCTGGTGGGACGCCAATGCCGGGCAGTAGCACGGTCAGTGCCGCGCCGGCCGCCTCCAGGGCGGCCGGTCGCCGGCCGGGTTCGGCCCGGGCGCGGGCGCGGCGTCGTGAGACGGTGGCCGATATTGCGATGATGGCGCCGCCGTTGGTGCTGGTGGTGTGTCTGATCGTGGTGCCGATCGTGATCGCGGTGTACCTCAGTTTCACCGACTGGAACGGGTTCACGACGCCGTTGCACCTGGTCGGGTTCCGCAACTACGTCCGCATCATCCATGATCCCGCGGTCGCGCATGCGGCGTTCGTGACGCTGCTGGTGACCGTGGTCGGTACGGTGGCGTGCAATGTGCTGGGGCTGGGGGTGGCGCTGCTGCTGAACCGCAACACCCGGCTCAACGCGGTCCTGCGGGTGCTGGTCTTCTACCCGTATGTGGTGGGGGCGGTGATCCTGGGCTTCCTGTGGTCCTCGATCCTGGGCACCAGCGGCGCGGTCAACGCGCTGCTGGGGGCCAAGCACGCGCTGCCGTTCCTGTCCAACCCGACCTGGGCGCTGGCGACGGTGATCTGCGTGATCGTGTGGTCCAGCTTCGGCGTCAACGTGGTGCTCTACCTGGCCGGGCTGCAGACCGTGCCGGACAGTGTGCTGGAGGCGGCCAGGATCGACGGCGCCTCGGCGTGGCAGACCTTCTGGCGCGTCAAACTGCCCATGCTCGCCCCGACCGTGACCGTGAACGTGGTCCTGGTCGTCATCGGCCTGCTGCGGGTCTACGAGCTGATCCTGGCCCTGACCCGCGGCGGCCCCGCAGGAGAGACCCAGAGCTTCGTGTACAACATCCTCACCTCCTCGATCGACAACACCCAACTCGGCTACGGCGCAGCCCAGTCGGTCGTCCTGATGATCGTGATCGTCGCGGTGACCGTGGGTATCACCGCGGCCCGCCGGCGCAGCGAGCAGGCGGTGGCCGCATGAACGTCCGCCGCCTGGGCCGGGTGTTGACCGCGGTCGTGCTGGTGCTGGTGATGGTCGGCCCGCTGTACGTGATGGTGGCCAACGCCTTCAAGTCGCAGCACGACATCCTGACCGAGCCCTTCGGCTGGCCCAGTGGCGGGTTCTCACTCAAGTACCTCGGTGATGCGCTGACCTCGCCGGACTTCAACGTGGTGGCCGCCTACGGTGTGACGCTGCTGTTCGTGGTGGCGGTGAACGTGCTGAACCTGGTGGTGGTGGGGCCGGCGTCGTATGCCATCGGGCGCGGGATGCGCCGGTACCACCGGGTGGTGATGCTGGTGCTGCTGGCCGGGCTGTTCATCCCGGGCCAGACCCTGGTCATCCCGGTGGTCTTCGTCCTCAAGGCGCTGGGCCTGATCGGCACGATGCCGGGCTTCCTGCTGTTCGAGACGACGTTGACTGTGCCCACCACGGTGTTCCTGTTCACCGCGTTCGTGCAGACGATCCCCCGGGAGTTGGACGAGGCGGCGCGGATCGACGGCGCCAGCCGCTACGGCACCTTCTGGCGGGTCATCTTCCCGCTGATGCGCCCGGTGGTCGCGACCGCGATGGTGCTCAACTCGATCGGGGTGTGGACCGACTTCGTCAACCCGCAGTTCATCCTCGGCCCCCAGTCCGGCATCTACACCGTCACGACGGGTGTGTACGCGGCCATCAGCCGCCTGTCGACGAACTACACCGTGGTGTACCCCAACATGCTGCTCGCCACCGCACCGGTGATCGTGTTCTACGTGTTCATGCAACGGCGCATCATCGGCGGCCTGACCGCAGGAGCAATCAAATGATGTGGGCAAAAGACGATCCGCACAGCGCCCTCCCGCGCATCGAGGCCACCGTCCCGCTGCGTCAGACTCCGCTGTGGGCGGTGCTGGAGCGGCACCTGTTCTCCGTCCTGGACACGGCGTGGCGTGCGTTCGAGGCCACGTACTGCGGTCCGGACGGGCGGCTGACGTACGGCGGGCGGATGCATCACCGGGACGGGGTCGACGACTTCTACGAGCCCTTCTTCAACTGGCCCGTGCTCTACCGCCTCGGCGGCGCCGACGACCTGCTCGCCTCGGCCAAGCAGCACTGGGCCGGGGTGACCGCGCAGCTGACCGCGTTCGGGTTCGTGCGCGAGGAGTACGAGGTCGGCTACGACTGGTTCCACCAGGGCGAGTCCCTCAACTTCTTCTACGCCCTGTGCGCCGCCGACCCGGACGATCCCGCCTTCCGCGAGCGGGCGCTGCGGTTCGCGCGCCTGTACGCGGATCCGGCCCACGGCAACTACGACCCCGCCGCGCGGATCATCACCGCCCCGCACACCGGATCAGGCGGGCCCCGGCCCGGGCTCGGCACCGAGTGGATCGAGTACAGCGCGCACCAGGCCGTGATGAAGCCCTACGGGCTGCCGCTGGACGACCTGCCCGGCATCACCGCATGGGACGACCTGCTCCCCGAGCACAACGCCCGACGGATGGGCGACGCCATGCAGCAACGCCTGGGCCGGGGTGACACGGCGGTCAACCTCGCCGCCACCTCCCTGGTCACCAACGCCTGGCTCTACGACCACGACCCACAGTTCGCGAACTGGGTGGTGGACTATGTCGGCGCGTGGCGCGAACGCGCGGCCGTCAACGGCGGGCTGCTCCCGGACAACGTCGGCCCCTCCGGGACCGTCGGCGAACTGCAGGGCGGGCACTGGTACGGCGGGCACTACGGCTGGGCCTGGCCGCACGGGCTGCACTCGGTCCAGGCCGCCGCCATGATCGCCGCCGTCAACGAGTCCCTGGTCACCGGCACCACCGATGGTCTCGACCTGGCCCGGGTGCCGCTGGACACCGTGATCGCGCAGAGCGTGGTGGCCACCGACGCCGCCACCGCAGGAAGCATGGGCTGGGGCTGGGCGCAGAAGATGAACGTCGCCCCGGACGTGCCGGTCCAGCTGGTGCCCTACCGGCACGGCTCCAACGGCTGGTTCGACCTGCACCCGGTCCCGCTGATCTACCCGGTCTGGCTGTGGTGGCTCACCTCCGCCGCCGGCGACCGGGAGCGACTGGAGGCGCTGGAGCAGGACGCCGGCTTCGACTGGCGCGAGACCAAGTGGTTCCAGGACAAGGAGGAACAGGGGCACGAGGCCCCCTGGGTGTCGTTCCTGCTCGGCCGCAACCCCGGCTACCCCGAAGACGCCCTCACCCTGGCCCTCGGGCAGGTGGCCAAGCGCCTGGCGCTGATGCGGGCCACCCCCTACGGGCCGGCGGACGACGACATCCACTGGTGGCAGCGCCTGAACCCGGTCGTCACCGAGGTCCTCACCCAGCTGCTCACCGGCGCCCCGCCCGCCCTCTACAACGGAGGGCTGGCGCTGGCCCGGGTCACCTACGGCGACGCGCTGCGTGGACGACCTGGCCTGCCGGACAACGTGGCCGCGCTGGTCCGCGAGGCCGACGCCGACGGCGTGCGCCTCGAACTGGTCAACCTCGACCCGGACACCCGCCACGAGGTCGTGGTCCAGGCCGGCGCATTCGGCGAGGACCGCATCGACCGGGTGACCTTCGACCGTGCGGGCGCGGACTACCCCGGCGACTCCCACGACTACCTCATCCCCGAACCAGAGGCACACCCGGTGAGCACCCCGGTCGGGTCGTCCCGGCTGGTGGTCTCGCTTCCCCCGCTGCACCGCATCTCGCTGCGGCTCCAGGTCACCCGGCGCGCCCAGCGCCCGGCCCACCGCAGCTTCACCCACACCGCACCCCGGAGCGACACCTGATGGATACCCAGAACCCGATGTCGACGGTGTGGCCGCTGCCGGTGCGGGGCGCACCCTTCACCCGCGCGGACGCGGACCTCGTCCGCCGCATGGACGCGATCAGCGCCGCGACGGCCTGCGCGAAACTGCACGGCATGGGCGTCACCCGCACCGCCGTCCAAGGACCCACCGCCCTGGACACCGGCAGCCGCATCGTCGGCTCCGCCCTGACCCTGCAGTTCATGCCACAACGCGAGGACGTCGCCAGCGGCCTGGGCCAGGAGTACGTCGAACGCGACACCGCACTGTGGGCAGTCCTGGAGACCGTCCAGCCGGGCGACGTCCTGGTCGTCCAGGCCTGGGGCAGCAACTTCACCGGCTGCTTCGGCGACATGCTCGTACGCTACTTCAAACGCCGCGGCGGCGCCGGAATCGTCATCGACGGCCGCATCCGCGACGCCGCCCGAGTCCGCCAACTCGGCGTCCCGATCTGGTGCACCGGCACCACCCCCCACTACGCCTCCCAGACCGACCTCTTCCCCTGGGCCTACGACGTCCCCGTCGCCACCGGCGGCGTCCTCTGCCTGCCCGGCGACATCGTCGTCGCCGACGACGACGGCGCCGTGATCGTACCCGCCGCCAAAGCACCCGAACTCGTCCAGGACGCCGAAGACCACGAAGACTGGGAATCCTTCAGCCGCATGCGCCTCGAACAAGGCGCCCGCCTCTCCGACTACTACCCCCTCAGCCCCAACAGCCGCGCCGAATACGAACACTGGCGCGACAACCAGGTAAAGCAGCCCGCCCAGTGATTGACAGTCATATCCACCTCTGGGGCGCCGAGGTCGCCGGCGCGCACTGGCTGGCCGGTGAGCGCACCGCCTCGATCCGGCGGCCGGTGGGGCTGGACGAGTACGCGTCCGCAGCCCGGACCTGCGGCGTCGACGGCGCCGTCGTCGTCACGGCGGAACAGTCGGCGGCCGAGACCGCCCGTCTGGTCACCGTCTGCTCACCGGCACCGCTGGTACGCGGAGTGGTCGGCTGGGCGGACCTCGCCGGCGATATCGGCGCCGCCGACCTCACCGGGCTGGTCGGCATCCGCCACTCCGTGGTCTCCGAGGAGCCGGGGTGGTTGCGGCGGCCGCAGGTGCGCGCGGGGATCGCCCGCTACGCCCGTTCGGGCCTGGCGCTCGAACTGCTGGTCGCCGCCCGTGATCTGGGCGACGTGCTCGCCTGCGCCGTCGACCACCCGACGCTGGTGATCGTCGTCGACCATCTCGGCGACCCGGGCCGGGCCGGACCGGCCGCGGAGACGTGGCGGACCCGGGTACGCGCCCTCGCCCTGTATCCGAACGTACGGATGAAGCTCTCCGGGGACGGCGTCCGGCCGGCCGCGCTGGAGGTCGCGCTCGAAGCCCTGGGACCGGGCCGGCTCATGATCGGGTCCGATTGGCCGGTGTCGAGCCTGCGTGCCCCGCTCGACGTGGAACTCGGCGCCCTGGTCGCGCTTCTCGATCCGCTCTCGGACGCCGAGCGCGCGCAGGTGCTCAGCGGCACGGCCGTCGACAGCTACCGGCTGACCGCATGAGGCCCGGCGGGATGAGGCCCGGCGAACTCGGCTCGTCCGGAGTCCGGGTGACGGCGCTGGGTCTGGGCACGGCCCAATTCGGCGACCTCTACCAGGCCATGACCCAGGACCGGGCGACGGAGATCGTGGACGCCGCCTGGGAGGCCGGCATCCGCTACTTCGACACGGCGCCGCACTACGGCCTCGGCCGCGCCGAGCAGCGGCTCGGCCTCGCGCTGCGCTCGCGACCGCGGGCGCAGTATGTGCTCAGCTCCAAGGTCGGCCGTCTGCTCAGGGTCGACAGCAGTGGTGAACTGACCCGGCACTGGGACTTCACCGAGGCCGGCATCCGCCGCAGCATCGAGGAGTCGCTGCAGCGTCTGGGTCTGGACCGGCTCGACATCGCGCTGCTGCACGACCCCCAGGAGCGGCTCACCGACGCGCTCCGCACCGGGCTCCCGGCGCTGGTGCGGCTGCGGGAGGAGGGCGTGGTCGGCGCGATCGGCGTCGGTACGGGCGATATGACGGCGCTCGCCGCCTTCGCCAACCGCGCCGAACTGGACACGATCATGATCGCCGGGCGGTACACCCTGCTGGAACAGCCAGCGCTCGCGGGAGTCGTCCCGGCCGCCCGTGCGGCGGGCATCTCGCTGCTCAACGCCGGCGTGTTCAACAGCGGCATGCTCGCGCAGGAGCAGCCCGCCCCGGACGCGCGCTACGAGTACCAGGCGGCTCCGCGGCAACTGCTGGCGCGGGCGCAGCGACTGGCGCAGCTCACCGCAGCGGCCGGTACCACGCTCCCGCGGGCGGCCCTCGCCTACGCGGCGCGCGACCCGCTGGTGGCGTCGGTGGTGCTCGGCGCCGACAGCGCCGAGCAGATCCGCACCAATGTGCGTCTGGCCCAGGACCCGCGCCCGCTGGACGGGCTATGGAGCGAACTCGTCACCCTCGGCCTCATCCCCGCCTGACCTTGACCCCGCCTGATTCCGACCCTTAAATCCAAAGGGAGTTGAGCATGCACCTGGACCTTGACCTCACCGGCGCACCCGATGTGCCACTGGACCACTACTGGAGCCGTGTTGTCGGCGCCGGCCGGGCGAACGAGGGACTGCGCGCCGACTGGCAGGGCCAACTGGCCCAGGCGCACCGGCTCGGCGGCTTCGGCTACGTCCGCTTCCACGGCCTGTTCCACGGTGACATGTTCGTCTACCGCGAGATCGACGGCGTGGTGGCGCCCTCCTTCCACTACGTCGACCTGCTGTTCGACGCGATCCTCGCCGCCGGGATGCGGCCGTTCGTCGAGTTCGGCTTCTCCCCGCCGGAGCTCGCCCGGGAGACCGCGACCGTCTTCTGGTGGGGCGCCAACGGGGCGCCGCCGACCGACTACGTGAAATGGGCGGCGCTGGTGCGCGCCACCGTCGAGCACTGGGTCGGGCGCTACGGGATCGACGAGGTCCGTGCGTGGTACTTCGAGGTGTGGAACGAACCGAACCTCGGCCCGTTCTTCCGCGGCACCCGAAGCGAGTACTTCGAGCTGTACCGGGTGTCGGCCGAGGCGGTGAAGTCGGTCGACCCCGCACTGCGGGTCGGCGGCCCGGCGACGAGCAACTTCGTCCCGGACGCCCGCTTCGACGGCGAGACCGAGGACACCGCGCAGCACGAGACCGTGCTCACCGCCCCCGACCTCGACTCCCTGGACTGGCGGCCGGTGTGGCTGGAGGAGTTCCTGCGGTTCTGCGCCGACAACCGGCTCCCGGTCGACTTCGTCTCCTGCCACCCGTACCCGACCGACTGGGCGTTGGACGGGCACGGCAACGGCCGCAAGCTCACCCGTGGCGTCGAGGCCACCCCGACCGATCTGCGCCTGGTGCGCGAGATCGTCGACGCGGGCCCGTACCCGGAGGCCGAGATCCACCTCACCGAGTGGAGTTCCAGCTCCAGTTCGCGCGACTTCACCCACGACTACCCCCAGGCCGCCGCCTTCGTGGTGCGCTCGGTGCTCGCCTCGATCGGCACGGTCGACAGCCTCGCCTACTGGACCTTCACCGATGTCTTCGAGGAGGAGGGAGCCGGCCGCGACCCGTTCCACGGCGGATTCGGCATGCTCAACCAGGACGGCATAACCAAGCCGACGATGCACGCCTACCGCATGCTGAACGCGCTGGGCGACCGGCTGCTCCACCGCGAAGACGGCCTGGTGGTCACGCGTCGCGGCACCGACGTGGCAGCGCTGGCCGTGCACTACCCGGACGAGGTCGCACTGAGCGCCCCGGCGTCCTTCGGCACCCGGGACGTCGCCGAACGCACCCTGGCGACAGGGAAGTTGGAGGCGCTGCGGCTGCGCCTCACCGGGCTGACGCCCGGCGACCGTTACGCACTCGAGGTGGTCGACGCCGAGAACGGCTGGGCGATGGCGGAGTGGACCCGGCGTGGCCGGAGCAGCAACCCGTCCATCGCCGACGTCGCCGCGATCCGCGCGAGCGCCGAGCACGGCGCCGTGATCCACTTCACCGTCTCCGGCGACGGCGTGCTCGAAGCCGACGCGCAGCTGCGCCCCTGGGCGATCGCCCTGCTGAGCCGAGCCTGATCAGTCCTCAGACATCAGATCTCAGTCCTCAGACCGGGCAGAGCGGCTTCCTCCCACCAGGCCTGACGGCAGGCACAGCAAGCACCGACCGTACTGGTGGCACTCGCGGATGGGAACTGTGCGTGACGCCTCCGCCCCGGACGCCGGTGCGTGGAGAAGGTCGCGCAACCGTCCGGCCTCTGGGCCGGGGCGGACCCGACGGACGGTCAGGTTGCCCCGCAGCACGAGACGGCACCGGAGCTCGCACCCTGGCCCGAGCTGATCCGCCACGGCGTGGGCCAGTTGACCCGTCCCTTCGGCACCGCGCCGGTGGACCCGCTGGCCGAGGCCCGGGTCGTCGCCGCGACACAACGTCACATCCCCGCGACCGGCCACGACATCCCCGCGATCGGCCACGAGGAATGCCTGACGTCCAGCATTTCCCGGGCCGGACGCAATCTCGTGATGACGGCGCGCCGCGTCACGTGGAGTGACTGGCCGATGGTCCGCGGATCGCTGAGGTAGCCGCCGACCAGCGCGCCGTATCAGCAACTGGTTGGCGACTGCCGGGGTACCGGCCACGCCGATCTGCCCGGGCGCCTCCTCGACGGTGCCTCGAACCAACGGCGGTGCGCGCCTCGGGGACGTTGCCCGCGGCCGCTTGTCGGGTTCCGCCAACGGCATCCCGTTCCGAGGCGGCGGCACGGCGCCGGGGGTGGGCGACGATCAGCTCGTCCCGTCCAGGTGCCCCGTGCGCAGAACGGCTGCGCCGCCGCCTCGATGATCCGGTCCCGCATCCTGGCTCATCCCGTGCGGTTTCCACACTCGGGATGACGTGCTAACTTGAAGTAGAGTTACTAGTTAGTCTACCTGGCACGGACAAGGAGGACCCCGACATGCCCGCACCCACTCCGGTCGTCTTCATCCACGGGCTCTGGATCCACTCGGACTCCTGGAACGAGTGGTCCGAGCTCTACCGGCAAGCCGGCTACGACCCCGTCGCCCCGGGTTGGCCGGGCGAGTACGACAGTGTGGCGGCCACGCGACAGCACGCGGCTGCCGTCGCCAACCACGGCATCGAGGACATCACCGCCAGCTACCGGCGGGTGATCGACGGCTTCACGGTCAAACCGGTCGTGGTCGGACACTCCTTCGGCGGCCTGATCGCCCAGAAGCTCCTGGCCGAGCAGTACGCCTCGGCTGCGGTGGCCATCGACCCGGCACAGATCAGAGGCGTCAAGCCGGTGCCGCCGGCACAGCTCCGATCGGGCTGGCCGGTGCTCTCCAGGCCGGGCAACAGGAAGAAGGCCGTCTCGCTCACCCGCGAGCAGTTCCGCTACGGCTTCGGCAACGCCGTCCCGCAGGCCGAGTCGGACGAGCTGTTCGACCGTTGGACCATCCCCGGCCCCGGCAGGCCGCTCTTCGAGGCCAGTGCCGCCAACTTCAGCCGCAACTCCCCGGCGGCGGTGGACACCCGCACGCATGACCGCGGCCCGCTGCTGATCATCAGTGGAGGCCAGGACCACACCGTCCCGCAAAGCGTCGCCAAGGCCGCGTACAAGCTCTACGCCCACTCGGCCGCCACGACCGACTACCAGTCGTTCCCCGATCGCGGCCACTCGCTGGTCTTCGATCACGGCTGGCACGAGATCGCCGACGCCACCCTCGCCTGGCTCAAGCGCCAAGGCGTCTGAACCAACCCCCCCCCGCGCAGGCGCACTGCGTCTGCGGCGCAATCGAGAGGAATCACCATGAAGGCAGCACTGAAGTTGAGCAAGACCGGAACCCGGTTCGCCGTCCTGGGCGCCGCCGTGGCCCTGGCCGCTGCGATCGTCCCCGCTGCGGCGGCGTCCAGCGCTACTGGTGCCAGGTCGGGCCACCCGGCGGCGGCCAAGCCGACGGTCGTGCTCGTGCACGGCGCGTGGGCCGACGGTTCCAGCTGGAGCGGCGTCGTCCGCGACCTGCAGCACGACGGCTACACCGTCGACGTGCCGCCGAACCCGCTGCGCGGCGTGGCGAGCGACTCGACCTACCTCGCCAGCTACCTCGCCACCGTCCCCGGACCGATCGTCCTGGTCGGCCACTCCTACGGCGGCTTCGTCATCACCAACGCCGCCACCGGCAATGCCAACGTCAAGGCACTCGTCTACGTCGACGCCTACGTCCCGGCCCAGGGTGAGACCCTGAACACGCTGACCGCCCAGTTCCCGGGCAGCCAGGTCGGCCCGGACGCCCTCAACTTCGTCCCCTCGGCCGGCGGCGTCGTCGACGCCTACATCAAGCCCGCGCTGTTCCACGGCATCCTGGCCAACGACCTGTCGGTGAAGCAGTCAGCCGAACTCGCCGCCACCCAGCGCCCGCTGGCGGCCTCCGCGCTGGGTGAAGAGTCCGGTGCGCCGGCCTGGACCAGCATCCCCAGCTGGGACGTGATCGGCACCGCCGACCACGCCCTGCCCCCCGCCGCCCAGCAGTTCATGGCGAAGCGCGCCGGAGCCACCATCACCAAGCTGAACGCCTCCCACCTGTCCATGGTCTCCCACCCCACCCAGGTCACCGCCGTCATCGAAGACGCAGCCCACCACACCCCCTGACGTGCGTCAACGATTCAGCCCACGGCACCCACGGGCGCCAGCGCCCTGATGCTGTGCCAGTTCCAGGTCTACCAATCGCGGCGCGAGCACCCGATTCCGCCCACCACACGACGGGGCGGAAGCGCTTGCTTCCGCCCCAAACAACCAAAGCCCCCGGCGGGATACTGTCTCTGAGTCGCGCCACATGGACGAGTTCACGCCATCGGGGAGACGCACCCCCTTGACGGTGTGCGGTCGTCAGGGCGATGGTCATGCAAGTAGTCGCAACGCACTCGACACAGGAGATGGCCATGAGCCTGGAGTTCGTCGGGATCGACCCGGATACCGAGAAGGACGGCTCGCCGACCGTATGGGTTGAGGAGGAGACGGCCGATCTGATCCTCCAGGGCGAGAAGGCAGACGCCCTATTGGCGGCAGAGATCCGCGGACAGAGTTGGTCCCCCGGGCACTCGGCGGGTATCCCTGCTCATGAGTCAGTCACACGGATTCCGGCCCGGATGGTGCCGATCATCAGGAAGGCGTGCGATGCCGCAGAGCGTAGAGCTGCCAGTGGTACCGAGCTTTGATGAGTTGCTGAGTAGCGCTCAACGGTCGGCTGTGCATCTGGAGATGCGGGATTCGTACAGCGTTGGCGGCGAGTCGTCAGGCTTCTCCCGCTGGAAACGTACTGGCGAGCGGGACAATGACCCAAATTCTGATTACTGGCGACCCTGGGTGGAGCAGATCGCCGCAACTGTTGCCCGGGGTGTGGTGATCCGCCGCGCTCGCATCGTCTCGGAGCCTGTCACCGACTACATCCGTTACGAGCACGGCGGGACGGTGGTCAACCTCGCATCCGGTGAACTGGTTCGCTGGCTGCCAAGGCGCCAAGCATCGGACATCGCTCTACCGGGGAATGACTTCTGGGCTTTCGACGGGGAGATAGTCGTCTTCAACCACTTCACAGGCGACGGTGACTGGGCCGAGCCTGGCAAGGAGCTTCGTACCGAACGCGCCGTCGTAAACCTGTGCTCGTCGGCTTTCGAGGCCGTTTGGGAGCGGGGCGTCCCGCACGAGAAGTACTCGGTCTGACCTTCACCGTCGCTACGAACACCGGACAGTCAGCACATGTCGTCAGCCTCCCCGTCTTCCAGCGCGCAAGCCGCACGAAGGGCGCTTGCCGATCGGCTCCAGGGCATCCGAAAGGATGCGCGGATCAACGGGCGCGAGCTGTCTGCCCGGTGCGGCTGGCACCCGGCGAAGACCTCGCGCATCCAGGACGCCAAGGTCGCGGCCTCGGAGGCTGATATCCGAGCGTGGTGCGCAGCGTGTGGGGTCGAAGACCAGGTAGCTGATCTGATCGCGGCCTCCAGAGCCGTCGAGTCGATGTACGTGGAATGGAAACGGCTCAGGGGGAACGGCCTGCGAAGCCTCCAAGAGTCCTATGCTGCCCTCTATCAGCAGACCAGGATGTTCCGCTTCTACACCTCCGACGTCGTCCCGGGGGTACTCCAGACGTCTGCCTACGTCAGGGCGATCATGGCCCGTTTCGCTGACGCGAGCCGAACCCCTGACGACTTGGAGCAGGCTGTGGCAGCCAAGTTGGAGCGATCTGGCGTCATCCACAGCGGAAACCACCGATTCGTCTTCCTCCTGGAAGAGGCTGTGCTCAGATACAGACTCGGCGACGCTGAAGCAATGGCCGGCCAACTTGGGCACCTGCTGGCCGTCATTTCGCTGCCTCGTGTGAGTCTGGGGATCATCCCCTTCGCCACCGAGAGAACCATCTGGCCGGTCGAGTCCTTCCGCATCTTCGATGATGCGCGGGTGCAGGTGGAACTTGTGACTGCGTCAGTGAACGTGACGACGCCCAGCGAGATTGGCGACTACCTTCAGATCTTCGGCGAGCTACAAGCATTTGCCGTCTACGGGGCCAGAGCCCGTGCCTTGATCACTGCCGCGATAGACGCGATCGGGTGAGCCTGCGCAACTAGTGGCAACTTCCTGGCCGTCAACTGTGTCTGATTCATAACCTGATGGAGGTAGGAAAACCTCACAGGCGACGGGGGCGGCATGGCCACGACGAATCTCGACACGGACCCGTACCGGCTGGCGATTGTGGCGGCCGAGCGGCTGCGCGCGGCGTTGATCGGGCACGGGATCACCATCCCTTCGCTGCGGGGGAGCCACCCGGCCAGGGAGGTTCCGATGGTTGAACTGGGGTGCTGTTCGGCCGAGGTGGTGGAGGCTCTGGCGGCGGCGTTGGAGAGGGTGGGCGCGGAGTGACCGGCCCGGCATCCGCCTTCCGCTCGGGGGCGTGCAAGTACGACGACCATCCGACCCTGCACGCCTTGTGCTCAGGCACGTTCACCCACCAGCTTCCGACGAGCAGTCCGGAAGAGCGGGTGTGTGTCTGTCCCTGCCATACCCCGGCGGGAGCGCATCTGCGGAGGGGCAGCGCGGGCAGGCGGGTGGCCGGTCTCAACCGGGCTGCGGAGCAACCGTGTTGATGCCCGGCAGCAGGATCTTCGGACACCCGTCCGACGGGCACGGGCAGGCACCACGAGCGAAGGAGTACGAGCATGCTGCTCGAACCGATCACCACTGAGGGCGGGGACGGGGGGCCACCGCAGGTGACGGACAGTTCCCATGAGCGGGAGAGCGAACCGGTTGGGCAGCGGCAATGTGGTCACTCTGGAGATCGACGCCGCTGTCGCCGCTCAGGCGCGGACCAGTCTCCGCACAGTAGGACTCCACCCCGAGGTGATCCGGGCGAACGGGGAACTGGCCGGCGGCGGGACGCGCCGTACGACCGGGTGATCGTTACGGCCGTGACGGGCGCGCGGTTGCGGGACGGCCGGTCCCGAGCGAACGGTGGGCGGGGGGTCGGGCCTGGGCAGGCCCGACCCCCCGTTCACTTCTGGCGACCCGTCAGCGGCCCGGGACGTAGACGATGCCGCGCAGGGCTTCGCCGGACCGTGCCGTGCGCAGGGTCCTGAACGTGTCACGGGCCGCGCTGGTCGCCTCGAGGCGGTCGGTCACGCGGACGAGGCGGTTGGGGTCGGCGCCTTCGTCGGTCGCGCCGGAGACCGTGGAGGTGACGCCCCAGATGGTGACGGTGCCATCGGTGTCGACCTTGCCGGTGATGGTGCGCAGGCCGTCGGTGGCCGGGGCCCAGGGCAGGCCGGTGGCGGAGTTGTCACCGGTCGGGTAGTGGGAGACGCCGTAGGGCGTGCCGAGGTCGAGCCCGTGCTGGATCGTGTACGCCAGCGTCCAGGTGCCGTCGCGGAGTACCCACTTCTGCAGGCCTGCGCCGGTCTGGGCGGCGGCGTCGGTGTAGGTGCCCGTGGCGGGATCGTAGGTGTTGGTGCCATCGCCTTCGTCGGCGACGTACAGCGTGGTGTCGTTGGCGAACCACATGCCGAACGGGAAGGACGTCGTCGACTTGAGGGCCGTGGGAAAGCCCTGGAGGACGCACATGTTCTCCGGCAGGCCGGTGGACTGCAGCGTGGCGGGGTCGTACGCCAGCGCCTTGGTCGGCAGTGGCGCACCGGGTACTGGGAGGCCGACACCGTTGGGGCAGGCCGTGCCGGTGGTGTCGATGAAGTAGACGGTGTTGACGCCGTTGCCGCCGCTGCCCTTGGTCAGGTAGACGACGTTGTCGTGGACGGTCAGGCCACGGAAGTTGGTGTCCTTGCCGACCTTGTCGGCCTTGTCGCCCAGCTCGGTGACGCTGAAGCCACCGACCGGCGTGGGCTGACCGACCTGCTGCCTGCTCTCCGGCAGCCTCGACGGCGTCGCGATCTGCGCACCGGCACCGGCAATCACGCCGACCGGCTGCGGGTTACCGCCATTGCCGGCGTTGCCCGCCATGAAGAGCCGGTTGTCGGCGCTGTCGAGGACCGCGGAGCGGCCGTTGTTGCCGCTGTAGGCATTGGTCTCGGTGAAGCCGAAGCGCCCGCCGGGGCGCAGTTCGGCAACCGCGCGGTAGTACGAGGTGCCGACCGGGTTCGTCGGGTCGACCACGCCGGGCGTGTTGGAGTTCGACACGTCGGGGGAGTTCACCGGCGCGACGTAGCCCATGAACGTGAGCGCCGTGCCGTCGGTGGAGAGGTTGAGGCCGATCTCGGACTTCGACGGGAAGCTGGTGACCAGGTGGTCGCCGTCGATGCCGGTCGGCACCTCCAGCGTGTCCGTCGTGCGGCCGGACGGGGTGAGGCTGTCGAGGAGGATCGGCGAGGTGACACCGAAGCTCGGGTCGACCGACTCGTTGTTGAAGACCTCGGGGTAGCCGCCGTCGGCGACCGCGGTGACGCAGGCGGTGGTGCAGCCGGCCGGCAGCCGGGTGACGCCCGGGACGACCGAGTCCTTCCCTGCGGTGTAGACCGTGCGGGAGAGGACGAGCTGGCCCGGGCGCAGGACACCGTGGGGGCGGGCGGGGCCGGCATGGTGCGGAGCGGCGGTCGCAACCGTGCCGGGGATCAGCAGAAGACTGGAGATGACGCCGCCGGCGGCAGCAAGGGTGAGGCGGGAAGGCATCGGAACACTCCTGGGAGGGCTGGTGATTGGTGCGGGTGAAGGGTGGGGTCTCACTTGCAGGTGCCGCTGCCGGAGTCGCTGTACTGCAGCGCCGTGGCGTCGAAACCGGGACCGGGCTCGACGGGCTTGTAGTTCCAGCTGTAGCTGTGGGCCTTGAGGGTGAAGTTCATGACACCGAAGGCGCTGGCCTGGGCGGTGACCACGTTGGGGTTGGCGTAGTTGCCCGGCGTGCCGGCGAGGGTGTCCAGTGCCTCGCCGCCGGAGCCGATGATGAACTCCGGGATGCCGTGGGCCTTGTCGTACTGGCCGGCCGGGTTCATCGGGCGCAGCCGGGCGTAGGCGTGCTCGTGACCGTTGAGGATGAGCGTGGCGTGGCGCTGGTAGAGGAGCTTCCACCAGGCGTCGGCGGCCGCACCCTCGATGCCGCCGGCGCCCGGCGCTGCCGCAGGCACCGTGGTCGTCGAGGCCGTGGTGGCGCTGAAGGTGGGCTGGTGCCAGTACGCGATGGTGCAGGGGCGCTTGTTGGCGGCCAGGTCCTGCGAGAGCCACTGGGTCTCCTGGCTGAGGAGGCCGCTGTCCGTGGTGGAGCAGTCGTGGTTGAACGCGCCTGAGTCGCACTCGGCGTTGAGCGAGATGATGTGCCAGTTGCCGAGGTCGTAGGAGTACCAGCCCTGGTTGTCGGCGGTGTCGTCGCCGGCCTGGCCCTGGGCGTCCGGCGTGCCGGACTGGTCGTGGCCGTTGAAGTAGCCGAAGTAGCCGACCCCGTTCTGTCCGGCCTCGTTGTCGCCCTTCTTGGCATACGGGTAGTACTCGTGGTTGCCCGGCGCCGGGCGCTCGAGCATCTTCAGGCCGCCCCATGCCTGCTCGAAGGACTGCTCGAAGTCGGTCAGCTTGCCGACCTGGTACTGCTCGTCGCCCAGCAACGCCACCAGATCGGGGTGCATGTCCGTGGCCTGCTTCGCGGTGGCGAACTCGGCGTCCATGCCGCCGAGGGTGGGGCTGCCGCACTTGAGCGAGGTCGGGGTGGCGGCGTTGTCGTCGTCGTCCGGCTCGCAGGCGATGTCCCCGACAGCGGCCAGGGTGTACGAGTGCGCACCGTGTTGGGCGTAGGGCCAGTCGTTGTTGCTCTGGTGCGCATCAGCGACAGCGGTGCCGGTGACGGCGAGGACGGCCAGTCCGACAGTTGCGGCGGAGATCCTGCTAGCGCGTTTCATGATCAATTGCCCTTCCATGGAGAGCGAGCGGTCAACGCAGGTTACGCAGCAGACCTAACAGCCGACACAAACGTGTCCTAACGGCTTGGTGAACACCTGGGCGTCCGGCGCGCGGCGGACCGGCTCGACCGGCGGGCCCCGGCCGACCCCGCCGGCACCGGGGTCGGCGATCAGGTCATGTCACCGGTAGGCGAAGCCGCGTGCGCAGGGGCCGACCGGCCCTCGACGTCAGCCGACGCGCGGCCTCGGTGTGGGGTGGAAGCGCGTGTGCACCGGGCCGGCATGGAGGTGGTCGATGGCCGGCCCACCCTGGCGCGACCGACCTAACACTGAGGTAACAGGCCGCTCCCGCCGGATCCTCAGCGACCGCCCGACAACGAGGAGATGAAGGCCAGGTGAATGCTCCCGAACCCCTGCCGTCCGAGCGGGGAGCCCGCCTGCTTCGAGGAGATCCCTTGGGTGTTGTGTTCGCCGCCGTTCTTGGCGTGTCCTCCCGCCACGTCATTCCTGCTTCAGCAGTCGCAGCACACTTCTAACGACCGTTACATTTCTGACGTGATGGGGAACGGTGCCGACCACCGCCAGTGCCGCCCTGGTCCTCGGCGCCTTCCCCGGCCGAGCCCTGGCCAGGCACGGCAACAGTGCCGCCGGCCGGATCCTGAACCTGGTGCTGCTCGCCGCCGTCGCCCTGCCCTCGGTCCTGCTCGCCAGCGGCCGCGTCCTCACCTACAACCTGCCGCTGGCCCCACAGTTCGGGATCAACCTCATCGTCGGCGACGACTGGCGCGGCGCGCTGGCCGTGATGCCGGCCCTGGCGGCAACGTACGGCCTGGTCCGGGGAGGGGTCGACGCCCGGTGGCTGCCGCCGACCGCGGTGTTGCTGCTGCTCGGCCTGTCGCGGCGCCGGGTCGTGCGGGCCGCCCGCCAGGGGTGAATCCCGCACGAACCCTGCGCGGTGAGACCGGGGAGGGGTCCATCAGCGGCCCTCTCCCTCCTCTGCGTAGACCCGTGCCGCGTACTCGTCCAGGACCTGCTCGCACTTGGCCAGCGCGGCCGTCGCCTCGGTCTTGCCCGGCGCAGTCAGCACATCCCGGCTCTCCACCTTGGCGAACCAGTTCCGCAACTTCACCAGGTCCTCGTCGTTCTCCTCCAGTTCGGCGTAGGTGAAGTGCTCGGCCCGGTACTCCTTGTCGATCTGCCCGAGGAAGTCCTGACAGCGGTCGACGATCTCCTCGTACTCATCGTTGCGGGCCGCATTGAAGGCCTGCTCGACCTCCGCGCTGCCCGACAGCACCTCGGAGCCCAGCAGCAGCGCACTTCCGCCCATCTCCACGATCTCATTGCGCAGTACCCGGAACGAGCGCTCGGTGCCCGGGCGCTGCGGCAGAGCCGCCACCGAATTCTGCAGGTAGATCGCACCCAGGCCCTTGATCTTGCGCCACACCCCGGCCCGCAACCGGGTCGGCTCGGCAGGGACTTTGTAGACCAGGACCAGCCAACGCACCCCGGAACCGTCCACGGGGGGCCCGCCCGCCCGCCCGGCATCATCCTTCGGACCCGGCTGCCCCACATCCTGCGCCACCTGCACTCCTCCACGCGCCCGCCCCGCAACCTACGCGATCAGACTAGTCGCGCAGGCCGAACCCCAGACGCACCACGACCGGGCCGCCACCCACATGCCCGAAGGTGTTCAACTGGGCGGGGCCAGCAGCGTGTCCCATGGTGACGGCTCGTGCACCGTATGGCGGGTCTCCTGTGTTCACGTCCCGCGAAAGGCGAACGAATGCAGGTGGTCCCCGCGGTACTGGCCCTCTTGCTGCCGCGGCGCCTGCCTCCGCGGGCGGCGACGCCGGCGCTGACCGGTTCGGCGCTGGTGGCGGCGGGCAGCTGGCTGGGGACGTTGGCTCTGTTGGCGTTCAGCGGCTTCGGGCGCCATCACCAGGGCGACGGAATCCGCGGCCAAGCCCTGGCCGGGGCAATCGCCGCGTTCCTCGCCGGGTACATCGCGGTGTGATTCCTGACCCGGTACTTCGAGAGACCCGCACTCTGACGCCTTTGCCGTACAGGGCGTAGACCATCGAGCGGCCGTGCCCCGCCGGACCTCGACCAACCCCCGGCCCCGGGGGGCGGACCAGCTCAACAAACGAGGACGTGCTTGTACAACAGCTACTGGGTAGCTACTGAATTGGGCTCCCGATCAAGATCGGGAGCCCAATTCGTGAACGCTTTGGGGTCACTCTCCTGAACGACCCTGCTGGTGTCCGAGGGGGGACTTGAACCCCCACGCCCCGAAGGGCACTAGCACCTCAAGCTAGCGCGTCTGCCATTCCGCCACCCGGACCGGGTGTGTTGGGGCGACGTCGCCGTCGTCCTGACGTGGATAACCATAGCAAAGATCAGCCGTGGTTCCGAACGCGTTACTGGCGGCTGGACCTGCGGTGATGCGGCGGTGATGCGGGGGAGTGGGGGAGGGACGGGGGCGGGACGGGGCGGGGTGGCGATCGGGCGGAGCCGGTGCCGCAGCGGGCCGCCAGGCCGAGTAAGGGGTTGGGGTTCCGGCGGGCAGGGGGGAGGATGGCAGGGATCATGCCGGTGCGTCGCCCGGGGGCTGGGCGGAGGGGGCCGGCTGCGACGAGAGAGGCAGTGCAGCGTGAGCGAGACGAACCCGAGCCGGAGCCAGGGCCAGGAGCAGACCCAGGGCCGGACCCACGGCCAGGGCCAGGCCCCGCGTCAGGGCGGTCCGGTCGCCGGGGAGGAAGAGGTCGCGGACCTCTGCCGGGATCTGATCCGTATCGACACCAGCAACTACGGCGACGGTTCGGGCCCCGGCGAGCGCGCCGCCGCCGAGTACGTGGCCGAGAAGCTCGCCGAGTTCGGCCTGGAGCCGAAGATCTTCGAGTCGGCGAAGGGCCGTGCCAGCACCGTGGCCCGGATCGCGGGCGAGGACCCGTCCCGTCCGGCGCTGCTGATCCACGGGCACACCGACGTGGTGCCGGCCAACGCGGACGACTGGACCCTGCCCCCGTTCGCCGGGGAGATCGCCGACGGCTGCGTCTGGGGCCGCGGCGCGGTCGACATGAAGGACATGGACGCGATGACCCTCGCGGTCGTCCGCGACCGGCTGCGCACCGGCCGCAAGCCTCCGCGCGACATCGTGCTGGCCTTCCTCGCGGACGAGGAGGCGGGCGGGGTCTTCGGGGCGCACCACCTGGTCGACAAGCACCCCGACCTGTTCGAGGGCGTCAGCGAGGCGATCGGCGAGGTCGGCGGCTTCTCCTTCACCGTGAACGAGAACCTGCGCCTCTACCTGGTCGAGACCGCGGAGAAGGGGATGCACTGGATGCGCCTCACCGTGGACGGCACCGCCGGGCACGGCTCGATGACCAACAAGGACAACGCCATCACCGAGCTGTGCGAGGCCGTGGCCCGGCTCGGGCGGCACCAGTTCCCGGTGCGGGTCACCAAGAGCGTCCGGCACTTCCTGGACGAGCTGTCCGACGCGCTCGGCATGGAGCTGGACCCCGAGGACATGGACTCGGTGCTGGAGCGCCTCGGCGGCATCGCCAAGCTGATCGGCGCGACGCTGCGCAACACCGCCCAGCCGACCATGCTCGGCGCCGGCTACAAGGTGAATGTGATCCCGGGCCAGGCCACCGCCCATGTGGACGGGCGCTACCTGCCCGGCCTCGAGGACGAGTTCCACGCCGAGCTGGACCGGGTCCTCGGCCCGCGGATCCGCCGGGAGACCGTGCACGCCGACAAGGCGGTGGAGACGGACTTCGACGGCGCGCTGGTCGCGGCCATGCAGAGCGCGCTCAGGGCGGAGGACCCGATCGCCCGGGCCGTTCCGTACTGCCTCTCCGGCGGGACGGACGCCAAGTCGTTCTCCGAGCTGGGCATCCGCTGCTTCGGCTTCGCCCCGCTGCAGCTGCCGCCGGACCTGGACTTCGCCGGGATGTTCCACGGCGTGGACGAGCGGGTGCCGGTGGACGGACTGAAGTTCGGAGTGCGGGTGCTCGACCGCTTCATCGACGCCTGCTGATTTCTTTTCGATTTTATTTTCGATCGGGCCCGCCACTGTCCCCGGAAGGGGAGTGGCGGGCCTTTCGAATGCCCTGGCGGCGACGGCCGCACGCGAATGGGACGCTTCGATTCTTTTTCGCTCAGCCGTACGTATTGATCACCGTTGCGGGTGAATGACCGCACTGACTAGTACCCCGTTTGCCGCAGTCTCGTTCACCCATATGCAGCCCGCCGAACGGGCTGCGACGGACTAGGAGGACATTATGCAGGTCAAGAAGATCGTTGCCATTGCCGCGGCCACTGGCGGTCTGGTTCTCGCCGGCGCGGGTGTCGCGTCCGCCCATGGCGGCGGCGCGACCGCCGAGGGTGCTTCCTGGGGTTCCCCGGGCGTTGTCTCGGGCAACACCATCCAGGTGCCGATTCACATCCCGGTGAACGTCTGCGGCAACACCATCAGCGTGATCGGGCTGCTCAACCCGGCCTTCGGCAACAACTGCCAGAACTTCTGAGCGTCTTCCGGATGAATCCGGACCTTTAATCAATGTGGTCCCGGGAGGCGTGCCATGCCTCCCGGGACCATGTCGGCGTTCGTCAGGCGTCATCCCACCGGTCGGGCTCACTCGGACGAATGAAAGGCGTGGCGCGCCATGTACCGCGACCGTGCGCTCTCGTTACGTGAAATGTCAGGTCAAGAGTGCAGGTCATAGGTCCCGTACAGAATTAAAGACAAACTGAGGGCAGGGCAATCCATGCGACAAGCTGCCAGACGCGGACTTCTCACGGTCATGGCGACCGGGAGCGTTCTCGCGTCCACTGCGGGTTACGCCTACGCGGACGCCGGTGCCGTGGGTACGGCCGCCGATTCGCCGGGCGTCGGATCCGGTAACACCGTTCAGGTCCCTATCGACATTCCGGTGAATGCCTGCGGGAACACCATCAACGTGGTCGGGCTGCTCAACCCGGCCATGGGCAACCACTGCGCCAACGTCTCCCAGCCCAGCGCGGGACACGGCGCGGGCCACGGCTCCGGGCACGGCTCCGGCCATGACTCGGGCGGCCCCCGGCACGGGTCCCCGCACGGCGGCGGGCCCGGCGCGGGCAGCCAGGGCGGGTCGCACGGCTCGCCGGGCGTCGGCTCGGGGAACACCGCGCAGGTGCCGGTCTCGGTCCCGGTCAACCTCTGCGGCGACTCGGCGAACGTGGTGGGCCTGGGCAACCCGGCCTTCGGGAACCAGTGCGCCACGCACAGCGGCGGCAAGCCGAGCGGCCACACCCCGCCCGAGCACTGCTCCTGCACCCACCCGCAGCCCCCGCCGCCGGTGGCCCCGCCGGTCCGCCACAACCCGCCGCCACCGCCGGTGAAGACGGTGGCGACGCCCCCGAAGCACATGAGCCCGCCCCCGCCGCCCCAGGAGGTACTGGCCTCCACCGGCGCGGACGGGGAGACCCTGCTGCTCGCCCCGGCCGGTGCCGCGATGGCGCTCGGCGGGCTGCTGCTCTACCGCCGCTCCCGCACCGCGCAGCGCTGACAGCAGCGCCGAACCGCGAGGGGTGGTGCGTCCCGGGGCTTCCGGGGCGCACCACCCCTCGCGTCAGTCCGGCAGGTAGGACCAGGTGCGGACCTGGCGGATGATCTTCCTGCGCAGCACGACCTTGCGCCGCCCGTCCGGAAAAAGTCTCAGCCGGTCGAGCTCCCAGTGGCCGTACTCCGCCTCCTCGGTCAGCAGCCGCCTCGCCTCGTTGCGCGAGACGTCCCTGGCCAGCAGGAGCGAGCGGAACTCGTATTCGGGCTGTTGGACGAACTTCGGTGCGGCCAAGTCTCTTCCTCCTGCAGAACGCTCCTGGTTCAGACTACGTCGGTCTACCTCGGTCCCGGTGCGGACCGACGGCCCCCGACGGGTCGCGCGGAGGTCGCACGGTCGGGTGATGCCCACTCCGGACGTCGTTCATGGCACAAAACGCAGACGATTCCGCGATCCGGCCGATTCCCAAGGTGTGCAGTTCCACTCGAATCGGGCGCGACCGGATAACTTCTGTGCACTACGGGCCCAACAGCGGATAGCGTCAGCACCATGCCTGATGTCGCGCAGCCCACCATCGCCGAGGTACGTAGCGCCGCCGAGGCGGTCAAGGCCGCCATTGACCGCCATCTGGCCGCTGTGGAGGCCCGTACCGGGGAGAACGACCCGGGGGTCGCCACCGCCTACGCGGCGCTCGCGGAGGCCGCGGACGCCTATGACGAAGCCCTCTACGACGCCTACGACGAGGTCACCCCGTTCGAGGTGCCGCACGACACGGACCTCTCCCAGTACGCCGACCCGGACGACCCGGAGGCGATCAGCGTGCTGATCCGCCGGGACTACCTGATCACCGACCCGCTGCGGCTCCGGGCCGCCGCGCTGCGGATCGACGGCACCACGGCCGCGGACCCGGGCCCGGTCTCGGCCAGCGTCTCCAGCGCCCTCGGCGCGCTCTTCGGCGAGTACGAGCCGGACGAGATCGCCTCCCGCTCCGAGGAGTTCGGCCTGGAGGAGGGGGACTCCACGCTCTGGGTCACTGCCGCGGACCCGGCCGAGCCGGGGGACTGGCTCGCCGAGCCCTTCGAGGACGCCGACCCCGACCTGCTGATCTGCCGTTTCGACGTCAGCGAGGTCTATGACGACGAGCTGGAGTCGCTCGACCCCGAGGAGCACTGAGCCCGACCGCACGAAGCCCCGGCCGGAGTTGCCTCCGGCCGGGGCTTCGGTTTCTCAGTCGCGCAGATCCGCCGTCTGCTCCACCAGGGCGCCGCGCAGGCGGGTGGTCCGGCCCTGTGCCGGCACCGCAGCCACGGCCTGGACCAGCGCCGGGCCCACCGCGTGGACCACCGAGAGGTGCCGCTCGGCCCGGCTGAACGCGGTGTAGACCCACTGCCGGGTCAGTTCGCTCGCGGCGTCCGGGGCGAGCAGCACCACCACGCCCGGCCAGCGCCGTCCGACGGCCTGGTGCGCGGTCAGCGCCCAGCCGTGCCTGACCGTGCCGACCTGCTCACGGGGGACCCTGACCTCCTCGCCCTCGCAGTCCAGCAGCAGCCCCTGCGGGCCGCCCGCCCGCACCGTGCCGGGACGGGCCGTGCCGGGCACGGGGGAGTGGACCACGGCGTCGCCCGCGTCGAAGCCGCCGAAGGTGCCGGGGCCGGGGTTGAAGCGCTGCTTGAGCGCCGCGTTGAGGGCGCGGGTCCCGGCGGGGCCGCCGTGACCCGGCGTCAGCACCCGGACCTGCTCGGCCGGGATGCCCAGGGCGCGCGGGATCGAGTCGCCGACCAGCTGCAGCGCCCGGTGCACGGCCTCCGGGCCGTCCTTGGCCGTGACGATCACGACCTCCTTGTCCGGGGCCTCGACCGGCAGCAGCTCGCCCACGCCGACCCCGGAGGCCAGCTCCCCGATCGGCCCGAAGTCGGGGGTGCGGGAGGCGACGACCGGGCAGGCCTTGGCGGCCAGGACGTCGGCGAAGACCCGTCCCGGGCCCGCCGACCACAGTTCGGCGGGGTCGCCGCTGAGCACCAGCCTGGCCCCGTCGGCGACCGACTCGACCAGGGTGGCGGCGGCGTCCACGTCCAGCGCGGGGGAGTCGCAGACCACCAGCAGGTCCAGGGCCAGCGTCCCGTCGGAGGAGCGGCCGGGACCCTCGGCGCCGGCCAGCAGGCCGGCCAGGGTCACGGCGTGCTGGTCGGCCAGGCGGCGCCGTCCGTCGGCGGTCGCGGCGGCGACCCAGGCCCGCAGGCCGAGGCCGCGGGCCGCGCGCACCAGCGCCACGGGCTCGGCGCGGGCGGCCTCGCCGCCGGTGTGCAGCACCAGGCCGGCGCCGGCGACGGCGCGGATCAGCGCGGCGGCGGAGGGGGAGGGCGCGGCGTCGGCTGCGGCGGCCCAGTCCAGGACCGGGGCACCGTCGTCCGATGCGGCCTCGGAAGCGGCTTCGGTGTCGGATTCGGATTCGGTGTCGGCCTCGGAGGCGTCCGGGGCGGGGGCGGGGGCGGGGTCGCCCTCGAAGGTGGAGATCAGCCGGACCAGGCCGTCCGCCAGGCTGTCCTCGGCCAGGGCCAGCCGGTCCAGCGCGAGCAGCACCCGGACCTGCGGTTCCGCGTCGTCGTCGTCCTCGGAAGCGGCACGGTGGGCGCCGGGCTCCTGCAGCTCCTCCTGAAAGCCCATCACCGAGCCGTCGCCGCCCTCGCCGAGCATCAGGGCGATCGCGCCCGTCGGGTCGGTGACGCCCTGCTTCTCCAGGCCGGTGCTGATGTCGCCGAGCTCCACGGCGGTGTGCCCGCGGAGGGCGGCCCGGCTCAGCAGCCAGACCGCGAGGGCCTGTGCCCGGCGCGGGTCGTCGGGCCCGCAGGCGGCGCCGAGCAGCCCGCGGGCGAAGCCGTCCGCGTGCTCGGGGCGGACGCCGGGGACGCCCAGGACCGCCCAGGGGTCCTCCCGCAGCAGCGCGGGCGCGCCCTCGCCGAGGGTGGCCACGGTCGCCGCCACCAGCTCGGCCGGCGCGCCGCCCGCGGCCAGCACCTCGGCGGTGGCCCGCAGGGCGTCGGCCGACGGCTCGGCGCTGGACGGGCCGCCGGGGGCGGAGGCGGGGGCGGGACGCGGCGTTGGCACGGGGCGGGCGTCGGCTGTTGCTGCGCCCGCGTCGGCGGCGGGCTGCTCGGACGTGGGCGGGGCGGCGGCGGCCGGAGCGGGCTCGGCGCCGTCGTCAGCTGCCGCGGCGTCCGGCTGCGCGCCGTCCGGGGCCGCGTCGTTCGAGTCCGCGTCGTCCGGGTCCGGGTCGGCGACCGGCGGGGCGGGGCGGCGGCGGGTGACGATGGTTCCGGTGCCGCCGTCGATGGCCCGCATCGCCTGGGCCAACTCCGCGGCCGTGGGCGGTGCGGCGGCGACCGGTGCGGCCTCGGCTGCCGCCGGTGCCGCCGTCTGCGCGTCGGTCGGCGCCTCCGGGCCTGCCGCCTGCGCGTGCGTGTCCGTGGTCGGTGTCGGCTCCACGCTCACAGGGCGCTCCAGTCGTGGTCGGGATAGAAGTGGATCGGCGCCGAGATCTCGTCCAGCGCTCTGCAGATCTCTCCCGGGAGCGTAAGGGACTCCACTGACAACGCCGCCGCGAGCTGTGCCGCGTTCCGTGCGCCCACGATCGGGGCGACCACCCCGGGCCGGTCCCGGACCCAGGCCAGGGCGACCTGCAGCGGGGTGGCGCCGAGGCCGTCCGCCGCGGTGGCGACCGCGTCGACGATCCGCCGGCCGCGCTGGTCCAGGTAGGGCTGGACGAAGGCGGCCAGGTAGGGGGACGCGCCGCGGGAGTCGGCGGGGGTGCCGTGCCGGTACTTGCCGGTGAGCACCCCGCGTCCCAGCGGCGAGGCCGCGAGCAGTCCCATGTCGCTGTCCACCGCGGCCGGCAGCACCTCGCGCTCTATTCCGCGCTGCAGCAGCGAGTACTCCATCTGGGTGCAGGCCAGGGGCGTGCGGCCGGGCACCGCGCGCTGCCAGGTCGCGGCCTTGGCGAGCTGCCAGCCGCAGAAGTTGGACACCCCGACGTAGCGCGCCCGCCCGGAGGAGACGGCGAGGTCGAGTGCGTGCAGGGTCTCCTCGGTGGGGGTGCCGGGATCGAACGCATGGACCTGCCACAGGTCGACGTAGTCGGTGCCGAGGCGGCGCAGCGAGGCGTCCAGCGAGGACAGCAGGTGGCCGCGGGAGCCGTCGAAGCGCCGGTCCGCGTCCGGCACGCTGCCGGCCTTGGTGGCGATCACCAGCTCGGAGCGGGGCACGAACTCCTCGATCAGGCGCGAGAGCAGGTACTCCGCGCCCCCGTCCGCGTACACGTCGGCGGTGTCGACGAGGTTGCCGCCGGCCTCGACGAAGGTCTTGAGCTGCTCGGCCGCGTCGAGTTCGTCCATGTCCTGGCCCCAGGTCATGGTGCCGAGACCGATCCGGGAGACGCGCAGCCCGGTCCGGCCCAGATGTCGCAGTTCCATGACCGGTGAGCGTAGTGGTCGAGCGGTCCGATGCGACGCAGGCCACAGCTCCGTACTCGTCAGTAGCTTCAGGGGTCGGGCCGGGCTACAGTCACCGTGACGCCCACACCATCGGAGGCAGCACCGTGCGACTCGGCATCAATCTCGGCTACTGGGGCCTCGGCAACGACGCCGACAACATCGCCGTCGCCCAGGAGGCGGACCGGCTCGGCTTCGCGGTCTGCTGGGCGGCCGAGGCCTACGGCTCGGACGCCGCGACCGTCCTCGCCTACGTCGCCGCCAAGACCGAGCGGATCGACGTCGGCTCGGCGATCTTCCAGATCCCGGCCCGCACCCCCACCATGACCGCGATGACCGCGGCCACCCTGGACACCCTCTCCGGCGGCCGGTTCCGGCTCGGCCTCGGGGTCTCCGGGCCGCAGGTCTCCGAGGGCTGGTACGGCGTCAAGTTCGACAAGCCGCTGGCCCGCACCCGCGAGTACGTGGAGATCATCCGCAAGGCGATGGCCCGCGAGCGGGTGGTCCACGACGGCGCCAACTGGACCCTGCCGCTGCCCGGCGGCCCGGGCAAGCCGCTGAAGCTGACCGTGCACCCGGTGCGCGAGCACATCCCGCTCTACATCGCCGCCATCGGCCCGAAGAACCTGGAGCTGACCGGCGAGATCGCCGACGGCTGGCTGGGCATCTTCTTCGCCCCCGAGCAGGCCGCGCTCTCGCTGGAGCACCTGACCGCGGGCCGGGCCAAGGCCGGGAAGACCCTGGACGGCTTCGACATCGCCCCCAACGTCCCGATCGCGGTCAGCGCCAGCGACAAGCCGGAGGACCTGGAGGCCGCGGCCAACCTGTTCCGCCAGTACACCGCGCTCTACGTCGGCGGCATGGGCAGCAAGGACCAGAACTTCTACAACCGGATCGCCCGGCGGATGGGCTACGAGCAGGCCGCCGACGAGATCCAGGAGAAGTACCTGGCCAAGGACTACGCGGGCGCCGCGGCGGCGGTGCCGCAGCAGCTGATCGACTCCACCACCCTGATCGGCACCAGGGACCGCCTCGCCGACCGGCTCCAGGCGTTCGCCGCCGCCGGGGTCACCACGCTGAACCTCTCCCCGGGCGGCTTCACCCTGGACGAGCGGGTCGAGGCCCTGCGCACCGCCGCCGAGGCGGTCGAGCAGGCCGGCCTGGCCTGAGCCGTGAGGAATGCCGACGTGCTCACTCCGCGTTGCGTGGAGTGAGCACGATCCTGAGGAGGAACCGGTGGGCACGCAGACGCAGAAGGCCGTTTTGGCAGGCGGGTGTTTCTGGGGGATGGAGGCGCTGATCCGCAGGCAGCCCGGAGTGGTCGATACCCGCGTCGGCTACGCCGGGGGCGACGTCCCGAACGCCACCTACCGCAACCACGGGACGCACGCCGAGTCGATCGAGATCACTTACGACCCGGACCGCACCGACTTCCGCTCGATCCTGGAGTTCTTCTTCCAGATCCACGACCCCAGCACGAAGAACCGCCAGGGCAACGACATCGGGACCAGCTACCGCTCGGCGATCTTCTACCAGGACGACGAGCAGAAGCGGATCGCCGAGGACACCATCGCGGACGTCGACGCCTCCGGTCTGTGGCCGGGGAAGGTCGTCACCGAGGTGGCGCCCGCGGGGCCGTTCTGGGAGGCGGAGCCCGAGCACCAGGACTACTTGGAGCGTTACCCGGCCGGTTACACCTGCCACTTCGTCCGGCCGGGGTGGAGGCTGCCGCGGCGGGACGCGGGCACGGCCGTGATCGAGAGCTGACGGGTGGTGGTGGGACCGGCCCGGCGTCCGGTCGGCGGGCGCGCGTCGTAGGCTGATCCCATGCCGACCCTGCTGCTTGTCCGCCACGGCCGATCCACCGCCAACTCCTCCGGGATCCTCGCCGGGTGGACCCCCGGCGTGGATCTCGACCCGCACGGTGAGCAGCAGGCCAAGGACCTGGCCGAGCGCCTCGCCGCGGTCCCGCTGGCCGGCGTCGTCAGCAGCCCGCTCGACCGCTGCCGGCAGACCCTCGCGCCGCTGCTGGAGGCCCGCCCCGAGCTGGTCCAGCGGCTGGACGAGCGCCTCGGCGAGTGCCGCTACGGCGACTGGACCGGCCGCCCGCTGTCCGAGCTGGCCGCCGAGCCGCTGTGGAAGACCGTGCAGGCGCACCCCTCCGCCGTGGTGTTCCCGGGTCCCGAGGGCGAGTCCATGCGCGAGCTCAGCCACCGCGCGGTGGAGAGCGTCCGCGAGTGGGACGCCGAGATCGAGCGCGAGCACGGCGCCGACGCGGTCTGGCTGGCCTGCAGCCACGGTGACGTGATCAAGGCGATCGTGGCCGACGCGCTGGGCCTGCACCTGGACAACTTCCAGCGGATCTCGGTCGAGCCCTGCTCGGTCACCGCGATCCGCTACACCCCGCACCGCCCCTTCCTGGTGCGCCTCGGCGACACCGGTGACCTCAGCGGATTCGCTCCCCGCCCGGCCTCGGAACAGGCCGCGGCCGGAACGGAAGGACCGGCCGGCGGGGATTCCGGGGACGCGGTGATCGGGGGAGACACCGGAGTGCGTTGACGCGTAGGTAGGGTTGACTCGAACAGCGACGTCCAGATCTGGAGCAGCCCCGTGCCCCGCCAGGTGTTCTTCTATGATCCGCCCGAGCGATTCGTGGCCGGTACGGTCGGCGAACCCGGTTCGCGTGCCTTCTACCTGCAGGCCAGCGCGCGAGGGCGGGTGACCAGCGTGCTCCTGGAGAAAACCCAGGTGGCGGCGCTGGCCGAACGTGTCGAGGAGCTGCTGGACGAGGTCGTCCGGCGCAGCGGCGGCAGTACCGCGGTCCCGGCCGTGGCACCGTCCGAGCTGATCGACAGCGCCCCGCTCGACCAGCCGGTCGAGGAGGAGTTCCGGGTCGGCACCATGGCCCTGGCCTGGGACGAGTCGGTCGACCGGCTGATCGTCGAGGCCCAGGCGCTGATCGAGATCGACCCGGACGGCGACCCCGACGAGCAGAACCTGTTCGAGGACGACGAGAACGGGCCGCCGATGCTGCGGGTCCGCCTCAGCGGCGCCATGGCCAGGGTCTTCGCCAAGCGGGCGCTGGAACTGGTCTCCGCGGGACGGCCGCCGTGCCCGTTCTGCAGCCTTCCGCTGGACCCCCAGGGCCATGTGTGCCCGCGCCAGAACGGGTACCGGCGCTGAGCACCGCCCCGGACGCCCGCGACGCCGCCCCGGAGGGTTCGGAGGACCCGGAGGGCGCGGCGGCCCCCGAGGCCGACCCGGTCGCCTCCGCGGCCCTGGCCGCCGACCCCGAGCGCGCCCTCGCCCTGCTCCGCGGCGGCGAGCTGCGGATCCACGGCCGGCTCACCGAGGCGTCCAACGGCGTCTTCTACTGCAGCGTCAGCGACGGCCGGGACGAGGCCGTCTGCGTCTACAAGCCGGTCCGCGGCGAGCGTCCGCTCTGGGACTTCCCGGACGGCACGCTGGCCGGCCGGGAGGTGGCCTCCTACCTGGTCTCGGCCGCGAGCGGCTGGGGCCTGGTGCCGCCTACGGTGCTGCGCGAGGGGCCGTTCGGCGAGGGCATGTGCCAGGTCTGGGTGGAGGCCGACCCGGAGGCCCAACTGCTGGCCCTGCAGGACGTGGAGGAGGCCGAGGCGGGCTGGCGTCCGATCGCCAGGGCCGAGGTCGGAGGAGGCAGGACGGCCCTGCTGGTGCACGCCGAGGACGTGCGGCTGCGGCATCTCGCGGTGCTGGACGCGGTGATCAACAACGGCGACCGCAAGGGCGGCCACCTGCTGCCCGCCGTGGACGGACGGCTCTACGGCATCGACCACGGCGTCACCTTCGCCGTCCCCGGCAAGCTGCGGACCCTGCTCTGGGGCTGGGCCGGCGAGCCGCTGGACGACGAGACCTCCGCGGTGCTGGACACCCTCGCCGCCGAGCTCAAGGGGGCGCTCGCGGACCAACTCGCGCCGCTGCTCACGCCCGCCGAGATCGGCGCCCTGCGCCGCCGGGTGGCCGAACTGCTCCGCACCGGGCTGCATCCGGTCCCCTCCGGCGACTGGCCCGCCGTCCCCTGGCCGCCGATCTGACAGCCGCCCGGAGCTGACGGTGCCCCAGGGGCCCTGCGGCGGCAGGGGTGTGGCATCCTGCTCCCCGAAGTCGACGGGGACCCGTCGCGGGCGGGCAGGGGGCAGCGGATGAGGCAAAGACCCAACGGCCGGGCGGGGGCGCTCCGATGACGCTGACTCCGGTGCTGGCGCTTCCCCTGCTGCTGGTGCTGATCGCCGCCGCGGTCGGGGTGGCGTTCGTACGCCGGGCCGGACGCAGCGGGCGGCGGGCCGAGCAGGCGCTGGCCGCCGCCGTGGCGTCCCGTCCCGGCTGGACCGGGTCGGCCGCGCCCGACGGCGCCTGGCTCGCGCGGCGCTACCGGTACCAGAGCCCGTTCAACGGGCCCAACCCGGCCTTCGGCGCCCATATGTCCGGACCGCTGCCGAGCGGGGCACAGGCTGAGGTCTTCCACTTCGGCACCGCCTACTGGCACGCCGGGGCCCCGGTGACGGCCGGCTGGACGGTCGCGGCCGTGGTCCTGCCGCGACCGCTGCCCGAGGTGCTGCTGCAGCCCGGCTACGACGCGCTGCCGCCGGGGTGGCCGCCGGGCCCGGGCCGGACCTACGACGAGGCCGGATCGGGGCCGCAGTGGGCCGGGCTGCGCGGCTACGCCCTCGATCCGCAGGCGGCGTCCGCGGTGTTCGTCCCCGAGGTCCTCGGCCGCAGCCGGGCGCTGGGCCTGGACTGGCGGATGACGGGCCGTACGGTCCTGGCCCTCGCACCGGAACGCCGGCTCCCGGCGGCGATGCTCGAACTGGTGGACCATCTCGTCTGGTTCGCCTCGCTGTTCCCGGAGGAGGTGCTGCTGGCCGTCGCCGAGCAGCCCGATCCATGGGCCGGCCCCAGCGCCGAGCGGCCGGCCTGAGCCGTGCCGTCCGGGCCGGGCGCTGCCGAGGCAGGTGCCGAGGCAACTGCAGAGGCACTGGTGCGAAGATCAACCAAGTCCGGTTAGAGTCATCTGTATGTATGCCTGGCCCGCCACTGACGTCCCCGCACTCCCCGGCCAGGGGAGTCCCCTGCGTATCTTCGACACCTCCGCAGGCGCCGTGCGGACCACCGAGCCGGGCCCCACCGCCCGGCTCTACGTGTGCGGGATCACCCCCTACGACGCGACCCACCTCGGGCACGCGGCCACCTACAACGCCTTCGACCTGGTCCAGCGGGTCTGGCGGGACGCCGGCCACGAGGTGGTCTACGTCCAGAACGTCACCGACGTGGACGACCCGCTGCTGGAGCGCGCCGCCGCCACCGGCCAGGACTGGACCGAGCTGGCCGAGCGCGAGACCGCGCTGTTCCGCGAGGACATGACCGCGCTGCGGATGCTGCCCCCGGCCCACTACATCGGCGCGGTCGAGGCGATCCCGTCCATCGTCCCGCTGATCAAGGACCTGCTCGCCTCCGGCGCGGCCTACGAACTCGACGGTGACATCTACTTCTCGGTCGAGTCCGACCCGCACTTCGGCGAGGTCTCCCGGCTCGACGGCGAGCAGATGCTGCGCTTCTTCGGCGAGCGCGGCGGCGACCCCGACCGCCCCGGCAAGAAGCACCGGCTCGACCCGCTGCTGTGGCTGGCCGCCCGCCCGGACGAGCCCGCCTGGGACACCGAGATCGGCCACGGCCGCCCCGGCTGGCACATCGAGTGCGTGGCGATCGCGCTGGAGCACCTGGGCATGGAGTTCGACATCCAGGGCGGCGGCAGCGACCTGGCCTTCCCGCACCACGAGATGGGCGCCTCGCACGCCCAGGTGCTGACCAAGATCCGCCCCTTCGCCCGCGCCTACGTCCACGCGGGCATGGTCGCGCTCGACGGCGAGAAGATGTCCAAGTCGCGCGGCAACCTGGTCTTCGTCTCCCGGCTGCGCCGCGACGGCGTGGACCCGGCCGCGATCCGGCTGGCGCTGCTCGGCCACCACTACCGCTCCGACTGGGAGTGGAGCGACGCCGACCTGCTCCGGGCCCAGCACCGGCTGGCCCGCTGGCGCGCCGCGGTCTCCCGTCCGGACGGCCCCGACGCGGCGGCCACCCTGGCCGAGGTCCGGGCCGCCCTCTCCGACGACCTGGACGCCCCGCGCGCCCTGGCCGTCATCGACGCCTGGGCCGCCAAGGCCGAGGACCAGGGCGGCAGCGACACCGGAGCCCCCGGCGTGATCTCCCGCACCGTGGACGCGCTGCTGGGCGTCGCGCTCTGACGCGTTAGTGCTCGGAGGCGCCGGCGGGGCTGCTCGCGCTCGATGCGGCCGACGGTGCTGACGGGGTCGACGAGGCCGACGGGGTCGCCGAGGCTGACGGGGCCGGGTAGGTGCGGCCCTTCCAGGCCGCGCCTCGGCCGCGCCAGTGCTGGACCGCCGAATCGACCGTCATCAGCAGGTACAGCGCCGCGGTGAACGGCAGCAGCAGCGCGGCTGCGGGCGGCTGCCGGTAGTAGCGGAGCATCGGCACGTAGGTGGCCGCCATCAGCCCCCAGGCCGCGGCTGCGGTGACGCACAACCGCAGGTTCCCGGCGGCCAGGCCGGTGAGCAGCAGGGCTGGCGGCACCAGGTAGACCAGGGCCAGCCCCAGCACCGTGCCGACCAGCAGCAGCACCGAGTGCCTGAGCTGCGCGTACGCGCTGCGCGAGACCATCCGCCAGAGCTGCTTCAACTCCGGGTAGGGGCGGACGCTGTCCACCTGGTCGGCCAGGCCCAGCCAGGTCCGGCCGCCGCCGCGCTTCACCGCCTTCGCCAGGTTGACGTCGTCGATCACCGCGCCCCGGATCGCGGCGACCCCGCCCGCCCGCTCCAGCGCCTCGCGCCGGACCAGGGTGCAGCCGCCCGCTGCGGCGGCGGTCCTGGAACCGGCCTTGTTGCTCCAGCGGAAGGGGTAGAGCTGGGCGAAGAAGTAGACGAAGGCCGGGACGATCAGCCGCTCCCACCGGGTCTCCGTACGCAGCCGGGCCATCTGCGACACCAGGTCGTAGGACTGCGCCGGTAGGCCGGGCCGGGCCGGACCGCCCTCGGCGGCGGCGACCAGGCTGTCCAGCGAGGACGGGAGGTGGGCGATGTCCGCGTCGGTGAGCAGCAGGTACTCGGCGTCCCCGGCCAGTTCGACGCCGTGCCGCAGCGCCCACAGCTTCCCGGTCCAGCCCTCCGGGGGTTCGCCGGGCGTGGTGACGGTGAGCGGCAGCGAGCCGGGGGCCTCGCCGAGCTTGCGGGCCAGCTCGCCGGTGCCGTCGCTGCTGTTGTCGTCCACCAGGATCACCCGCGCCGAGCCCGGGTACTGCTGGGCCAGCAGCGAGGGCAGGCTCAGCGGCAGCACCTCGGCCTCGTCCCGGGCCGGGACGATGATCGCCACGGTGGGCCGCCGGGCCGACTCGGGGCGCGGAGGCAGCCGCTGGTCGGTCCGCCAGAAGCCTCCCTGACAGAAGGTCAGCCACACCCAGGCCAGCAGAGACGCCCTCGTCACCCACATCAGTACGGTCACCTGCGCGAGTATGCCGCAGTCCGGCGCAGGCGCATCGACTAAGGTCGGGTGTTGTGAAGATCGCACTCATCGACTCCGGTCTGGGCCTGCTCGCCGCCGCCGCGGCGCTGCGGACGCTGCGCCCGGACGCGGACCTGGTGTTGTCCACCGACCCGGACGGGATGCCCTGGGGCCCGCGCACCCCCGACGACATCGCCGAACGCGCGCTCGGCTGCGCCCGGGCCGCCGCCGAGCACCGTCCGGACGCGCTGATCGTCGCCTGCAACACGGCGTCGGTGCATGCCCTGGACGTGATCAGGGCCGAGCTGGAGCCGGGCATCCCGGTGATCGGCACGGTGCCGGCGATCAAGCCCGCGGTGGCAGCCGGCGGCCCGATCGCCATCTGGGCCACCCCCGCGACCACCGGCAGCGCCTACCAGCGCGGGCTGATCCAGGAGTTCGCGGACGGGGTGGAGGTCACCGAGATCCCCTGCCCCGGCCTCGCCGACGCGGTCGAACACGCGGACGAGGAAGCCATTGCCAAGGCGGTGACCGTGGCAGCCGAGCGCACCCCGGCGGGAGTGCGCACGCTGGTCCTCGGCTGCACCCACTACGAGCTGCTGCACGCCCCGATCAGGGCCGCGCTCGGCGAGGTGCTCGACATCGGCCCCGGGGGCGCAGGGCGCCCCGTAGATCCCGGATCGGTGGGCTTCTACGGCTCTGCGGGGGCCGTGGCCGGCCAGGCGATCCGCCGGGCCAGCCCGGAGGCCGTGGCCTCCACCGGCGGCGGCACGCTGCTGGTATTGCGCAGCGGTCGCGTGGAGGAACTGCCGCCGGCCGCGCTGCACTACCCGGAGGGACGGGCCCTGTCCGCAGGCATCCGGGTCTGACCCGGCCCGAGGCCATTTCGGCCCGAGGCCGTGCCCGGCTGGGCCGGGGCCGGCCGGGGTGGGGCAGGCCGGGGTGGCCTACCGGCAGGCCACCGCGCCGCGCAGCTTCCGGACGGTGGGGGTCCAGCCCGACAGCACCGCGTCGAACAGGCCGCGCGAGGTGCGCCCGTTGACGGACAGGCGGCTGATCCGCAGCGGGTTGGGCCGGGACACGGCGGTCGGCCGCAGGTCGAAGGTGTGTCCGTCGCCGAGGAACGCACTGCGGTAGCCGAGGCCGCGCAGCAGTGCCTCCGCCCGGACGTCCGCGACGCCGCCGGGGTGGGCGAAGGCGCTGGGCTCGGTCCCGGTCAGCTTGGTCAGCCGCTCGTGCGCGCCGACGACCTCCTCGCGGACCACGTAGTCGTCGCAGTGGGGCAGCCGGGCGTCGCCGTAGGTGTGGTTGCCGATCTCCACGCCGCCGTCGCGCAGCGCCAGCAGGTCAGCCGCGGTCAGCTGCGGCTGTCCGGGGGCGGCCCGACGGGCCGTCACCCGCAGCTCCTCCAGGCAGCTCCGCCGGTCCGGGTCGGGCAGCGCGGCCATCGCCGCCGCCACCCCGCCCGGCTCCCGGACGGACAGGTTGCGGGCCCGTCCGCCCTGCTTGACCAAGAACTCCGCCTCCTGCCACCAGTAGGGCCGCTCGGTGTCGACCAGCCCGGCGACCACGAAGGCCACGGCCGGGATCCCGCGCGCGGCCAGCACCGGCAGCGCCGTGGTCACCGCGCTGCGGTGGCCGTGCTCGAAGCTGACCAGCACCGCGTGCGGCGGCAGCGGCGCACCGACCTGCAGCGCCTCCTGGACCTGGGGGAGGGAGACCGGGTTCGCGGTGCGCACCAGTCGCTCCACCTGCGCCCGGAACGCCGACGGATCGCCGGCTCCGGGGAAGGTGAGCACGGCGAGCCGCCGGGCGGCGCGGCCTCGCGGCCGCTCCGTTCCGAAGTGCTCGACCGGCCTGGACAGGGTGGCGAGGTTCGGCTGTCGCACGGACTTCCTTTCCGTCGCGCCGAGCGGCCGGAAGAGGGAGTACCGGCGCGCTGTGTCACTCAAGACGTAAGCAAGACCCGCGCATGCGGTAGAAGGTTGTACGGCATGGGACGAGAAGTTTCAGACGCGTTTCCGGTCCCTTCCGGTTCCCGGGAGAATGAACCCATGTCCGAGTCGCCGCCGCACGATCCCCGCCCCGTCGAACGCCCCGTCGACCTCGGCATCGCCCGCCTGCTGCCCGACCTCGACCGGCCCCGGGGCTGGCTGCTCACCCTGGACGGGGCCCCGCAGTCCTACGTCGACCTGGACGACCCGCTGTTCCTGGAGTTCGAGTACGTCCAGCGGCTGGCCCACGCCGCCGACCTGGCCGCCGCCTCGGGGCAGCCGCTGGACGTGCTGCACCTCGGCGGCGGCGCGCTGACCCTGCCCCGCTACCTGGCCGCGACCCGGCCCGGCTCGCGCCAGCGGGTGGTCGAGCTGGACGGGGCGCTGACCGCGCTGGTCCAGGAGTACCTGCCCTGGTCGCCGCCCGCCCGCGGCATCACGGTCACGGCGGCGGACGCCAGGACCGCCCTGGCCGGGACCCCGGACGCGGACGCCGACCTGATCGTCGCCGACGTCTTCGGCGGCTCGCGGATCCCGGCGCACCTCACCTCGGTCGAGTTCGTCCGCGAGGCCGCCAGGGTGCTCCGCCCCGACGGCCTCTACCTGGCGAACCTTGCCGACGCCGCACCGCTGGACTTCGCCCGCTCCCAGCTGGCCGGCCTGCGCGAGGTGTTCCCCGAGGTCTCGCTGATCGCGGAGCCCTCGGTGCTGCGCGGACGCCGCTACGGCAACCTGGTGCTGCTGGCCGGACGGCACGAGGCCCCGGTCGCGGAGCTGGCCCGCCGCACGGCCGGGGACGCGTTCCCGGCCCGGGTGGTCCACGGCGACCGGCTCGACCTGCTGGTGGGCCGGGCCCGCCCGGTCACCGACGCCACCGCCGCACCGTCCCCGGCCCCGCCGGACGGCGCGTTCAGCCTCGGCGGCGGCTGAGCGGGCGGGGGCGGGCGGGGGCGGCTGGGCGGGGGTTGGGCGGCGGCGTCCGAGCGGGCGGGGCGGGGTGACGGCGTCCCGACGGTACGTCAGGTGGGGGCTGTCAGCCCGTCACCACCGCCAGGGCGAAGCCGTCGTAGCCCTTGGAGCCGACGGTCTGGACCGCGGTGCCGGTGAGCCGGGGCTCGGCGGCGATCAGCGCCAGCGTCTCCTGGGTGCCCTTGATCGCCGGGTCCTCGCTGGTGAGGTCCGCGACCTTGCCGTCGCGGATCACATTGTCGACCACGATCAGTGTGCCGGGACGGCTCAGCTCCAGCGCCCAGCGGACATAGGCCGGGTTGTTGGCCTTGTCGGCGTCGATGAAGGCCAGGTCGAACGGACTCGCCCCCTCCTGCTGCAGCAGCGGCAGGGTGTCCAGCGCCGCGCCGACCCGTACCTCGACCTTGTCCGCGAGCCCGGCCGCGGCGATGTTGCCTCGGGCCACCTCGGCGTGCCGCGGGTCGAACTCCAGGGTCAGCAGCCGACCGTCCTCGGGCAGCGCCCGGGCCAGGCAGATGGCGGAGTAGCCGCCGAGGGTGCCGATCTCCAGGATCCGGCGCGCCCCCTGGATCCGTGCCAGCAGGTGCAGCAGCCGGCCGTGCGGCGCGGACACGGCGATCTGCGGCAGCCCGGCGGCGTCGCTGGCCTTGAGCGCGGCCTCCAGGGCCGGATCAGCGAGGCCCAGGGTGTCGCTGAGGTAGCTGTCTACGGCGTTCCACTGCTCGTACTGCTCGTGCGTGCTCATTAGGAAGTCTCCTCGTCGCGTACCGGCAAGTCGTCCAACGGCAACGTACCCCGGACGGCCCGCCGGGTGGCCGAGGTGGCCCGGAGACGGCCCGGGGACGGCCGTCCTACGATGGGCCGCATGCGCCTCATCGGAGACATCGACCCCACCCGTCCGCTGCTTGTCGTCGCCGTCGCCGAGGAGGCGGCGCACCTCGGCGAGGGGCTTCCGGTCCTGCTCACCGGGATGGGCAAGGTCAACGCGAGCGCCGCGCTCGCCACCGTGCTGGCCCGGGGACCGCACCCGTCCGAGGTGGTCAACCTCGGTACGGCGGGGGCGTTGCGGCCCGGCCTGCAGGGGACGACGCACGAGATCGGCACCGTCCTCCAGCACGACCTGGACACGGAGGTGCTGCGCACGCTCACCGGGGAGACCATCGGCGCGCCGCTGACCCTGGACCTGCCGGCGGGGGCGGGGGAAGGGCTGGTGCTGGCGACCGGCGACCTGTTCGTGGCGGAGGAGGAGGCCCGGCAGCGGCTCGCCGCCCAGGCCCACCTGGTCGACATGGAGGGGTACGCGGTGGCCAGCGTGGCCCGCTCGGCGGGAGTGCGGGTCCGCCTGGTCAAGTACGTCAGCGACGAGGCCGTCGAGGGAGCCGCGACGACCTGGCGGGACTCGGTGGACGCCTGCGCCAAGATCCTCGCCCGGTGGGCACACGAGGAACTGGGGTAGGGCGGTTGGGGACAGCGGGGCCGAGCTGGCGGGGTTGAGGCTAGCGGGGCTGGGTGGTCGAGCCGAGCATTGGGGGACGGGCCCCGGGCGGCACCAGGCCCCAAGCCCCAGGCCCGGGCTGGCTGCAAGCTCCGACCGTGGCTCAGGCCGCCGGGGTGATGCGGAAGACCGGGAAGCCGGGGGCGACCTCCAGCAGTCGGCTGTCCGACGAGTTGACGTCCACGTCCTCGAAGAACATGCCGACCTCCCAGGCCCAGCGGCGCAGGTACTCGCGCAGCACGGCGGGCTTGTCGGCGTCGGCGATCTCCACCGCGCCGAACGCCTCTGCCTTGCGGCCGAGCCGGAGTTCGCCGCCGCCCGCCGCGCGCAGATTGCGGACCCACTGGGTGTGGCCGCGCGGGGCGATCAGATAGCGCTCGCCGTCCAGCGGCAACAGGTTGACCGGAGTGGTGCGCCACTCGCCGCTCTTGCGTCCGCGGACGGCGAGGGTGCGTGAGCCCAGCACGCTGATGCCCATCCGGCCGAGCAGGATCATGGCGCGGCGGGACGCGCGGTCGAGGGTCCGCATGACGAAGCCCTCGGCGGTGACCAGGCGGGGTGCGGCGGGCGCGGTGTGCTCGGACATGGTGGGGACTCCTTGGCTGGGGTTGGCCGACGGCCTTCGCGTTCACTGCTCTCAATCGAGAGCAGTGCTCTCTCTTCTGCTTTGACTATGGCCTGAGCGGTGCTCCATGTCAAGAGCAGTGCTCTCGTTGTGGTTCGGTGCTCTCGGATATGGCAGACTCGTCCACATGGTTGCCATTCGAGGTGCACGCGAGCGAGCCCGTGAGGAACTCACCCACGAGATCAAGGAGGAGGCCCGGCGGCAGCTCGCCGTCGAGGGCGCCCAGAAGCTCTCGCTGCGCGCGGTCGCCCGCGAGCTGGGCATGGCCTCGTCCGCCCTCTACCGCTACTTCCCGAGCCGCGACGACCTGCTGACCGCGCTGATCATCGACGCCTACAACGCCCTCGGCAGCCAGGCCGAGCAGGCCGACTCCGCCGTCGCCCCGCGCTCGGACACCCGAGCCCGCTGGTTTGCCGTCAGCAGCACCGTCCGTGCCTGGGCCAAGGCCCACCCCCACGAGTACGCCCTGCTCTACGGCACGCCGGTGCCCGGCTACAGCGCTCCCGAGCAGACCGTCGCCCCGGCCGCGAGGGTGCCGCTGCTCCTGGTCGGGCTGCTGCAGGACACCGTCGGCAGGTTCGCGATTCCCGCCCCGGTCCGCCCGCTGCGCGGCCCGCTCGCCGACCAGTTGGCCGACCTCGCCACCCGGGTCACCCCCGGCCTCCCCCCGGCGCTGCTCTCCCGAGGACTGTCCGCCTGGGCCCAGCTCTTCGGCATGGTCAGCTTCGAACTCTTCGGCCACTTCGTCGGCTCCGCCGACCCCGCCGACGCCTTCTTCGCCCACACCGTCGAGGAGATCGCCGACTTCCTCGGCCTCCCGGAAACCCCCTGAGGAGCGGAGCTTGGGGCCCACCGCCCTGCCCGGGCCCCGCCCGCCCCGTTCGCGCGCCCCGCACCGTCCCCGCCCCGCTCGCGCTCACTTGACTGTGACCGCCTAACTCTGGCACGACCCGCTCTGGCTGTCGTGATCGTTGCTGCCCTCGTCGTGCCCACGGCTCGCGTCCGCTTGAGGGTGTGTCCTGACCGGGCGTCGCCCGCCTCCGTGCACTTGACCGGTGCCAGCGTGACCTGACCCCAAGTCAACCTGCCTCGCGCTGATCTGACTGTGCATCAACTGAGGCTGGCCAACGCGCCTCGGTCGTGCTCACCTCGACCGACCGACCGACCGACCGACCGACCGACCGACCTGCCCCGCTCCTGCCTGCCTCTGCATTGCGGGCCTTGGTCCCGGGCTGACCGGAACCTGACCCTGACCTGCATCGACCGGGCCCGAGCGGATCCGGCCTCGCCGCCGGCCTCAGTCGCTCCCGCCGCCGTCGGGCTCGTACCCCTGGGCTGTCTGCGTCCCGGGTGCCGGCCGTAGCCGGGCCTGGGCCTGCGCCTGCAGTTGCGGCTGGGACAGTGGGCGGGCGGTGGCCAAGCCGACCAGGAGGCCGGCGCCGGCTGTTATCCCCGGGTAGCTCAGTACCGGGCTGACCGCGGCCTCGGCCGCGAGCGCGGTGAGCGCGCCGGCGGCGGTGAGGACGACCGCCGTGGGCCCGGGGGAGCGTCGGAGTGTCCACAGCATCCAGCCGAAGGACCCGGCCAGCAGGCACACCCCCGGTATGCCCTGCTCCGCCGCGGCCTGCAGTACCGCCGAGGAGGCGCCGCCGGGTGTCGCCGACTCCTGTGCGGCGGGGCTGAGTTCGGCGAACCGTCCGGGCCCGACACCGCGCAGCGGTGCCCCCGCGGCCTCGTGCACGGCGTCGTGCCAGAGTGCCTCGCGCTGGTCGGCGAGCGGGGTGGCGCTGCTGAGCACCCCGGGCGGGCCGCTCGGGCGGGCCAGTAGCAGTGGTGCCCCGGCGGCCAGGCCCGCACACAGCGCGAGCAGCACCAGGACCGGGACCCGGCGTCGGGCGAAGGTCGCCGACCCGGCCACGACCAGCGCCGCACCGCAGGCCAGCAGGCCGGCCACCGAGCCCGTGGCCAGCGCCTCGGCGGTGATCCCGAGGGCCAGCCCACCCAGCAGCAGCCGATTCCAGCCCCGGCCCGGCCCCTGCCGACGCCCCTGCCCCCTCCCCTCCCCCCGCGCCGCAGACGCCGCATGCGCCGCAGACACGACGTGCTCGGCATGCGCCGCGTGTGCCGCATGCGCCGCGCAGCAGGCCGCGCCGACCGCGAGTGCCAGCAGCGCACCGTCCGCGTCCATGTCGTGCAGCGGGAGCGCGGCCGGGTCGCCGGAGAGGCCGCCGGGGACGAGCAGGGCGAACGCGCCGACGGCCAGGGCCACCACGGCCGGCGCGCCGACCGGGACGACGGCTCCGGCGACGCGTCCGCCCGCGTATCCGGCGGCGACGGCGAGCAGTCCCAGCAGGACGCCCTCGGGGTGGGTGTCGCGTCCGGCGGCGGTGTAGAGGGTCCAGGTGGCGCATCCGGCCAGCAGCAGGGCCCCGATCACGTCGGCCGCGGAGCTCTCGGTGCCGTGGGGGACGACCGAGATCGGCTCGGACGGCGACCTGCCGACGGCCTTCATTCCACCCCCAGCGCGGATCCCCCTGGCGGTGCGGCGCAGCAGCCGTCCCTGGTCGGGGCGAGCCCTACGGTAGACCGTGACCGGCCGAATGGCGCTGCCCCGCACAAAGATTCGCTGTCCATGACACCCCAGCTCATCGCATGTGGTCCGGCCGTGGTTCGCTGTTCGGTCTCCGTTTCCGTGCCGGATAGTCTCGGGTCATGCCCATCCCTGAGTTCGTGCGCGAGCTGCGCACCGCCATCGGCCACCGCCCGCTGTGGATGTCCGGCGTCACCGCGGTCGTCCTCGACGACGATGGGCGGGTGCTGCTCGGACGCCGCTCGGACACCGGGCACTGGGCGCTGATCTCCGGCATCATCGATCCGGGCGAGCAGCCCGCCGACGCCGCCGCGCGGGAGTGCCTGGAGGAGACCGGCGTCCGGGCCGTCCCGGTGCGGCTGACCGGGGTGTCCGTCTCGAACCCGATCGTGCACGCCAACGGCGACCAGGCGCAGTACCTGGAGTTGACCTTCCTCTGCCGCGCGGTCGGCGGCGAGGCGCGGGTCAATGACGACGAGTCACTCGAGGTGGGCTGGTTCCACCCGGACGCGTTGCCGGAGGCCCTGGGCCCGCTCGCCCTGCACCGACTGCGGCACGCGCTCAGCGGCGACGCCGAGGCCCACTTCCACCTCGACCCCGGTTACGGCCCCGCCGCCGGCTCGGCCCACGACCCTGACCTCGACCCGGACCACGACCTGGCCCAGGGCCCCACCCGTACCCTCGACCCGGACCTCGACCCGGCCGTCCGGAAGGCCGTCCGGCGGGCTCAGAGTTTGCGCACCACGTAGCCGTCCTCGGCGGACTCGATCACCGCCGCCAGGTCACCGCCCGCGGCGGCCGTGGCCACCGCGGCGACCGCGCCCTCCAGGAACGGCGCGTCGGCGAGCCGTACCGGGAAGGGGAGCCCGCGGGCCTCGGCGTTGGCCAGGACCTCCTGAACTGTCGTCACCGCGCTGCCCAGGTCGACCAGGACCGCGACGCCCATGCCCTGGTCGGCCTGCTTCGCGGCGGCCACGACGAGCGCGGCGCTGGTGCCGGTCCCGCCGTCCCCGTCCCCGCCGGCGGTGGCCAGCGGACCGGGGTCGCCGGTGCCGAGCAGTTCCACCGCGAGCGCGGCCACGGCGTCCGCGACCCGTGCGCTGTGCGACACCAGAACCACGCCGACCCGGTCGAGCCCGGCCAGCGGCAGCACCCGCAGCGTGCGTGCGGCCGGTACCACCGCCACGTCCTCGCCGGTGTCCTCCGCCTCCGGCCGCAACGCCATCACCCGCGCCTCGCCACCCATATCCGCCACTCCCTGACTCCGTACCACCCCACCAAACTAGGTCGCCTGACCCCTCCGGCCGCCGCGCCGCGCGGGCAGGCGCTTGCGCGGCGCGTGCCTTCCCTTCTTCTAGAACGTGTTCTAGCGTGACCTCCGGTCACCAGACCGTGCCGACCCGAGGGGACCGCGATGCACCTCGACTACACGCCAGAGCAGCAGCGACTCCGCGCCGAACTGCGCGCGTACTTCGCCGAGCTGATGCCGCCGGAGGCGCACGGGCGGCTCAACGACCCCAAGCGGCAGAAGACCTTCTACCGCGAGGTGAACCGCCGCCTCGGCGCCGACCGCTGGCTCGGCGTCGGCTGGCCGGTCGAGTACGGCGGTCGCGGGATGAGCCCGGTGGACCAGTTCGTCTTCTTCGACGAGGCCGCGCAGGCCGGCGTCCCGCTGCCGATCATGGCGCTGAACACGGTCGGACCCTCGATCATGAAGTTCGGCACCGAGGAGCAGAAGGCGTACTTCCTGCCCCGGATCCTGGCCGGTGAGCTGGACATCGCCATCGGCTACTCCGAGCCCGACGCCGGCACCGACCTGGCCGCGCTGAAGACCAAGGCGGTCCGCGACGGCGACGAGTACGTGGTCAACGGGCAGAAGATCTGGACCACCAACGGCGACACCGCCGACTGGGTCTGGCTCGCCGTGCGCACCGACCCGGACGCCCCGGCGCACAAGGGCATCAGCATGCTGCTGGTGGACACCACCGACCCCGGCTACTCCAGCACCGTCATCCGCACCCTGGCCGGGCACGACACCACCGCCAGCTACTACCAGGACATCCGGGTCCCGGTCAGCCGCCGGGTCGGCGCCGAGAACCAGGGCTGGCGGCTGATCACCAATCAGCTGAACCACGAGCGGGTCACCCTCGCCGCCCACACCACGATGGCGAACCGGGCCCTCGCCGAGGTCCAGCAGTGGGCCCGCGACACCGAGTTGAGCGGTGGCAGGCGGGTCGTCGACCTGCCCTGGGTACGCCAGCGGCTGGCCCGTACGCACACCCGGCTGGACGCCGTGAAACTGCTCAACTGGCAGATGGTGGACGCGGTCCAGCGCGATGTGCTCACCCCGCAGGACGCCTCGGCCGTCAAGGTCTACGGCAGCGAGGCCCGCCGCGACGCGTACTCCTGGCTGATGGAGGTGGTCGGCGCGGCGGGACCGCTGAAGGAGGGCTCAGCCGGCTCGGTGCTCCAGGGCAACCTGGAACGCGGCTACCGCAGCGCGGTGATCTTCACCTTCGGCGGCGGCAACAACGAGATCCAGCGCGAGATCATCTCCTGGATCGGCCTCGGCATGCCCCGCGTGCGCCGCTAGCCGCGTGGTCGCTTCGGGCGACAGCGACAGCGACAGCGACAGCCGGGGCCGGTGCCGAGGCGACAGCGCCGGCGCGGGCGCGGGTGTCGTGGACGGGGTGGGGCGGGCGACGCCGGGCCGCCCCCGGACGTTGGCGCCACGGGGGCGGGGCCGCTGTTTCCGCGCCCATGGGGGTCAACTGTCGCGGAGTCGGTCGAATCTATTGACGCTTGACAGGGACCTCTCATACGTTCCCCTCGTGCGGCATGGCTGAAACGTTTCAGTCAATGAGGCGTGCGCCCGCCCGAGGAGGACCAAGGTTATGGATGCTGCTCCCCGCCCTTCGAACCACCCGCCCCGGCAAGACCGTTGGCAATTCCCCGGGCTGCGTCGGCCCTGGTTCGTCGCCGCTGTGTGCGCCGTACTCTGCGCTGCCTTCACCCTGGTGGCGAGTGCCACCGCGACGGCCGGCCCGCGGACCTTCGCGCAGGCCGGCCTGACCGCCCAAGCCGCCCCGGCCACCCAAGCCGCCCCGGCCACCCAAGCCGCCCCGGCCGCCCCGGCCGCGCCGCTCGGCCGCTCCGCGGGGGACGCGTACATCTACGCGCCGTCCAGCCGGACGCTGGCGCCGGTCGCGGTCCAGGGCACCTCCGGGTCGGTGGGCTCGCCGCAGAACGTCCTCTCCGGGGCGTCGACCCGGATCTCCGGGACGAACTCCTACCTGGTGCTGGACTTCGGCAAGGAGGTCGGCGGCCTGGTGACGCTGAGGTTCGCCGGGGCCAGCGGCAGCGGCCAGCAGGTCGGGCTGGCGTTCAGCGAGTCCTCGCTCTACGTCGGCACCACCAGCGACCTGAGCAGCGGCACCGTCTACTCCGGCTCCGGCACCGACGGCGCCCTGCGGACGACCGTGAACGGGGCCGGCAGCTACACCATGCCGACCGACAAACTGCGCGGCGGCTTCCGGTATCTGACGGTCTTCATGGGCACGTCCGGCTGGGTCGACCTGAGCGGGGTGTCGCTGGCCTTCACCGGCGCCGCCGGGATGAGCAACCCGAGCAGCTACCCGAACTACTTCTACTCCAACGACGCGCTGCTCAACCGGATCTGGTACGCGGGCGCCTACACGGTCCAGATGGACACCATCGACCCCACCCAGGGCCGGGCCTATCCGCCGCCCGCGTCCGGGTGGGAGAACAACGCCGTGATCGGCTCGGGGGCGGGGGTGCTCAGCGACGGCGCCAAGCGCGACCGCGCGGTGTGGCCGGGCGACCTGGGCGTCTCGCTGCCGACCGAGTACGCCTCCACCGACGACATCGTTTCCACCAAGAACGCCCTCAACTCCCTCTACCAGCACCAGAACGCCTCGACCGGTGAGCTGGAGTACGGCGGCCCCGCGGTCAACTTCTACGGCTCGGACACGTACCACACCTGGACCCTGATCGGCAGTTCGACCTACTACACCTACTCGGGCGACCGGACCTGGCTCAACTCGGTCTGGAACCAGTACAAGCTCGGCATGGGCTTCATCACCGCCAAGATCGACGGCAACGGCCTGCTGAACGTCACCGGGACCAACGACTGGGCCCGCGGCGACCAGGGCGGCGAGAACATCGAGGCCAACGCGCTGCTCTACGCGGCCCTGATCGGCGGGGCCGGTCTCGCGAACGTCGAGGGCGACTCCGCCCACGCCGCGACCTGGCAGCAGCAGGCCGCCACGCTGAAGGCCGCGGTGAACCAGCGGCTCTGGAACAGCACGGTCGGCCTCTACCGCGACAACCCGACCAGCACGCTGTATCCGCAGGACGGCAACTCGCTGGCGGTCTGGTACGGGCTGACCGACAGCGCCGCGAAGAACACCGCCGTCGCGCACGCGCTGGCGGCGCGGTGGAACAACTACGGTGCGGCCAGCCCGGAGAAGGACGGCGGCGCGATCGGCACCTTCCCCGGCTCGATGGAGGTGCAGGCGCACTTCGTGGCCGGGGACGACACCGACGCCCTCACTCTGATCCGGCGTGAGTGGGGCTACATGCTCAACAGCCCGAACGGCACCGGCAGCACCTTCTGGGAGGGCCTCCGCTCGGACGGCTCCTTCGACTACGGCGGCACGTACATGAGCCTGGCGCACGGCTGGGCCACCGGTCCGACCTCCGCGCTGACCTTCTACGTGCTGGGCCTGTCGCCGACCGGCACCAGCCAGTACGGCTTCGGCCCGCACCCCGGTGACCTGACCCACGTGGAGGGCAGCATCACCCTGCCGCAGGGTTCGGTCACCGGCTCGTGGGACTACGACGCCACCGCCGGCACCCTCGCCGAGACCCTGAGCAGCCCGGCCGGGACCACCGGGACCCTCGGTGTGCCGACCTACGGCTCGTCCGCCGTCAGCATCACCGTCAACGGCGCCACGGTCTGGAGCGGCGGCGCGTTCCATGCCGGGGCCGGGCTCACCGGCGGTTCCACCGACGGGAGTTACATCCAACTGACCGGTGTGGCCGCCGGCAGCTACACGGTGTCGGCCACCGGCCTCGGCACCCCCGCGCCGTTCACCACCTCGGTCACCGGCTCGGTCACCGGCTCCGCCCTGCCGGCCGGGTACACCCTGTGCGCCACCGAGGGCGGAACCTGCACGCCCAACGGGACCCAGGTGATGGCCTACGGCGCGGGCGACTACCGCTACAGCAGCGTCAACAAGGCCACGGCCTGCTCCACCGCCTCCTTCGGCGGCATCGATCCGGCCTCCAACGTCCTCAAGTCGTGCTACCTGGCCCCGGCCGGAGGGCCGTCCGGCTACACCCTCTGTGCTGCGGAGAACGGCAGTTGCCCGGTCAGCGGGACCCGGGAGGTCGCCTACGGCCTCAACGGGGCGTTCCGGTTCCAGAGCGTCACCGGAAGCACGGCCTGCACCAGCGGCGCCTTCGGCACCGACCCGCTGCCGAACGTGGCGAAGAACTGCTACGTCGCCCCGACCGGAGCCCCCGCGGGCAACTGGACCGCGTGCGCCGCCGAGCACGGCAGTTGCGCGGTCACCGGGGCGCAGCCCATCGCCTTCGGGGCCAACGGCGCGTTCTGGCTCGGCCGGTCGAACGGCTCCACCACCTGCGACACCGACACCCTCGGTGTCGACCCGCTCTACGGGGTGGCCAAGACCTGCTACACCCGGACCAGCGGCGGGCCGACCGGATACCCCGTCAACTGTGCTGCTGAGAACGGGACCTGTGGCTTCAGCGGCCAGCGGACGGTGGCGTACGGCGCGGACGGCGACTACCTCTACCGGACCTTCACCGGCGGCGCCGCCTGCACCAACACGGCCTTCGGCAACGATCCGCTCCCCGGCGTGGCGAAGTCCTGCTACCTCACGTCCTGACCGCCATGAGCCATGAGTCCCGTCAGCGCGGGCCGAGGCTGGAGCTGCGGACCACGAGCTCCGGCTGCAGGATCACCTGCTGGTGCTGGTGGGACTCGGCGTCGACCCCGGTCTCCTGCAGCAGCAGTTCCGCCGCCAGCCGGCCCATCGCCTGGGCCGGCTGGCGCACCGAGGTGAGCGGGACGGCCGCCGCGGCGGCGAACTCGATGTCGTCGTAGCCGACCAGGGCCAGTTCCCCGGGCACGTGCACCCCGGCCGCGTACATGGTCTGCAGCACGCCGAGGGCGAGCAGGTCGTTGGCGCAGAACACGGCGGCGGGGCGGGGGTTGAGGCCGAGCAGCCTGGCCCCGGCGTCCCGTCCGGCGGCCACGTCCAGGCGTTCGCCGTAGATCTCCAGCATCGATTCCGGGGGCAGTCCGGCCCGGTGCAGCGCGGCGAGCGCGCCGTCCCTGCGGTCCCTGATCTGCTTCAGTCCGGGGGGTCCGGCGACATAGGCGAAGCTGCGGTGTCCGGCCGAGATGAGGTGCTGCGCGGCCAGCGCGCCGCCGGCCACGTCGTCCACGGCCACCGAGCACATGTCGGGGGTCGGCGCCGCCCGGTCGACCAGGACGTAGGGGATGCCGTTGCGGCGCAGCGCGTCCAGGTTGTCCCCGGCGGCGTCGGCCGGGGTGATCAGCACGCCGCGGACCCGCTGCTCGGCGAACAGCTCCAGGTAGTCCGACTCCTCGGCGGTGCTCTGGGCGCTGTTGCAGACCATCACGCCCAGCCCGGCCTCGCGCACGGTGCGCTCGGCGCCGCGGGCGACGTCGACGAAGAAGGGGTTGCCCATGTCCAGCACCAGCAGCGCGACGATCCGGCTGTGGCCTGCCCGCAACTGCCGGGCCGACTCGCTGCGGACGTAGCCGAGCCGCTCGATGACCGCGCGGACCCGGAGCCGGGTTTCCTCGGAGACCAGGTCGGGTTTGTTGATCACGTTGGAGACGGTCCCGACCGAGACGCCGGCCTGTCTGGCCACGTCCTTGATCCCCGCGCCACTGCCCATCCGCCGCAACCTCTTCCGCCGCTCGCACGTCCCGGCACAGAGCATAACGATTCACCCGGCGCCAGGGCGCCGTTCGGCCGTCGCGCGGTGCGACCGGATCGGCGTGCGCCTGATCAGCGTGCGGCCTGATCAGCGCCCGCCCTGCCCGGGACTGCCCGAGGCCGAGCCTGAGCCCGAGCCGCTCAGGCTGGAGCTGCGGACCACCAGCTCGGGCTGCAGCACCAGCTGCTGGTGCCGGTGCTGGTCGGCCTGCTCGCCGGTCTCCTCCAGCAGCAGCCCGGCGGCCAGCGCGCCGAGGGTGGCGGTGGGCTGCCGGACCGAGGTGAGCGGGACGGCCGCGGCGGCGGCGAACTCGATGTCGTCGTAGCCGACGATCGCCATCTCGCCGGGCACCGAGACCCCCGCCGCGTACATCGTCTGCAGCACGCCGAGGGCGAGCAGGTCGTTGGCGCAGAACACCGCGGTCGGCCGCTGGGTGAGGCCGAGCAGCCTGGCCCCCGCGTCGCGGCCGGAGGCGACGTCCAGGTGGGTGCTGGAGAGCTCGACCAGGCTGTCCGGCGGCAGCCCGGCCTCGGCCAGGGCGGCCAGCGCGCCGGTGCGGCGGTCGCGGACCTGGGACAGCTCGGGCGGTCCGCTGACGTAGGCGATGCTGCGGTGGCCCGAGGCCAGCAGATGCCGCACCGCCAGAGTGCCGCCGGCCACGTCGTCCACCGAGACCGAGCACTCCTCGGCGCCGGCGGCCTGCCGGTCGACCAGGACGAAGGGGATCCGGTGCCGGCGGAAGGACTCCAGCGTGCGCCCGGTCGGGTCGGCCGGGGTGATCAGCAGCCCGCGCACCCGCTGCTCGGCGAACAGGGACAGGTACTCGGCCTCCTCGGTCGCGCTCTGCGCGCTGTTGCAGACCATGACGCCGAACCCGGACTCCCGGGCGGCGCGCTCGGCGCCGCGGGCGATCTCCACGAAGAAGGGGTTGCCCATGTCCAGCACCAGCAGCGCCACGATCCGGCTGTGGCCGGCCCGCAGCTGCCGGGCCGACTCGCTGCGGACGTAGCCGAGCCGCTCGACGGCGGCGAGCACCCGCTCCCGGTTCTCCGGCGACACGGTCCGGGACTGGTTGATGACGTTGGAGACGGTGCCGATGGAGACCCCGGCCGCCCGGGCCACGTCCTTGATGCCCACTCTGCGGCGGTTGGACTGGGTCATATCAGCGCAAATTCGACGTTCGGCCTGCCGCAGCTGAATTGATTCACTGCCGTACTCCTCCGCGCCGGAAGCCGGGACGACCCTCGACGGGCAGGCCGAGGACCAACTTGAAATGAAAGGGTTCATCCTCGGTGGATGGTAGCAGCGGATCCGCGGTCCGCCACCGTCACCTTCGGCGCCGGGCGCGGGCGGACGGGGCGGGTCCGAGGGGCCCCGGGGGCGCTGGTCCGTACCTGTTCAGAACTTGCACGGTAACGAAAACGACACATGTCCTTGACGCGTTCGTTCGACAGCGGCTAGCGTCCGAGCCCATCACTGAAAGGTTTCACAACGAGGTGAGGATCCAGATCAGGATGAACGATCCGAAAGGTACGGAGCCGTTGCTCGTCCTCCGGAAAGCGGCCAAGCGCTTCGGCGCGGTGCGCGCCCTGGAGGACGGCTCGGTCACCCTGTACCCCGGCGAGTCCCATGCGCTGCTGGGTGAGAACGGGGCGGGAAAGTCGACCCTGGTGAAGATCCTCGCCGGTGTGCACCAGGCCGACAGCGGGGAGCTGCTGATCGAGGGGCGGCCGGTGGTGCTGTCGGGTCCGGCGGCGTCCAAGGCCGCCGGTATCTCGATCATCTACCAGGAGCCCACCCTGTTCCCCGACCTCAGCGTCGCGGAGAACATCTTCATGGGACGCCAGCCGCAGCGCAGCGGGCGCCGCATCGACCGGGCCGCGATGAACAGGGCGGCCGGCGAGGTCTTCGCCCGACTCGGCGTCGAGCTGGACCCGGACCGCCAGGCCCGCGGCCTGTCCGTCGCCGACCAGCAGATCGTCGAGATCGCCAAGGCGCTGTCACTGGACGCCAAGGTGCTGGTGATGGACGAGCCGACCGCCGCGCTCACCTCGGTCGAGGTCGACCGGCTGTTCGAGGTGATGCGCACGCTGCGGGCCCAGGGCGCCGCGGTGCTCTTCATCTCGCACCGCCTGGAGGAGGTCTTCGCCAGCTGCCAGCGGGTGACGATCATGCGGGACGGCCGCTTCGTCAGCACCGCGCCGGTCGAGGAGGTCACCGTCGACTCCATCATCCGCTCGATGGTCGGCCGGGACCTGGACGCGCTCTTCCCCAAGACCAAGACCACGCCCGGCGAGGTGGTCCTGGAGGTGGAGCACCTCAACCGGCAGGGCGTGTTCGAGGACATCAGCCTGACCGTGCGGCGGGGCGAGATCGTCGCCCTGGCCGGCCTGGTCGGGGCCGGGCGCAGCGAGGTCGCCAGGGCCGTCTTCGGCATCGACCGGCGTACCTCCGGCACGGTCCGGGTCGGCGGCCGTGAGCTGCCGAACGGCGACCCGCGGGCGGCGATGGCCGCCGGGGTGGCGCTGGTGCCCGAGGACCGCCGGCAGCAGGGCCTGGTGATGGAGATGGGCATCGACCAGAACGTGGCCCTGGCCTCGCTGGGACGGCTGCGCCGGCTCGGCCTGATCCGCCGCGGCGCCGAGAGCGCGCTCGCGCTGACCTGGGCCGAGCGGCTGCAACTGAAGTTCGGCCGGATGCGGAATCCGGTCTCCACCCTGTCCGGCGGGAACCAGCAGAAGGTCGTGCTGGGCAAGTGGCTGGCTCGGGGCCCGTCACTGCTGATCATCGACGAGCCGACCCGCGGCATCGACGTCGGCACCAAGGCCGAGGTGCACCGGATCCTCGACGGGCTCGTCTCCGACGGAATGGCGGTACTGATGATCTCGTCCGAACTACCGGAAGTGCTGGGCATGGCCGACCGGGTCCTGGTCCTGCACGAGGGGCGGATCACCGCCGAGCTCGGCCGGGACGAGGCCGACGAGGACTCGATCATGCGTGCCGCCACCGGACTCGCGGCGGTGGCGCCATGAGCACCCAACTCGCCGCCAAGCCGGTGCCGACCCAGCGGGCGGTCCGCGGGGGCTCCCTGCTCCGAGCCCGTGAGCTGGGCATCGGGGTGGCCATCGTGCTGGTGTTCGTGGTCACCACGCTGAGCAACCACGCCTTCGCCGGCGCGTCCAGCATCCAGCAGCTGCTGACCGGGGCCTCGCTGATCGCGCTGCTCGGCGTCGGCGAGACGCTGGTGATCGTCACCCGCAACGTCGACCTGTCGGTGGGCTCGATCGTGGGCCTGTCCGCCTACATCGTTGGGGACGTCTTCAAGCACAACGCGCACTTCCCGGTGCTGCTCGGCTTCCTGCTCGGGATGGCCGTCGGCGCGCTGATCGGCGCGGTGAACGGGCTGATCACCACGGTCACCCGGGTCCCCAGCCTGGTGGTCACCCTGGCCATGCTCTACATCGTCAGGGGCGTGGACGGGGTGATCGTCAACGGGAAGACCATCGACCCCGGCTCGATCCCCAAGGCGTTCACCGAGGTCGGCTACCAGACCGTGCTGGGCGTGCCCTGGCTGGCGATCATCGTGGCGGTCGTGGTGGCGGCAGTGGGCTACGCGATGCGCACCTTCCGCTCCGGCCGCGACCTCTACGCCATCGGCTCCAACCCGGACGCCGCCGCGCTGGCCGGGATCCCCAGCGGGCGCCGGGTGTTCAGCGCCTTTGTGATCAGCGGGACGCTGGCCGGCCTGGCCGGGGCGCTGTTCCTGGCCCTGCACGCGCAGATCGACGTCACCGGCGGCAACGGCTACGAGCTGACCGTGGTGTCGGCGGTGGTGGTCGGCGGGGTCGCCATCTTCGGCGGCAGCGGGACCGTGCTCGGCGCCGCCCTCGGCGCCCTGCTGCTGAACACGATCAACCAGGCGCTGGTCGCCGCCAAGATCTCGTCCTTCTGGAACGAGGCGATCGCCGGCGGGCTGCTGCTGGCCGCCATCGCCTTCGACCGCTGGCTGAGCCTGCGGGTCGCCCGCAGCCTGCAGTCGGCCAAGGGAGCCCACCGTGACACCTGACCTCACCACCAAGCCGGAGGCCGCGGCGGTCTACCGCGGCACCGACGACAGCGGGCAGCCGCTGTGGCGCGCGCTGGTGCGCTGGGAGTCCGCGCTGGTCTTCGTCCTGATCGGGGTGCTGATCTTCGGCGCCGAGCAGTCGGCGAACTTCCTGAACAGCACGAACTTCTTCTACGTCGGCCTGAACATGGGCGAGATCGCGATCATGGCGCTGCCATTGACGCTGATCGTCGTCACCGGCGAGATCGACCTGTCGGTGGCGTCCATGCTGGGGCTGTCCGGCACCGTGATGGGCTCGCTGTTCCAGTCGGGCTGGTCGATCTGGGCGGCGATGGCCGCCGCGCTGCTGGTCGGCGCGGCCGGCGGGGCGCTGAACGGGGTGCTGGTCGCCAAGCTGGGGCTGCCGTCCATCGCGGTGACCATCGGGACGCTCACGCTGTTCCGCGGCCTCGCCGAGATCATCCTCGCGCCCCGCACCATCACCGGGTTCCCGCCGTCGCTGACGAAGATCGGCGTGATGCCGATCGCGGGCACCGAACTCGCCTGGTCCGGTGCGATCTTCCTGGTGCTGGCGGTGGTCTGCGGCGTGGTGCTGCACGCCACCCCGATGGGACGTTCCATCGTCGCCATCGGACTGCAGCCCGAGGCGGCGCACTTCTCCGGCATCCGGGTGAACCGGATCAAGTTCGGCCTCTACGTGGTCTCCGGGGTGCTGTGCGCCTTCGCCGGGATCCTGCTCACCCTCAAGAACTCCTCGGTCAGCTATGACGCGGGCACCGGGCTCGAACTCAATGTCGTGGCCATCGTGCTCTTCGGCGGAGTGTCGATCTTCGGCGGACGCGGCACCGTCATCGGCGTCGTGCTCTCCGTGGTCATCGTCGGCTGCCTGCAGCAGGCCCTGACCCAGATGGGCGTCAAGGCCGAGGTGCAGAACATCGTCACCGGTGTGCTGCTGCTGATCAGTGTCGTCGTGCCCAACAGCGGAGAAGCCGTCCGCCGGATCAGGGCACGCGCCCAACGCCACCGCTGAACTCCGGCGGTTCGCTCGAACCTTCTCCAACCACTCTGTGCTCCCACCAACGCAAATGAGAGAAGACAGCCATGATCGCAGTCAGAACGGTGCGCCGCAGGGCGGCCGTCGCCCTCGCCCTGACCCTGGCCGGTACCACGCTCGCGGCCTGTAGCTCCTCGGCCTCCACCAGCGGGGACCCGACCGGCGCGCCGACCGCGACCGGGGTCAAGGCCGGGCAGACGGTGTACTTCATCCCGAAGGACACCCAGAACCCCTACGAGGTGCTGGCGGACGTCGGCGGCCAGAAGGCGCTCAAGGAGGTCGGCGGCAAGGTCGTGGTCAGCAGCGGCACCGCCGACACCGCGGCGGCCCAGATCCCCTCGATCCAGGCCGCGATCCAGGCCCACGCCTCGGCGATCGTGATCGCCGCCAACGACCCGTCCGCGCTCTGCCCGTCGCTGAACCAGGCGGCGCAGGCCGGCATCAAGATCGTCTCCTTCGACTCCGACATCAACTGCGGCAGCAGCCCGGCCCACCTGTTCATCAACCAGGCGGACACGCAGACCATCGGCACCTCCGAGGTCGACCTGCTGGCCAAGGAGATCAACAGCACCGGCCAGATCGCGATCCTCTCGGCCGCCGCCAGCGCGACCAACCAGAACGCCTGGATCGGCTACATGAAGCAGCAGTTGAGCAAGTACCCGAACATGAAGCTGGTCAGCACGGTGTACGGGAACGACGACCCGGCCACCTCGCTGACGGTGCTTCAGGGCCTGCTCTCCGCCTACCCGAACCTCAAGGGCATCATCTCGCCGACCACGGTGGGCATCTCCACGGCCGCGCAGTACCTGTCCACCCACAAGGACGTCGCCGCCAAGGTCACCCTGACCGGACTCGGCCTGCCCTCGCAGATGAAGTCCTACGTCAAGGACGGCACGGTCAAGTCCTTCGAGCTGTGGAACCCCTCCAACCTGGGCTACCTGGCCGGCTACGCCGCGGTCTCGCTGGCCTCGGGCAGCGCGAGCCTGCAGGCCGGGTCCACCTTCAAGGCCGGAACGCTCGGCAGCTTCACGGTGCTGGCCCCGAGCGGGAGCACCGGCGCCTCGGTCGTGCTCGGCCCGCCCACCGTGTTCGACGCCTCCAACATCGACCAGTTCAACTTCTGATGCCGCTCGGCGCCGGGCCGGTCCCGCGACCGGCCCGGCGCCGCCGCCGGCACCGCAGAGGGGATGCCATGAACCGCTACTGCTTTCTGCTGCGGGTCAGGCCGGAGCTGCTCGACCAGTACCGGGAACGCCACCGCCGGGTCTGGCCCGAGATGCTCGCCGCGCTGGCCGAGGCAGGCTGGCACAACTACTCGCTCTTCGCCCGCGACGACGGACTGCTGGTTGGCTATGTCGAGGCCGAGGACCTGACGGCAGCCCAGCTGGCCATGGAGGCCACCGAGGTGAACACCCGCTGGCAGGCCGAGATGAGCCGCTTCTTCACCGGCCTGGGCGGCGGCCGGCCCGACCACGGCCTGCAACTGCTCGACCAGGTGTTCCACCTCGAAGGACAACTGCACACGCTCGCAGAAGGACAGAACCGATGACCACGACACTCGACGCCGCCCTCGGCGGCCTGCGGCGCACCACGGCCCGGCGCACCAAGGTCGGCCTGGTCTCCGGCGGGCTCGGCGCCTACTGGCCGCAGTTCCCGGAGCTGCTGCCGCAGTTGCAGTGCTCGGCCGCCCGGGTGGCCGAACGGATGCGGGCGCTCGACTGCGAGGTGGTCGACGTCGGCTTCATCTCCGACGCCCAGGACGGGGCCCGCGCCGCCGAACAGCTGCGGGTGGCCGGCTGCGACCTCATCGTCGGCTTCCTGACCACCTACATGACCGCCTCGATGCTGGTCCCGATCGCCCAGCGCAGCGGCGCACCGGTGCTGCTGATCAACCTGCAGCCCACCGAGTCGATGGACCACGCCGGCTTCGACACCGGCCAGTGGCTGGCCTACTGCGGGGCCTGCCCGCTGCCGGAGATGGCCAACGCCTTCCTGCGCTGCGGCATCCCGTTCCGCTCGGTGTCCGGCTACGTCGAGGACGAGCGGGCCTGGACCAGGATCGGCCGCTGGATCGCGGCGGCCGGGGTCAGGGGCGCGCTGCGGCACGGCAGGCACGGCCTGATGGGCCACCTCTACCCCGGCATGCTGGACGTCTCCACCGATCTGACCCTGGTCCCGGCCAACCTCGGCGGCCATATGGAGGTGCTGGAGTTCGACGACCTCCGGGTCAGGGTCGCCGCCGTCACCGACGCCGAAGTCGACGCGCGGATCGCACTGGCCGGGGAGGTCTTCGAGGTCGACCCCAGCGTCCAGGAGGAGGACTTCCGCTGGGCCGCGAAGGTCTCGGTCGGCCTGGACCGGCTGGTGGACGACTTCGCCCTGGACAGCCTCGCCTACTACCACCGCGGCCTGGACGGGGAGCAGCACGAGCGGCTCGGGGCCGGCATGATCCTCGGCGCCTCGCTGCTCACCGCCCGGGGCGTGCCGACCACCGGCGAGTACGAACTGCGTACCTCGCTGGCCATGCTGGTGGTCGACCGGCTCGGCGGCGGCGGGTCCTTCACCGAACTGCAGGCCCTCAACTTCCACGACAACGTGGTGGAGATGGGACATGACGGTCCAGCACATCTGGCGATCAGTCAGAAGAAGCCGCTGCTGCGCGGATTGGGCGTCTACCACGGCAAGCGCGGCTGGGGCGTGTCGGTCGAGTTCGATGTGACCCACGGCCCGGTCACCGCCTTCGGGATCGCCCAACTCCGGGACGGGGCCTTCCGCTTCGTCGCCTCCACCGGCCGGGTGGTGCCGGGCCCGCTGCTGCGGATCGGCAACACCACCTCCCGGGTCGACTTCGGCTGCGACCCCGGCGAGTGGACCGACGCCTGGAGCGCCACCGGCATCTCGCACCACTGGGCGCTGGGCACCGGCGACCTGGTCCCGCAGCTCCGCGCCACCGCGGACCTGCTCGGCATCGAACTGGTGGAGGTCTCGGTATGAGACCCGGCCGCAGCTGCTCCGCCTCCCTTTTCAGCACCTTTCACCCAGAACTCGAAAGCAGGTCCATCCATGGCCGATCGTGAGGCAGCGAAGAGCGTCCTCCGGACGCAGAAGATCGAGCTGCCGTCGTGGGCGTTCGGCAACTCCGGGACCAGGTTCAAGGTCTTCGCCCAGCGCGGGGTCCCGCGCGACCCGTTCGAGAAGATCGCGGACGCGGCCCGGGTGCACGCCCACACCGGGGTGGCGCCGACCGTGGCGCTGCACATCCCCTGGGACCAGGTGGACGACTTCCAGGTGCTGGGCCGGGCCGCCAAGGACGCCGGGATCACCCTGGGCACGGTCAACGCCAATGTGTTCCAGGACGACGACTACATGCTCGGCAGCGTCACCAACCCGAACCCGGCGATCCGCCGCAAGGCCCTGGACCACCTGCTCGCCTGCGTGGACGTGATGGACCAGACCGGCTCCCGGGACCTCAAGCTGTGGTTCTCCGACGGCACCAACTACCCGGGCCAGGACAACATCAGGGCCCGGCAGGACCGGCTGGCCGAGGCCCTCGACGCGGTCTACCGGCGGCTCGGCGACGACCAGCGGCTGATCCTGGAGTACAAGCTGTTCGAGCCCGCCTTCTACACCATGGACGTCCCGGACTGGGGCACCGCCTTCGCACACTGCCTGCAACTGGGCGACCGGGCCAAGGTGTGCGTCGACACCGGCCACCACGCTCCGGGCACCAACATCGAGTTCATCGTGGCGTTCCTGCTGCGGGCCGGCAAGCTCGGCGCGTTCGACTTCAACTCCCGCTTCTACGCCGACGACGACCTCATCGTCGGGGCGGCCGACCCGTTCCAGCTGTTCCGCATCCTGTTCGAGGTGGTGACGGCCGGGGCGCTGGCCGAGGACTCCGACATCGCCTTCATGCTCGACCAGTGCCACAACATCGAGCCCAAGATCCCGGGTCAGATCCGCTCGGTGACGAACGTTCAGGAGGCCACCGCCAAGGCGCTGCTGGTCGACACCGACGCACTGGCGGTCGCCCAGGCGGCCGGTGACGTGCTGGGCGCGAACGCGGTGCTGATGGACGCCTACAACACCGACGTCCGGCCGCTGCTGGCCGAACTGCGGGAGGAGCAGGGGCTCGACCCCGACCCGATGGGCGCCTACGCCCGCTCCGGCTACGCCGAACGGATCGTCGCCGAACGCGTCGGCGGCACCCAGGCCGGCTGGGGGGCGTAGGCCCGGCCCGTCCCCTTGTCCGGCGCTCGACACCTAAGGACTGCTCACCATGACTTCCCTTCCGCATCCCGAGGTCGCCGCCCTGCTGGCGCGCTCCAACCGGCTGGGCTCCGATCCGCGCAACACCAACTACGCCGGGGGCAACACCTCCGCCAAGGGCTCGGCCACCGACCCGGCCACCGGGGAGCCGGTGGACCTGCTGTGGGTCAAGGGCTCCGGCGGCGACCTCGGCACCCTCACCGAAGCGGGCCTGGCCGCCCTGCGGCTGGACCGGCTGCGCGCCCTGGTGGACGTCTACCCGGGGGTCGAGCGCGAGGACGAGATGGTCGCCGCGTTCGACTACTGCCTGCACGGCCGCGGGGGAGCGGCCCCGTCCATCGACACCGCCATGCACGGGCTGGTCGACGCGGCCCATGTGGACCATCTGCACCCCGACTCGGGCATCGCCCTGGCCACCGCCGCCGACGGCGAGAAGCTGACCCGGGAGTGCTTCGGCGACACCGTCGCCTGGGTGCCCTGGCGCCGTCCCGGCTTCCAACTCGGCCTGGACATCGCCGCGATCAAGTCCGCGAACCCGCAGGCGATCGGCTGCGTGCTGGGCGGCCACGGCATCACCGCCTGGGGCGACAGCAGCGAGGAGGCCGAGCGCAACTCGCTCCACATCATCCGCACCGCCGAGGCCTATCTCGCCGCCCACGGCCGGGCCGAGCCGTTCGGCCCGCTGCTGGACGGCTACGCCCCGCTGCCCCGGGCCGAGCGCAGGGAGCGCGCCGCCGCGCTGGCGCCGATCGTCCGCGGCCTGGCCTCCACCGACCACCCGCAGCTGGGCCACTACTCGGACGCCGCACCGGTGCTGGACTTCCTGGCCCGGGCCGAGCACCCGCGGCTGGCCGCGCTGGGCACCTCCTGCCCGGACCACTTCCTGCGCACCAAGGTCCGTCCGCTGGTCCTGGACCTGCCCGCCGACGCACCGTTGGACCAGGCGGTGGCCCGGCTGCGCGAGCTGCACACCGCCTACCGGGCCGACTACCAGGCGTACTACGACCGCCACGCCACCGCCGACTCGCCCGCGATCAGGGGCGCCGACCCGGCGATCGTCCTGGTCCCGGGGGTCGGCATGTTCTCCTTCGGCAAGGACAAGCAGACCGCCCGGGTGGCCGGCGAGTTCTACCTCAACGCCGTCCAGGTGATGCGCGGCGCGGAGTCCGTCTCCGAGTACGCCCCCATCCCCGAGGCCGAGAAGTTCCGGATCGAGTACTGGGCGCTGGAGGAGGCCAAGCTGCGGCGGATGCCCGCCGCCAAGCCGCTGGCGACCCGGGTCGCCCTGGTCACCGGCGCGGGCTCGGGCATCGGCCGGGCCATCGCGCACCGGCTGGCCGCCGAGGGCGCCTGCGTGGTCGTCGCCGACCTCAACGCCGAGAGCGCGGAGGCCGTGGCCGGTGAACTCGGCGGCGGCGACCGGGCGGTGGCGGTGACCGTGGACGTCACCAGCGAGGAGCAGATCGCCGAGGCGTTCCGGGCCGCCGCACTGGCCTTCGGCGGGGTGGACCTGGTGGTCAACAACGCCGGGATCTCCATCTCCAAGCCGCTGTTGGAGACCACCGCGCGGGACTGGGACCTGCAGCACGACATCATGGCGCGCGGCTCCTTCCTGGTCTCCCGCGAGGCGGCCCGGATCATGGCCGAGCAGGGCCTCGGCGGCGACATCGTCTACATCGCCTCCAAGAACGCGGTCTTCGCCGGGCCCAACAACATCGCCTACTCCGCCACCAAGGCCGACCAGGCGCACCAGGTCCGGCTGCTGGCAGCGGAGTTGGGGGAGCACGGGATCCGGGTCAACGGCGTCAACCCGGACGGGGTGGTGCGCGGCTCGGGGATCTTCGCCGCCGGGTGGGGCGCCCAGCGCGCCGCCGTCTACGGGGTGGAGGAGTCCGAGCTCGGCGCCTTCTACGCCCAGCGCACCCTGCTCAAGCGGGAGGTGCTGCCCGAGCACGTGGCCAACGCGGTCTTCGCGCTGACCGGCGGGGACCTCAGCCACACCACCGGGCTGCACATCCCGGTGGACGCCGGGGTCGCCGCGGCGTTCCTGCGCTGACCTCCTCCGTCCCCGACCGGTTCCCCCGTTCCCTCGTTCCCGACTCCGAAGGTGACCGCCCGTGCCAGCCCCGTCCTCCGCCTTTCCGACCGCCTTCGCCGCCGCCGACCTCGGCGCCGGCAGCGGCCGGGTCATCGTCGGACGGGTGGGGCCGCGCAATCTGGACCTCGCCGAGGTGCACCGCTTCGCCAACACCCCGGTCCAGCTCCCCGGCGCGCTGCACTGGGACATCCTGGCGCTCTACCAGGGCGTGCTGGACGGGCTGCGCGCGGCGGCCAGGGACGCCACCGGGATCGCCTCGGTGGGCATCGACAGCTGGGCCGTCGACTACGGGCTGCTCGACCCGGGCGGCGCCCTGCTCGGCAACCCGTACCACTACCGGGACCCGCGGACCGAGCAGGCGGTCGGCAAGGTCTGGGACCGGGTCGGCGCGGCCGAGCTGTACCAGGTCAGCGGGCTGCAGCACCTGCCGTTCAACACGGTCTTCCAGCTCGCCGCCGAGGATCCCGGCCGACTGGCCTCGGCCGGGACCCTGCTGCTGATCCCGGACCTGCTCACGCACTGGCTCACCGGCAGCACCGGGGCCGAGGTCACCAACGCCTCCACCACCGGTCTGTACGACACCCGCGGCGGGGACTGGTCCGGGCCGGTCCTCGCGGCGCTGGCCATCGACCCGGCGCTGCTGCCGCCGCTGCGCCGTCCCGGTGACCCGGTCGGCCGGCTGCTGCCGCAGGTGGCCGGGTACACCGGCCTGCCGGCCTCGACCCAGGTCACCGCCGTGGCCTCGCACGACACCGCCTCGGCGGTGGTCGCGGTGCCGGCCACCGGCCCGGACTTCGCCTACATCTCCTGCGGCACCTGGTCCCTGGCCGGTCTTGAGCTCGACGCACCGGTGCTGACCGAGGCCTCGCGCGCCGCGAACTTCACCAATGAGCTGGGCATCGACCGGACCATCCGGTTCCTGCGCAACATCATGGGGCTGTGGCTGCTCAGCGAGAGCCTGCGGACCTGGGAGGCGAACGGGCAACCCGCCCACCTGCCCGCGCTGCTGGCCCAGGCCGCGGCGGCGCGGCCGTTCGCCGCGCTGGTCGACCCGGACGCGCCGGAGTTCCTTCCCCCCGGCGACATCCCGGCCCGCATCGCCGGGTACTGCGCCAGGACCGGGCAGGCCCCGCCGGAGAGCCAGGGCGCGGTGGTCCGCTGCATCCTGGAGAGCCTGGCCCTGGCCCACCGGCACACCCTGCGGCAGGCCGCCGACCTGGCCGGCCGCGACATCCGGGTGGTGCACATGGTGGGCGGCGGCAGCCGCAACGACCTGCTGTGCCAGCTCACCGCCGACGCCACCGGGCTGCCGGTGGTGGCCGGTCCGACCGAGGCCACCGCGCTGGGCAACATCCTGGTCCAGGCCCGGGCCCACGGACTGGTCCAGGACCGGGCCGCGATGCGCCGCCTGGTCGCCGACACCCAGCACCTGCGCCACTACACCCCGCGCGGAGACGAGCGGGCCTGGGCCGCCGCGGCGGCCCGGGTGGGCCTGGGCTGACGGGGGCGGGGCGGTGGCCGGGGCGGGTGGCCCCGGCTGCGGCCGACCCGCTCGCACGTGCGTCCGGAACGCCCGCGATACTGCCTGCGGCACTACTGTGGAGGTAGAGCACAGCGCAACGGACGGGGGCGGCGGCCGGTGGAAGAAGGAACCCTGATCCAGGGCCGCTACCGGCTGCTGGGCCTGCTGGGCAGGGGTGGCATGGGGGAGGTCTGGCGCGCCGAGGACGAGGCGCTGGGCCGCCCGGTCGCGGTCAAGCTGCTGCGCGCCGAGACCCCGCACCGCAACCCGCGCCAGGCCGAGCTGACGCAGGAGCGCTTCCGCCGCGAGGCCCGCCTCGCGGCCGGGCTGCAGCACTCCGGCATCACCGTGGTGCATGACTTCGGCCAGGCCGAGGGCACCCCGTACCTGGTCATGGAGCTGCTGGACGGCAGTGACCTGGGCGCGGTGCTGGACGCCGCCCCGGACCGCAGGCTGCCGCTGGCCGAAGCCCTGTCGACGGCCCGGCAGATCGCCTCGGCGCTCGCGTACACCCATGCCCGCGACGTGATCCACCGCGACCTCAAGCCGGGCAACCTGATCCGCACCGACGACGGCACCGTCAAGATCTGCGACTTCGGCATCGCCCGGCTCGGCGGCGACACCGGGCTGACCTCGCGGCTGGGCGGCGGCGCTTTCCCGGTCGGCACGCCGTACTACATGTCCCCCGAGCAGATCGACGGCACCGACGTCGACCACCGCAGCGACCTCTACGCCTTCGGCTGCGTGCTGTACGAGCTGCTGGTCGGCACGCCGCCGTTCTCGGTCGGCGATCCGCTGGTGATCCTGCTGGACCACCGGGACACCCCGCCCCGGCCGCCGCGCGAACTCCGCCCGGAGATCCCCCGGCTGCTGGAGGACATCGTCCTGGACCTGCTGGCCAAGGACCCGGAGCAGCGCCCGGCCGACGCCCGCGAAGTGCTGCGCCGACTGGACCAGCTCAACCCGGCCGGGCGCACCGGCGCGGTCGCCCGGCTCCACCCGCCGCTGCCGGACTGGGCCCTGGAGATGGGCCCGATCCCGGTGTCGCTGGTGCGGGTGGTCCGGGAGACCGCCGCGGTGGCCGAGCTGACCCGCAGCTGGGCCGATCCGAAGCGGGCCCCGCAACATATCTGATTGACCGTCAGAAAATCTCTTCCGGTCTTCGGGCCGCTGCGCCATGCTGCCCTCCATGAGGACGGAACTCAGCGAACGGCTCGGTATCGAGCACGCCATCTTCGGCTTCACGCCCTTCCCCGCCGTCGCCGCCGCGATCACCCGCGCGGGCGGCCTCGGCGTCCTCGGCGCGGTCCGCTACGGCAGCGCGGAGGAGCTGGCCAAGGAGCTGGACTGGATGGACGCCCATGTCGGCGGCCTGCCCTACGGCGTGGACGTGGTGATGCCGGCCAAGAAGGTCGAGAACGTCACCGTGGCCCAGGTCGAGGCGATGATCCCGGAGGGCCACCGCGCCTTCGTCCGGGAGACCCTGGCCCGCTACGGCGTCCCCGACCTGCCCGAGGGGGAGCGGGCCGGCTGGCGGATCACCGGCTGGATGGAGGAGGTGGCCCGCTCCCATGTCGACGTCGCCCTGGAGCACCCGATCAAGCTGCTCGCCAGCGCGCTGGGCCACCCGCCGGCCGATGTGGTCGAACGCGCCCACGCGGCCGGAGTGCTGGTCGCCGCCCTGGCCGGCAGCGCCCGGCACGCCCGGCACCACGCCGAGGCCGGCCTCGACCTGGTGATCGCCCAGGGCCACGAGGCCGGCGGCCACACCGGCGAGATCGGCACCATGGTGCTGGTGCCCGAGATCGTGGCCGCGGTCGCCCCGCTGCCGGTGCTCGCGGCCGGGGGCATCGGGACCGGCGCCCAGGCCGCCGCCGGGATCGCGCTGGGCGCGGAGGGGGTCTGGCTGGGCTCGGTCTGGCTGACCGTCACCGAGTCGGAGCTCGCCTCCCCGGTGCTGCGCGCCAAACTCCTCGCGGCGGGCTCCGGCGACACCGTCCGCTCCCGGGCGCTGACCGGGAAGCCGGCCCGCCAGCTGCGCACCGAGTGGACCGACGCCTGGGAGCAGCCGGACAGCCCGGGACCGCTGCCGATGCCGCTGCAGGGGCTGCTGGTCGCCGACGCGGTGAGCAGGATCCAGACCTATGAGACCGCCGAGCTGATCGGCACCCCGGTCGGGCAGATCGTCGGCCAGATGACCGAGGAGCGTCCGGTGGCGGCCGTGATGGACGAGCTGACCAGGGGATTCGAACGCGCGGTGGCCCGGCTGGACCGCATCGCCGCAGGCAGAGGCTTTGCCGACCGCAGGGTCGCGACGGAGGGAGAGCAGTCATGAGCACCACCGCGCCCGGGCCGACCGGGTTCTGGGCCCAGGCCGGCGCCGACTACGACCGGATCGCCATGATCGCCCCGGACGGCGCCCCCTGGTCCGCCGGACGGCTGCACGCCGCCGCCAACCAGCTGGTGCACGGGCTGCGCGAGGCCGGTCTGACCGAGGGCGACGCCTTCGCCGCGGTCCTGCCCAACGGCGTCGAGCTGTTCACCGCCTACCTCGCCGCGACCCAGGCGGGCTTCTACCTGGTGCCGGTGAACCACCACCTGGTCGGCCCGGAGATCGCCTGGATCGTCTCCGACAGCGGGGCGAAGGTGCTGATCGCGCACGAGCGCTTCGCCGAGGCGTCGACCGCGGCGGCGGACGAGGCCGGGCTGCCCAAGGAGCGCCGCTACGCCGTCGGCGAGCTGCCGGGCTTCCGCCCGTACGCCGAGCTGCTGGCCGGCCAGTCGGCCGCGGTGCCCGCCGACCGGACCACCGGCTGGGTGATGAACTACACCTCCGGGACGACCGGACGCCCGCGCGGCATCCGCCGCCCGCTGCCCGGCCGGCCCCCGGAGCAGACCCCGCTGGGCGGATTCCTCGGCATCTTCGGGATCAGGCCGGGCGGTGGCAACGTCCACCTGGTCTGCTCGCCGCTCTACCACACTGCCGTGCTCCAGTTCGCCGCCGCATCGCTGCACCTGGGCCATCTGGTGGTGCTGATGGACCGTTGGACGCCGGAGGAGATGCTGCGGCTGATCGACCGTCACCGGGTCACCCACACCCATATGGTGCCGACCCAGTTCCACCGGCTGCTGGCGCTGCCGGAGGACGTCCGGGCCCGCTACGACGTGTCCTCGATGCGGCATGCCATCCACGGCGCGGCCCCCTGCCCGGACCACGTCAAGCGGGCCATGATCGCCTGGTGGGGCGAGTGCGTCGAGGAGTACTACGCCGCCAGCGAGGGCGGCGGCACCTTCGCCACCGCGGCGGAGTGGCTGGAGCGCCCGGGCACGGTCGGCAGGCCCTGGCCGATCAGCGAGGTCGCGGTGCTGGACGACGCGGGGCAGCCGCTCCCGGCCGGGGAGTTGGGCACCGTCTACATGAAGATGAACACCGGCGGCTTCAGCTACCACAAGGACGAGGGCAAGACCCGGCAGAACCGGGTCGGCGACTTCTTCACCGTCGGCGACCTGGGACTGCTGGACGCCGACGGCTACCTCTACCTGCGCGACCGCAAGATCGACATGATCATCTCGGGCGGCGTCAACATCTACCCCGCCGAGATCGAGTCGGCCCTGCTGGCCCACCCCGCCGTCGCCGACGCCGCCGCCTTCGGCATCCCGCACGACGACTGGGGCGAGCAGGTGAAGGCGGTGATCGAGCCCGCCGCCGGGTTCGAGCCCGGGGACGGGCTGGCGGCGGACATCCTGGCCCACTGCGAACGGCAGCTGGCCAAGTACAAGTGCCCGCGCTCGATCGACTTCGTCGCCGAACTGCCCCGCGACCCCAACGGCAAGCTCTACAAGCGGCGGCTCCGCGAGCCCTACTGGGAGGGCCGCACCCGGCAGGTCTAGCCCGGATCCCAGGGTCTGTCCGGCCGCCCTCCTTGCCCGGCGACGGACGGCGTGCGCCCACGCGGCGGAGCCGCACGGTGTCGCAGCCGCGAAGATCAGCCGGGCAGACCCTCGCCGAGCGCAGCGGCGACGCGGTAGCTGCGGCCGTCCGCCGAGCGGGTCAGCAGCCGGGCGTCCACCAGGTAGCGCCGCAGCGCGGAGGTGTCGTCCCAGTACTGCCGCAGCGCGATGTTGACCTCGGGCTCGCCGTAGCTGACGCCGGGTTCGAAGGCCCGGCGGGTCAGGTACTCCAGCAGCGCCTGGCGCCGGGCGGGCCGCACCGGCATCTCGGTGATCCGGCCGTCCTTGAACAGCTTGGCGGCCTCGGCGTCCGCGTCGTCGGCGGCGTCCTGGTCCGGGCGCAGCGCGTCGGCGAAGACCTGCTCGCGGGCCACCGCCCGGCTTCCCTCGGCCGTGAGCTCGACCAGCCCGGCCTGCGCCAGCCGGGCCAGCAGCCGTCCGGTGCCGCCGTTCAGGTCGGCGGTGTCGAAACCGCTCTCCCCGGCCAGGACGAGCTGCGCGTAGAGGCGCAGCCTGGCCGGATCGGAGAGCGCGGAGGCGATCGGAGCGAGGCTGGCGAGCTGGGACATGGGACGGGGCCCTTTCGGTGAGCGGGAACCCTCCCACGCTATTCCGGCCATGGCTGCCCGCGCACCGGAATATCACCGGCCCCGACGTGGAACCAGCGGCGGCCGGTGCCGGGGTGGGGGTCCTGGCGATCCGGAGCACGCTCAGCCGCGCCGACACGCGCTGAGCCGGTGAGGCAGCTCACGCGGGTGGCGGGTGTGCGGGGTCCCGGCGAGCGGGAATGATCAGTTTCCGACCGTGTCGAGGAGCCGCCGCATGCCCGCCGAACCGTCCGCTGCACCGCCCGCCGAGCCCGCGCCCGCCGAGCCCGCGCCCGCCCTGCCGCCGTCGCGGGAACGTGCCGCGCGGATGTTCGAGGTGCAGGCCCGGGCCTGCGACGCGCTCGGCTCCGGCCTCTACGGCGTCCTGCTCGCCCGCGCCGCCGACGACATCAGGGCCGGCGGCCCCTGCGCCGATGCCGTCGCCGGATACGAGGACGCGCCGGGCCCGGACGCCATCGCGCTGCGCCTCGCCGGCGGCGTCCACGCGCTGGTGCTGACCGGGCGCTCACCCGCCCTCGCCGGCTACTACCCCTCGGTCGGCGGTAGCGCGCCAGGGCCGGGGGAGGAGGGGGCCTGCTGGCAGGCGTTCCGGGCGGCCGTCGCCGCCGAGCTGCCCCGGGTGCGGGAGTGGATGACGCGCCCGCCGCAGACCAATGAGGTCGGCCGGGCGAACCTGCTGATCACCGGCCTGCTCCGGGCTTCGCAGAGCTCGCCGCTGCCGGTCCGGCTGTTCGAGCTCGGTGCCAGCTCCGGGCTCAACCTCCGCCCGGAGCGCTTCCGCTACACCGTCGATGCGGACGGGTACGGCTGGGGCCCGGTGGACTCACCGGTGCTGCTCGGGACCGCCTGGAAGGGCGCTCCGCCCGCCTGGCTGACCGAGGCCGCCGCCGCGCATCCGGAACTGGCCGTGATCGAGCGCGAGGGCTGCGACCCCAGCCCGATCGACCCGCTCTCGGCGACCGGCTCGCTCGCCCTGCGCGCCTATGTCTGGCCGGACCAGGCGGCCAGGCACGCCAGGCTGGCCGGGGCGCTCCGGCTGGCCGCCGAACTGCCGTCCACAGTACGGCCGGTGGGCGCGGCGGAGTTCCTCGCCGGGATCGACACCCGGCCCGGCACGCTGACCGCGGTGTGGCACTCGGTCATGCGCCAGTACGTCCCGGCCGAGGAATGGGCGCAGGTGGAACGGGAGTTGGCGCGGCTGGCGGCGGCCGGCACAGCGGAGGCGCCCTTCGTCCACATCGCCTTCGAGCCGGAACGCGACGGCGAGCGGTTCCCGTTCCGACTGACCGTCCGTCAGGGCATGGGCAAGCGAGAGGTGTTGGCCGAGGCCTCGCCGCACGGCCTTCCGGCCAGGGCGGTCTGACGGACGGTCACTCGACGGCGACCAGTTCCTGGGCCCAGCGCATGTCCGGCTTGCCGGTCGGGGTGCGGCGGACCTCGGCGACCAGGTGCAGCCGGCGCGGGACCTTGTAGCGGGCCAGATGCGCCCGGCAGTGCTCCTGCAGCTGCTGCAGCGTCAACTCGGCCGCGCCCGCGCGGGCCTGGACCAGGGCCACCACGGTCTCGCCCCAGCGTTCGTCGGCCGCGCCCACCACCACCGTGTCGTAGACGGCGGGATGGGCCTTGATCACCGACTCGACCTCCTCCGGGAAGATCTTCTCCCCGCCGGAGTTGATGCAGGACGAGCCACGCCCCAGCAGGGTGATCCGGCCGTCCTCCTCGCGCCGGGCCCAGTCGCCGGGGACGGCGTAGCGGGTGCCGTCGGCGGCGGTGCGGAACACCTCCGCGCTCTTGACCGGGTCGCCCAGGTAGCGCAGCGGGATGTTGCCGCGCCGGGCCAGCCGTCCGACCACCCCGGCCGGCAGCGGGTTGAGGTCCTCGTCCAGTACGTCGGAGTCGCCGATCGCGGTGGTGGTGACTCCGCCCGTGCCGCCCCGGTCGGCCGCCCCGTTGCTGTACTGGCTGATGCCGCCCGCGCCGCCCTCGGAGGAGCCGATGGCGTCGCTGAGGTAGAGGGTGGGGAAGCGGTCCAGGAAGCGCTGCTTCACCGAGCCGGAGAACAGCGCCGCGCTGCTGACCAGGCCGAAGAAGGCGCCGAGGTCGTAGGCGGGGCCGTCGGGGGAGTCGAGCTCCTCGATCAGCGGCCGGCCCATCGCGTCCCCGGTGATCATCACCAGGTTGACCTTCTCCGAGGCGGTCAGCTCCCACACCCGGCGGGCGTCGAACCGGTCCAGCAGCACCGCCCGGTTCCCCCGGAACAGCTGCTGCATCAGGCCCCACTGGGTGGCGCCGTGCATCAGCGGGGCGATCGGGAAGAAGGTCAGCTGGTTGTCGTAGGCGGTGCCGACGATCTCCTCGGGCGTCGCCATCCGGTGGCCGTTGGTGACGTCGATGCCGCCGCCGAGCGCGAAGAAGACGTCCTCCTGGCGCCAGACCACACCCTTGGGCAGCCCGGTCGTGCCGCCGGTGAACAGCAGGTAGTGGTCGTCGGGGGAGCGCGGCGCGAAGTCCCGCCGCGGCCCGCCGGAGGCCACCGCCTTCTCGTACGGGACGGCCGGCAGCCGGGGCGCGGCGGGGTCGGCGCCGCTGCCGTCCTCGATCACCAGCAGGTGCCGCAGCCCCGGCAGCCCGGGCAGCACCGCGGCCACCTCGGGGGCCCAGCGTTCCTGGTAGATCAGCGCGCTGGGCTCGGCCATCCCCAGCAGGTAGGTCAACTCGTCGGCTACGTAGCGGTAGTTGACGTTGACGCAGACCGCGCGGATCTTGCAGATCGCCAGCAGCGACTCCACCCACTCGGCGCGGTTGAGCGCGTAGACGCCGACCCGGTCGCCGGGGCCGACGCCGGCCTCCTGGAGGTGGTGCGCCAGTCGGTTGGCCCGTTCGTCCAGCTCGGCGAAGGTGCGCCGCTGGACGGTGGGCTCGTCGGCGCGGGCGCAGGCGACCGCCTCGCGCCCGGGGAAGTGGTCAACCGCTTGCTCGAACAGATCGGCCAGGTTGAATTCCATGCGCGGAGAGTAGGAGCGCCGGGCGGAGAACTCCAGAGTGGTGACGCCCTTGAAAAGCATGGCAGGAGACTGCAACCTGTTCTAGATCTGACGGTGCGTCAAAAAAGAGGGGTCCGCGCATGAGTGGCACCGAACATCTGCTGACAGAACGGCACGGACCGACCCTGGTGCTCACCCTGAACCGGCCCGAGGCCAAGAACGCGTTCTCCATACCCATGCTGGTCGGGCTGTACGACGCCTGGCTGGAGGCGGACGCCGACGACGGCATCCGCTCGGTCGTCCTCACCGGCGCCGGCGGCGCCTTCTGTGCGGGCATGGACCTCAAGGCCCTGGCCCGCGGCGGCGGCGGCTTCGCCGAGGACGACCCCCACCGGGCCCGGCTGGCCGCCGATCCCGACCTGCACTGGAAGGCGATGCTGCGGCACCACCGGCCGCGCAAACCGGTGATCGCCGCGGTCGAGGGGGTCTGCGTGGCCGGGGGGACCGAGATCCTGCAGGGCACCGACATCCGGGTGGCCGCCGAGTCGGCCAGCTTCGGCCTGTTCGAGGTGCGCCGCGGGCTCTTTCCGATCGGCGGCTCCACGGTCCGGCTGCAGCGTCAGATCCCGCGCACCCACGCCCTGGAGATGCTGCTCACCGGCCGCCGCTACTCCGCCGCCGAGGCCGCGGCGACCGGCCTGGTCGGCAGCGTGGTCCCGGACGGGACGGCGCTGAAGCGCGCGCTGGAGCTCGCCGAGGCCGTCAACGAGGCCGCGCCGCTCGCGGTCGAGGCGGTCAAGCGCTCGGTCTACGAGACCGCGGGGCTCAGCGAGGAGGAGGGGCTGGCCCGGGAGCTGGAGATCGGCTGGCCGGTCTTCGCCACCGAGGACGCCAAGGAGGGCCCCCGCGCCTTCGCCGAGCACCGGACCCCCGTCTACCTCCGCCACTAATAGCTCCGCCCGCAGGAGAGGACCGCAGATGCCTGACGTACTGAGCGCACCCCTGGTCGTCGAGTTCCCGTTCACCCGTTCCACCGGACCCGTCATCGGCGCCTTCCTCACCGGGCTGCGCGAACGGGTGGTGCTCGGGATCCGCGGCAGCGACGGCCGGGTGCTCTGCCCGCCGGCCGAGTACGACCCGGTCACCGCCGAGGAGTTGGCCGAGCTGGTGCAGCTGCCCGGCACCGGGACGGTGACCACCTGGGCCTGGAGCCCGGCCCCGCGCCGCTCCCAGCCGCTGGCCACCCCGTTCGCCTGGGTGCTGGTCCGGCTGGACGGCGCGGACACCGCCCTGCTGCACGTCCTGGACGCGCCCGCGCCGGACAGCGGCGACCCGCACGCCGTCCGCACCGGGCTCCGGGTCCGGGTCCGCTGGGCCGAGCAGCGCAGCGGCGCCATCACCGACATCGCCTGCTTCGAGCCGCTCACCGAGGAGGCCGCGCGATGACCACCACCGCCGAGCTGCTGGCCGCCATTCCGGCCCTGGCCGGGGCCGAGCCGGTCAGCAGGGTCACCATCCCGGCCCGGCTGGACTACACCTACACCCCCGGCGCGGCGCAGTCCCGCTTCCTCAACGCGCTCACCGAGCGGCGGCTGCTGGCCGAGCGCTGCTCGGTCTGCACCCGGGTCTACATCCCGGCCAGGGGCGTCTGCCCCACCTGCGGCCTGGCCACCACCGAACAGCTCGACCTCCCCCACGTCGGCACGGTCACCACCTTCTGCATCGTCAACATCGCCGCCCGCGGCCTCGATGTGGAGGTCCCCTACTGCTACGCCTATGTGCTGATCGACGGGGCCCACGTGGGGCTGCACGCCCGGGTCGGCGGCATCCCGCACGACCAGGTGCACGTCGGCCAGCGGGTGGAGCCGGTCTGGCGCGAGCAGAGCGGCCCCGAGGGCCAGGAGGTCCGGCCCAGCCTCGCCGCGATCAGCCACTTCCGTCCCACCGGCGAACCCGACGCCGACCCCGAGAGCTACCGGAGGTGGATGTAGCCATGCCGAACGACAGCCGGGACATCGCCGTCGTCGCCTTCTCCCAGACCAGCCACCGGCGCAGCACCGACCAGCTCTCCGAACTGGAGCTGGTGCTGCCGGTGCTGCACGACGTGCTCAAGCAGACGGGTCTGACCACCGAACAGCTCGGCTTCACCTGCTCCGGCAGCAGCGACTACCTGGCCGGCCGGGCCTTCTCCTTCACCATGACCCTGGACGGGGTCGGCGCCTGGCCGCCGATCTCCGAGTCCCATGTGGAGATGGACGGCGCCTGGGCCCTCTACGAGGCCTGGGTCAAGCTGCGCACCGGGCAGGCCGACACCGCGCTGGTGTACTCCTACGGCAAGTCCTCGCCGGGCAGCGTCCGCGATGTGCTGACCCGTCAGCTCGACCCCTACACGCTGGCCCCGCTCTGGCCGGACGCGGTGGCGCTGGCCGCGCTGCAGACCCAGGCGCTGATCGACGCCGGGCTCACCGACGAGCGGGCCCTGGCCGCCACCGCGGTCCGCTCCCGCCGCGCCGCCGAGGCCAATCCGCACGCCCAGCTGCGCGGCAGCGCGGACGTCGAGGAACTGCTGGGCCGGCCCTACGAGGTACAGCCGCTGCGCCGGCACGACTGCCCGCCGATCAGCGACGGGGCCGCCGCGGTGGTCCTCGCCGTCGGCGACGCCGCCCGGGCGCTGCACCCCCGGCCGGCCTGGATCCGGGGCATCGACCACCGGATCGAGGCGCACCAGCCCGGTGTGAGGGATCTCACCACGTCCCCGTCCACCCGGCTCGCCGCCACCCGGGCCGGGCTCTTCGACGCACCGGTCGACACCGCCGAACTCCACGCGCCGTTCACCGGGCAGGAACTGATCCTGCGCCGGGCGCTGGAGCTGGACGACCCGGTCCGGGTCAACCCGTCCGGCGGTCCGCTGGCCGCCAACCCGATGATGGCCGCCGGGCTGATCCGGATCGGCGAGGCCGCCGCCGGGATCCACCGCGGCGAGTCGCGGCGGGCCCTGGCCCATGCCACCTCGGGCCCCTGCCTGCAGCAGAACCTGGTGGCCGTTCTGGAGGGAGAGCAGTGAGCATGAGTGAACCCGTGGCTGTCGTCGGCATCGGCCAGACCCGGCACGTGGCGGCCCGTCAGGACGTCTCCATCGCCGGGCTGGTCCGCGAGGCCGCCGTCCGCGCGCTCGAGGACGCCGAGCTGACCTGGGCCGACATCGACGCGGTGGTCATCGGCAAGGCACCCGACTTCTTCGAGGGGGTGATGATGCCCGAGCTCTACCTCGCGGACGCGCTGGGCGCGGTCGGCAAGCCGATGCTGCGGGTGCACACCGCCGGGTCGGTCGGCGGCTCCACCGCGCTGGTCGCCGCCAACCTGGTGGCGGCCCGGGTGCACGGCACGGTGCTGACCGTGGCCTTCGAGAAGCAGTCGGAGTCCAACGCGATGTGGGGGCTGTCGCTGCCGGTGCCGTTCCAGGCGCCGCTGACCGCGGGCGCGGGCGGCTTCTTCGCGCCCCATGTGCGCGCCTACATGCGCCGTACCGGGGCCCCGGACCACATCGGCTCGCTGGTGGCCTTCAAGGACCGCCGCAACGCCCTGAAGAACCCCTACGCCCACCTGCACGAGCAGGATCTGACGCTGGAGAAGGTCAGGGCGGCGCCGATGCTCTGGGACCCGATCCGCTACTCGGAGACCTGCCCCTCCTCGGACGGCGCCTGCGCCATGGTGCTCACCGGGAAGCGCGGCGCGGCCCGGGCCCCGCACCGCCCGGCCTGGGTGCACGGCGGGGCGATGCGCAGCGAGCCGACCATCTTCGCCGGCAAGGACTACGTCAGCCCGCAGGCCGGCCGGGACTGCGCCGCCGACGTCTACCACCAGGCCGGAGTGGTCGACCCGAGGCGGCAGATCGACGTGGTCGAGATGTACGTCCCGTTCTCCTGGTACGAGCCGATGTGGCTGGAGAACCTGGGCTTCGCGGACGAGGGGGAGGGCTGGAAGCTGGTCGAGGCCGGGGTCACCGCGATGGACGGGGACCTCCCGGTCAACCCCTCCGGCGGGGTGCTGTCCAGCAATCCGATCGGCGCCTCCGGCATGATCCGCTTCGCCGAGGCGGCGCTCCAAGTGCGCGGACGTGCCGGTGAGCACCAGATCGACGGCGCCCGGCTGGCCCTCGGCCACGCCTACGGCGGCGGGGCCCAGTTCTTCGCCCTGTGGCTGGTCGGCAGCGAACCGTCGGACCGGTGAATCCATGCGGGTGGATCCGGTCAAAGCCCTCCTCTAGGCCCGTTGCCGGAAGTTACAGTGGCAAGACGATGACGGGAGGATCACGACGTGGCAAGCGACGCATTCTTTGGTGACAGTGCGGGGGCCGGCGTCCTCATCCAGCGCAGTCTGCTCGATGAGGGATCTGACGGGAAGAAGCCGCAACTCGACCTCGCCGAGGCCGAGTGGCTGTCCAGCAGCAACGGGGTGGGCGATGTCCAGATCGCCTTCGTCGAGGGCTACATCGCCATGCGGGACGGGCGCAGCCCGGAGGGTCCCGTGCTCATCTTCACCCCGGCGGAGTGGCGGGCCTTTGTGCTCGGCGCCCGCGACGGGGAATTCGACCTCACCTGAGTCGTCAGAGATGTAAGGGAAAGGATGCGCCGCGCCGGCCACCCCCACGGGGCCGACACGGCGCATCCTACGGCCCGTCTCTCGCACACCCCCACGCGGCGAGGTGACGGACCCGCCCGCCGGACAGCACGGCCTGGTCGGCCGGTGCTGCGATCCGCGGGCGTGCTTGGTGAATAGGAAAACACTCGACAATGAACAACGGAACACTGGACAGTGTGCCTCAGTGGAATTGACCTTGACCGGTGGACTTCACGGACAACGGACGGACGCAACGCACTGAAGGTCCACAAGACCCCGGCGAACAAGTCGTACTGATCTCCCCATGTCGCTGACCGTAATCGGAACGTGATGGGTGAGTCAACTGTCAATCCGTCAACCAAGGTCCCCGCATGTCCGGAAATGCCAGGGCGGCCCGGCCTCGATCGCGTGCGGAGCAGCCCGGGTCCACTGTCGCAGCAGTGCCACGTACGATGTCCCCATGGCTTTCCTTCGCCGCCGTTCCGGCACACCGGCAGGTCCGGATTTCGACGTTCTCGCGATGGACCCCGGCGACTGGCCCGGCGACTTCGGCGCCGCGCTGCTGGCCGACCCCGAGGACGGCAGCTGTCAGGGAATCTTCCTGCGCTACGACCTGCTGGCCGGCCGCGGCCCCTCGATGCTGATCGGCAACCTCTGCGAGGGCTCGCCGGCCCGCGAGCCGGAGGACGGCGTGCCGTTCGAGGTCCGCCAACTGCTCGCGGCCATCGGCAATGACGAGCCGGTCGGCGTGGTCGACACCGAGGACTTCCCGGTGATGCTCGGCGACGACCTGCTGATCGTGAAGAAGGTCAAGCTCTCGGAGAGCCGGGTGTCCTGCGTGCAGTTCGGCCGCAGCGACGGGATCCAGGTCACGGTGACCACCTGGGACCGCCCGATCACCGACGATCTCTACAAGCTGCTGAAGCCTCTGCCTGCGGAGATGTTCCAGGCATAGAGGTTTTCGGGCACAGAGCCTTTGTTGACGGCCGCACGCGTGACTTCGTACATTCCGTTCATGCCCCGCCCCGAGCGTCCCCGCCGCCGATGACGACCGCCGCCCGCCACCCCGCCCTCGCCGACGCGCTCGCCGGGCTGCCCCGGGTGGTGGACCTGCTCGCCGCCCGGGCCGAGGAGCACGACCGCGACGCCTGCTTCCCTTACCAGGGCATCGAGGCCGTGCACGAGGCCGGACTGCTCACCCTGACCGTCTCCGAGCGGTACGGCGGGGCCGGCTGCGGCCTGGCCGACACCGTCCGGGTGCTCACCGAGCTGGGCCGGGGCGACCCCTCGGTCGCGCTGGTCGGCGCGCTCACCCTGCTCACCCACGCCCAGCAGGCGCTGGCCCCGTACTGGCCCGAGGCGGTCTACGCGGACCTGCTCGCCGACTCGGTGCGCGGCCCGGCCCTGATCGGCGTGCTCGGCCCCGACGACCACCGAGCCTCCCCGGCCCCGGCGGGCCCGGCCGCCCCGGCGGCGGAGACCACCGCGCGCCGGGACGGCCAGGACTGGCGGCTGACCGGCCGCGCCCCGCGGGTGGCCGGCGCCGAGGCCCTGGCCTGGATGGTGGTCTCCGCCCGCACCGGCGAGGAGCCGGGGCAGACCGCGCTGTTCCTGGTCCAGGGCGACGCCCCCGGGGTGCAGATCGAGCCCACCTGGGACCAGCTCGGCCTGCGCGCCACCGCCAGCCACGACGTGCTGTTCGACGACGTGCTGGTCGGCCCGGAGGCCGTGGTGCACACCTCGGCGCCGGTGCTGGACCGGTCCTGGCTGGACCTGGCCCTGCCCGCGGTCCACCTCGGGGTCGCCCGCGCCGCCAGGGACTGGCTGCTCGCCGCGCTCCGGCCGGGCCCGCAGGACGGCCGGCTCCACGCCGCCCTGGGCGGGATCGAGGTCGACCTGGTCACCGCGGAGGAACTGCTGCACTCGCTGGCCCGCCGGATCGACGAGGGCGACCCCGAAGGACCGGCCAGGACCGCCGCCGCCCGGATCGTCGCCACCCGCGCCGCGATCGGCGCGGTGGAGCAGGCGGTGGCGCTCAGCGGCAGCGCCGGGCTGAGCCGGGCGCACCCGCTGGAGCGCCACTTCCGCGATGTGCAGCACGCCCGCGGGCACGGCGCCGGCACCCAGGACCTGCTGGCCGAGGCCGGACGGCTGGCCCTGCTCCGCGGCGGACGCCGGGCGAACGGCGCCTGAACAAGCGGCTGGGCGGCGGCGGTTGACCGACCGTCAGCGGGTGCCGACGGCCGCCCGCACCGCGCGCCGGGCCATCGTGGCGTCCTCGTGCAGCCGCCGGATCAGTATCCGCTGCTCCTCGTTGGCCCCGGGCACGTCGTGCAGCCGGATCTCCCGGATCAGCACCAGGATCAGGTTCACCAGGAAGGCGTCCCGCGGCAGCGTCCCCGAGGACTGGGCGACCTGGCTGATCTGCCGCCGGGCCGCGGTGTCGCCGGAGAGCACGGTCCACAGCACCGCCAGGTCGTAGCCGGGCAGGTACCAGCCGGCCTGCTCCCAGTCGACGAACACCGGGCCCGAGGGGGCCAGCAGCACATTGGTCAGCAGCGCGTCCCCGTGGCAGAACTGCGGCGCGGTGTGCGCCAGGCCGTGCAGCAGGTGCTGCAGGTCGCCGGCGTCCCGGTCGGTGAGAAGCCCGAGCGCGTGGTAGCGGGCGATCTCGCGCGGGTAGTCCAGCGGCGCGTCGAAGGAACCGGTCGGCGGGCGCCACAGGTTGAGCGAGCGCACCGCGCCCAGGATCGCCCTGACCTCCCCCGGCGAGGGGGTGTTCACGGGGTGCCGCTCGCGCGCGGCGGGACGGCCGGGGACCCGCTCCATCAGCAGCACGCAGCGGTCGTTGTCGGCGGCGACCAGCTTGGGCAGCCGGGCCGGCGGCCGGTGCCGGACGAAGGTCCGGTACGCCGCCACCTCGCGGCGCAGCAGGTCGGCGGCCTCGCGGCCGGCCCGGGTGGCCTCCCGTCCGGCGGGTCCGGCCAGGCCGGGGTTGAGGCACTTGGCGACGACCGGGGTGCGGCCGGCCGTACCGGCCACCAGGAGGTGCTGGGCGTCCTCGCGCAGCAGCTGCCGGGGGACGAAGGCCGGACAGATCCTGGCTATTCCGGCGAGCGCCGCGCGCAGCACGGGTGACTGCTCGGCCGGGTTCTCCAGCCGCGGCCCGGCCGCGCCGGGGACGGCCCGGCGGCCGTCCGGCAGGGCGCGGCGCGGTACCGCGGGGGCGGGCTGCGGCCGGGGCCGGACCGGCTGGCCGTAGGGGTCCCGCTCGCGGGTCCGGGGGTCGGCGCCGATGGCGGGGCGGTGGCGCGGCGGTGCGGTGACCCGGGAGGTCGTTACTGGGGCGGGGGAGAGCGAAGGAGAGTACATGGGTGGATCCGGGTCCCTTCCTGGCGGGCTGCCGCCGGCGGGCCGGGAATGGCCCACCGCGTGTGCTGTGCTCGTACTGCGGTGCTGTGCTGGTACGGCCGTGCTGGGTTTTGAGGGGCGCGAACGCTGAAATCGCACGCCCCGGAGTGATCCCAATGACGGAGCGCCCTGGGGAGTGCGCCGTCCGGGGTTCCGTGGCCTGCGGCAACGTCCGCGCCACCCCGTTGCGCCACTCCTTAAACCCGCCCTGCCTCCAGCGATACCGGCCTGGTGGCGATGGGGTTGGGGTGGCGCGTTCCTACATGACACCCGATCACTCCTGGCGCATCAGTTGGCGGACCCTGGCGAACCCTGGCGAATGCTCGCCTGGCACATGACGCACGGTTAGCCTCGGAACTGCCGAGGAACCTGGGGGCTTGACGTGAGCAGAGGACCCAACACCCGATTCGCCGACCTGTTCGCCCTGACCGGATGGTCCAAGGGCGAGCTGGCGCGGCTGGTCAACCGGCGGGGCGCGGCGGTGGGACAGCAGCAGCTGTCCACCGACACCTCGCGAGTACGGCGCTGGATCGAACGCGGGGAGGTCCCGCGCGACCCGGTGCCGAGGGTGCTGGCTGCCCTGTTCACCGAGCGGCTCGGCCGTGTTGTCACCACTGAGGACCTCGGGTTCCAGCGACACCGGCACACAGGCTCGGGCAGCGGCGCGGACGACGCGCAGGACGAACCCTCCTGTGATCCCGGTCGCACCGCGGAGGTCCTCACCGAGTTCACGGGAATGGACCTCATGCTGAACCGACGCGGACTGATGGGCGCGAGCACCGCGCTGGCGGCGGGCGCGGCGATCGCGAACCCGCTGCACGACTGGATGACCGGCCGGGACGGATCGGCTTCCGCCGCCGGCCCCGGCACCGCTCCCTCCGGAGCCTTCGTACGCACCCCCGGCGCCGCGGCGCTGCCGGCGGGGGACTTCTACGAGGCCGGCCCGGTCGGCCTGGACGAGGTGGAGGCGCTGGAGAACTCCGTCGACGTGTTCCGGGCCTGGGACGCCTCGCGGGGCGGCGGCCTGCAGCGCAAGGCGGTGGTCGGCCAGCTCAACGAGGTCGGCGGGATGCTCACCTTCCAGCACCCGGAGGCGCTGTCCCGGCGGCTCTGGACCGTCGCCGCCAACCTCGCGGTGCTGGCCGGCTGGATGTCCCACGACGTGGGCCTGGAGCCGACCGCGCAGAAGTACTTCGTGATGGCCGTGCACGCGGCCCGCGAGGCCGGCGACAAGCCCAGGGCCGGCGAGGCGCTGTCCCGGGCCGCCCGGCAGATGGTGCACCTGGGGCGCCCCAACGACGCCCTCGACCTGATGCGGGTGGCCGAGGCCGGCAGCGGCGAGGACACCCTGCCGCGGACCAGGGCGATGCTGCGCACGGTGGAGGCCTGGGCGCATGCCTCGATGGGCCGTTCGCAGGCCACCCGGCGCACCCTCGGCGAGGCCGAGGACCTGTTCGCGCAGGACAACGGCGAACCGGGGCCCAGCTGGCTGCAGTTCTTCGACCGGGCCGACCTGCACGGGATGGAGGCCCTGGCCTACCGCACCCTGGCCGAGCACGACCCCTCCGCCGCGCCGCTGGCCCAGTACCACGCCCTGCAGGCCATCGACCTGCGCACCGGCGGCCACGACCGCTCCATGCTGTTCGACCGCCTGTCGCTGGCCTCGGCCTGCTACATCGCCAACAAGCCCGAGGAGGCCAGCAAGTACGCGGCGCTGGCGCTGAAGTCCACCAGCGAGATGTCCTCCCGCCGCACCTGGGACCGACTGCGTGAGATGTACCGGCTCACCGGGCGCTACGCGCAGCTCTCGGACGTCCGGGAACTGCGCGCGGACATCCTCAGCGCGATGCCCAACCGGAGCAGGCCGCAGCCGGTCTGAGCGTCCGCCTGCGGCGGGAGGGGGAGGCGGGCTGCGGGCGGCAGCAGGCAAAGGTGCACAGGTCGCCACCTGAACGGTACGATTCCGTGCCTCCTACCGGTAGGAATCGGTCCGGAGGTGCCCGTCGACCCGCCGTACGGGTATCCCGCAGGGAAATCCCTTTGCCTCCAGGACCGCCGCAACGGATGCTGACCTCATGTTCGAGCCCGCGATAGCGCCCAGCGCCTCCCTTCTCGGCCTGCTTCAGCGGGGCCGGGGGGACGGCACCCTGCACGCTCTGGCGGCCGAGCGTTTCGACGCTCTCGCCGCGCTGGAGGAGTGCGTCACCCGCGACCCCCGCCGCGACTGGCAGGTGGAGAACCGGTCGCTCTACTACGCCCGCCTCTACATGGAGCTCGAGGCACCGATCCAGGGCCTGGAGGACCATCTCTTCCACGTCGAGGACCTGCTCGACGGGGAGGAGTCACGCACCGGCCTCACCCTGGCCGTCCTGGGCCGGCTGGCCGGCTACGGCCGCCGCGACGCCCTGCTGCTGCTGCACCGCTATGCCGCCGTCGGCAGCAACTGGGCCTGGGCCCTGGACGAGCTGGCCCTGCGCGAGGACGACGCCGGTCTGGACGCCCTGGCCGGGCCGGTACTGGCCCGCTTCCCCGAGGGCCCCGAGGGCGACGCCGCCCTGCGCGCGGCCGTCCGCAACGCCTATGAGCCCCGGCCCTGGCACCTCTGGGCCGGCTCCCACCCACGGGTCGCCGCCGCCACCGAGCAGGCGCCCTTCGACCTCTGGCAACGACAGCTGGACCGACCCACCAACGCCCCCGCCTGGAGCACCGCGGCCGTACTGGCCTGGGCGGACGCCCCGGCGTCCGGCGGCGCGGGCGGGGCCGACGGCTTCGAGCGCCGGGTGGTCGCCGCGGCCCGCTGCCTGGACGCCGTGGTCGGCCCCGAGGACCTCCCGCTGCTGCTGGACACCGCCATGGACGGCGAGGACGGCGCCCGCTGCGCCGCGCTGCGGCACCTCGCCGACCACGACCACGAGCGGGCCCCCGAGCTGGTCGGGCGTGCCGCCGAGGACCTCTCCTCGCGCCAGGTCGCGGATTTCGGCCTGGCCACGCTGGCCCGGATGCGCAGCACCCGCTTCGTGGCCAGGGCCAGGATCTGGGCCGCCGAACCCGAGGGCGGCCCGCTGGCCGACGCCGCGGCCGGACTGCTGGCCTGCGTCGGCGAACCGGCCGACGCCCCGCTGGTGGTCGCCGCCCTGCACCGCTGGGTCTACCAGCGCGGGGCCGAGGGGGACGGACTCGCCGTCCTGGTCGAGGGCGTCGGGCGGCTGGCGGCCGCCGCGGGAGTGACCGTGCTGCGCCACATCTACGCCGAGACCAGCTGCTCGCAGCTGCGCGGCAGCGCCGCCAGGAGCCTCTCCGCGACCGATCCCTGCTTTCCGACCGGTGCGGCCGTGGAGTGCCTCTGGGACTGCGAGGAGGCCACCAGGGAGCTCGCCGCCCGGCATGTGTTCACCAAGGGCGACGGCAGGGTGCTGGACCGGCTGCGCAGACTCGCCGCCGATCCGGGCGAGGAAGCCGAGGTCCACGCGGCCGTACGGGGCAGGCTGAGCTCCGGCTGACGACGGGTCCGGGGCGGGCTGGGTCAGGTTTCGGGCCAGGGCTCTGGCCAGGGTTCGGGAATCGTTCGTCCGTGCGAAAGATCCCCTTGGCCCGGTGCACGTCGGGCCTGGACACAACACAGTCATGCGTGTCGCCATCGTCACCGAATCCTTCCCGCCGGACATCAACGGCGTCGCCCACTCCGTCCTCCGCACGGCTGAGCACCTGGTGCGACGCGGCCACCAGCCGCTCGTGATCGCACCGGCATCGGCCGCCCCGCCCACGACACCCGACCCCTGCCCGGTGGTCCGGCTCCCCGCCGTGCCGCTGCCCGGGTACCCGCAGGTGCGGCTCGCGCTGCCGACCCGGCGGCTGGAGCAGGTCATCGCCGGCCACCGCCCCGACATCGTCCACCTGGCCAGCCCCTTCGTCCTCGGTGCGCGCGGCATGGCCGCCGCCGACCGGCTCGGGGTCCCCGCCGTCGCCGTCTACCAGACCGACCTGGCCGGCTACGCCCGCGCCTACCGGGCCGGCAGCGGCCTGGGGGAGGTCGCGGCCTGGCGCCGACTGCGCGCCGTGCACGGCGCGGCGGCGCGGACCCTGGCCCCGTCCACCCCCGCCGCCCAGGACCTGACCGCGCACGGCGTGCCCCGGGTGAAGCTCTGGCAGCGCGGGGTCGACTCGGTGCGGTTCCACCCCGGGCACCGCGACGAGCGGCTGCGCCGTGAGCTGGCCCCGGACGGCGAGGTGCTGGTCGGCTACGTCGGACGGCTCGCCCCCGAGAAGCGGGTCGACCTGCTGGCCGGGGTCTGCGGCCTGCCGGGGATCCGGCTGGTGGTGGTCGGCGAGGGCCCCAGCGAGCCGATGCTGCGTCAGGCCCTGCCCGGCGCCGCCTTCCTGGGCCGGATGACCGGCGACGAGCTCGCGGCGCTGTTCGCCTCGCTGGACGTGTTCGTCCACACCGGGCCGATGGAGACCTTCTGCCAGACCATCCAGGAGGCCATGGCCAGCGGGATCGCCGTGGTCGGGCCCGCCGTCGGCGGGCCGCTCGACCTGGTCGCCCACCGCAGGACCGGGCTGCTGGTCCAGCCCAAGGACGTGCGCGCGGTCACCGCGGCGGTGGCCACCCTGGCCGCCGACCCGGCGCTGCGGGCCCGCTACGGCGAGGCCGCCCGCACCGAGGTCGCCGGCCGGACCTGGGAGTCGGTGGGGGACCAGCTGATCGACCACTACGGAGCGGTGCTCGCCGAGCACCGCTCCGCCCGGGCGGTCGGCGCGGCGGGCGGTGCCGCCGCATGAGCGGGCTGAGGATCGTGCGGCTCGCCAACTTCGTCACCCCGGTCTCCGGCGGCCTGCGCACCGCGCTGCGGCAGCTGGGCGCCGGCTACGCGGCGGCGGGGCACCAGCCGGTGCTGATCATCCCGGGGGCCGCCGCCGACGATCGGGAGACCGGCCAGGGACGGGTGATCACCCTGCCCGGCCGCCCGGTGCCGGGCACCGGGGGCTACCGGGTGCTGCTCGACCGCTCCCGGGTCGCCGAGGTGCTGGCCCGGCTGCGGCCGGACCGGCTGGAGGTCTCCGACCGCAGCACCCTGCGCTGGACCGGCGCCTGGGCCCGGCAGCACGGCGTGCCGGCCGCGATGGTCTCCCACGAGAGCCTGGACGGCCTGCTGCGGACCTGGGGGCTCACCGGCCCGCTGGCCCGGCGGGCGGCCGACCGGCTCAACACCGCGACCGCACGGGACTACCGGGCGGTCATCTGCACCACCGGCTGGGCAGCCGCCGAGTTCCACCGGGTGGGGGCGCGCAATGTGATCCAGGCGCCGCTGGGGGTGGACCTGGAGCAGTTCGGCCCCGGGTACCGCAGCGCCGCCGCCCGCGCCCACTACGCGGGACCGGAGGAACTGCTGCTGGTGATGTGCTCGCGGCTGTCGCCGGAGAAGCGGCCCGACCGGGCCCTGGACGCCCTGGCCGAGCTGCGCCGCCGGAACGTCCCGGCCGTGCTGGTGGTGGCCGGGGAGGGCCCGCTGCGGGCCCGGCTGACGGCACGGGCGGCGGCGCAGCGGCTTCCGGTGCGGTTCACCGGGCACCTGGGCTCCACGGCGGCCCTGTCCGGCCTGCTGGCCAGTGCCGACGCGGTGCTGGCACCGGGGCCGATCGAGACCTTCGGACTGGCCGCCCTGGAGGCACTGGCCTGCGGGACCCCGGTGGTGGTCAGCGCCTCCTCGGCCCTGCCGCGGCTGGTCGGCTCCGCCGGGGCGGTCGCCGCCGACACCGGCGCAGGCTTCGCCGACGGCGTCCAGCGGCTGCTGGCCCGGCCGGAGCCCGAGCGCCGCCAAGCCGCCAGGGACCGCGCCGAGCGCTACGGCTGGGACCGCGCCGTCGACCGCTTCCTGGCCGCGCACGGGGCTTTCGGCGATCAGGGCCCCAGCGATCGCATGCCTGCCGACCGGGTGCCCGCCGACCGCATGCCCAGCGCCGTGGCCGAGGGGGTCGGACCGTGATCCCGCTGCGGGTGGCCGCACTGGGCGACTCCCTCACCGAAGGGCTCGGCGACCGCGCGGCGGACGGCGCCTGGCGCGGGTGGGCCGCCCTGCTGGCGGGCGGCCTGGCCCCGCTCGCCGAGGCCGTGGAACTGCGCAACCTCGCGGTGAGCGGGGCCAGGACCCCGGATGTGCTGCACCGTCAACTCCCTTCGGCCCAGCACCACCGGCCGCAGCTGGCCTCGGTGGTGGTGGGGGTCAACGACACCCTGCGGGCCGCCTACGACATCAACGCGGTGGCCCGGAACCTGGACGCGACCCTGGGGGCGCTCGCCGACGACGGCGCGCTGCTGCTCACCGCCTGCCTGCCCGACCCGGGCCGGATGCTGGGCCTGCCCGCCTCGCTGGCCCGGCCGCTGGCCCGCCGGATGCGCAGCGTGAACGAGGTGGTGCACGCCCTCAGCGAGCGCTACGGCGCCGTCCATGTCCATGTGGTCGACTGCGACTGGGTGCACGACCCCCGGATGTGGAGCGTCGACCGGCTGCATCCGAGCGAGCGCGGCCATCGCGCCCTGGCCAGGGAGTTCCACGCGCTGCTGGCGGCCAGGGGCGTGGCGGCCGGTCCCGCCCCCGGCGCCGAACCCACCGGCGCCGCTCCCGGCCGGGCCGCCGGGGTGTGGTGGATGGCCACCAGGGGCACCCGCTGGGTGCTCGAACGCTGCACCGACCTGCTGCCGGACCTGCTGCGGCTGGCCGCCGCCGAAGTACGGCAGCGCAGCTCGGACCGGCTCGACCGGGAGGCGGCGGCCCTCACCGCCGCGGTGCTGGCCGGGCTCGGCCCCGACCGCCGCGGAAGCGGCGTCGGCGGGCCGGGCCCTCTCAAGGCCGTCAGCTGATCAGCGCGTCAGCTGATCAGCGCCGCGCGTACGCAGAGCACGCTGGGCAGGTGCTCGGTGAGCAGCTGCCAGGAGTCGCCCTCGTCCGCGCTGCCGTAGACCTCGCCGTTGCGGTTGCCGAAGTACACCCCGGCCGGATCGGCGTCGTCCAGGCTCAGCGCGTCCCGCAGCACCACCCCGTAGTGCGCCTCCTGCGGCAGCCCGGTGGACAGCGGCTGCCAGGTCTCGCCCGCGTCCTCGGTGCGGTAGACCCGGCAGCGGTGCTCGGGGGGCAGCCGCTCGTAGTCGGCCACCAGCGGGAACACATAGGCGGTGCCGGAGCGGTGCGGGTGCGCCGCGACGGCGAAGCCGAAGTCGGCGGGCAGGTCCGCGTGGATCGGCTTCCAGTTCGCCCCGGCGTCGTCGCTGCGGTAGACCCCGCCGTGGTTCTGCAGGTAGAGCCGGGAGGGGTCGCCGGCATCGGCCGCGATCTTGTGCACGCACTGCCCGAACTCCGGGTAGCGGTCCGGCTGGAACCGGGCCTCCACACCGGTGTTGGAGGCGGTCCAGCTCTCGCCGCGGTCCGGCGATCGGTAGACGCCGCCGGTCGAGACGGCCACGGTGAGCAGGTCGGCGTCGGCCCGGTCGACCAGGATGGTGTGCAGTCCCTGGCCGCCGAAGCCGGCCCCCCAGTCCTTGCGCTGCGGATGCTCCCAGAGGTGCTCGAGCAGTGAGAAGGACTCACCGCCGTCGGTGGAGCGGAACAGCGCGGCGGGCTCGGTGCCGGCGTAGACCACGGCCGGTTCCTGCGGGCCCGCGGGCTGGAGCTGCCAGACCCGTTCGAGTGACGTGCCGGTCGACTCGGGGAAGCGCACGGCCGGCTGTTTCGGCTCCTGCCAGCTGGCGCCCAGGTCGTCGGAGTGGAACACCGAGGGACCCCAGTGGCTGCTGTCCGCGCCCACCAGGATGCGCGGGGAGCCGCTCCGGCGGTCGATCGCCACCGAGTACACCCCCTGCATCACGAAGTGCGGGCCGTCCCAGCTCCAGGAGCGGCGGTCCTCGCTGCGCCCCAGGAACAGACCCTTGGCCGTGCCGACGGCCAGCAGTACCTCACCCATCGCGGGTCACTCCCTCCACGTCGGTCCACCGACGGTTCAGCAGTCTTCTCTCGGTACGAGTCATTGTCCTCGAATCGCGCGTATGTTCACCTGGATGAGCGAATAAATCGAACTGGGGTTCCAGGTGCCGCCTGTGCGGCGGCGCTCAGGTCCTCCACCCTGACCACCCCGACCACGGGGTAGCCGCCGGTGGTCGGGTGATCGGCCAGGAAGACCACGGGCAGTCCGTCCGGGGGCACCTGCACCGCGCCCAGCACCATTCCCTCGCTCGGCAGTTCGCCCCGCCCCGGCCTCCGTTCGAGCGCCGGGCCGGCCAGCCGCAGCCCGACCCGGTTGCTCGCCGGGGAGACCGTGTAGCGGGCCGTGGCCAGCAGCCGCAGCGCCGCCTCGGTGAACCAGTCCTCGCGCGGCCCCGGCTCCAGACGCAGCGGCAGTTCCCGCGGCGGCGCGGGCAGCGGCAGCCCGTCCAGCCGGAGCGGAGGGCCGGTGACCGGGCCCAGCGGCAGCCGCTGCCCCGCCGCCAGCGGGGCCGGGCCAAGACCGGACAGCAGGTCGGCCGACCGGCTGCCCAGCACCCGCGGCACGTCCACCCCGCCGCTCAGCGCCAGCCAGCAGCGCACCCCCGAGCTCGCCGCCCCCAGTTCCAGCACCCCGCCGGCCGGGACCGGCACCGGAGCGCCCCAGGCCGCCGGCCGGCCGTCCAGCAGCACCGGCGCGGGCGCGCCGACCACCGCCGCCACCAGCGGTACCAGCGCCCGCAGGGCCACCCCGCCGAGCGTGGTCTCCAGCACGGCGGCCCCGGGGGTATTGCCGACCAGCAGGTTGGCCAGCCGGAAGGCCACCGGGTCCAGGGCCCCGGCCCTGGGCACCCCGAGCGCGGCCACCCCGGTCCGTCCCGCGTCCTGCACCGTGGTCAGCGGGCCCGGCCGCAGCACCTCCACGGCCCGGCCCCCGGCCGCGCCCCCGGTCCCGGTGGTGTGCGATGCGCCGTGTGCCCCGGCGGAGACGGCTTCCGGGCCGACCGGCCGGAACCGCACCCGGGTGCCGGGCACCAGCAGCGCCGCGGGCTCGCGCGCCGGGTCCCACAGCGGCAGCCCGGTGCGTCCGAGCAGCTGCCAGCCGCCGGGGGAGGGCCCCGGGTACACCCCGGTGTAGGTCCCGGCCAGCGCCACCGACCCGGCCGGCACCCGGGTCCGCGGCGTGGCCCGGCGCGGGACCGCGTAGCGCTCGGGCAGGCCGGTCAGATAGGCGAACCCGGGGGCGAAGCCGCAGAAGGCCACCCGGTACTCCTGCTCGGCGTGGATCCGCACCGCCGCCTCGGCGGACACCCCCCACTGTGCGGCGACCTCCGCCAGGTCCGCCCCGTCGTACACGGTGGGGACCTCGACCAGCGGCCCGTCCGCGGCCGGCACCGGGTCCGGCGTGCACCCCCGGTAGCGGGCGGCGACCCGGGCCGGCTGCTCCACCCCGTCCAGCAGCACGGTCCGCGCCGCCGGGACGACCTCCGCCACCGGGCCCAGTCGGCCCGCGGCCTGATCCTTCGTCAGTTCGGCCAGCAGTCCGGCCACTTCGGCGTCCCCGGCGACCTCGAGCAGCAGCGCCGAGCGGCCCACCCGGCGCACCGTCACACTCATACGAAGGCCCCGACACCCACGCCCGCGGCCAGCAGCGCCTCCCTGACCCGGACCGCCAGCGCCGCCGCGCCGGGGGTGTCGCCGTGCAGGCACAGCGAGCGGGCCCGCACCGGGATGACCGAGCCGTCCACGGCCACCACCTCGCCGTCCCCGGCCATCCGCACCGCCCGCGCCACCACCTGGTCCTGGTCGTGCAGCACCGCGCCCGGCTCGGTGCGCGGCAGCAGGGTGCCCCCGGGGGTGTAGGCGCGGTCGGCGAAGGCCTCGGCCACCACCGGCAGCCCGGCCGCCTCCGCCGCCGCCAGCAGCGCCGATCCGGGCAGGCCGAGGACCGGCAGCCCGCGCCCGGCGGCCCGCCGGAAGGCCAGCAGCGCGTCCACCACCGCTCCGGCCTGCTGCTCGTCGTGCACCACCCGGTTGTAGAGCGCCCCGTGCGGCTTCAGATAGCCGACCTCCGCCCCGGCGGCCCGGGCGAACAGGTCCAACGCGCCCAGCTGGTAGCTGATTTCGTCCGCCAGTTCGGAGCGCGGGACGTCCATCGCGCGCCGCCCGAACCCGGCCAGGTCCCGGTACGACACCTGGGCCCCGATCCGCACGCCGCGCCGGGCCGCGGACTCGCACACCCGTCGCATCGTCGAAGGGTCGCCCGCATGGAAGCCGCAGGCGACGTTGGCACTCGTCACCACCCCGAGCAGGGTTTCGTCCTCGGTCAACGTCCAGCGCCCGAAGCCCTCACCGAGGTCGGCGTTGAGATCGATCATCACCATGGTCGGAGATCCTAGGGGAGCCCAGCCGTGTGCAAGGTCACACAATTGCCCGCAATCTGTGGCGTTTGGGAGCTTGTCAGTACCACCCCCTAACCTTTGGTCCATGACCACGACCGTCGACACCAGTCGCCCGGCGCCGGGTCCAGCCGCCGACGAGGGGCTGGCCCGGCGGCTGCGTGCGCTCGCCTGCACCGCGCCGCTGCACGACCTGGACAGCCGCAAGGCCAACCTCGCGGGCGAGTACGCGGTCTACGGCATGGCCGAGGTCGCGCTGTCCGCGATCGACCTGGTCACCCTGCAGATGGACTTCGACACCGGCGCCGACCGGGACCAGGTGCTGGCCCGGCTGCAGCCCCGGGTCGCCGCCCAGGCCCCGCAGCGCCCCTGGACCGAGCACGAGCGGGTGGCCCGCTGGGTGCTGGAGTCGCTGATCAACGTCGGCAGCGTGGACCGCGGCTTCCGCGCCGTCTACGGCACCTTCGCCACCGACGGCTCCTACGTCCGCCGCGACTACGACTTCAAGCTGATCGAGGAGGTCCCGGGCCCGGACGGCGGGGTCTACCTGCGCACCACCGACGAGGCCGTGAACGTCCTGGTCGGCGCGCTGGACACGGATGTCACCAGCGCCCAGATCGCGGCCGAGGTGAAGCTCGAGGTGCTGATCAGCCGGGGCCGGCTCGCCGACGCCCAACTCGCCGCCGAGCAGGCCCGCTACCGCACGGTCCAGTTCGCCGAGACGCTGCGCCGCGCGCTGGAGGCGACCCGCCGCAACGTCCGCGCGGTGGACTGGATGGAGACCGTCCCCGACCTGATCGCCGAGGCGCTGGACCACATCGCCGACCGCTACCGGCACGAGAACGCCATCCTCACCAACATCCGCCGGGCCAGGGACGAGTCGGAGGACCCGGAGCACAAGCGCCGCGCCGCCGAACTGGTCGACATCGTCAAGGACTGCATCCGGCGGCACACCCAGCTGCAGACCCGGCTGCTGGAGGCCGGCCCGCTGTTCCGCGCCGAGCAGGACCGGCAGGCCTTCGCCGCGCCCACCGCCCGCAGCGGCCTGGACCTCTACGGGCAGCTGCTGGCACCGCTGCTGCGGCTGCCGCTGGAACAGGCGGCGCGGGTCACCGACGCCTTCTTCGGTCGCGCCATAGGGCTGCGCACCCCGGTCTCGGTCCGGGTCACCGACCTGGTCGACGTGCTGCTCACCCCGCCGGTCGAGCGCGAGCACCTGGGCGCCGAGCTGCCCGAGCCCGACCTGATGGACACCCCCGACGACAGCCGCTTCTCCGAGGCCCAGCTGGACGCCGCGCACGAACTGCTCGACCTCCCCGCCGACGCCCCGCGCCGGCTGTCCGGGCTGCTCGCCGAGGCCCGCCGGCGCGACCACGAACTCCCGTACCTGGTCGCCCTGCTGGCCATCCACTCGGCCAGCCCCTCGGTCGGCACGGCCTACCGCCAGGGCGAGGAGCGGCTGCCCTTCGCCGTGGACGACGGAACCCGGCTGGACGACCCCGAGTTCGGCGGCGCCGACCTGATCGTCGGCAGCGCCCTGCTCGACGCCGCCGCGATGGCGGCCGACCGCAGCGAGGCCGCGCCATGAGCCGCACCCGCCGCCCCCCGGCCGCGCCGCCCGCCCTGCCCGGCCACCCCGTGGCGCCCGCCGAGCCCACCGCAGACCCCGCCCCGTTCGCCGGGGACCCGCACCGCCAGGAGCCGCGCCCGTGACTACCTACGCCGACGCACCCGTGCCCGCCCCGCCGGGGATCAGCCCCGGCGACGTGGCCGACGCCTCCCGGCTGGTCTCCTTCGGCCTGCAGCCCAAGCTGCTCCCGGCCCGTGACGCCGAGTACGGCGAGCTGGTCCGCCGCTACCGCGACGACCCGGCCTTCGCCCGGCTCGCCGACGCCGTCGGCACCGGCCTGGGCCTGATCGTGCTGGAGGTCTCGCCCCGGGCCGGGATGGCCGTGGCCGCCGCCGAGGACTCGGTCTTCGCGGTCCGCCTCGGCGACTACTCCCGCCGCGCCGCCTCCGAGTCCACCGACCGCTTCCTGCACGGCCTGGCCCATCTCGCGGTCGCCGCCCTGGCCTTCCCCCGCCCCGAGGACCTGGCCGACGACGGCTACCTCGGCCGGATCACCGTCAACGGCGTGGACACCTTCGTCCGCCAGGTCTGCCGCCGGCTGGAGGACCGGGCCGACGCCGAGGGCGCCAATACCGACCCGGTCAGCGACGCCCCCGGGCTCGAGGTCGCCTGGCGGGTGTACGCGCGGCGCAGCGCCACCGGCGCCACCAAGGACGCCCGCCGCCTGTCCGGCTCCACCATCGGCATCGTCGGCAAGGCGATGGCCTTCCTGGTCGACTCCGGCTTCCTGCAGAAGACCTCGGACGACTCCGGCGGCACCTTCCGCACCACCGCCCGCTACCAGCTGCAGGTCCGCGACCTGGCCGGCAGCGCCGCGATGAGCGAGCTGCTGGCCCTCGGCGTGGTCCCGGTCAGCGACGGCAGCGCCAGCCTGCTGCCGCCCGACCCCACCGAGGAACTGGTCGCCGACGCCGGCCTGCCCTTCTTTTCCCGCCCGAGCACGGAGATCTGACGCCCCATGTACGAGCTGAACCGGGTCCGCCTCTACTCCATCGGCCCCGCCGGTGCGCGGTACGCCGACACCGTGCTCGACCTGAGCGGTGTCGGCGACCCCGTGCCCGAGCCCGCGCCCAGCCAGCCCGGCTTCTTCGACGAGGAGCAGAGCGGTCCGCAGCGCCGCCCGGCCCCGGCCGGGGTGCTGTTCCTGGAGAACGGCGGCGGCAAGTCGGTGCTGCTCAAGCTGATCTTCTCGGTGATGCTGCCGGGCCACCGGAACACCCTGGGCGGCGCCAGCTCCGGCGTGCTGCGCAAGTTCCTGCTCGCCGACGACTGCGGCCATGTCGCCCTGGAGTGGCAGCACACCCTGACCGGCGAGACCGTGGTGGTCGGCAAGGTCAGCGAGTGGCGCGGCCGGCAGGTCTCCACCGACCCGCGCAAGTTCGCCGAGGCCTGGTACTCCTTCCGCCCCGGCCCCGGGCTCAGCCTGGACGGCCTGCCGGTCGCCGAGCGCACCACCCTGCTCCCGGCCCCGGGCCTCGACGCGCCGCCCGTGACGGCCAGAGGCCGCCGCCGCACCATGAAGGGCTTCCGGGACGCCCTCACCGAGGCCGACAAGGCCTACCCGGATCTGGACCTCAGCTGGGAGGAGGGCCACGACCGCTGGATCGAGCACCTGGGCAGCCTCGGCCTCGACCCCGAACTCTTCCGCTACCAGCGCGAGATGAACGCCGACGAGGGCGAGGCGGCCGGCCTGTTCGCGGTGAAGAGCGACGCCGACTTCACCGACCTGCTGCTGCGCGCCGTCACCGACACCCGTGACACCGACGGCCTGGCCGACCTGGTGCACGGCTTCGCCAACAAGCTCGGCCGCCGGGCCGAACTCACCGCCGAGCGCGACTTCACCTCGGGCTCGCTGGACCTGCTGCGCCGGATCGCCGAGGCCGCGGTCGCCCGTGAGTCGGTCCGGGAGATGCACCGCGCGGCCGAGCGCCGCACCCGCCGGCTGGCCCGTACCCTGGCGGCCCGGGCCGCCGCCGAGCGCGAGCGCTCCCGGGAGCTGGCGGCCCAGGTGGCCGAGGCCGGCTCCGCCGTCGCCGAGGCCGAGGACGCCCGCACCCGGCAGTCGCTGATCACCGCCGAGCTGACGCACCGTCACGCCAGCCTGGCGCTGGCCGCCGCCACCGGCACGGCGGCCGGCCTGCGCAAGGAGCTGCTGGACGCCCGCACCCTGCACTCCGCCTGGCAGGCCACCGAACTGGTGCTCCGTCACCGCGCCGCCGCCGACCGCTCGGCCCGGGTCTCCGCCGCCATCCGCGAGGCCGAGCGGGACGCCGCCCCGGCCCTCGCCGCCCGCACCCGGGCCGCCCGCGCCCTGGTCGGCGCGCTGGACACGGCCGCCGACGCCGCCGAGGCCCAGGCCGACCGGGAGGAGCAGCGCGCCGACGCGCTGCAGGCCGAGGGTGAGGCCGCCCGTCGCGACGCCACCGGCGCCACCACCGCGGCCCAGAAGGCCCGCAGCGAGACCGAGCACCTGCGCCAGCGCCTGGCCGAGGTCGAGCAGGAGACCCAGGCGGCGGTCCGCTCCGGCTGGATCGACGCCGGCAACGCCGCCCCGGACGCCGACGCCGTCGACCCGGCCCGGGCCGCGCTCGACGCCGCCGACGCCGAGCGCGACGCCACCGCCGCCTGGGAGCACGCCCGCGCCGCCGCCGAGCGCAGCGGCGCCCGGGCCCGCGAGGCCGCCGCCCGGGGCAACCGCGCCGAGCTGGCCGCCGCCCGCGCCAGCGACGCCCTCGGCGCCGCCGAGACCGTGCTGGCCGCCGAACAGGACGTGGCGGCCCGGCTCGCGGCCGAGCCGCGCGCCGCCGAACTGCTCGGGGTGCTTCCCGGCGAGCTGACCGCGGAGGCCCTGGACCGCTCGGCCGACCCGCTGCGCGAACTCCTGGACGAGTCCGTCGCCGCCGCCGAGCGCACCCTGTTCGAACTGCGCACCGCCGCCGCCGCCGACGCCCGGGTGCTGGCCGCCCTCGGCGACGGCGGCCTGCTGCCGCCGGGCCCGGACGTGCTGGCCACGGTCGAGTACCTGGGCGAGCACGGCGTGCCGGCCCTGCCCGGCTGGCGCTACCTGGCCCAGTCGGTCGACCCGGCCGACCACGAGCGGATCCTGGACGCCCGTCCGCAGCTGGTCGACGGCGTCATCGTGACCGATCCGGCCGCGCTGCAGCGGGCCCGCGAGGTGCTCTCGGCCGCCGCACTGCTGCCCCGCTCCGCCGTCGCCGTCGGTACGGCCGCCGCGCTGCTCGGCCCGGTGCCCTCGGCGCCGGAGACCTCGCAGGACCTCTTCCTGGTCCCGCCGAACCCGGCCATGCACGACGAGAACGCAGCCGACGACGAGCGCCGCCAGCTCCGCGACCGCGCCGCCGCCAGGGACGAGCAGATCCGCGCCCTGGCCGCCAGGCTGGGCACGGACCGCCTGGTCGGCGGGCGGCTGGCCTCCTGGCGGGCCCGGTGCCCCGAAGGGATACTGGCCGCCATGGCCGCCGACGCCGAGGCCGCCGCCACCGCGCTGGAACTGGCCAACGCCGAGCTGGCCGCCGCCCGTTCGGAGCACCAGGAGGCCGAGGCCGAGCACGCCGAGGTCTCCCGGCTGCGGGACGAGCGCGGCGAGGCCGCCCAGCAGGCCCGCCGCCGCGCCGACGCCCTGGCCGGGCTGGCCTTCCGGCTGCGCGAGCGGACCGGCTGGACCGGCCGGGTCCGCGAGCTCACCGAGGAGACCGCCGAGGCCGAGCAGCGCCAGCAGCAGTGCACCGAGCGCGCCCTCGCCGTCGAGGAGGACCGCCGCGCCGCCCAGCGGGCCGCCGACGACGCCCGGCGCACGGTCAGGGCACTGCGCGCCGAACGCGCCGAGCTGCCCGGCTCCGAGCTGCCCGCCTCGGAGCAGGACGCCGGGGCCGCCGCGGAGCCGCCGGCCTCGCTGCCGGCCCTGCGCGAGGCGCACCGTGCCGCCTCCCAGCTCTACGAGCAGGTGGGCGTCGGCGCCGACCTCCGCGCCGAGCAGGCCAGGGCCGAGGGCGACGAGTCCGCCGCCCGTACCGAGCTGGACCGGCTCACCAACAAGGTGCGCGTCCGCGCCGAGGAGCTGCTGAACAGCCCGGACGGCTCCGACGGCCCGGCCCGTCAGGCCGCCGCCGCCCGCGCCGAGCACCTGGTGCAGACCATCGAGACCCGGGCCTCCACCGCGAGCGAGCACCTGGGCCGGCTCCGCGGCGAGGCCGAGCGCAGCGCCCCGGTCACCGGCGAGGCGCACACCGAGCTGCCGGCCGAACTGGTCCCGGCCGACACCGGGCACGCGCAGTCGCTGCTGCGCGCGGCCACCGCCGAACTCGCCCGGCACACCGACCTGCTGGCCGCCAGCCGGTCGGTCCACGGCGAGCTGCAGCGTGCCCTGGAGACCACCCAGCACGCCGCCGCCGAGTTCGACGAGACCTCGGCCCAGCTCCGCGACGGCCTGCGGGAACCGGCCGCCGTGCCGGAGGGCGAGGAGGAGTCCCCGGCCCCCTACACCGGCACCCTGGCCGAGGCCCGGCAGACCGCGGCCGACACCCGCCGCAGCCTGCGCGCCGCCGGGGCGGAGCTCGGCGCCGCCGACCTCACCGTCCGGGACACCTCGGACGCCCTGGTCCGGCACGCCAACGCCACCCGCTTCGAGGCGGTCCGCACCCCGGCCCGGCAGCAGATCCGGGAGCTCCCCGCCGCCGCGCTGCCCGAGCACGCGGCGGCCTGGGCGGTGGCCTTCGCGCCCCGGCTGCGGGTGCTCAGCGACGAGTTGGAGCAGCTGGAGCGCAACCGCGACAGCATCGTCGACCGGCTGCGCGGCCTGGTCGAGAGCTCGCTGGCCACGCTGCGCGCCGCCCAGCGGCTGTCCCGGCTGCCGGAGGGGCTGGGGGAGTGGTCCGGCCAGGAGTTCCTGCGGATCCGCTTCGAGGACCCGGACCACGCCCTGCTCACCGAGCGCCTGGGCACGGTGATCGACGAGGCCACCCGCGCCGCCGTCCGCCGCCCCGGCGCCACCGGGGCCACCAGCGACTGGGGCCGCCGGGACGGCATCTCGCTGCTGCTGCGCGGGGTGCACGCGGCGGTCGAGCCCAAGGGCGTCGCGGTCGAGATCCTCAAGCCGGACGCGGTGCTGCGCGCCGAGCGGGTGTCGGTCAGTCAGATGTCCGACGTCTTCTCCGGTGGCCAGCTGCTCACCGCCGCCATCGCGCTGTACTGCACCATGGCCGCGCTGCGCGCCAACGACCGGGGCCAGGCCCGGCTGGCCCACGCGGGCACGCTGTTCCTCGACAACCCGATCGGCCGGGCCAACGCCACCTATCTGATCGAGCTGCAGCGTGCCGTGGCCTCGGCCCTGGGCGTCCAGCTGATCTACACCACCGGTCTGCTGGACGCCAACGCCCTGGCCGAGTTCCCGCTGATCATCCGGCTCCGCAACGACGCCGACCTGCGGGCCGGCCTCAAGTACATCTCGGTCGAGGAGCACCTGCGCCCCGGCCTGCCGGTGATCGACCCCGACGACGCGGAGATCCATGGCGCGGTCACCGCCACCCGGATGTTCCGCCGTCCCGCCGAGCAGCTGGCCGAACCGGTGGAGGTGGGCTGATCGAAAGTCAGAACACGTACCAAACAAGGAAGGTACGATCGCCACGCAGCACTGGTTGAGCACCACAGGGGAGGAACCGTGTCGCAGGACGGATCGTGGATGTCCGAGGCTGCCGAGGGCTTTCGGCCGCCCACCGACCTGCGCCCGGACATACCGCATCCGGCCCGGATCTACGACTGGCTGCTCGGCGGCAAGGACAACTTCCCGGCCGACCGCGAGGCCGGGGCCCGGATCGTCGCCGCCGACCCCGCGATGCGGGTCGCGGCCCGGGCCAACCGCGCGTTCCTGCAGCGGGCGGTCCGCCATGCCGCCGCGGAGCAGGGCGTCGACCAGTTCCTGGACATCGGCACCGGCATCCCGGCGGCCGGCAACACCCACCAGATAGCCCAGGGCGTCAACCCGCAGGCCCGGGTGATGTACGTGGACAACGACCCGATCGTGCTGACCCACGCCAGGGCGCTGATGGCGGGCCCCGGCCACGGCGAGACCCGGGTGCTCCAGGCGGACCTGCGCGAGCCCAAGCGGATCCTGGGCGACCCGGACGTCCGCGCCCTGCTGGACTTCGACCGCCCGGTGGCGCTGCTGCTGGTCGCCATCCTGCACTTCATCGCGGACGAGGACGACCCCTTCGGCATCGTCGCCGAACTCATGGCCGCGCTGGCGCCCGGCAGCCTCCTGGTGCTCAGCCACGGCACGGCGGACTTCATCTCCGCGGAGGTGGAGCGCCGGGTGACCTCGGTCTACGAGCGGAGCCCCAGGAACTCGGCCACCGGCCGCAGCCACAGCACGGTGAGCCGCTTCTTCGACGGCCTCGAACTGCTGCCGCCCGGCCTGGTCACCGCCCCGTTCTGGCACCCGGAGGAGCCGACCGCCCCCGAGGACGCCCGGCTGCCCCTCTACGCGGCAGTGGCCCGCAAGCCCTAGCCCTGCCGCCGGGGCTCACCGGGGGAGTCTCCCGCCGCGCCGCCGCTGCAGGTCCGCCTGGTAGGCGATGCCGGCGTCCAGCAGGAACCAGGTGGTGGCGAAGATCCCGACCGCGGAGGCGATCAGCCCCAGCGGGGTGTAGTCGGCGTGCGCCACCGAACCCACGATGGTGAACATCAGCGCGTTCACGGTGAACCCGAAGCCCAGCAGGCAGCGCACCCGTGCTTTGCGCGACCTGTCCGACACCCGACCTGCCACCAGCGCCCCCCGGCTCGTACCCGACCGTGGAAACCTGCCCGCTCAGGCCCCGCCCATGCCCGCGACCGCGCTTTTCGGCCACCCGGGCGTCAGGCGTCCTCGGCGTCGATCCAGCCCTTGGTGCGGTCCACCGCCTTGAGCCAGTTCCGGTACTCCCGGTCCCGGTCCTGCTCGGCCATCCGCGGGGTCCACTCCGCCTCCCGGTGCCAGTTGGCCCGCAAGGTGTCCAGATCCGGCCAGAAACCCACGGCCAGACCCGCCGCGTAGGCCGCGCCGAGAGCGGTGGTCTCGGTGACGGACGGCCGCTCCACCGGGGCGTCCAGGATGTCGGCGATGATCTGCATCAGCAGGTTGTTTCCGGTCATCCCACCGTCCACCTTGAGCGCGGTGAGGGTGACCCCGGAGTCCTTGGCCATCGCGTCCACCACCTCGCGGGTCTGCCAGGCGGTGGCCTCCAGCACCGCGCGGGCCAGGTGCCCCTTGTTGACGTAGCGGGTCAGCCCGGTGATCACCCCGCGCGCGTCGTCGCGCCAGTACGGCGCGAACAGCCCGGAGAAGGCCGGCACGATGTAGGCGCCGCCGTTGTCCTCGACCGTCGCCGCCAGGGTCTCCACCTCCGCCGAGGTGGAGATGATGCCGAGCTGGTCCCGCAGCCACTGCACCAGCGACCCGGTCACCGCGATCGATCCCTCCAGCGCGTACACCGGCTTCTGGCCGCCGATCCGGTAGGCCACCGTGGTCAGCAGCCCGTGGTACGAATTCACGGCCTTCTCACCGGTGTTGAGCAGCAGGAAGGTGCCGGTGCCATAGGTGCTCTTGGCGTCCCCGACGTCGAAGCAGGTCTGCCCGAACAGCGCCGCCTGCTGGTCCCCGAGCGCCGAGGCGACCGGCACCCCGGCCAGTTCGCCGACCGCGTGCCCGTAGACCTCGGCGGAGGAGCGGATCTCCGGCAGCAGCGCGGCCGGGATGTCCATGGACTCCAGGATCCTGGCGTCCCACTCCAGGGTGTGCAGGTTCATCAGCATGGTGCGCGAGGCATTGGTGACGTCGGTGACGTGGACGCCGCCGTCCACGCCGCCGGTGAGGTTCCAGATCACCCAGCTGTCCATGGTGCCGAACAGGATCTCCCCGGCCTCGGCCCGCTCCCGCAGCCCCTCCACGTGGTCCAGCAGCCAGCGGATCTTGGGCCCGGCGAAGTAGCTGGCCAGCGGCAGCCCGGTCTCCCGGCGGAACCGGTCCTGGCCGACGTTGCGGCCCAGCTCCCGGCACAGCGCCTCGGTGCGGGTGTCCTGCCAGACGATGGCGTTGTGCACCGGCAGGCCGGTGCTCCGGTCCCACAGCAGGGTGGTCTCGCGCTGGTTGGTGATGCCGACCGCGCGGATGTCCGCGCTGGTCAGCCCGGCCCTGGCCAGGGCCTCGGTGACCACCGAACGGACCCGGGTCCAGATCTCCGCGGCGTCGTGCTCCACCCACCCGGGCTGCGGCATGATCTGCCGGTGCTCCTGCTGCTCGACGGCCACGATCCGCCCGTCCGCGTCGAAGACGATGCAGCGGCTGGAGGTCGTGCCCTGGTCGATCGCGGCGATGTACTGACCGTCTGACGTCACAGCAGTGGTCCTCAGGTGGGAGGCGGCGAATGGGCCTCCGAGTGTGCCAGGGTCCCGGCCAGTTCCGCGATCTGCTCCGCACCCACCCGGCAGCAGCCGCCGACCAGCCGCGCCCCGGCCCGGGTCCACTCGCCGACCCGCTCCGGGTCGAAGGTCGGCGGCCCGGCCCAGCTCCCGGCCTGCGGATCCCAGCCCTCCCCGCTGTTGGGGTACACCACCACCGGCTTCCCGCTCACCGCCGCCGCCAGCTCCACCGCCGCCGCGGCCTCCTCCGGCGCGCAGCAGTTCACCCCCACCGCCAGCACCTGGTCGTTGCCGGCGGCGAGGGCGAACGCCTGCTCCAGCGACTGCCCGGCGCGGGTCCGTCCGCCGGCGACGCTGTAGGAGAGCCAGACCGGCAGGTCAAGACCCGCCACGGCGCGCAGCAGCGCCTCCGCCTCGTCCACGTCGGGCACGGTCTCCAGCGCCAGCAGGTCCGGCCCGGCCGAGGCCAGCACCTCCGCCCGCGGCCGGTGGAACCGCTCCAACTCGGCCACGCTCAGCCCGTACCGGCCCCGGTACTCCGACCCGTCGGCCAGCACCGCGCCGTACGGTCCGACCGACGCCGCCACCCAGCGGCCGGGCTCGCCCCCGGCCGCCGTCCGGGCCAGCTCCACACTGCGCCGCAGCAGCCCCTCGGCCTGCTCCCGCCCGATCCCGACCCGCTGGTACCCGGTGAAGCTCGCCTGGTAGCTCGCGGTGATCGCCACCTGGGCCCCGGCCGCGAAGTAGGCCCGGTGCACCGCCGACACCGCCTCGGGCGCGTCCGCGAGCAGCCGGGCCGACCACAGCGCGTCGGACAGGTCGTAGCCGGCCGCCTCCAGCTGGTTCGACATCCCGCCGTCCAGCACCAGCACGCCCTCGGCGAGCGCCGCGACCAGCGAGGCGGGGGAGTGGGCGGTACTGGTCATCGGCGGTGCCTCCGGTGCGGACGTGCGGCAGTCCGGCAACCCTACGTCGTCACGGCCGCAACCTCGCGGCGGCTACCGGACCGGGCCGAGTAGCGCCCCGCCGTCCACCGGCAGCACCACGCCGGTGGTGAAGCCGTTCTCGACCAGGTACACGATGGCGTGCGCCACCTCCTCCGGACGCCCGGGCCGGCCCAGGGCGGTGCTCGCGCAGGCCCCGTTCAGCGTCTCCTGCCGGACCTCCTCGGGCACCCAGTCCCACCACGGCGTGTCGATCACGCCGGGCGACACCGCGTTGACCCGCCGCGGCGCCAGCTCCGCGGCCAGCACCCGGGCCGCCTGCTCCACCGCCGCGTTCGTCGAGCCCAGCGCCACCAGCCCGGCACCGCTGAGCTTCGAGCTCACCGCGCCCAGCAGGGTGACCGAGCCGTCCGCCCGCAGGGTGCCGAGGGCGGCCCTGACCGTCAGCAGATGCGGGATCAGCTTCCCCTCGCTGTGCCGCCTGAGCTCCGCCGCGCTGAGGTCCAGCAGCGAGGTGACGCCGCCGTGCACGGAGACCGTCACCACCAGGTGGTCGAACGGGCCCACCTCGGCGAAGAAGCTTTCGAGCTGCTGCTCGTCGGCCGCGTCCACGACCCGTCCGGTCACCCCGCGGTCCTTCAACTGCCGCAGTGCGGAGTCCAACCGCTGCTCGTCGCGCCCGGCGACGACCACCTCGTACCCGCGGCCGAGCAGCTGCTCCGCCGCGGCCAGTCCGATGCCGGACGTTCCACCGATGACCACTACACGCTCGGACATCTTCTCCCCATCCCTTCCAGCGGCCCTCTTTACGAGTCACTGTGCCTCGATTATGTATCGAGGCAGCGTGTCTTGTAAAGTCCGACCATGACGCCCCCGCCCCCCGAGTCGCCCGCCCTCGGTCGCCCCCGCAGCGAGTCCGCCCGCCGCGCGATCCTGGACGCGGCCACCGCCCTCGCCGTCCGCGACGGCTACACCGCGATCACCATCAAGGGCATCGCCGAGGCGGCCGGCGTCGGCCGGCAGACGGTCTACCGCTGGTGGCCCACCCGGGGCGCGGTGCTGCTGGAGGCGCTCGCCGAGATCGGCGCGGCCCACGTCCTGCCCGCCCCCACCGCGGACCCGCGCGCCGACCTGCGCGCCTTCCTGGACGACACCTTCACCCTCGCCGCCAAGAAGCCGCTGGCCAACGTGCTCATCGGGGTCACCGCCGATGCCGTCGCGGACCCGGAGCTGGCCGCCGCCCGCCGCGGCTACATCGCCGGCCGCCGCACCCTGCTCCGTACCGCGCTGGAGCGCTGCGGCGACACCTGGCGGGTGCCGGTGGAGACCGTGGTCGACATGGTCTTCGGCGCCATGTGGTACCGCCTGATGAACGAGCACGCCGAGGTCGGCCCGGCCTTCACGGACGAGCTGCTGCCCGCGCTGGACGCGCTCTCCCGCGACTGAAGCGAATTCCCTGGATCGAGGCAGCGTTGTGCGCTAAGTTGTTCTCAGTTAGAGAAGTACTCACTCGGAGAACAACCAATCGGAGCGCCCATGCCGTCCCAGAGCCCGCGCCAGGACCCGCTGGACGAGCAGGCCTGGCTGGACGCCTACGACCCGCACGCCTTCGCCCCGGTCGCGGTCACCGTCGACATCGTCGCGCTGACCCTGCGTCAGCAGCAGCTGCACGTCCTGCTGGTGCAGCGCGCGGCCCCGCCGTTCCAGGGCAGCTGGGCCCTCCCCGGCGGCTTCGTCCGGGCCGGCCAGGAGGACCTGGACCAGGCCGCCGCCCGCGAACTCGCCGAGGAGACGGCCGTCGACACCGCGGCCCTGCGCCGGGTCCACCTGGAGCAGCTGGGCTCCTTCGGCGCCCCGGCCCGCGACCCGCGGATGCATGTGGTCTCGGTCGCCTACCTGGCCTTCGCCCCTGACCTGCCCACCCCCAGGGCCGGAACCGACGCTGCTGCTGCCGCGTGGATCCCGGTGTCCTCCCTCGAACCGGTCGCCGGACCCCACAGGGGAGGGCCCGGCGACCCCAGCACCACCCGCACTCGCGTTGACTTGGCCTTCGACCACGGCGCGCTCCTCACCGCCGCCCTGGACCGGGCCAGGTCCAAGCTGGAGTACACCCCGCTCGCCACCGCCTTCCTGGACCGCGAGTTCACCATCTCCGACCTCCGCGCCGTCTACGAGGAGATCTGGGGCGAGAAGCTCCACCCCGGCAACTTCCACCGCAAGGTGCTCTCGGTGCCCGGCTTCGTGGAGGGCACCGGCCGCACCACCGCCCACGGCGGCTCCCGGGGCGGACCCCGGCCCCGCCTCTACCGGCGCGGCGACGCCCGCCTGCTCCACCCGGCACTGCTCCGTCCCGATCGCGAGGAGGCCATACGTTGACGTCCCGGCCCCCGGCCCGGCCCCGCAGCTTCGACGAGGCCCTCGCCGCTGTCACCAACGCCACCACCCCGGCCGAGCTGTTCGGCACCGACCCGCTCGCCGCCGGCCGCCGCCACCGCTACCTGGTGCGCCTGCTGCACCCCGACACCGCACCGCCCGGCCGCGCCGCCGAGGCCACCGCCGCCTGTGCCGCGCTGAACGCCCTGAACGACGCCCGTACCGCCGCCTCGGCCCCGCCCCCGGACACGCTGACCACCCCGCACCACCGCTACCGCACCGGCCCGGTGCAGGCCACGGGCGACCTCGCCGTGCTCCGCCGGGCTCACGCCGCACCCCACCGCGACCCGTACACCGAGCTCGACGTCCTGCTCAAGATCCCGCGCTCGCCCGCCGACAACGACCTGATCGCCCGTGAGGCCACCGCGCTGACCCGGCTGGCCCGGCACGGCGACCCCCGCTTCCACGCCTACGCCCCGACCCTGGTCGAGACCTTCCGCTACACCGAGACAGCAGGCCCCGGCGGCCCCGGCGCCAAGGGCCCCGGTGCGGTGCGCCAGGTCAACGCCCTCACCCGGCTGGACGGCTTCCGTCCGCTGACCGACCTGGCCGCCGCCTGGCCGGAGGGCGTCGACCCCCGGGACGCCGCCTGGATCTGGCGCCGACTGCTGGTCGCCCTCGGCTACGCGCACCGGGCCGGCGTCCGGCACGGCGCGGTGCTGCCCGAGCACGTGCTGATCCATCCGGACCTGCACGGGCTGGTCCTGGTCGACTGGTGCTACTCCGTCAGCGGTGCCCCGGCACCGCTGCCCGCACTGGTCGAACGCCACCGCGACCGCTACCCGCCCGAGGTCCTGGCCCGCGAACCCGCCACCGAGGCCACCGACCTGCACATGGCCAGCCTGTGCATGGCCGGGCTGATGGGCGACCGGATCCCGCTCGCACTGCGTGCCTTCGTCATCGGCAGCACCCTCCCGGAGGAGCGCCGCCGCCCGCACGACGCCTGGCGGCTGCTCACCGAGCTCGACGACCTGCTCGACCGCCTCTACGGCCCCCGCACCTTCCGCCCGCTCCACCTCCCCAGCTGACGCACCCTCACCTGATTCACCATCACAAGGAGTTCCCGATGGGAAGCGGTTCCTGGTCCACCAATGTCTACGACGCCGCCGCGAGTTACCGCGCGGCCACCGGCGCCGACCCCTTCGACTACAGCTCCCGCGCCCGCAGCGGCCCCCGGAGCGACTGGAAGGCCCACCCCTCGCTCGACCCCAAGGGCATCGGCGTCCGGGAGAGCCGGGACTCCGACGAGCACCCCAACTCCCTTGCCATATCCGTGCTCTTCGACGTCACCGGCTCGATGCAGTCGGTGCCGCGCACCCTGCAGACCAAGCTGCCCGAGCTCTTCGGCCTGCTGCTGCGCAAGGGCTACACCCAGGACCCGCAGATCCTCTTCGGCGCGGTGGGCGACGCCACCTGCGACCGGGTCCCGCTCCAGCTCGGCCAGTTCGAGTCCGACAACCGGATGGACGACGACCTCGGCAACATCTTCCTGGAGGGCGGCGGAGGCGGTCAGATGACCGAGTCCTACGAACTCGCCATGTACGCCATGGCCCGGCACACCTCCCTCGACTGCCACGAGAAGCGCGGTCGCCGCGGCTACCTCTTCCTGATCGGTGACGAACTCCCGTACGGGAAGGTCAAGGCCCGCGAGGTGCGCGAGGTGATCGGCGACAAGCTCACCGAGGACATCCCGCTCGCCACCCTGCTGCCGGAGCTGCAGCAGAAGTTCGACGTCTACTACATCCTCCCGGCCGGCACCGCCTACTCCGGCAACGCCAAGGTGCTCGACCCCTGGCGCAAGCTGCTCGGCCAGAACGTGCTGGAACTGGACGACCTGGACGCGGTCTGCGAGACCATCGCGCTCACCATCGGCCTCGGCGAGGAGGCCATCGACCTGCAGGAAGGGCTGGAGGACCTCGCCGACATCGGCTCCAGCTCGGCCGGATCCGTCGGCAAGGCCCTGGCCGCCGTCGCCCGCCGGCACAGCCCGGCCACCGTGGCCGGCAGCTCGCTGCTCGGCGACGACCCGGCAGCCGGCACCCCGGGAACGACCCGACTGTGAACGGTGGCGTGGCTATGAACGGCACGGGCCCCTCCCACACCGTCGTGGTCGACCTCGGCTACGGCGACGCCGGCAAGGGCAGCGTGGTGGACCACCTCTGCCGCAGCACCGAAGTGCACACCGTGGTCCGCTTCAACGGCGGCGCCCAGGCGGCCCACAACGTGGTCGCCCCGGACGGCCGGCACCACACCTTCGCCCAGTTCGGCTCGGGCAGCCTGGTGCCGGGCGTCCGCACCCACCTGTCCCGGTTCATGCTGGTGGACCCGCTGGCGCTGGCCACCGAGGCCGCCCACCTGCGCGGCCTCGGCGTCGCCGACCCGCTCGCCCGGCTCACCGTCGACCGCCGCGCCCTGCTCACCACCCCGTACCACGCCGCCGCCAACCGGATCAGGGAGACCGCCAGGGGCCGGGCCAGGCACGGCTCCTGCGGGGTCGGCGTGGGGGAGACCGCCGCCTACGCCCTGGCCCACCCCGAGGACGCGCCCACCGCGGGCGACTGCACCAGCCCGTCCCGGCTGCTCACCGTCCTCGCCCGGCTCCGCGAGCGGCTCACCGCCGACCTCGGCCTGTCCGAGCCGCTCGGCCCGCCCCCGGCCGACTGCGCCGCCGCCTTCCGGGCCTTCGCCGACCACACCACCCTTACCGACGACAGCTACCTGCCCCGGTTGCTCCGCAGCGTCCGCACCGTCTTCGAGGGCGCCCAGGGCGTGCTGCTGGACGAGTGGCACGGATTCCACCCCTACACCACCTGGTCCACCACCACCTTCGCCAACGCCGAGACCCTGATCGCCGAGGCCGGCGCCGACCCGGCGCAGCGCCTCGGCGTGCTCCGCAGCTACACCACCCGGCACGGCCCGGGACCCATGGTCACCGAGGACCCGGCCCTCGCCGCCGCCCTCCCCGAACCCCACAACGGCCACGGCCGTTGGCAGGGCGCCTTCCGGCTGGGCCACTTCGACGCCGTCGCGCACCGCTACGCCCTCGCCGCCTGCGGCGGAGCCGACGCCCTGGCCCTCACCCACCTGGACACGCCGGCCCGCTTCCGCTACCTCTCCCTCTGCGAGACCTACGACCTGGACGGCGACCAGCTCACCGAGCTGCCACCGGCCGTCCCCGGCGACCTGGACCGGCAGCTGCGGCTGACCGTGGCGCTGCTCCGGGCCCGCCCCGGCCGCACCCGCACCCCGGGGCCGGACCCCCGCGCCTGGACCGAGGCGGTCGAGGAGAGCCTCGGCACCCCGGTGCGGCTCACTTCCTACGGCCCGCGCTCCACCGACAAACACCTGCTCACCCCGGCCCCGGCGGTCTTGGCGCAACGCCGGTCCGCATGAAAGATTCCTCTCTGGCAACGAAGCCGCACCGCCGGAGGCCCCCATGAGCAGCGCAGACCCATCCGCCACCCCCCTCTGGGAGCCCGACCCGGCCCGTGCCGCCGCGAGCAACCTCGCCCGGTTCCAACGCTGGGCCGTCGAGCACCACGGCGCGCCCGACGGCGACTACGCGGCCCTGCACCACTGGTCCGTGGACCACCTGGACCGCTTCTGGACCGCCGTCACCGAGTGGTTCGACGTCCGCTTCAGCACCCCTCCCAGCGCGGCCCTCGCCGACGACTCGATGCCCGGCGCGGTCTGGTTCCCCGGCTCCCGCCTCAACTACGCCGAGCACGCCCTGCGCCACGGCGAGGACCCGGCCCACGCCGACACCCCGGCGATCCTGCACCTGGACGAGGTCGACCCCGAGCCGTCCGTCCTCACCTGGTCGGAACTGCGCCGGCAGGTCGGCTCACTGGCCGCCGAACTCCGCCGCCTCGGCGTCCGGCCCGGCGACCGGGTCAGCGGCTACGTCCCCAACATCCCGCAGGCCGCCGTCGCCCTGCTCGCCACCGCCGCCGTCGGCGCGATCTGGACCTCCTGCGCCCCGGACTTCGGCGCCCGCAGCGTGCTCGACCGCTTCCAGCAACTGGAACCCGTGGTCCTCTTCGCCGTCGACGGCTACCGCTACGGCGGCAAGGTGCACAACCGCGCCGACACCGTCGCCGAGCTGCGCCGCGAACTCCCCTCGCTGCGCCAGGTGGTGCACATCCCGCTGCTGGGCACCCCGGCCCCCGCCGACACCCTGACCTGGGACTCGCTGCTGAGCACCCCCCAGGAGCCGGTCTTCGACCAACTCCCCTTCGACCACCCGCTCTGGGTGCTCTACTCCTCCGGCACCACCGGCCTGCCCAAGGCCATCGTCCAGGGCCACGGCGGCATCGTGGTCGAGCACCTGAAGCAGGCCGGGCTGCAGCTCGACCTCGGCCCCGAGGACCGCTTCTTCTGGTACACCTCCACCGGCTGGATGATGTGGAACTTCCTGCTGGCGGGCCTGCTCGTGGGCGCGAGCATCGTCACTTACGACGGCAGCCCCGGCTACCCGGACACCGCCGCCCAGTGGCACATCGCCGAACGCGCCGAGGTCACCGTCTACGGGACCTCCGCCGCCTACATCACCGCCTGCGCCAAGGCCGGTGTCCACCCGTCCCGCGACCTCGACCTCTCCCGGCTCCGCGCCATCGGCACCACCGGCTCCCCGCTCCCGCCGGACGGCTTCCGCTGGATCTACGAGCAGGTCAGCCCGGACATCTGGCTCGCCAGCGTCAGCGGCGGCACCGACCTCTGCAGCTGCTTCGTCGGCGGCGCCCCCACCCTCCCGGTGTACCTCGGCGAGATCCAGGCCCCCAGCCTGGGCGCCGCCGTCGAGTCCTGGGACGTGGACGGCAAAGCGGTCATCGACCAGGTCGGCGAACTCGTCTGCACCAAGCCGATCCCGTCCATGCCGCTGTACTTCTGGAACGACCCGGACGGCGCCCGGCTGCACGCCAGCTACTTCGACACCTACCCCGGCGTCTGGCGGCACGGCGACTGGATCACCGTCACCCCGCGCGGCACGGTGGTCATCCACGGCCGCTCCGACTCCACCCTCAACCGCCAGGGCGTCCGGATGGGCTCCGCCGACATCTACGAGGTCGTCGAACGCCTGCCGCAGATCCGGGAATCCCTGGTCATCGGCCTGGAGCAGCCCGACGGCGGCTACTGGATGCCGCTCTTCGTGGTCCTCGCCGACGGCGCCGCCCTGGACGACGAGCTGCGCGCCGCCGTCCGCGGCTCGCTGCGCGACCAGCTGTCGCCCCGGCACGTGCCCGACGAGATCATCACCGTCCCGGCCCTGCCGCACACCCTGACCGGCAAGCGGCTGGAGGTCCCGATCAAGCGGATCCTCGGCGGCACCCCGCCGGCCCAGGCCGTCAACCCCGGCTCCCTGGACGACCCCGCCGCGCTCGCCCCGTTCCTGGAACTGGCCCGCGCCCGCGCCGAAGCCCACGCAGACAACGCCGAAGGGGCCGCCCACCGCACCGGTGAGTGACCCCTCCGCCCGTCCCGCCCGCTACCCGCCCGGGTTACTCCCCGGACAGCACCTGGTTCGCCGCCGCCCTGGCCTCGTCGGCCGTGTCGGTCGCCCGCGCGGCGGCGGCGGCCCGGGTGCACTGCGCCAAGGTGTACTTCGCCAGGGTGGCCCGGACATAGGGGATCGCGCTCGCCCCCATCGACAGGCTGGTCACCCCGAGCCCGGTGAGCACGCAGGCCAGCACCGGGTCGGCCGCCGCCTCCCCGCACACGCCGCAGCTCTTGCCGGTCGCCTTGGCCGCGGTCGCCGCCATGGCGATCAGGTCGAGCAGGGCGGGCTGCCAGGAGTCCTGCAGCCGCGCCAGCGAGCCGACCTGGCGGTCCGCCGCAAAGGTGTACTGGGCCAGGTCGTTGGTGCCCAGCGAGAGGAACTCGACCTCCTGCAGGATCGACCGTGCCCGCAGCGCGGCCGAGGGGATCTCCACCATCGCGCCGAACTTCGCCGACAGCCCGGCCGTCCGGCAGGCGTCCGCGAACGCCTTGGCGTCGATCCGGTCCGCCACCATCGGGGCCATGACCTCCAGGTAGACCGGCAGCCCGGCCACCGCCTTGGCCAGCGCCCGCAGTTGGGTCTGCATCACCTCGGGGTGGTCGAGCAGGCTGCGCAGCCCGCGCACGCCCAGCGCCGGGTTGGGCTCGTCGCCCGGGGTCATGAAGTCCAGCGGCTTGTCCGCGCCCGCGTCCAGCACCCGGACCACGACCCGACCCTCCGGGAACGCCTCCAGCACCTTCCGGTACGCCGCGACCTGCGCCTCCTCCGAAGGAGCCGTGGTCGAGTCGTCCAGGAACAGGAACTCGGTGCGGAACAGCCCGACGCCCTCCGCCCCGGCGGCCACTGCGGCCGGCACGTCCGCGGGACCGCCGATGTTGGCGAGCAGCGGCACCCGGTAGCCGTCCGAGGTCTGCCCGGGACCGGTCGACGCCGACAGCGCGGCCTTCCGCTCGGCGGCCAGCTGCCGCCACTCCTGCTGCTTCTCCTCGGAGGGATCCACCAGGATCTCCCCGGTGCTCCCGTCCACCGCTACCACGACGCCCTCGGCCATCCGGGTGGCGCCCGGCATGGCGACCACGGCCGGCACCCCCAGCGCCCGCGCCAGGATCGCGCTGTGGCTGGTCGGCCCGCCCTCCTCGGTGACGAAGCCGAGCACCAGCGTCGGGTCGAGCAGCGCGGTGTCGGCGGGCGCGAGGTCCCTTGCGATCAGCACATAGGGCTCGTCGCTGTCCGGAACCCCCGGCATCGGCACCCCCATCAGCCGCGCCACGATCCGGTTCCGCACATCGTCGAGGTCGGCGACCCGCCCGGCCAGGTAGTCGCCCGCGTTGGCGAGCAGCGCCCGGTAGGAGGCGAAGGCGTCGTAGACAGCACGCTCGGCCGTGCTGCCGACGGTGATCCGCCGCTCGACGTCCGACATCAGCTCGGGGTCGAGCGCCATCAGCGACTGCGCCTCAAGCACCGCCTGGGCCTCGCCGCCGGCCAGATTGCCGCGCGCCTGCAGGTCAGCGGCCACAGCCTCGACCGCCTGCCGGGCCCGCGCCTGCTCGCGCGGGGCCTCCTCGGTCGGCGTCTGCCGCGCCAACGGCTCGAGCACCGCCGTGCCCATATGCCGAACCTGTCCGATCGCGACCCCGTGGCTCACACCCACGCCGCGCAGCGTCTCTGTCATTTCACCGGTCTCCGCTCGGGTTGCCTGCTCCGCATTACTTCCAGGTGAAGAGGTCGTCCCCGACCGCCACCTCACCCGACTCCTGCACCGCGCTCAACTGCTCCGGCGAAGCCTCCAGCGCCACGATCGGGCAGATCGGCGACTTCCCGGCCGCCTCCACCGCGGCCGGGTCCCACCGGATCACCGGCTGCCCCTGCTTCACACTGTCCCCCTTGCTCACCAGCAGTTCGAAGCCGGCGCCGTTCAGCTGAACGGTGTCGATCCCGAGGTGCACCAGTACCCCGTGCCCGTGCTCGTCGATGACGACAAAGGCATGCGGGTGCATGGAGACCACGGTCCCGCCCACCGGAGCCACAGCGTCCCCGGGCTCCCGCACCGGGTCGATCGCCGTACCCGGCCCGACCATCGCCCCGGCGAACACCGGGTCAGGCACGGCGGCGAGTCCGATCGCCCGTCCAGCCAGGGGGGACGTCACTGTCGTCATACTCAGCCTCCATCGCGGCAAAAACGGCGCTCGTACGGACAATCAGGATCAGCCTAAATCAAGTCAACTTAGGACACTTCGCAGCCGCGCCCGTCAGGGCCGAAGCCCACGTACGTGCTGGTTTGCTCCGTCAAGCACAGGCATGTAACGTTGGCGACCTGCCCACCGCAACCTGCATGGCTGCGGCGTGTCGGCGGCAAGCCCATTCGGAGTAGCAAGCACAATGCGCTACGGTTTGAGCCTGCCCGGGAATGCGAAGGGCGGCCGGAATTCAAACCGGTGCTGACCAGGTAAAACGGTCTGCTAAGCTTTGAAACAGAACGAAGCGCCCGGAGGGTCGGTGTGAAAGCCGCCTGAAGGAAGTGTCCGTTCCTTGAGAACTCAACAGCGTGCCAAAAGTCAACGCCAAATGTTGATACCCCGTCCAGCCGCTTTTGTGGTGGTTGGTCGTGGTTCCTTTGGGAAAAAATAGAGTAGTAAACACTAGCGAGGACGCAGTGCACAGGGTCGGCTATTCCGCTGGCTGCTGTGCCGCTCAACGCGGGTGTGTTCCCGATTACGGGATGACATTCACGGAGAGTTTGATCCTGGCTCAGGACGAACGCTGGCGGCGTGCTTAACACATGCAAGTCGAACGGTGAAGCCCTTCGGGGTGGATCAGTGGCGAACGGGTGAGTAACACGT
>NZ_JBHEZX010000013.1:0-238552 GCF_042511045.1 Streptacidiphilus alkalitolerans
CGGGCCGGACGACACCTCACGTCGTCCGGCCCGCGCCCTCCGCCGTTCCCCACGCGTCCTGCCCGCGCCATGCCGGCGTCACATCCGCCGGTTAGGGTCTGATGGTCCGTAGCCGGCCGCGCCCAGGATGGAGTCCGCCATGAGCACGCCCCCGTTCCTCTCCCTGCCGGCCACGGCCCGGAGCATTCGACTGGCGACGGCCCGCGGCGGGTTCGCGGCGCTGCACGGGCTGCCGGCCTCCGGGCCGGTCCGCGGCACCGCGCTGCTGGTGCCCGGCTTCACCGGCAGCAAGGAGGACTTCATCGCGCTGCTGGAACCGCTGGCCGCGGCCGGGTTCCAGGTGGTCGCGGTGGACCAGCGCGGCCAGTACGAGACCGGCGGCCCCGCCGACGAGGCCGCGTACGGGCTCGGACCGCTGGCGCTGGACCTGCTGGCGGTGACCGACGCCGTGGCCGGCCTGCTGCCCGCGGCCTCGGGGCCGGTGCACCTGCTGGGGCACTCCTTCGGCGGCTATGTGGTCCGCGAGGCCGTGCTGCGCCGTGCGGCCGAGCCGTCGGCCGCGCTGCCCTGGGACTCGCTGACCCTGATGGGCACCGGCCCCGGCGCCGTCGCCGCGGACGAGGCGGGGCGGGCCGAACTGCTGGTCTCGGTACTGCCGCCGGTCATGGACATGGAGGCCATCTGGCAGGCGATGAAGGACCTGGAGGCGGCCTCGGAGAACCCGCCGGTGCTGCGGCCGGAGATCGCCGACTTCCTGCACCGCCGCTGGCTGGCCAACGTCCCCGAGGCGCTGGCGGTGATGGGCCGACAACTGACCCTGGAACCGGACCGGGTGGACGCGCTGGCCAAGGTGGGACTGCCCACCCTGGTGCTGTCCGGGGAACGGGACTACGCCTGGCCGGTGGAGCAGCAGGCGGAGATGGCGCTGCGGCTGGGCGCGCGGTACACGGCGGTGCCGGGCGCGGGGCACTCCCCCAACGCGGAGCGCCCCGAGGCCACCGCGGCGGCGCTGGCCGACTTCTGGCGCGGCGTCAGGTAGCTCCGGCCGCCTCACTCGAACGTGTTTCCCTGCCGAAATCCTCGGGACAGCGGCAACGGGTCTCAGTAAACTTCGTCGGGCCGGAATAAAGATGCCCGGCCTTTAGGTTCTTCTGAGTGCGCCGAGCGCGCCCATCACTTCCCTCCGCGACATGTCGATACCCGGCATTAACGGATGGGCAATCACCACGACGCAGCCCTGCTGCACAGTGGGCAGTGGATTTGGAAGGAGACGCCCATGCGATTTGAGATCACGCGTCTGAGCGACACCGACGGCAGTGCCACCGACCGCCTCATCGCCGATGCGGAAACCGTGCGTGCCATGGTCGAGGATGCCGCCGCAACCGGAGAACGGCTTTACATTCGTCCTTACCAGGCTTCCTGACAGCAGGCTTCCTGAACGGACAGAGCGGACAATGAGGGGCCCGGCAGGCATTTCAGCTGCCGGGCCTTTCCCTGTCTCCCGGTCTCCTTCCGGTCCTTCGTATTCCGCCACCGCTGTCCACCGGGCGGGTGATCGTCCTTGACTGCGCGGGCGCGAGGGAGGACCGTTGTCGTCCATGAGGGGCGAGCCCAGTTGCCCGAGGTGCGGGGGCCGTGTCCGCGCCCCCGGCCTGTTTACCGACGCATGGCAGTGCGACGCGCACGGGACCGTACATCCGCTCCAGCCTGTGGTCCCTCCCAGCGTGGAGGCACTCACCGTCGCCGTGGCGCGGGCCGAGGTGCCGGTCTGGATGCCCTGGCCGCTGCCGGTCGGCTGGCTGTTCACCGGAATCGCCCACGCGGGTGACGACCTGTCAGGCGGCCGTGCCACCGCGGTGGCCTGCTCCGGACCCGGACCGCTCGGCGGCCCCGGCGAGCTGGTGCTGGTCGCCGAGGAGCTGGGCGTCGGGCTCGGCGCCCGTTTCGCCGGCCTGCCGGGGCCCGACCCCGGGGACGCCATCGCCGTCGACCGCCCCCCGCACGCCAAGGTCCTCGCGGCCGGACGGCCCACCGCGCTCTGGCATGTGGCCGGGGCGGCGGAGGACCGCGCCGTCTTCGTCGGCGAGGCCCGCGGGCTGTGGCTCTGGGCCATCGTCTGGCCCGAGCGCAGCGGCCTGCTGATGTACGAGGAACTGGTGCTGACCGACCTCCGCGACGCCGGCGCCGAGCTGGACCTGCTCCCCTGCGGCGCGCTCTCCCCCCGCCTCCTGGGCTGACCCCGGCCGGTCGGCGGACACCCCCTAGGCTCAGGGCATCACCACCGATGCCCTGGAGCCCGCCGCGTGCGAATCGACCTGCACACCCACAGCAATGCCTCGGACGGTACCGACAGCCCCGCCGAGCTGGTGCGCAACGCCGCCGCCGCGGGTCTTGACGTGGTCGCGCTGACCGACCACGACAGCGTCACCGGCTACGCCGAGGCCGTGCAGGCCCTGCCCAGCGGGCTGACCCTGGTCACCGGGGCCGAGCTGTCCTGCCATGTCGAGGGCATCTCGATGCATATGCTCGCCTACCTGTTCGACCCCGAGCACCCGGAGTTCACTCGCGAACGGGACCTGGTCCGCACCGACCGCTTCCGGCGGGCCGAGGCGATGGTCGAGCGCTGCCGGGCGCTGGGCGCCCCGATCACCTGGGACCAGGTCCAGCGGATCGCCGGGGACGGCGCGGTGGGACGCCCGCACGTGGCCAGCGCCCTGGTGCAGGCCGGGGTGGTGCCGAGCGTGGACGCCGCGTTCACCAAGGACTGGGTGGCCAACGGCGGCCGGGCCGACGTCCGGAAGCGGGAGTTCGACCCCTTCGAGGCGGTACGGCTGGTCCGCGCGGCCGGCGGCGTCACGGTCTTCGCCCACCCCGGCGCGCACAAACGCGGTCGGACCGTGTCCGACCAGGTGATCGCCGACCTGGCGGCGGCGGGGCTCGGCGGGGTCGAGGTCGACCACGCGGACCACGACGGGCCGACCAGGGAGCGGCTGCGCGGCCTCGCCGCCGACCTCGGTCTGCTGGCCACCGGTTCCAGCGACTACCACGGCGACCGCAAGGCGATCAGGCTCGGCGCCGAGACCACCGCGCCGGAGGTCTACCAGGCCCTGGTGGCACAGGCGACCGGGGCCGAACCGGTCACCGTCTGACGGTCCGTGAGGAATCCCGAAACCTCTGTACGCAAGTCTTTACCCAACTGCTAACCTCTGCCGACTTCACCGTGTTCCTACCCGGTGTCAGAACCAGTACAGAGGGAAGCAAATATGGCAATTCGTCGTGCCAAGATGAAGGCCCAGGTCATTGAGAAGCTCACCCAGGAAGCACCGGCGGGCGAGACCTTCATCGCCACCGTGCACACCGAGACCGGCCCGAGCCCGTGGCTGAACGCGATATTCGACGAGATCCCCGGCGTCGGCCTGGTGGTCGCGCTCACCCGCAAGTTCTACTTCCTGACCCTGACCAACACCTCGATCGTGGTGTACTCCGCCAGCCGCTGGACCAACCGTCCCGGCCAGATCGTCACGGTGTTCCCGCGCGAGACCTTCCCGGTCAGCCGGGTCAAGCGGGCGAAGATCTGGAGCTCGCTCTACGTCGAGTTCACCCCGGGGGCCAAGCCCACCCGGCTGAATGTGCACGCGTACTGGCGCAAGGAGCTGGACCAGCTCATCGCCGCCTTCCCGCAGACCGCCTTCGTGGACGGCGCCGGCATCCCCGCCCAGGCCACCGGCGTGGACGCCAGCAAGGCCGTCTGACCCTCCCGCGATCCCCCCGACCCCGGGCGCTCAGCCCAGCGGCACGCCGCGCCGCCCGGGGTCGCGGAGGTCCGTGCCGTGGCGGAGCCAGCGCTCCTGCAGCTCCGCCGCGCCGTGCACCCGCTTGTGGGCGGCCTCGTTGGGGGTCATCGGCAGCAGCGGCAGGAACCGCACCGGGTCGGCCGGCTCCGGCAGTTCCAGGTCCTCGACCAGGCCGCCGGGCTCCGCCACCAGGAACGCGGTGAAGGGGGCCCCGTCCCAGAGCGGACCGCCCAGGTCCAGGGACGCCCCCGGGGCCACCACGAGGCCCTCGACCTGCGGCGAGGCGGCCAGCGTGGCCAGCGGCCTGAGCACCTCGTCCCGGCCCCCGCGGACCGTCAGCAGCAGTTCGGCGCGGGGGCCGCGGACCGGGTCGGCGACCACGCTGGTGGGGTCGCCCATCGGCGCCGCGGACATCCCGAGGGTGGCGTAGCGGACCAGCCCGTCGTCGCCGATGAAGCGCAGCACCTCGATCCGGTCCGTGCCGAGGAAGGTGACCGAGGCGCGGGCGCCCGGCTCGCCGAAGGTGCTGATCAGCCGGGCTTCGACGGCGGCGAGGACTTCGTCGTTGTGCATGGCTGGGATTTTATGGCCTCCGCTGCTGACCCCGGATCACCACGACCAGGCCGAGCAGCACCATGGCCACCGCCGGGTAGACCGCGAGCGGGGGCATCTGGCCCAGCCAGACCGCGGCGATCAGCGCGGCGCCCGGGGTCTCCAGCAGGATCGCGGTGGACACCAGCGAGGGCCCGAGGGTGCGCACCACCCGGTTGCTGAGGGAGTGTCCGAGGAACTGCGCGGCCACCGTGAGCAGCAGGATCTTCATCCAGGTGTCGGCGCTGTAGCCGGTCAGCGCCTGCCCCGAGGCCAGGCAGCCGACCAGCAGCAGCGCGGCCGTGGTGGTGTAGCAGACAAAGGTGTAGGCCGTGGTGCTGGTGCTCCGACGGACCTCGCTGCCGAGCAGGAAGTAGCCGGACGCGGCGATCCCGGCCCCCAGCGCGAGGCCGTCCCCGGCCAGGGCGCGGGCGGAGAGGGTGAAGTCGACCCCGGTCAGCACCAGCACCCCGCAGAAGGCGATGCCGGTGCCGACCCACACCGTCCTCGGCACGTGCTGCCCGCGCAGCCGCAGGAACAGCGTGGTCCACAGCGGGGTGATGGTGCACAGCGCGGTGGACGAGGCGATCGAGGTCATCCGCAGGCTGGGCAGCCACATCGAGAAGTGCACCGCGAGGAACGCGCCCGCGGCGAGGCAGAGCAGCACCGTCCGCCGGCTCATCGCCCGCAGCTCGGCGCGGTGCCGCAGCAGCGCGATCGGCGAGAGCACCCCCGAGGCGATGCAGTTCCGCCAGAACGCGATGGCCAGCGCGGGGGCCGCGGTCGCGGTGATCAGCGGGGCGGAGAAGGCCACGCCGCTGACCGCGAGCGCCAGCAGCAGGAAGTCGATCCGCGGCACCGTGGAGAGGTCCGGATGGCCCGCCGCCGGCGGCGCGGCGGCGGCGGTCGTGGTGGGGGACGTCTGCACGGGGCTCCTGGCTTGGGCGGGCTGGCGGGTGATGGGGCTCGGATCAGCGCACGCCGTCTGGCGCCTTCGAATGCAAGGCGCCGGAGCGCCCTTGTAGCGGAGCTACCAGGGCGGTTCGGCAACGCAGCAGGCGGAGGTGTCAGGCGGTGGGCGCCCGAGCCCCACCACCCGCCAGCCCGCCACCCAACGTAAGGGGCGTTCCGATGGTACGAGACTGACGGCGGGCAGGGCGAGGCGTTCCGCCGGCTGGACGCCGTACGCTTCCGCCCATGACTGAGCTGAGCGCGGAGCTGCTGGACCGGACCCTCGCGGAGGAGTCGGCGAAGAAGTCCGGTCTGCTGTGGGTGCGGATCGCCGACGAAACGGACCGGCCGCTGTGGCAGGTGTGGCACGACGGCGCGGTGCTGGTGGTCGGCGAGGGCGCGGAGCAGCCGCTGCACGGGCTGGCCGACGGTCAGCAGACCGTGCTGACCGCCCGCAGCAAGGACAAGGGCGGACGGCTGGTCAGCTGGCCGGTCCGGGTGGAGCAGTTGGAGCCCGGCAGCGAGGCCTGGACCGCCGCCGCCGAGGAGTTGAAGGGCAAGCGGCTGAACTCCCCGGACCATGAGACGGTGACCGGGCGCTGGGCCCGCGAGTCGCGGCTGCTGCGGCTGGTCCCCACCGGGGGGCCGGTCTCCGGCCCGGACGCGCTGCCGACCGGCTCCCACGCCGCCGCCCCGGTGCCGACCCCGGCGACCACCCGGCAGCCGGCCCCGGCCGCGCTGCCCCGGCTGCTGTTCGGACGCCGGCGGAAGCGGAAGTAAGAACACCGGTATGACTGCCGAGATGTGATCAAGATTGGGCCTGCAGCGGTGGTGGGGCCCCGGTAGCCTGGCCCTACCCGGCTCGTGGCGTCGCGCGGGGCAGCAAACGACAGGCAGGAAGGTCCGCGATGACCGGAGCGTCCTCCCGCGTGTTCGTCTCGCATCTCGCCGGGATGGCGGTCTTCGACCCCAGCGGCGACCAGGTGGGGCGGATCCGGGACCTGGTGGTGAGCCTGCGGCTCGGCGGCAGGCCGCCCAAGGTGCTGGGCTTCGTCGTCGAGGTGGTCAGCAAACGCCGGGTGTTCCTGCCGATGAACCGGGTGACCAGCCTGGAGTCCGGCCAGGTGATCACCACCGGGGTGATAAACATGCGGCGCTTCGAGCAGCGGCCCACCGAGACCCTGGTGCTGGCCGAACTGCTGGACCGCCGGGTCGCCCTGCGCGGCCCCGACGGCGGCGAGGTCCAGGCCGGCGAGGAGGGCGAGACGGTCACCGTGCTGGATGTGGCCATGGTGCAGACCCGCAGCCGCGAGTGGGAGATCGACAAGGTCTTCGTCGAGAAGGGCAAGGCCGGCCGGCTTCGCCGCAAGGGCGAGACGCTGACCGTGGACTGGTCCGCGGTGACCGGCTTCGCGCTGCGCGAGGAGGACCAGGGCGCGGCCAACCTGCTGGCCACCTTCGAGCAGCTGCGCCCGGCCGACCTGGCCAACGTGCTGCACCACCTCTCCCCCAAGCGCCGCTCCGAGGTCGCCGCCGCCCTGGACGACGACCGGCTCGCCGATGTGATGGAGGAGCTGCCCGAGGACGACCAGGTGGCGATCCTGGCCGGGCTGCACCAGGAGCGGGCCGCCGACGTGCTGGAGGCGATGGACCCGGACGACGCCGCCGACCTGCTCTCGGAACTGCCGCCGGACGACGCGGAACGGCTGCTGCAGCTGATGGAGCCGGACGAGGCCGCCCCGGTCCGCCGACTGCTCAGCTACGAGGAGCACACCGCGGGCGGGCTGATGACCACCGAGCCGATCGTGCTGGAGCCGGACGCCACCGTGGCCGAGGCGCTGGCCCGGGTGCGCAACGCCGACCTCAAGCCGGCCCAGGCCGCCCAGGTCTACGTCTGCCGCCCGCCGACGGAGACCCCGACCGGGACCTACCTCGGCCTGGTGCACTTCCAGCGGCTGCTGCGGGAGCCCCCGTACACCCTGCTCGGGGCGATCGTGGACGGCGACCTGGACCCGCTGTCGCCGGAGACCGAACTGCCCCGGATCACCAGTTACCTGGCCACCTACAACATGGTCGCCGCGCCGGTCGTGGACGTCCGCGACCACCTGCTCGGCGCGGTGACGGTGGACGACGTGCTCGACCACATCCTGCCGGAGGACTGGCGCGAGTCCGCGCTGCACGGCGGCGACATCCCGGAGGAGGTGGCCGCTGATGGCCGATGACCGCCGGCGCGGCCGGCTGGACCAGCCGCAGCAGCGCCGCCGCAGCTTCGTGACGCTGCCCAACCCGGACTCGGACGCCTTCGGGCGCTTCTCCGAGCGGATCGCCCGGTTCCTGGGCACCGGCCGGTTCCTGGTCTGGATGACCCTGATCGTGCTGATCTGGGTGGGCTGGAACTTCCTGGCCCCGCGCTCGCTGCGGTTCGACGAGTACCCGTTCATCTTCCTGACCCTGGCGCTGTCGCTGCAGGCCTCCTACGCCGCCCCGCTGATCCTGCTGGCGCAGAACAGGCAGGACGACCGGGACAAGGTCAACATGGAGCAGGACCGGGCCAGGGGCGAGCGCAACGTCGCCGACACCGAGTACCTGACCCGGGAGGTCGCCGCGCTGCGGCAGGGCCTCGGCGAGGTGGCCACCCGCGACTTCCTGCGCTCGGAGCTGCAGGCCCTGCTCAAGGAACTGGAGCAGCGCAACCCCGGCGCCGACAGCGACGATCCCCCTGCGTAGGGGTGCGGCCCGAGCGCCGTACCATTCTGTGCATGGCTTCTGATACGCAGGCGACCGTCATCGAGGAGTCCGTGCGCGCGGCCCTCGGGACGGTGCAGGACCCGGAGATCCACCGTCCCATCACCGAACTGGGGATGGTCAAATCGGTGGAGATCGACCCCACCGGCGCGGCCAGGGTCGCCGTCTTCCTCACCGTCTCCGGCTGCCCGATGCGGGAGACCATCACCAGCAGGGTCACCGAGGCGGTCGGCGCCGTGCCCGGGATCACCTCGGTCGAGGTCGAGCTGGACGTGATGAGCACCGAGCAGCGCCAGGAACTGGCGACGATGCTGCGCGGCGGCCAGGCCGAGAAGGAGATCCCCTTCGCCAAGCCGGGGTCGCTGACCCGGGTCTACGCGGTGGCCTCCGGCAAGGGCGGGGTCGGCAAGTCCTCGGTGACCGTCAACCTGGCCGCCGCGCTGGCGGCCGACGGCCTCAAGGTCGCGGTGGTGGACGCCGACATCTACGGCCACAGCATCCCCCGGATGCTGGGCGTGGACGGGCGGCCGACCCAGGTCGAGAACATGATCATGCCGCCGTCGGCGCACGGGGTGAAGGTCATCTCGATCGGCATGTTCACCCCCGGCAACGCCCCGGTGGTCTGGCGCGGGCCGATGCTGCACCGCGCGCTGCAGCAGTTCCTCGGCGACGTCTACTGGGGCGACCTGGACGTGCTGCTGCTCGACCTGCCGCCCGGCACCGGCGACATCGCCATCTCGGTGGCGCAGCTGGTGCCCAGCGCGGAGATCCTGATCGTCACCACCCCGCAGCAGGCGGCGGCGGAGGTCGCCGAACGGGCCGGGACGATCGCGCTGCAGACCCACCAGACCATCGTCGGCGTGATCGAGAACATGTCCGGGATGCCGTGCCCGCACTGCGGCGAGATGGTCGACGTCTTCGGCACCGGCGGCGGGAAGACCGTCTCCGACGCGCTCACCAAGGCCACCGGCGCGAGCGTGCCGGTGCTCGGCAGCATCCCGATCGACCTGCGGCTGCGGGAGGGCGGCGACGAGGGCAAGCCGGTGGTCCTGACGGACCCCGACTCCCCCGCCGGCAGCGCGCTGCGCGCGATCGCTTCGAAGCTGGGGGCGCGGCAGCGGGGCCTGGCCGGCCTGTCGCTGGGGATCACGCCGCGTAACAAGTTCTGACCCTTGGCGGGGGTGACCGTTCGCGCAGTTCCCCGCGCCCCCAGGTTGTGCAACTGGTCCAGTTGCAGACACCTGGGGGCGCGGGGAACTGCGCGAACAGAAACCACCAACAACGTGCAACTGACTACTCCGCGTAAGCCGCCAGGTCCGTGACTGTCGTAAAGCCGAGCGCATACGCGCTGACGCCACGTCCGTAGGCGCCGAGGTGTACGCCGGGCGCGTCGCCGGCCAGGACCCAGCCGTACTCGGACTCGCGGTAGCGAAACGGCTGCGGGGTGCCGTTGACCGGGAGGGTCAGCGAGGACCAGCCGGAGCCCTGGAGGTCGTCGGCGAGGTCCCAGGCCAGCGCGGACTGCTGGTCCAGCCAGTTCTGCCGTATGTCGCGGGCCAGCGGCGACTGCGCCGTCGCGGCCAGCAGCCCCGCGCCGGCCAGCCACGCGGCGGAGGACACCGAGGTGGCGTCCAGGGTCCCGGTGCCGTCGCCCAGCCGTCGCCCGGGCCGCCGGGCCACGGTGACCACCACGGCGTAGCGCCGGGTCTCGGCCTGGTCCTGCTTGCCGTAGCTGCGGACCGGCTCGTCGCCGTGGCCGATCGAGCCGTAGTCCACGGCACCGTCCGGGGAGGTGCCGACGGGGGCCAGCCAGCGTCGTCCGGTCCACCCCTCGTCCAGGCTGTACCAGGGGAAGTCCGCGCGCAGATACGCCTCGACGGTTGGTTCGGTGCGGCTCGTGGTGTCCATCTCGGCCTCCTGTTCTGTCGGATCAGAACAATAGCGGGGGCCGCCCCGGGCCACCCGACACAACGTCAGGTGGCGTGGTCAGGTGGCGTCGAGGTCGTACGGGGGACGCTCGTCAGGGGCGAGGGCCGCGGGCTTGGTCAGCGAGGGGCCGGCCGGGTCGGCGGCCGTGCCGGCGTCGTCCACGGCGACCTTGCCGAGCGGGTCCGCGCGGACGGCCTTGACCGCGGCCGTGGCGTCGGCCGCGTCCTTGCTGAAGCCGTTCCGCAGCTCCTTGAGGTCGTTCAGGCCGAACTCCTCGCCGTGTGTCGCCAACTGCTTGCGGACGAAGGTCTTCGGGTTCAGGTCCTCGAACTCGAAGTCCTTGAACTCGGGCCCGAGCTCCTTGCGGATGTCCTCCTTGGCGGTCTCGGAGAACGCCCGCACCTTGCGGATGAAGCTCATCGCCTCGGCGACCAGCTTGGGCAGCTTGTCGGGGCCGAAGATCACCACGGCGAGGACGACCAGCGCCACCAGCTTCAATGGACTTATGTCGAACACCGTGCGGCTCCCCTGGGAGGTGAAGTCTCCCGCTCGTGGACAGAGCGGTGTACCTGGCCACAGCCTAGTCGGCCCGGCAGCACAAACGAATGGTCACCGGGCTACGCGCTGTCGGCGGGTGCGCGGCCCCCGGCTGAACGGAGCAGGTCGGACAGACTCAGACTGCGGCCACCGCGCCGGACGGTGAGCACCACGGTACGCCCGGGATTGCGCCCGCGGACCAGCGAGACCAGGTCGTCGCCGCTGGTCACCGGCGTGCCGTCGAGGGCGGTGACCACATCGCCGGCCCTGAGCCCGGCTCTGCCACCGGCCCCGCCACCGGCTCCACCGGCCCCGACCGCCGTCACCAGGGCGCCGTTCCGGTGGCCCAGGTCCAGGGTCGCGCCGAGGGTGGCCCGGGTCGCCCGGCCGGTGTTGATCAGCTGCTCGGCGACCGGCAGCGCCCGGTCGACCGGTATGGCGAAGCCGAGGCCGATGCTGCCGCTGTCCTCCTCCGCGCCGAAGGGGTCGGCGCTCTCCGGGTCGGCGGAGCGGAGCACGGTGTTGACGCCGACCACGGTCCCGGACGCGTCCAGCAGCGGGCCGCCGGAGTTGCCCGGGTTGATCGGGGCGTCGGTCTGCAGCGCGTCCAGGTGGGCCGGCCCGGCGCCGGAGTCGCCGCCGGAGGTCAGCGGGCGGTCCCTGGCGCTGAGGATGCCCGAGGTGACCGTGCCGACCAGGCCGAACGGCGCGCCGATGGCCACCACCGGATCGCCGACCTCCAGCCGCGCGGCGCTGCCCAGGGCCAGCGGGTGCAGTCCGCTGACGCCCTTGACCTGGATCACCGCCAGGTCCGCGTCCGCGTCCCGGCCGACCAGGACGGCCGGGTGGTACTGGCCGGTGCTGAAGGTGACGGTGATCCCGCCCGGCTTCCCCTGCGGCGCCACCACGTGGTTGTTGGTGAGGATGTGCCCGGCCGCGTCCAGGACGATGCCGGTGCCGGTGGTGACCGCCCCGGTGGTTCTGACGCTCAGGTAGACCACGCCGGGCAGCACCGCCCGGACCAGGTCCGCGGTGCTGCCGGGCGAGCGGCGCACCCCCGCCTCGGTGACCGGCTGCAGGGTGATCCGGCCGCCCTGGCGGGTGCCCTGGACCACCGCGCCGACGCCGCCGCCGAGCAGCCCGGCGCAGAGCACCGCCAGCACGCCCACGATGGCGATCCGCAGCCCCCGGTGTTGCCGCCGCCGACGCCGTACCGGTCCGGACGGCGCGGGCGGCACCGGGCTTGCCGCCGGGACGCGCCCCGACGGCAGGCGGAAGCCGGGACCGCCGCCGGTGGGCCGGTCCGGATGGCTCCACCAGCAGGGCGCGCCGACCGCGTCCTCGCCCTCACCCATATGACGTACTGCCCTCCGCTCCGAAGGGCACGATTCAACCAGGTCCGGGTGAACGCCGGGCTACCTCAGCGGGGAAGGTACCCCCGCGGCGTAGCCGCCGGTGGGCAGCGAGGTCGCCGACGCGGCCGGGGCGAGCGCCCCGTTGCCGAACTGGCTGCCGTAAGGGGCGCTGTAGTCACGGGCGTTGGCCGGGGCGTTGTTGGCCACCAGGCCGAAGGCCAGCTGGCCGGTGCCGCGTCCGTAGTCGCCGCCGACCGTGCCACCGGGGTTCTCCGCGGCCGGGGTGACGCTGCCGTAGGGCTCGTCCACCGTCGGCTCGGCCGCGGTGACGCCGGTGATGGCGCTGCCCAGGGCCACCGCGGCGACCGAGAAGGCCCCGGCGGCGGCGAAGGCGAAGCGGCGCCCGCGGGCCGCCGAGGGGCGGTTGCGGGCCGCGCCGCGCTCCTGGTCCTCGTCGAAGCCCTGCGGACGGCCGGTGACCAGCGCGGAGGCGGAGGAGGAGCCCGAGGGGGCGAAGCCGGAGCGCAGCCGGGCCGCGATCGGGCTCACCTGGTCCTGGAACGGCCGGCGCTCGGCGCGCGGGTCCATCCCGGGGACCGGGTGCTCCGCGCCCAGAGCGCCGCTGCCGAACCGGCCGCTGCCGAAGCCGTTGGAGCCCCAGCCGCCGCCGGTCATGCTGCCGAAGCCGCCGGTCGCACCGCCGCTGCCGAAGGCGCTGCCGCCGAAGCGGCGGGACTGCCCGCCGCCGTCCGAGCCCGGGGGCCGCTCGTCCTGGTCGCCGGCGATGGAGATCAGCTTGGAGAGGAACAGCGCGCTGGGGTCCGGCGGCGCGGCGGCCCCGACCCGGCTCTTCACCCGGCGCTCGTCCTCGGCCCGGGCCAGGCAGTCGTCACAGGTCGCCAGGTGGGACTGGACCCGCTCCCTGGCGTCGTGGTCAAGCTCGCCGTCCACGAAGGCGGCCAGCCGGTCGCCCAGGTGGTTCTCGGCGGCGGGAACGGCGGTGGCGACCGCGGAGCGGTCCACCCGCAGCTCGACCACCTCGACCCCGATGTCCTGCGGTCTGGCACGGCGCGGCTGCTCGCTCACGACGACCGCCTCCGCTCCGACAGCTCGTCGAGCGGCTCGGCGCCACCGGGACCGGCGACCGTCAGCGCGGCCTCGGCCGGCTCCGCGCTGGCACCGGCCCGGCGCTCGCGCCCCTCGGCCGCGCCCGGGGCGCGGTGCTGCAGCGCGGAGCGCAGGTGCGCCCGGCCGCGGTGGATCCGGCTGCGGACGGTGCCCAGCTTGACGCCCAGGGTCGCGGCGATCTCCTCGTAGGAGAGCCCCTCGATGTCGCAGAGCACCACGGCGGCACGGAACTCGGGCGCGAGGGTGTCCAGCGCCTGCTGGACGTCGGCGTCGAAGTGGGTGTCGTGGAAGTGCTGCGCGGGCGACGGCTCACGGCTGGGCAGCCGCTCGGCGGCGTCCTCGGCCAGCGCGTCGAAACGGATCCGCTGCTTGCGGCGGACCATGTCCAGGAACAGGTTGGTGGTGATCCGGTGCAGCCAGCCCTCGAAAGTGCCGGGCGTGTACGTGGACAGGGAGCGGAACACCCGGACGAAGACCTCCTGGGTCAGGTCCTCGGCGTCGTGCTGGTTCCCGGTCAACCGGTAGGCGAGTCGGTACACCCGGGCGCTGTGCGTCTGGACGATCTCCTCCCAGCTGGGCGGGGTCCAGGCAGGAACCGCGCTTCCCTCGTCGAAGGATGCGGTCTGCGTGCTCTGCGCGTGCTCGGGCTTCGACTCACTCATCACGGGCTTTGGCATCAGGGCCGACGCATGGCCGCGAACCTGCCGCGAACCGGCGCCCCCCTCAGCCACACCTCCTCGTTCGGCTCTTCTGCCAAGCAGGGCCACCACCATATCCGCCTCACCCGTTAGTACCGGATAAAAGCCAATCACCATACGACCCACCTGCGGCGATTCGCCGGTTCTGAGCGGCGCGGGCGTTGCCGGCCGCCAGGACCCACCTGGTCCAACGGGCCGCGCCCCGTCCGGGTTCCTCCAAGACCCACTAACCTGTGGCCTGCACACACCAGCGAGAGGGATCACCATCACCGGCTACGGGCAGTCGGACGCGGGCCTCGCCGACGCCTACGCGGTGGAGGACGAGGTGCTGCGGTATGCCCGCAGGCAGTCGGAGCTGGCCACGGTCCGCCCGGTGTCCCCGGCCAGCGGCGCGGCGCTGACCCTGCTCGCCGCCGCCCTCGGCGCCCGCGCGGTCGCCGAGATCGGCACCGGCGCCGGGGTGTCCGGGATCTGCCTGCTGCGCGGGATGCGCCCGGACGGGGTGCTCACCACCGTCGACGTGCAGCCCGGGCTGCAGCGCCAGGCCCGGGAGGTCTTCGCCGGGGCGGGCTTCGCCACCGGCCGGGCCCGCTGCATCCCCGGCGCGGCCCTGGACGTACTGCCCAGGCTCGCCGACGGCCAGTACGACCTGGTGTTCTGCGACGGCGACCCGGGCGAGACGCCGGAGTACCTCGCTGAATCGTTGCGCCTGCTCCGACCTGGCGGAATGGTCTGCTTCGAGGGGGCGCTGAGCGCACTGGACGCGGCTGCCTTCGAGGCGCAGAGCCAGGCGGCGCGGGAGCTGGTGCGCACCGTGCGGGAGCACCCCGGGCTGTTCAGCGCGCTGCTGCCGATCGGCGACGGGCTGCTCTGCGCGGTCAAGCACTGAGGCCGCCCGCGGGCCCGGACGCAACTGCGGCCCTGGTACCGGCCCCCTGGTGCAGGGGTCCGAGGCCAGAGCCGCAGTCGTCACACTCTTCGTGACCAGGAGGTCGTCAGCCGCAGGCCTTCTTCAGCGCCTCGCCCAGCGCGTCGGCCTCGTCCGGAGTCAGTTCGACCACCAGCCGTCCGCCGCCTTCGAGCGGTACTCGCATGACGATGCCCCGCCCCTCCTTGGTCACCTCGAGCGGGCCGTCGCCCGTCCGCGGCTTCATGGCCGCCATGCTCGTTCCCCTTCCTGCAACCTGCACACCGACGCACCCACGGCCCGTCCACCGCAGGTATCGAACGCATTGATCGGAGTCCAGTATCCCGCATCGGAGGGCCTGATGACCAACATCACTGCTCTCTCCTGCCCCGATGGCCTCTCTGACAGTCTTTCGGCAGAGCTCCGATCGCACATCAGTTCCCGTGTGTCCGACCGGCGGCCCGGCGTCGTCGGCGCCCCTGGACAGCACCGCGAGCGGTCCGACAGTGGTCCACGTCACATCTGCGAAGCGCCTGTCGATCCGTCATGCTGGGCTGGGACTACTGACGAGTAATAGGAGATCCGCATGGCCGACACCGTGCTCTACGAGCTGACCGACGGGCTCGCGACCGTCACCATCAACCGCCCGGAGGCGATGAACGCCCTCGACACGGCGACCAAGGTGGCGCTGCGGGACGCCATGCTCACGGCCAAGGAGGACACCGCGGTACGGGCCGTGCTGCTGACCGGGGCCGGGGACCGGGCCTTCTGCGTCGGCCAGGACCTCAAGGAGCACCTGGGCACGCTGGCCGCGGCGCGGGAGTCGGGGGAGAACTCGCTGTCCACCGTCCGCGAGCACTACAACCCGCTGACCACCGCCATCGCCACCATGCGCAAGCCGGTGGTGGCCGCGGTGAACGGGGTGGCGGCGGGGGCCGGCGCGGGTCTGGCCTGGGCCTGCGACTTCCGGATCCTGGCCGACCACAGCGGGTTCAACACCTCCTTCGCCGGGGTGGCGCTGACCGCCGACTCCGGCGCGTCCTGGACCCTGCCGCGGCTGGTCGGCCAGGCCAAGGCCACCGAGCTGCTGATGTTCCCGCAGACCGTCCCGGCCGCGGAGGCGCTGGCGCTGGGCCTGGCGCACCGGGTGGTCCCGGCCGCCGAACTGGCCGCCACCGCGCTGGCCTTCGCCCGCACCCTGGCCGCGGGGCCGACCGTCGCCTACGGCGCGATCAAGGAGTCGCTGGCCTTCGGCGCGTCGCACTCGCTGGTCGAGACGCTGGAGAAGGAGGACGAGCTGCAGACCTTGGCCGGGGCCTCGGCGGACCACTGGATCGCGGTGCAGGCCTTCATCGCCAAGGAGAAGCCCAAGTACCTGGGCGAGTAGCCGCTAGCGCGCGTGGCAGTCGACCAGGTGGTCGTTGACCAGGCCGCAGGCCTGCATCAGCGCGTAGGCCGTGGTCGGACCGACGAAGCGGAAGCCGCGGCGCTTGAGCTCCTTGGCCAGCGCCGCGGACTCCGGGGTGACCGCGGGGACGTCCGCCGGGCCGCGCGGGGCCTTCCCCGGCCGCTCCGGGGCGAAGGACCAGACCAGTGCGTCCAGGGTGGTGTCCTCCAGGGCCAGCAGCGCCCGGGCGTTGCTGATGGTGGCGAGCACCTTGGCCCGGTTGCGGATGATGCCGGGGTCGGCCAGCAGCCGCTCCACGTCCGGGTCCTGGTAGGCCGCCACCACCACCGGGTCGAAGTGCGCGAACGCCTCGCGGAAGGTCTCCCGGCGCCGCAGGATCGTGATCCAGGACAGCCCGGACTGGAACGCCTCCAGGCAGACCCGCTCGTAGAGGGCCTGGTCCCCGTGCACCGGGCGGCCCCACTCGGTGTCGTGGTAGGCGACGTAGTCGGGCGTGGACAGGCCCCAGGGGCAGCGCAGCAGCCCGTCAGGGCCGAGCACGGCGGCGCCGGTCACCGGCCCGGCTCCGGGTCGGCCGCGGTGGCGTCGAGGCCGGGGATGGCGTCCTGCGGCAGCGGGGCCGCGCCGGGGGTGGCGAAGCGCATCCGCAGCGCCTCGAACTCGGCCGTGCCGGGCTCGCCGTTGGCCGGGCTGCCGGCCGCGAGGGCGGCGCTGAGCGCCGCCTCCAGTTCGGCGACCCGGACGTCACGGTGCGTCAGCTCGGCGCCGAGCCGGTCCAGCACATCGTCCACCGCGTCCATCCGGTAGCCGCGCAGGGCCATCGGGAAGCGCAGCGAGTCGACGTCGGCGCGGCCGGCCGGGCGGTCCAGCGGCAGCCGGGCGGCCAGGCGGTCGCGCTCCGCGTCCGGCAGCGAGCCGCCGCCGCCCAGCGCGACCAGCGCGGCCGCTCCCACCACCAGCACCATGACGACGACGATCAACCAGAACACAAGCCCACGACTCCCGGCTCCCGGTGGGGGATCATGGATGGGCCCCCACAGCAGTGAATGCTGCACATCATGGCGTACGGACCTTGGAGGACGCATGGCTCTCGCGCTCGGACCGCGGATTTTCGGTGAGGACGAGCCGGTGATCATGGCCATCGTGAACCGGACCCCCGACTCCTTCTTCGACCGGGGGGCGACCTTCGGCGACGACGCGGCCTTCGCCGCGGCCGAGCGGGCGGTGGCCGAGGGCGCGGCGATCCTGGACATCGGCGGAGTCAAGGCGGGCCCCGGCGACGAGGTCAGCACCGAGGAGGAGCTGCGCCGGACCGTCCCGTTCGTGGCCGAGCTGCGGAAGCGCCACCCGGACACCGTGATCAGCGTGGACACCTGGCGGCACGAGGTCGGCGAGGCGGTCTGCGAGGTCGGCGCCGACCTGCTCAACGACGCCTGGGGCGGGGTCGACCCGGAGCTCGCGGCGGTGGCAGGACGCTACGGAGTCGGCATCGTCTGCACCCACGCCGGCGGCGCCGAGCCGCGCACCCGCCCGCACCGGGTGGCCTACCCGGACGTGATGGCGGACATCCTGGAGCGGACGGTGGCGCTGGCCGAGCGGGCGGTGGCGCTGGGCGTGCCCAGGGAGGGCGTGCTGATCGACCCCGGGCACGACTTCGGCAAGAACACCCGGCACTCGCTCGAGGCCACCCGGCGGCTGCCGGAGATGACCGCGACCGGCTGGCCGGTGCTGGTGTCGCTGTCCAACAAGGACTTCGTCGGGGAGACCCTGGACAAGCCGGTCGGCGAGCGGCTGCTGGGCACCCTGGCCACCACCGCGGTCTCGGCCTGGCTGGGCGCCCAGGTCTACCGGGTGCACCAGGTGGCCGAGACCAGGCAAGTGCTGGACATGGTCGCCTCGATCCGCGGCACCCGGCCGCCGGCCGTGGCCCGCCGCGGGCTGGCCTGACCCGCCGACCGCCGGACCGCTACTCCGGGTTGTGGGCCGGGTTCTGGACGCCGTTGCGGCGGGCGGCGTCCTCCAGGATCTTCATCGCCTCGTCCACCGAGTCGGTGAGCTGGATCAGCTCCAGGTCGGCGGCGGACGCCTTGCCCTCGGCGATGACCGTCCGCTTCACCCAGTCGACCAGTCCGGACCAGTAGTCCACCCCGAACAGGATCACCGGGAACCGGGTCACCTTGTGGGTCTGCACCAGGGTCAGCGCCTCGAACAGCTCGTCCAGGGTGCCGAAGCCCCCGGGGAGCACGATGAAGCCCTGGGAGTACTTCACGAACATGGTCTTCCGCACGAAGAAGTAGCGGAAGTTCAGGCCGAGGTCGACGTACTGGTTCAGCCCCTGCTCGAAGGGCAGCTCGATGCCGAGGCCGACCGAGGTGCCGCCGGCCTCGTGCGCGCCCTTGTTGGCCGACTCCATCGCGCCGGGGCCGCCGCCGGTGACCACCGCGTAGCCGGCCTCGACCAGGGCCCGGCCGATCCGCACCCCGGCCTCGTACTCGGCGGAGCCCACCGGGGTCCTGGCCGAGCCGAACACGCTGATGGCCGGGCCGAGTTCGGCCAGGGTGCCGAAGCCCTCGACGAACTCGGACTGGATCCGCATCACCCGCCAGGGGTCGGTGTGCAGCCAGTCCGCGTTCTGCGCCGAGTCCAGCAGCCGTTGGTCGGTGGTGCTGCTGTCGACCTGCTCGCCGCGGAGCAGCACGGGGCCGCGCCGCTTCTCCGCCGTCTTCCTGGGGCCCGTTGACTGCTCGTCCTTCGTCATACCTACGCAGACTACGACGCGCACCCGCTCCGAGGGGGGATCTTTGCCGGCCGCGGTCGGCGGCCCGGGAATACGGGCCGAGAACCGGGCTGACCACGGGGTCGTCCGAGTCTGTAGGGTGCATCGGACAGCGTGAGGAGGAGCAATCGGGTGAGCCTGCAGTCGATCATGGACTCCGCGGAGAACGCCCCGGCACGACGCCGGCGAAGGCGTTGGCTCGGCTGCCTCCCTTTCCTGGTGGTGATCGGGCTGCTGGTCGCCGGGGGCTTCTACCTCAACCGGCACCGGGAGCTGCTGCCCGCGCCGCCGCTCTCCGAGGGCTGCGAGGTGGACACCGCCGACGGGGTGGTCGATCTCAGCGTGGCGCAGATGGGCTTCGCCGGGACCATCAGCGCCGTGGCGATCTCCCGCAACCTGCCGGAGCGCGCGGTGACCATCTCACTGGCCACGGCGATGCAGGAGTCCCGGCTGGAGAACCTCCCGGCCGGCGACCGGGACTCGATCGGCCTGTTCCAGCAGCGCCCCTCGCAGGGCTGGGGCACCCCGGCGCAGATCAGCGACCCGGTCTACTCGACCAACAAGTTCCTGGACAAGCTGGTGAAGATCCCCGGCTACGCCCAGCTGCCGCTGACCGTGGCCGCCCAGGACGTCCAGCACAGCGGCTACCCCGACGCCTACGCCCAGCACGAGACCGATGCGACCACCCTGGCCGGGGCGCTGACCGGGCGGCTGCCCGCGGCCATGAACTGCACCGTGAACGGCGTCGGCACGGCGACCGCGGGGGCGGTCAGCTCGGACGGGCTGCAGCCGGGGGCGACCGCCGTGGCGCAGGCGCTCAGCAAGGAGTTCGGCCGGACGGTGAAGCCGGTGGCCGCCGCCCCGGCCGCGCCCGCCGGTGCCGCGTCCGGCTCTGCCTCTGCCTCCAGCAGCGCCTCGGCGCCGCCGCAGGGGCTCGACCTGAGCGTCAGCACCCAGCACGGCTGGGCGGTGGCGCAGTGGGCCGTGGCGCACTGCCAGCAGCTGCACATCTCCGCCGTGTCCTACGGCGGCAAGAGCTGGCACAGCGGCCGGGACTCGGCCAAGGGTTGGCAGACGGCCCCGCCGAGCAGCTCGGTGCGGATCACCGTGGCGGGTTAACACCGGTGTGGCGGGTTGACGTGACGGGCCGCCGGACGGGCTAACGCACCGCCAAATTGCGAAGAACGCGTGTGGATCCCGCACGCCTTGGAATGCAGGGCAGAAACCTTCCCGCTACCGGTCGATCCACGGGCAATATGTCAGCATTTGCACCGAAAAAGATAATGCGATGTTTAGCAAGTCTTTGCCTGGACCGGCCGCAACCTTCTCGCTCCTCACGCGGTATTCACCACGTCCGCCCGGCGGACCGGTCTTGTCCCCATCTCCACGAGGAGCACCATGTCTCTCCCCCTCTCGCGTCGGATCGTCACGGCAGCGTTCGTCGTCGCCGCCGGTGCGGTCCCCGCCATGATGAGCGGTGTGGCCTCCGCGGCGCCCGCGCTGCCTGCCGTCCCCGACCTGGGTGGGCTCAGCCAGCTCGACACCGGCGCGCTGGGCGGCGACCTGCAGGGCGCCACCCACCAGACCGGCCAGCTCGCCGGCAGCAGCGCCGGCAACGCGGTCGGCACCGCCGTTCCCAGCGTGGCCGACGCCACCGGGGCGACCACCGCCAAGGCCCTGCCCGAGGCCAACCGGATGCTCGGCGCCACCGCGGGACAGCTGGCCCAGGTGGCCGGTTCCACCGCCGGCGCCACCGGCAGCCTGGCCGGCTCCGCCTCCCAGGCGACCCGGGCGATGCCCGCCGACGCGGCCGGCGGCGCGCTGCCCGCGGCCGACTCCGCCACCAGCACGGTGCAGTCGGTCGCCCCGGCCGCCGCTCCCGCCGCCGCCCCGGTCGGCGCGCTGTCCTCGCTGCCGCTGAACAACCTGCCGGTGAACTCCCTGCCGCTGGGCGAGGCGCAGTCCACCCTCAGCGGCGTCACCGGCGCGGCGGCCCCGGCCGCCGGCGCCCAGCGCCTCGGCGGCCTGCCCGGCCTGGGCGACACCCCCGGCCTCGGCAGCGTCACCCAGGCGCTGCCGCTGGGCGGCCTGCCGATCGGCTGACCACCCGCCCGCCCGTACGCGGAGGGGCCCGGAAGCTTGTCTGCTTCCGGGCCCCTCCGTGTCGCGCCGCAGTGGTTCCAGCTGGGTGGCGTCAGGCGCCGAGGCGCTGGACCGCCGCGCGGATCCGCTCGTCCGTCGCGGTGAGGGCGACCCGGACGAAGTGCGCGCCGGCCTCGCCGTAGAACTCGCCCGGGGCGACCAGCACTCCGTGCTTGGCCAGGTCGGCGACGGTGTCCCAGCAGGGCTCGTCCCGGGTGGCCCAGAGGTAGAGGCTGGCCTCGGAGTGCTCGATCCGGAAGCCGTAGGCCTCCAGCGCACCGCGCAGCGCCGTGCGCCTGGCGAGGTAGCGAGAGCGCTGCTCTTCGACGTGAGCGGTGTCCGCGAGTGCGGCCACCGTCGCCGCCTGGACCGGGGCCGGGACCATCAGGCCGCTGTGCTTCCTGATCTCCAGCAGCTCGCCCAGCACCGCCGGGTCGCCGGCCAGGAAGGCCGCCCGGTAGCCGGCCAGATTGGAGCGCTTGGACAGCGAGTGGACCGCCACCAGGCCGTCGTAGACCCCGTCGCAGACGTCCGGGTGCAGCACCGAGACCGGTTCCGCCTCCCAGCCCAGCTCCAGGTAGCACTCGTCGCTGACCAGCAGCACCCCGTGCTCCCGCGCCCAGCCGACGGTACGGCGCAGCTCGGCGACCGTGAGCACCCGTCCGGTGGGGTTGGACGGGGAGTTCAGCCAGAGCAGCTTGAGACCGGCCGGGTCGAGATCCCACGGGTCGTCGTACACCGCGTAGTCCGCCCGGGCCAGCCGCGCACCGACCTCGTAGGTCGGGTAGGCCAGCCGCGGGTAGGCCACCCGGTCGCCCGGGCCGAGGCCCAGCTGGGTCGGCAGCGAGGCCACCAGTTCCTTGGAGCCGACCAGCGGCAGCACATGGCGGTGCGTCAGACCGGTCGCGCCGAGCCGCCGCTCGGACCAGCCGACCAGGGCGTCCCGCAGCGCGGGCGTGCCCCAGACGGTCGGGTAGCCGGGGCTGTCGGCCGCCGCCGCGAGGGCGTCCTGCACCAGCCGCGGCACCGGGTCGACCGGGGTGCCGACCGAGAGGTCCACGATGCCGTCCGGGTGGGCGGCGGCGGTGGCCTTGTACGGTTCGAGCCGGTCCCAGGGGAACACCGGAAGCAGCCGCGACACGCGGCGAGCCGCCCCTCCGGAGAGGAACGGCTCGTGCGGCGTGCCCGTGGCTGAGGTCACTGGTTCTGCGGCGGAAGGGCCGCGATGAACGGGTGGTCCTTGTCGATCAGGCCGAGCTTGGAGGCGCCACCGGGCGAGCCGAGGTCGTCGAAGAAGTCGACGTTCGCCTTGTAGTAGTCCTTCCACTCGTCCGGGGTGTCGTCCTCGTAGAAGATCGCCTCGACGGGGCAGACAGGCTCACAGGCCCCGCAGTCCACGCACTCGTCGGGGTGGATGTACAAGGACCGCTTGCCCTCGTAGATGCAGTCGACGGGGCATTCTTCGATGCATGCCTTGTCCTTGACGTCGACACAAGGCTGCGCGATGACGTAGGTCACGCTGACGTTCCTCCTCGTAGGGGCTGGCATTCGCGCAGGGAGAGCGCGGCGTCGTCGATGCCCGCCCCTAGTATCGCCGTTTCAGGACGGCGGTTGCACCGGAGGTGGCGGGTATGGCGGACAACACTATCGGACATGCGCGGGCAGAGATCCACATCACCCGCTCTGACCTGGGGCGACGTGTTTCCGTCCGGAGGATTTTGGCTGCCCCCGAGGGGCGTCCGGTATTCGGCGACGTCATCGGCGTGCTCACATCGTGGGACGAGGAGTTGCTCAGCGTCGTCAACCGGGCCGGGGAGACGGTCGAGATCCACCGGAAAGCCCTGGTCGCGGGCAAGCCGGTGCCTCCCGCCCCGGTCCGCCGGTCCACCGCGGCCCCGGCCGATCCGGGCCCGGCCGCGCTGCAGCGGCTCGCCGCCCGCGGCTGGCCCGCGGTGGAGTCCGAGCCGCTGGGCGAGTGGGTGCTCCGGGCCTCAGGGGGCTTCACCCGCCGCGCCAACTCGGTGCAGACGCTCGGCGACCCGGGGCTCCCGCTGGCCGCCGCGCTGGACCGGGTTCAGGACTGGTACGCCCGGCGCGGCCTGCCCGGGTACATCGAGGTGACCACCCCGGGGTCGACCGAGGGCCTGGCCCGGGCGCTGGCCGAACGCGGCGCCACCGAGGACGAGACCCTGTTCCGCACCGCGCCGCTGGCGGCGCTGGCCCGTACCCCGGCGGCCGTGGACGTCCGGCTGGCGCGCCGGGCCGATGCCGCCTGGATGTCCCGCTACCGCCGGGTCGGCGGCGACCCCGGCCTGGAGCGGATGGCGCGGCAGGTGATCCACGGCGGCCACTCGGTCTGGTTCGCCACGCTGACCCTGCCGGGGCAGCAGGGCCCGGCCGCGATCGGCCGCTGCGTGGTGGACGGCGAGTGGGCCGGTTTCGGCGCCATCGAGGTCCTCCCCGAGCTGCGCCGGCGCGGGCTGGCCACCGAGGTGATGGCCGCGCTGGCCCGCCGCGCCGCCGAGGAGGGCGCCACCGGCGGCTACCTCCAGGTCGAGGCCGGGAACGAGCGGGCGGTCGCGCTCTACGACAAGCTCGGCTTCCGCACCAGCCACCGCTACCAGTACGCCCGGCTCGCGCCGGAGCAGCGGCAAGGGCCGGGCGCCGCCGACCCGGCACCGCGCTGATGCGCACTCAGCTCCCCGCTGCCGCATAGAATCCCCCGCGATGACCGAGGACAGCAGAGAGCGGTTCGCCGCCGAGGCCCGAGGCGGAACGCCGGACCTCGCTCTGCTGTGCCTGCTCATGGGTTTCGAGGTCGATCTGAACCCCGAGGAGGGCGGTCTCGACGCCTGCCTGGCCCCCGCCAGGCGGGCCCTGGACCGGCTCACCGCGCTGGCCGCTGCGGCGTTCCGCGGCGCCGCCGAGCCCTCGCCGACCGAGACCGCGGCTCTGCTGGCGGGCGCGCTGGCCGGCTCCGCCGACCTCCGCGGCGGCCCCGGCGCGTACCTGCGGCTGGAGTCCTCGCTGCTGCACCAGGTGCTGCGGCGCGGGCGCGGGCTGCCGATCACCGTCTCCGTGGTCTGGATCAGCGTGGCCCGGGCGCTCGGCCTCCCGGTCTACGGGGTGGCCCTGCCCGGCCACTTCGTCATCGGGGTGGGCGACCCGGACGGCGAGTACGTCCTGGCGGACCCGTTCCACGGCGGGCAGCTGCTGTCCCTGGACGAGGCCGCGGCCATCGCCGCCGACGCCGGCCACCCGCTGTCGGACGACCTGCTCCGCCCGGCCGAACCGCTGGACATAGTCCTGCGGGTGCTGGGCAACATCCGCGCCTGGGCCGCCGCCCGCCCCGAGCACGCCCGCACCCAGCTCTGGGCCGCCGAGCTGTCGCTGCTGCTCCCCCGGCACCCGGCCCAGCTCCGGCTGGAACGGGCCGAACTGCTGGTCAAGACCGGCCACTTCACCGAGGGCGCCCGCGAGATGGACTCCTACGCCGAGATCCTCGACGCCTTCGACCCGGACTCCGCGGCCCGGGTCCGGCTGGAGGCCAAGGCCGCCCGGCACCGCCTCAACTGACGGCGGCTCCGGCCCCTGCTGCCGGTCCGTCAGAGCCAGCCCTTCTCCCGGGCGATCCGGACCGCCTCGGTGCGGTTCCTGGCCGTGGTCTTCTGGATCGCGGCGGAGAGGTAGTTGCGGACCGTGCCCTCGGAGAGGTGCAGCCGCTGGGCGATCTCGGAGTTGGCCGCGCCGTCCGCCGCCGAGGCCAGCACGTCGCGCTCGCGGGAGGTCAGCGGGTTGGCCCCCTCGGCCAGCGCGGCGGCAGCGAGGGTGGGGTCGATCACCCGCTCGCCGCGCAGCACCCGGCGGACCGCCTCGGCCAGTTGGGCCGCCGGCGCGTCCTTGACCAGGAACGCGTCCGCCCCCGACTCCATCGCCCGGCGCAGATAGCCGGGGCGGCCGAAGGTGGTCACGATCACGATCTTGACGCCGGGACGCTCGCGCCGCAGCAGCGCGGCGGCCTCGATCCCGGTCAGCCCGGGCATCTCGATGTCCAGCACCGCGACCTCGACGTCGTGCGCCACGGCCGCGGCCACCACCTCGTCGCCGCGGGAGACCTGGGCGACCACGTCGATGTCGCCCTCCAGGCTCAGCAGCGCGGCGATGGCTTCACGGACCATGCCCTGGTCCTCGGCGAGAAGAATTCTGATCACTGCTGCACGGTACCGGCCACAGCTTCCTCGGTGGGAGTGACCACCGCCCGCAGCGGCACCGAGGCCCGCACCGCGAAGCCGCGTCCGCGCTCGCCGGGCCCGGCGTCCAGCCGGCCGTCGGCCAGGGTCAGCCGCTCGGCCAGCCCGGTCAGGCCGTTGCCGTGGCGGACGTGCCCGGCCCGCTTGGCGCCCACCCCGTCGTCGGCGACCTCCAGCCGCAGCGAGCGGCTGCCGTCCGGCTCCATGTACTCGGCCAGCCGGACCGTGCAGTGCTCGGCGTTGCTGTGCCGCACCACATTGGTGACCGCCTCGCGCAGCGCCCAGCCGAGCGCGCCCTCCTGGTCCGGGCCGAGCCCGGGGTGCGGGTCGGCGATCGAGGGGTCGGTGTCGGCCTCGATGTCGGCCGCCTGCAGCGCGGTCCTGGCCGCCGCGACCTCGACCGCGAGCTTGGGGCGGCGGTAGCCGCCGATGGCCTCGCGGACGTCCACCAGCGACTGCCGGCTGACCTTCTCGATGTCCTTGACCTGCGCCCTGGCCTCCTCGTACCGCTCCTGGTCCAGGAAGCGGGAGGTCAGCTCGGTCTTCAGGGTGATCAGCGACAGCGAGTGGCCGAGCAGGTCGTGCAGGTCGCGGGCCATCCGCAGCCGCTCGTCGGAGGCGGCGAGGGCGGCCACGGCCTGCCGGGCCTCGCGCAGTTCCTCCATGGTGCGGACCATCCGCTGCAGGCCGGTCATCGCCGCGCCGCCGAGGAAGGCGGAGATGGCGATCGGGATCAGCGCGGACTCCGGGCTGTGCAGCAGCAGCCCGGTGCCCAGCACCATGGCCGCGACCGCGGCCACCCCGAAGACCGCGACACCGGCCGGCAGGATCACCCCGGCGCAGATCGCGGTGTAGCTGAACAGGGCGAGCCAGCTGCTGCCCAGGGTGAAGCAGGTGACCACCGAGATGACCAGCATCAGCCCCAGCGCCGCGCCCGACACCCGGTTCCAGCGGCCGGACTGGCCGATGGCCTGCCGGCGCAGCACCAGGATGCCGTAGCCGGTCAGGAAGACCGCCAGGGCGATCCACCCGGCCACCACCGCCGGGGCCGAGTGGTCGCCCGCGACCAGGTCGCTGACCGGGTAGGCGAGGTAGATCAGCCACAGGAACATCCAGCAGAGCTTGACGAACATCTGCCTGCGGTTCTCCGGAGGCTGTCCGATGCGTACGCCTTGGCTCTCCCTCACGGCGCCGGCTCCTTCCTCGACTGTCCTCGACTGCAGCGGCTGACGGTCAGGCTTCCTTGCGGTCCCGCTGGTACAGGAAGGCCGCCAGGACCGCGAAGACGGCCGCATAGGCAATGATCGCGCTGACAGCCCCCATGCCGAGCGAGGAGCCGCTCTGTGCCACCCGGCCGAGCTGGTTGTAGAGCGCCATCGGGGTCCACTTGGCGAAGTCCCCGAAGCTTCCGGTGATCTGGAAGTAGGTGCCGCCGAGCATCAGCAGGATCATGTAGACGATCATCACGATCGGCTGCAGCGAGTCCGGTGAGGCGGCGTAGCCGAGGGCCACACCCAGCGCGGCGAAGATGAAACCGCCGAGCCACAGGGTCAGGGCGAGCAGCAGCCACTCGGAACCGGAGAGCTTGACGCCCTCCGCGTAGCCGACGACGAAGGTGACCAGGATCGCCGGCAGGGTGGAGACCGCGGTGGAGGCGACCTTGGCGACCACGTAGCCGTAGCTGGGCAGCGCGGTCAGCCGCAACTGGCGGGCCCAGCCGCTCTTGCGCTCCAGCGCGATCCGCATGGCGTTGGTGTTCATCGAGGCCGAGACCACACCGAGGGTGGCCATGGAGACCATGAAGTACGCCTTGACCGACACCCCGGCCAACTGGTCCAGGCCCTGGTAGGCGCTGACCATCAGCAGGTAGAGGCCCGCCGGGAGGGCGATGCTGAAGATCAGGTAGCGGCGGTTGCGGAGGATCCGCAGGACCTCGAGCTTGATCAGCGTGTTCATCGGGCGTTCTCCTTGGCCAGCGAAGCGGACTCGTCGGCGGCGTCCTGCTCGCCGGTGATGGTGAGGAAGGCCTGCTCCAGGCCCACCCCGGAGACCTCCAGACCGCGCGGGTAGAAGCCGGCGCGGTAGATCGCGGCCACCGCCGCGTCGGCGTCGTTGCTGTTGATCCGGACCGTGCGGCCGCTGATGTCCAGCGAGGTGACGCCGGGGAGGTTGTTCAGCAGCGCCAGGTCGGAGTCGTCCTCGGGGCGCAGGTCGAAGGAGATCTTGCGCAGCCCGGCCCTGGCCTTGATGTCCGCCGCGGTCCCGTCCGCGATCAGCCGGCCGCGGTGGATCACCAGCACCCGGTCGGCGATGGAGTCCGCCTCCTCCAGGTAGTGGGTGGCGAACAGGACGGTGCGTCCGGCGTCGGCCTGGGCCCGCATCACGGCCCAGAAGGCCTGCCGGGCGGAGACGTCCATACCGGTGGTGGGCTCGTCCAGGACGATCAGGTCGCTGTCGCCCGCGGTGGCGATGGCGAAGCGGACCCGCTGCTCCTGGCCGCCGGAGAGCTTGTCGACCAGCCGGTCGGCGATGTCGGCGATCCCGGCGGTCTTCAGCACCTCGTCGACGTCGTAGCCGCGCGGGTGGATGTCGCAGGCGAACTTGACCAGCTCACGGACCTTCACGTCCGGCATCAGGCCGCCGCTCTGCAGCATCACGCCGACCCGGCCGTCCAGGATGGCCTGGCGCGGGGTGCCGCCGAACAGCGTGACGCTGCCCGCGCTGGGGTCGCGCAGGCCGAGCAGCATGTCGATGCTGGTGGACTTGCCGGCGCCGTTCGGGCCGAGGAAGGCCACCGTCTCGCCGGGGTGCAGGGTCAGGCTGATGTCGTTGACGGCCTGTACCGCGCCGAAGTTCTTGCTGACGTTGCGGAAGGCCGCGACCTCCCCCGAGCCGGGACCCCTTCGTCCCGCCCCCGTGCTCTGCTCTGTGGAAGTACTCATGGCCGGCTTCGCTCCCTGGTTTCGGTGTCCCTGTGCTGACAGTCCCAAGAATGTCCGAGCGGGCCGGGCGCGGGCAGTGTCAGCGTTCCCGAACCCGGCATGACAGATGTCATGCCGGGTTCGGGCCGGGAATCACAGGCCGAGCGAGCGCTTCAGGAAGGCCACCTGGAGCAGCAGCAGGTTCTCCGCCACCTCCTCCTGGGTGGTCATGTGGGTCACCCCGGACAGCGGCAGCAGCTCGTGCGGCCGGCCGGCCGCGAGCAGCGCCGAGGAGAGCCGCAGGGTGTGCGCGACCACGACGTTGTCGTCCGCCAGGCCGTGGATCAGCTGCAGCGGACGGCTCAGCTTCGGCGCGTCGGCGATCAGCGAGTTGGCCGCGTAGACCTCCGGCCGCTGGTCCGGGTGGCCGAGGTAGCGCTCGGTGTAGTGGGTGTCGTAGAGCGCCCAGTCGGTGACCGGGGCCCCGGCGACGGCGGCGTGGAACACGTCCGGGCGGCGCAGCACGGCCAGCGCGGCCAGGTAGCCGCCGTAGGACCAGCCGCGGATGCCGACCCTGGTCAGGTCGAGCGGGTGCTCCTCGGCCAGCGCCTGGAGCGCCTCGACCTGGTCGTCCAGGGTGGTCCCGGCGAAGTCGAAGGCGATCGCCTGCTCCCAGCCAGGGCTGCGGCCGGGGGTGCCCCGGCCGTCGGCGACGACGACGGCGAAGCCCTGGTCGGCGAACCACTGCGAGGTGAGGTGGGGGTTCTGCGCGGCCAGCACCATCTGTCCGTGCGGGCCGCCGTAGGGGTTCACCAGCACCGGCAGCAGGCCGTCCCGCTCCCGGTCGTAGCCGGTGGGCAGCAGCACCGCCGAGGGGATCCGGGTCTTCCCGGCCAGGCTCAGCACCGGCCGGGCCCGCAGCACCGGGGTCTCCGCGTAGGAGGCGATCACCGCCGCCTCCACCCCGTCCCTGAGCACCCGGACGGTGGAGCCGTACTGGTCCAGCGCGGTCGAGGACAGCACGGTGACCGCCCCCGAGCCGACCGCGGAGTGGTATCCGGGGTGCTCGCTGACCCGGCTGCTCCCGGCCGCGGAGACCCGGTGCACATGCACCTCGCCGATCTCCGGCCCGGTGGCCGCCTCGCCCGCCGCGGCGGCGATCAGCACCTCCTCGTCACCGACCTCCAGCACCGCCCTGACCTGCAGTTCCGCCGTGGTCAGCGGCTGGTCGCCGACCAGCAGCACCCGGGCGCCGTCAACGTCCGCGATCCGGACCAGGCGCCCGTCCGGGGTCCAGGCCGGGACGCCGGAGTGCGGCTCCAGCCAGACCGGGTCCTGCTCCTGGTGCACCACCGCGGTCGCGCCGGTCTCCGGGTCCAGGCCGAGCACCAGCTGCCGGCGCTGGTCCCGGGACTGGACCAGCAGCAGCGGCGGGCCGCCGGCCGACCAGTGCACCCGGGCCAGGTACGGGTACGCCGCGCGGTCCCAGTCCACCTCGGTCCTGGCCCCGTCCAGGCTCAGCACGGCGAGGGTGACCTCGGCGTTCGGACTGCCCGCCCGGGGGTAGGCGATCTCGGTGGCGGGCCGGTCCGGGTTGGCCGGGTCGGCGATCCACCAGCGCTGCACCGCGGAGCTGTCCACCCGGGCGGCGAGCAGCCGGTCGCCCTCGGGGGCCCACCAGAAGCCGCGGCTGCGGTCCATCTCCTCCTGGGCGATGAACTCGGCCTGCCCCCAGGTCACCTCGCCGTCCTCGGCGCCGGAGGGCCCGGCCAGGGCGCGGTCCCCGCTGCCGTCCGCGGCGATCACCCGCAGTTCGCCGCCGACGGTGGCGTAGGCGATGTGGCGGCCGTCCGGCGAGGGCCGAGGGTCGAGCACCGGGCCGCGCGCGGGCAGTTCCCCAGCGCCTGGTCCGCGCAGGTCGGCGGTGAACAGCCGGCCGGACAGCGCGAACGCCGCCGTGGTCACCCCGGCGTCGGTGGCGTAGCCGACGACGCCGGAGGACCCCTCCCGACTGCGCTCGCGGCGGGCCCGCTCCTCCTGGCTCAGCTGCTCCTCGCCGGCGCCGAGCAGCACCGCCGGATCGGCGGCGACTCGCTCGGATGGAGCACCGCCGTCAGGAAGATCCACTACTTGCAGCAGGTTCGCCCGTTCGGCCCCTCCGGCGGAGCGCAGGAAGACGACGCGGCGACCGTCCGGGGAGACGGTGAAGGAGCGCGGAGCGCCGAGGGTGAAGCGCAGGGTCCGCGAGTACTGGCGGGGGAAGGAGATCTCCGTGGTCATGCCCCGACCTTATGGGGACCCGGTGAACACCGGCAGTGCACCGGTCGTTCGCAAACGTCCCAGCCATACCGATCGCCCGTTCGGCCCCTCCCGTCCCAGCATCCGGTCACGGCGCGTGCGCCCCGGTCGTGCACCGATGCTCCGGCATATGCATGATGACGGAAAGTGATCGACTGGTCACTCGATGGGTAGCAACTACCCGCCCCGACCGTCGGCACGGCCGTCCCAGCCGTGCCACTGCTGAGAGGTGTGTCGCGATGGTTCTGCCGATTTCCGCCGCTGTCCTGATGCTGATCATCGTTGTGCTGCTGATCCGCCGTTCCGGACTGAAACTGTGGCACGCCCTGGCCTGCACCCTGCTCGGCTTCTACCTGGCGTCCACCTCGATCGCGGACCCGATCCACACCCTCACCACCAACGTGGCCGGAATGATCTCCGGCATCCGGATCTGACGGCTCGCCAGCGGCCGTCACCGGTCCAAAGCCCTAGGCTGAGGCCCATGACAGCCCTGCCTGACGCCCCCTCGGCGGCTCGCCGCCTGCTCCTCGTCCACGCGCATCCCGACGACGAGACGATCGGCAACGGAGCCACCATGGCCCGCTACGCCGCCGAGGGCGCCCTGGTCACCCTGGTCACCTGCACCCTGGGCGAGGAGGGCGAGGTGATCGGGGACGAGCTGCGGCACCTCGCCGCAGACCGCGACGACACCCTCGGCGAGCACCGCCTCGGTGAGCTGGCCGCGGCGATGGCCGCGCTCGGGGTGACCGACCACCGCTTCCTCGGCGGCCCCGGCCGCTACCGGGACTCCGGGATGATGGGCGTGCCGAGCAACAAGCGCCCGGACTGCTTCTGGCAGGCCGACCTGGACGAGGCCGCCGCGCACCTGGTCGCCGTGGTCCGGGAGACCCGCCCGGACGTGCTGGTCGGCTACGACGAGAACGGCGGCTACGGCCACCCCGACCACATCCAGGCGCACCGGGTGGCCATGCGCGCCTACGAGTTGGCCGCCGAGCCCGACTTCCGCCCCGACCTGGGCCCGGCCCACGACATCGCCAAGGTCTACTGGAACTGCATGCCGCTCTCGGTCCTCGAGGCCGGCTTCGCCGCGCTGCGGGCCGCCGGGAAGAAGTTCCCCTTCCCCGGCGTCGCCGGCCCCGAGGACGTCCCCGGCGTGGTCGCGGACGAGCTGGTCACCGCCGCCGTGGACGGCACCGCCTTCACCGACCGCAAGGTCGCGGCGATGCGGGCGCACCGCACCCAGATCGCGGTGGACGGGCCCTTCTTCGCCCTCTCCAACGACCTCGGCCAGCCGATGCCGGCCACCGAGTACTACCGGCTGGTCCGGGGCGAGGCCGCCCCGCGCGGCGCTTCGCCGTGGGAGGACGACCTGTTCGCCGGCCTGGAAAGGAACCCGACCCGATGAGCCGACCCCAGGACCGGACCGGACGGGCGACCGTGCCCGCGCCGCGCTCCTCCGCCCCGCGCCCCGAGCCGGTCCCCGAGCGGATCGCCTCGCCGGGCCGGATCGTCGCCTACCTGCTGCTCACCGTGCTCGGCGCGGTGGTCGGCCTGGCCGGCTGCCTGGTCCAGCCGATGTGGTTCCCCGGCGGCCTGGCGCTGGCGCTGGGCGGCGCGTTCGCCCTCTTCTACGGTGGCCGCACGCTGACCCGCACCAAGCTGGGGGCGACCCTGCCCGCGGTCGGCTGGTTCGTGATGCTGCTGGCGGCGAACTCGCCCCGCCCCGAGGGCGACTTCCTGATCACCGGGAGCTTCGGCACCTATGTGTTCCTGCTCGGCGGGCTCGCACTGGCGGTGATCTGCGCCACGATGCCCTCCGCGGAGGCCCTACGGGCCGTCAGGGAGTCCGCCCAGCAACGTCAACAAACCTGAACGAAGCTGGACAGAACCCCACTTTACGGGAGGCATACCAGAGGTATCCCGGGCCCAGTAAGGTGGTGCCCCAACACACGGGGGTGGTGTCGGCGGCGCGAGGATGCACGCAGGCACCGGCCCCAGGTGGCGGAGGCTCCGTTGTCTTCCTGAGGCATGTCGGGCACGACCAGGCATGACCTCCTGAGGCGCTGTCCGCCCACCGCGCTCCCGGCGCGGGACCGACGATCCACAACCGCACCCTCGTCCTCCGGACGAAGGGGCGAACCGGAGCAGACGTAGTGAGCCGAGAAACTGACAGTCCGTCGCCGAACCCGCCCCGTCCGGGCGCGGACGCGTACCCCTCGGGGACTCCCCCGTACGGGATGCCGAGCGACCCCGCGTTCTCCCGGGCCGGCCAGCAGGGCAGTACGCCGCCGGAGCCCCCGGCGGAGGACGAGCCCCGCACCGAGACCACGCTCACCACCCGCATCCGGATCAACATCCCGGGCTCCCGTCCGATCCCGCCGGTCGTGGTCCGCAGCCCGATGCCGGGCGCCGAGGGCAGCGCCGCCGACGGCGCCGAGGACCGGACGGCCCCCGAGCCGCCCGCCCCGGCCGGGCCCCGGCACCGCTCGGGCACCGGCAGTTCACCGGTCATCGGCGTGATGGACTCGGCCGGCGGCAACTCCCCCATGCCGGACCTGCCGCCGGAGTGGCGCACCGCGGACCGGGCCCCAGGCCCGGCCGCGCCCGCCCCGGCCCCCGCCGCCGGCGGCGAGGCCGAGCCGGCCAGCACCTGGTTCGCCCCGCGCAAGAAGGGCCAGCCCGCGACGCCGGCCCAGGCCCCCGCGGCGGCCCCGGCCCCTGCCCCGACGCCGCCCCCCGCGCAGGCACCGGCTCCGGCCGCCACGCAGGCGCCCACCCCGCCGCCCGCGCCCGCGCCGGTGGCACCGCCGCCGTACCAGCAGCCGCCCGGCTACGAGCAGCCGGTCTACCAGCAGCCGGGGTACGAGCAGCCCGGGTACCAGCAGCAGGGTTTTGAGCAGCAGGGCTACGAGCAGCCCTACCCCCAGCCGGTCTACCAGCAGCAGCCCTACGGCCTCCCCGAGCCCGAGCCGCAGTACCAGCCGCAGCAGCCGCCCCAGGCGCAGCCGCCGCAGGCCCAGCAGCCGCAGGCGCAGGCTCCGCAGGCCCAGGCCCAGCCGCAGGCCCCGATAGCGCCGACCCGCCCGGTCGGCGGCGGCAGCGGACGTCCCACCGGGATGAACAGCGGACTGATCGTGGGCGGCTCGGACCTCCCCCCCGCGCTGGACCCGCTGGACACCACGATCCCGCTCGCGGTGGTCCGCGACCCGTCCCTCCAGACCCAGCAGGCCCCGCCGCCCCAGCAGGCCCCGCAGGCCCAGACCCACGCCCAGGTCCGCGCCCAGGCGCCCGCCAAGGCCCCCGCGGCCCCCCGCGCGCCCCGCCCCAGCCCGCGCGGCGCCTCCGTCCCGCCGGGGCAGGAGTCCCAGGCCCGCCCGAACCCGGCCGGCGCCGGCCAGAAGGCGCCGCAGGCGCCGCAGGCGAGCCCGAGGCCGCAGGCCGGCGACGGCTTCGCCGGGGGCACCGGCGGCGCCGGAGCGCCTCCGCGCAAGGAGGTCGGCGCGACCGACAAGCCCGCCGCCAAGCCCGCGGCCCGCAAGGGCGGCGCCGCCGCCCGCGGCCGGAAGCTGCTGGTCACCGGTCTGGCCCTGCTGGTCCTGCTGGCCGGGGTCGGCTACGGCGCCGGTCTGGCGCTCAATCAGGCGGACGTGCCCAAGGGCACCACCGTCCTCGGCCAGAACATCGGCGGCGACACCCGCGACGCCGCCGTGCACGCCCTGGACGGCACCGTCGGGGTGCTCGCCGCCAAGCCGCTGGAGCTGGTGATCGGCGGCAGGACCGTGCCGCTGGCGACCTCGGTGGCCGGGCTGAGCATCGACACCACCGCGACCGTGCAGAGTGTGGCCCACCACAGCTACAACCCGGCCGACGTGGTCGGCTCGCTGTTCGGCGGCAAGCACCCGGTCGCCCCGGTGGTGCGGATCGACCAGGACAAGCTGCGCTCCGCGCTGCAGACCCTGGCCGGCAGCGGCTCGGGCAGCCCCAAGGAGGGCTACGTCCACTTCACCTCGGACGGCCAGGTCGTCACCGTGCTGCCGCAGACCGGCAGTTCACTGGACGTCAAGACCTCGGTCGCACTGGTCAGCGACGCCTACCAGGAGCGGGCCGCCGGGCTGCCGGACCACCCGATCACGCTGCCGGTGACGACCGCCGAGCCCAAGGGCTCCGCCGCCGCGGTGAAGGCCGCCGCGAAGACCATCGGCGCCTGGGCCGCGGACCACACCTTCACCGTCCGGGTCCAGGGCGCCAGCCAGCTCTTCGGCAAGATCACCTTCAGCAAGGCGCTCACCCTGCGCCCGGACGCCAGTGGCAAGCTGGTCCCGGTCTTCGACCTGGCGAAACTCAAGGACGCCTACGGGACGGCCTTCAACCTGGTCCAGGTCAAGCACAGCGGGGTGCTGGGCCCGGTCACCCCCCAGGACATCGCCAAGGGCCTGACCGAGCTGCTGAGCAAGCCCGGCGGCGACCGGAGCATCACGCTGTAGCGGACCCGAACGCGCACTCCGAACGGCCAATGGGGCCGGGCACCCGATCACCGGGGCCCGGCCCTTTGCCTGTATACCGGCCGGACTATTGCTTTGTGACATCAGGGTTACATGACGTCCACGGAGTGGAAGAAGTCCGGCGACGAGCGCCCCCAATAACCGCGCGCGGGGAAATCCGCCCTTCATCAATCACGGCCTCAGGTCCCATATGTCCGAATTAATACGTTAGGGAATGATAGGGGTATTTTGTAGGCCATGTCCCATCAAGAGGCTTTCACCGTCCGGATTCCGGTCACCTCTGCCCCAGAATGTTGCGCTCAGCAAAACAGCATGTCACCGACCCTAGTGGTGGCATCGGTAAGACCCTACTGCCAGGTAGGGTCATTACCGAGGATTAGAGCGTTATCAATCTTTGATCAGCACTCTGTCGACATGGCTATCCCGCCCCATCAGGATGAGTCCTCAAGCCGTTGCACAGCGGCGGTTGTTAGTCCCTAGCTCACTGATCCCGAAAGATTTCCTGCTCGTGCGCGACCTGCCATCCGCACAGGGGCGCTCTCGGAGACAGGGGTCGAGCCCGGGGACCGCACGAAGGAGATGAACAGCGTTGGGTCGCTTCATGCTGCGCCGACTGGCCAACTACCTGATGCTTGTCATCGTGGCCTCATGTCTGGCCTATTTCCTCGCGGCCCTGAGCCTCAATCCGCGCGCCAACTTCGAGCAGCAGAAGCCGCGGCCGACGGTGCAGCAGATCGACGCGACGCTGCGCACCTACAACCTGGACCCGAGCACCCCGGTCGTGGTCCGGTTCGCGCACTGGGCCGACGGCGTGGTCCACGGCGACCTCGGGATGAACATCAAGGGCGGCTCGGTCAACGACGACTTCAGCCGCCGGATCTGGGTCAGCGTCCGCCTGCTGCTGATCGCCACGATCATCGGCTCGATCGGCGGCGTGCTGGTCGGAGCCCAGGGGGCGATCAAGCAGTACCGGTTCTTCGACAGATGGACCACCCTGGCCTCCTTCTTCCTCCTGGCGATGCCGGTGTTCGTGGTGGCGATCTCCTTGGAGATCTTCGCGGTGGACATCAACCAGTCGTCGGGACACACCGTCATCCAGTACATCGGTGAGTACAACCCCGACCTGAGCGGCTTCTGGCCGGTGATGCTGAGCCGGGTCCAGCACCTGATCCTGCCGACCATCTCGCTGGCGCTGTTCCAGATCGCGCAGTACAGCCGCTACCAGCGCAACACCATGCTGGACGTGCTCGGCAGCGACTTCCTGCGGACCGCCCGGGCCAAGGGCCTGCGCCGCCGCACCGCGCTGATGAAGCACGGGCTGCGCACCGCGATCCTGCCGATCATCCCGCTGCTGGTCTACAACGTCATCCTGCTGTTCACCGGCGCCACCTTCACCGAGAAGATCTTCGGCTGGCACGGCATGGGCGAGTGGCTGGTCGACTCGATCACCACCAACGACGTCAACTCGGTCGCCGCGGTCAGCCTGTTCACCGCCGTGATCGTGCTGATCGCCGGCCTGCTCTCCGACCTGATCTACTCCGCGCTCGATCCGCGGGTGCGCTTCAGCTGAGCCCCGTCCCCCACAGGGCCCCGCCCGAACCGCCGCCGAGACCGCCCGATCAGGAGAGTGAAGAAGAGATGAGCATCCAGCAGAACATCGAGCACGAACCCGAGGCCGACGCCACCGTGCTGCTGACCCCGCCACGCCGCGCGGGACGCGGCCGGCTGACCCTGCGCCGCTTCGCCCGCAACAAGCTGGCGCTGGTGGGCATCGGCATCCTGGTGCTGCTCTTCCTCTTCGCCTACGTGGGTCCGCTGGTGGACAAGTGGGGCTACAACGACCACGACTTCACCGCCTTCCTCGAGGGCCCCTCGGGCAACCACTGGTTCGGTACCGACCAGTCCGGCACCGACATGTTCGCGCTGACCACCCGGGGCCTGCAGAAGTCCCTGGTGATCGGGATCCTGGTCGGCATCATCGCGACCGCGCTCGCGGCGACCGCGGGCGCCTCGGCCGGCTACTTCGGCGGCTGGGTCGACCGCGCCATCATGTGGGTGGTCGACCTGCTGCTGGTGCTGCCCGCCTTCCTGATCGTCGCGGTGCTCTCCCCCGTCTTCGCGGGCTCGACCTGGCTGGTCTTCGTGGTGCTGCTGGCCATCTTCAGCTGGATGATCACAGCGCGCATCGTCCGCAGCATGACGCTCACCCTGAAGGACCGTGAATTCGTCAAGGCGGCCAAGTACATGGGCGTCTCCGACTTCCGGATCATCGTGCGGCACATCCTGCCCAGCATGGCCTCGCTGCTGATCATCGACGGCACCATCCAGGTCAGCCTCGCGGTCATCGGCGAGAGCCAGCTCTCCTACTTCGGCTTCGGCATCCAGGCCCCGGACGTCTCGCTGGGCACCGTCATCGCCGACGGGACCTCCTCGGCCACCACCTACCAGTGGCTGTTCTGGTTCCCGGCCGGGTTCCTGGTGCTGTTCGGCCTCGCCATCGCCTTCATCGGCGACGGCCTGCGCGACGCCTACGACCCCAACTCGGCCAACGCCAAGGCCCAGGCCAAGGCGATCAAGAACAAGGACCGCGAGCCCGAGCCCGCCGCCGAACTGGTCGGCTCCACCGAGGTGCTGAGCCAGGCATGAGCACTCCCCGCACTCCTGCCGCCCCCGGCACCCCTCAGGACCGCACCACCAAGGAAGGACCCACCCCCGTGACCGAGACGCGCAAGGAGCCGACGGCCGACCGCCTCGCCGGCACCCCGCCGCTCCTGGAGGTCTCCGACCTCCATGTCTCCTTCCCCAGCGAGGCAGGCCCGGTCAAGGCCGTGCGCGGCGTCTCCTACTCCGTCCGGCCCGGTGAGGTGCTCGGGATCGTCGGCGAGTCGGGATCGGGCAAGTCCGTCAGCTCCATGGCGGTGCTCGGACTGCTGCCGGAGAGCGCCTCGCTGCGCGGCTCGATCCGGATGGACGGCCGGGAGCTGCTGGGCCTGAACGACAAGGAGATGTCCAAGATCCGCGGCAAGGACATCGCCATGGTGTTCCAGGACCCGCTGTCGGCGCTGACCCCGGTGTACTCCATCGGCACCCAGATCATCGAGGGCATCCAGGTCCACCAGGACGTGGACAAGCTGACCGCCCGCAAGCGCGCCATCGAACTGCTGGACCTGGTCGGCATCCCCGACCCGCACCAGCGGGTGGACGCCTTCCCGCACGAGTTCTCCGGCGGTATGCGGCAGCGCGCGATGATCGCCATGGCCATCGCCAACGACCCCAAGATCATCATTGCCGACGAGCCCACCACCGCCCTGGACGTGACCATCCAGGCCCAGGTGCTCGAGGTGCTCAAGAAGGCCCAGGACGTCACCGGCGCCGCCATTGTGATGATCACTCACGACCTCGGCGTGATCGCCGGGTTCGCCGACCGGGTGATGGTCATGTACGCGGGGCGCCCGGTGGAGAACGGCCCGGTGGACGAGGTCTACTACCGTCCGCGGATGCCGTACACCATCGGCCTGCTGGGCTCCATCCCCCGGGTGGACGAGGACGAGCGCAGGGCGCTGACCCCGATCGAGGGCACCCCGCCGTCGATGGTCGCCCTGCCCAAGGGCTGCCCCTTCGCGGCCCGCTGCCCGATCGCGGTGGAGGTCTGCCGCGAGGTCGAGCCCCCGCTGTCGACCCCGCCGGGCGCCAACCACCCGGTCGCCTGCCACCGCTCGCACGAGCTGAGCGAGGGCGGCGGCGACAACCTGCTCGACCCGGCGACCATCTACCCGGTGCCGCCGCTGCCCGAGGCCAACGAGATCGAGCTGCTGCCGCGCGACGAGCGCACCGCCGTGCTCGAGGTGGACGGCCTGGTCAAGCACTTCCCGCTGCTCAAGGGCGCGGTCTTCAAGCGCAAGGTCGGCGTGGTGAAGGCCGTGGACGGGATCAGCCTGGAGATCAAGCAGGGCGAGACCCTGGCCCTGGTCGGCGAGTCCGGCTGCGGCAAGACCACCACCCTGCTGGAGATCCTGGACCTGCCCACCGGGCAGGCCGGCACCGTGACCATCTTCGGCAAGGACGCCCGCGGCCTCAAGGGCAAGGACCGCAAGGACCTGCGCCGCGACCTGCAGATCGTGTTCCAGGACCCGATGGCCTCGCTGGACGCCCGGATGCCGATCGGCGACATCCTGGCCGAGCCGCTGAAGACCCACGGCTGGGAGAAGAACCGGATCAACGCCCGGGTCCCCGAGCTGCTGGAGCTGGTCGGGCTCAACCCGGACCACTCCGACCGCTTCCCGCAGGAGTTCTCCGGCGGCCAGCGCCAGCGCATCAGCATCGCCCGGGCACTGGCCCTGGAGCCCAAGCTGGTCGTCCTCGACGAGCCGGTGTCGGCGCTGGACGTGTCGATCCAGGCGGGTGTGCTGAACCTGCTCGACGAGCTCAAGTCGCGGATGGGCCTGAGCTACCTGTTCGTCGCCCACGACCTCTCGGTGGTGCGCCACATCGCCGACCGGATCGCGGTGATGTACCTCGGGCGGATCGTGGAGCTGGGCGAGAGCAAGGACGTGTTCCGGGCCCCCTCCCACCCCTACACCCAGGCGCTGCTGTCCGCGGTGCCGCTGCCGGACCCGCAGAAGGAGCGCGTACGCGAGCGCATCCTGCTGACCGGGGACCTGCCGAGCCCGGCCAACGTGCCCAGCGGCTGCCGCTTCCGCAACCGCTGCCCGAAGTACCTCCAGCTCAACGCCGACGAGCAGCAGCGCTGCGTGTCCGAGGACCCGCAGCTGCACTCCCTGGCCCCAGACCACACCGCGGCCTGCCACTATGCCGAGGCCCTCGCGGTCGTCTGACACATCGTCGGACGTCCGCCGGTGGGACTGCACCACCCGGAAAACGCACCACCTGACGCACCACCTGTGGAATCGCCCGCTCTCTCGAGGAGATCGCCTTGAAGCACAATCGGATTCCGGTCGCGCTGGTCGCCACCATCGCCGTGGCCGGCCTGAGCCTGACGGCCTGCAGCAGCAGCGGCGGCAGCAAGGGCGGGACGTCGTCCAAGCCCTCCGCAACCTCGCTTGCCTCCAGCACCATCAAGATCAATGCCCAGCCGCGTTCAGCTCTGAAGCAGGGCGGCACTCTCAACTGGGCCATCGACCAGTACTCCACCCAGTGGAACTACAACCAGATCAACGGCGCGGAGTACTCCACCGACGCGGTGATCGAGGCCACCGAGCCGGTCATCTTCCGGGTCGACCCGGCGACCCAGAAGGTCACCTACAACCCCAACTACCTGACCAAGACCCCCTCGGTCACCACGGTGGGCGGCAAGCAGACCGTCACGTACGACATCAACCCCAAGGCCAAGTGGTCCGACGGCACCCCGATCAGCTACAAGGACTTCGCCGCCCAGTGGCAGGCCCTGAACGGCAAGGACGCCAAGTACCAGATCGGCAGCTCCACCGGTTACGCCAACATCACCAGCGTGGTGGCGGGCACCAGCGACCAGCAGGTCGTGGTGACCTTCGACAAGAACTTCGGCGACTGGACCTCGCTGTTCGCGCCGCTGTACCCGGCGAAGTACCAGAGCACCCCGGACCAGTTCAACAAGGGCTTCCTGAACACCATCCCGGTCACCGCGGGCCCGTTCAAGATCGAGTCCATGAACGCGACCACCAAGACCGTCACCGTCGCCCGCGACCCCGCATGGTGGGGCGACCCGGCCATCCTGGACAAGATCGTCTTCCGGGCGATGACCACCGACGCGGCCCCCGGCGCCTTCGCCAACGGCGAGGTCGACTACCTCAACATCGGCCCCGACCCGTCCGGCGTGAAGCAGGCGCAGAGCCGTCCCGACGGTGAGATCCGCGAGGCCGCCGGCCCGCAGTTCCGCCACGTGACCTTCAACGCGAAGTCCCCGCTGCTCTCCGACGTCAAGGTCCGCCAGGCCCTGTTCCAGGCGATCGACCGCACCGCCATCGCCAACTCCGACCTCAAGGGTCTGAACTGGCCGGCCCTGCTGCTCAACAACCACTTCTTCATGAACAACCAGGAGGGTTACCAGGACAACGCCGGCGACCTCGGGAAGTACAACCCGACCGCCGCCAAGGCGGCCCTGGACGCGGCCGGCTGGAAGATGAGCGGCCAGTACCGCCAGAAGGACGGCAAGACGCTGGAGCTCACCTTCGTCTACCCGAACGGCACCGCCGTCTCGAAGAACGAGAGCGTGCTGCTGCAGGCCATGTTCGCGGCCGTCGGCGTCAAGCTGGACATCAGCGCGGTCCCGTCCGACGACTTCTTCGACAAGTACGTCCAGCCGGGCAAGTTCGACCTGACCGCGTTCTCCTGGCTGGGCAACGCCTGGCCGGTCTCCTCGAACTTCTCGATCTACCAGACCCCGGTCGGAAGCAACAACTTCCAGAACTTCGCCTGGACCAACGACCCCAACGTCGACACGCTCATGAACAAGAGCATCGCCGACCTGGACCACACCACGGCCATCGCCGACGCCAACGCCGCCGACAAGGCGATCTGGCAGGAGGCGGGTGTCTTCCCGCTCTACCAGCGTGCCGACATCTACGGCGCCAAGAAGACCCTCGCCAACCTGGGTGCCCCGCAGGACCAGGACGAGGTCGTCTACGAGAACATCGGCTTCACCAAGTAGTCCTTCCCGTGCCACAGGCCGCGGCCCCCACCCCGTTCGGAGTGGGGGCCGCGGCCTGTCCGCGCCGTGGTTACTTCAGCCAGCCGATCTTGGTGTAGTCGACGTCGGCGAGACCGGTCGCGCCGAAGTTCGCCAGGCCCTTGCGGACGGCGAGGATCTCCGGGCGCTGGTAGAGCTCCAGCGAGTGCCCCGACTGCCAGATCAGCTGGTCCGCCTGGTTGTAGAGGGAGCGGGCGGTCGCCGGGTCGGTGGCGCTCCCGGCCCGGGTCAGCAGCTGGTCCACCTGCGCCGAGCCGATCCGCCCGTAGTTGCCGTAGACCTGGCTGCCGGTGGGCTGCTGGAAGGTCGAGTACAGCATGCTGGCGTAGATCTCGTCGACGTTGCGGAAGCTGGTGATGTCGAACGAGCCCTTGTTGACGTACTTGTCGAAGAAGTCGTTGTCCGGCACCTTCTGCAGCTTCAGCTGCACGCCGACCTGCTGCAGCATCTGCGCGATGATCCCCTCCACGTCGAAGGAGGTCTGCGCCGAGCCGTTGGAGAGCACATAGGTGAGGGTCAGCGGCTTGCCGTCCTTGGTCCGCGGCTTGCCGGCGCCGTTGTCCTGCCAGCCCGCCTGGTCCAGCAGCTTCCTGGCGGCAGCCGGGTCGTACGTGCCGTAGACGCCGGCGTTGTCCTGGTAGCCCTGCTGGCCCGGCATGAAGAAGTGGTTGTCCAGCACCGGCGGGGTGAACGGGAGGCCCTTGCCGGCCGCCGTCGCGACGATGTGCCGGTCGATCGCCTCACCGATGGCCTGACGCACCCTCACGTCCGCCAGCGGGCCGCCCGCGCCGTTCAGGGTGAGGTGCACCTCGTCCCAGCGCGAGCCGGTCCTGATGTCGGTGTTCGGGGCCGCCGACAGCTGCTTGTACGCCTCCGGGGTGACCGCGCTGGTGTAGTCGATCTCGCCGGAGAGGTACGCCGAGGTGGAGGCGGTGCTGCCGAGCGCCTGAAAAATGATCTTGTCAAGTTTGGGCTTGGTGCCCCACCAGTCCGGGTCCGGAACGGCGATGACGGTCTGCGTGGTCTTGTTGTAACTGCCGATCTTGAAAGCGGCGCCGGTGACCGGGATCTTCTCGATCCAGCCCTTGTTGAACTCGTCGGGCGTGGAGTAGGCCGAGGCCGGCAGCAGGGTGCGGAACAGCCGCTGCCAGTCGCCGTAGGACTGCTTGAAGGTGACCTTCACCTCCTGCGGGTCGGCACCCTGCTCGACCGAGCCGATCTGGTCGTACCCGGAGGAGTCGGCGACCTGGTACGCCTGGTCGGTGCCGTTCAGCGCCTTCCACATGGCCTGGAAGTCCAGCCAGCTGAGCTGCTTGCCGTCGGACCACTTGGCCTTGGGGTTCAGCTTGTAGGTGACCACCTGCGGCGAGGTGGAGGTCACCGCGGCCGACAGCAGGAAGTCGGGGTCGGCGTGGCTGACCCCCTGGGCGTCCGCCAGGAACAGGCTGGGCTCCACCATCTGCACGATCGCCTGGCCGTCGCCCTCGGTGCCGTCGACCTGGTTCGGGTTGTACTGCTCGATCCACTGCTGGATCGAGGTCTTGAAGGTGCCGCCCTGTCTCAGCTTGTCCAGCGGCTGCGGATTGATGCCCTGCGCCTCGGTCTTCGGCGGGGCGGACTGCTTGGCGGCCTGGCCGCCGCCGGAACTGCCGCAGCCGGCCAGCGCGAGCAGCAGGGCGACCCCGGCGGCCACCCCTCCCCGGCGCCTGTTTACAAGATCACTTTTAAGTGGCATGTACGGACCATACGACCGAACCGGTCCCGGCAAACCCCTCCGCCTCATCTTTTGACGAGATTGCAACAAAGCTACGGGTACGGAGTACAGGCCGGGGCCCGCACCTCCGCGGTGCGGGCCCCGGCCCGGGTGACGGTCGCTCAGCTCGCGCCGACGATGTCCACGTCCTCGGCGAAGTGGCAGGCCGACTCGTGCGCCGCCGGGGTGTCCTGACCGCGGAAGACCTCGGGGACGGCCAGCAGCGGCACATCGGTCGAGCACTTCGGCTGCGCCTTCCAGCAGCGGGTGCGGAAGCGGCAGCCGGACGGCGGGTTGGCCGGCGAGGGGATGTCGCCGGAGAGCAGGATCCGCTCCCGGCCCTCGCGCCCCGACGGGTCCGGCACCGGCACCGCGGACAGCAGCGCCTGGGTGTAGGGGTGCGTCGGGTGCTCGTAGATCTCCTCGTCCGAGCCGATCTCGACCATCTTGCCGAGGTACATCACGCCGACCCGGTCGGAGATGTGCCGGACGATGGAGAGGTCGTGCGCGATGAACATGTAGGAGAGGTCGAACTCGTCCTGCAGCTGCTCCAGCAGGTTGATCACCTGGGCCTGCACCGACACGTCCAGGGCCGAGACCGGCTCGTCGGCGATGATGATCTCCGGCTTCAGCGCCAGGCCGCGGGCGATGCCGATGCGCTGCCGCTGGCCGCCGGAGAACTGGTGCGGATACCGGTTGATGTACTCCGGGTTGAGCCCGACCACGTCCAGCAGGTCCTGCACCGCCTTGCGGCGGTCGCCCTTGGGCGCCACCTCCGGGTGGATCTCGTACGGCTCGCCGATGATGTCGCCCACCGTCATCCGGGGGTTCAGCGAGGTGTACGGGTCCTGGAAGACCATCTGGATGTTGCGGCGGATCGCCTTCAGCGCCTTGCCGGACGCCTTGGAGATGTCCTCGCCCTTGTAGAGCACCTGTCCGGCGGTGGCCCGGTCCAGGTTCATCAGCACCCGGGCCAGGGTGGACTTCCCGCAGCCCGACTCGCCGACGATGCCCAGGGTCTCGCCCTGGTTCAGGTCGAAGGAGACCCCGTCCACCGCCTTGACCGCGCCGACCTGCTTCTTGAAGACGATCCCCTGGTGCAGCGGGAAGTGCTTCTCGAGATCGCGGACCTGGAGGATCGGCTCCCCGTGCGTGTCCCGGGCCTGTGCCAGCGGCTCAGCCATGGAGGGTCTCCTTCCAGAAGTGGCAGGCGCTGCCGCGGCCGGGCAGCTCGCGGCCGTCCTGCTCGGTCACCGCGTGCAGCGGCGGCACCTCGACGCGGCAGATCTCCTGTGCCTTGGGGCAGCGCGGGTTGAAGGCGCAGCCGGACGGGATGCGCAGCAGGTTCGGCGGCAGGCCCTTGATCGCGTAGAGCTCCTGCCCCTTCTGGTCCAGCCGCGGGATCGAGTCCAGCAGGCCCCGGGTGTAGGGGTGGGCCGGACGCGAGTACAGCTCGTGCACCGGCGCGGTCTCCACGATCCGCCCGGCGTACATGACCGCGATCTTGTCGGCGACGTCGGCGACCACGCCGAGGTCGTGGGTGATCAGGATCAGGCCCATGTCGTACTCGCGCTGCAGGTCCTGCAGCAGCTCCATCACCTGGGCCTGGACGGTGACGTCCAGGGCGGTGGTGGGCTCGTCCGCGATGATCAGGTCGGGCTCAAGGGCCAGCGCCATGGCGATCATGACGCGCTGCCGCATACCGCCGGAGAACTGGTGCGGGTACTGGTTCACCCGCTCCTTGGCGGCCGGGATGCCGACCCGCTCCATCAGCTCGACGGCCTTGAGCTTGGCGTCCTTCTTGCTGCTGCCCTTGTGCACCCGGTACATCTCGCCGAGCTGGGTGCCCACGGTGTGCACCGGGTTCAGCGAGGAGAGGGCGTCCTGGAAGACCATGGCCATCTGCGCGCCGCGGACCTTCCGCCGCTCCTCGTTGGAGAGCTTCAGCAGGTCGCGGCCCTTGAACAGGATCTCGCCGCCGGTGATGAACCCGGGCGGGCTGTCCAGGATGCCCATGACGGCCTGCGATGACACCGACTTGCCGGAGCCGGACTCGCCCAGGATGGCCAGGGTCTCCCCGGCCCGGACGCTGTAGTTGACGCCGTTGACGGCCCTGGCCACGCCGTCCCTGGTGCGGAACTCCACATGCAGGTCCCGGACCTGCAGCAGGGGTGCGTCGGCGGTGTCGCCGGTCTTCGCTCGTGCGGAGACTGCTGTACTCACGTTTCCGCCTCTCTCAGCGAAGCTTGGGGTCGAGGGCGTCACGGACGGCGTCGCCGAGCATGATGAACGCCAGGATGGTGATGCACAGCGCGCCTGCCGGGAAGAGCAGCATGTGCGGCGCGTTGCGGAAGGTGTCCGCCGCGGCGGAGATGTCGATGCCCCAGGAGACGGTCGGCGGCTTCAGCCCGACGCCGAGGTAGGACAGCGTCGCTTCCAGCGAGATGTAGGTGCCCAGGGCGATGGTCGCCACCACGATGATCGGCGCCAGCGCGTTGGGCATGATGTGGCGCAGCAGCATCCTGCTGTTCCCGGCGCCCAGCGCCCGCGCGGCGGTGACGTAGTCCTGCTGCTTGGCGGTGATCACCGCGCCTCGGGCGATACGCGCGATCTGCGGCCAGCCGAGGACCACGATGAAGCCCACCACCACCCAGATCGACTGGCTCGGGATGACCGACAGGAAGACCAGGCCGCCCAGCAGGATCGGGATGCCGAAGAAGATGTCGGCGATCCTGGAGATGACCGCGTCGGCCCAGCCTCCGAAGAAGCCGGCCAGACCGCCCATCACCGTTCCCAGCAGCGCCGCGCCCAGGGTTGCGAAGACGCCGACCGTGATCGAGGCGCGGGCCCCGTGGATGGTGCGGGCGTAGACGTCGCAGCCCTGGGTGTCGAAGCCGAAGGGGTGCCCGGAGGCGGGCCCCAGCTGGGACTTCGACAGGTCGCACTGCAGCGGGTCGGTCGAGTCGAACAGACCGGGCCAGATCGCGACCAGGAGCAGGAAGACGATCAGCACGCCCGAGATCAGGAAGACCGGGTTGCGGCGCAGTTCGCGCCAGGCGTCCTGCCACAGGCTGCGGGCCACCTCGCGGTCCACCAGGCCGACCGCCTCGGCCGACTGCGGGGGCGTGTGCGACAGGTCCTCCTGGTCCAGCAGCGGCTGCGCTCCCATCGCCCCCAGGGTCGGGGTTTCCGGGAAGGCGCTGGACAGCTCGGTGCTGGAGTCGTCGGGGACCCCGTTGTGCTTGTTCGGCTGCTGGTCAGGCATAACGGATCCTCGGGTCCAGGACCGCGTAGAGCAGGTCGACGAGCAGGTTGGCCAGGAGGTAGACGACCACCAGGATGGTCACGAAGCCCACCACCGTCGGGGTGTTCTGACGGACGATGCCCTGGTAGAGCCAGTAGCCGACGCCCTGGATGTTGAAGATGCGCTCGGTCACCAGCGCGCCGCCCATCAGGGCGCCGAGGTCGGTGCCCAAGAAGGTGACCACCGGGATCAGCGAGTTGCGCAGCAGGTGGTGGGTGATCACCCGGCGCCGCGGCAGCCCCTTGGCGGTGGCGGTGCGCACGTAGTCGGCCTTGCTGTTCTCGGCGACGGTGGTCCGGGTCAGCCGGGCGACGTACGCCAGCGACACCGAGGCCAGCACGAAGCCGGGCAGGATCAGGTCGCCGATCGGCGCGCCGTAGCCCGCCGTGGCGTTGACGATCCCCCACTTCACGCCGAGCAGGTACTGCAGCACGTAACCGATCACGAAGACCGGGATCGAGATGACCAGCAGGGTGAACACCATCACCAGGGTGTCCACGGACTTGCCCCGGCGCAGGCCGCTGATCAGGCCGAGGCCGATGCCGAGCACGACCTCGACGGTGAAGGCGACCGCGGTGAGCTTGAGGGTGGTCGGATACGCCGACGCCAGCAGGCTGGTGACCTGCTGTCCGCTGAAGGTCTTGCCGAGGTCCCCGGTGAAGATCCCCTTCATGTAGTGCAGGTACTGCACCCACAGCGGGTCGTTGAGCCCCAGCGACTGCCGGAGCTGGGCCGCGACCGCCGGGTCCGGGGCCTTGTCCCCGAACAGGGCGTTCACGGGGTCGCCGAGGGCGTGCACCATCGTGAAGATGATGAATGTGGTCCCGATGAAGACCGGGATCATCTGGAGCAGTCGTCTGATGACGTAGCGCCCCATGGAACCTCCAGGGAGTCGGCCGGGCGGCAGCCGGGAACCTCACGGGCTCCCGGCTGCCGCCCGGCGTCGTCGAGCAGCAGCCAGCGCTTGGGACGACTACTTGTTGACGGTGATGTCGGTGTAGACCGGGACGCTGAACGGGTCCAGCGTCACGTTGCTGACCTTGGCGGACCAGCCGGCCGTGCCGTTCTGGTACCAGAGCGGGATCACCGGCATGTCGGCGACCAGCTGCTGCTCCGCGGACCGGAAGTCGGCGATGGCCTTGGTGGTGTCACCCTCGGCGTTGGCCTGGTCGACCAGCGAGTCGAAGGTCTTGTTGCTCCAGTGCGAGTCGTTGGAGGCGGCGTTGGTGTAGTACAGCGGCTGCAGGAAGTCCTGGATCAGCGGGTAGTCCATCTGCCAGCCGGTGCGGAACGCGCCGGTCTCCTGCTTCTTGGTCACCTGGTTGCGGAAGTCCGCGAAGGTGCCGACCGGCTTGCCGACGCAGGACTTGTTGTTGCCCAGGGTGTTGTTGATGCTGTTGCAGACCGCGTCCACCCACTCCTTGTGGGGGCCGTCGGCGTTGTAGCTGATGGTCAGCTGGCCGCCGGGGATGCCGCCGCCCTGGGTGACCAGCTGCTTGGCCTTGGTGGGGTTGTACGTGCAGGCGTCACCGCACAGCCCCTCCTTGTAGCCGCCCGCGTCGCCGAGCACCGGGGAGGTCCAGTCGGTGGCCGGGGTGCGGGTGTTGTTGAAGATCTGCTTGGTGATCGTCGCCCGGTCGATGGCCATCGACAGGCCCTGGCGGACCAGCTTCGCGTTCGCGGTGTTCCAGGCCGGCTGGTACATCGGGAAGGAGATGGTCTGGTTGATGCCGGCCGGCTCGTTGATGTAACGGCCGTTCAGGTCGGTCTGGACGGTCTTCAGCGCGGCGTTCGGCAGGCCGTTGTCCACGTCCAGGTTGCCCGACTGCAGGTCCGCGTAGGCGGCGTTGGCGTCGGTGTAGACCTTGAGGTTGATCCCGCCGTTCTTGGGCTTCTGGTCGCCCGAGTAGGTGGGGTTGGGGCGCAGCTGCATCTGCTGGCTCCGGGTCCACGAGCTGATCACGTACGGGCCGTTGCCGACCGGCTTGGCCTCCCACTTGGCCTTGTCCGTGTAGAAGGACTTGGGCAGCGGGTAGAACGCCGAGTAGCCCAGGGTGTCGGGCCAGGTCGAGAACTTGTGGGTGAGCGCCACCGTGAAGGTGTTGTCGTCGACGACCTTGAGGCCGGACATGGTCTTCGCGGTGGGCGCGCCGGTGGCCGGGTGGACGTCGGTGTAGCCCTTGATCGCCGTGAAGAACGGGTCGGTGTTGTTCTGGGCGTTGGGGAGGTACGTGCCCCAGTTCCAGGCGTCCACGTAGGAGCTGGCGGTCACCGGGGTGCCGTCGCTGAACTTCCAGCCGGGCTTCAGCTTGATGGTGAAGTTCTGCTGGTCGGTGCTGGTGACCGACTCGGCGTTGGCGTTCTCCGCCTTGGCGGTCTTCGGGTCGTAGGACTTCAGACCCGTGAAGATCATGTTGAGCACCGCCCCGCCGTTCACCTCGTTGGTGTCGGTCGGGATCAGCGGGTTCTGCGGGTCACCCCACCATGCGTTCACGACACCACTGGCGTTCGCGGCACCGGAGCTGCCGGAGCTGGAGCTCCCGCTGCTGCAGGCAGTGGCCGCGAGGGCGATGACGATCGCTCCGACGGCGAACTTGGCGTGCGTGGCTCCACGCATGGACGTGCCTCCTCAGACGTACTGTCCAGTCGTTCCGTGCGCTCGACGTGCTGACCCGAGCGGCCTGATTCCTACTATCTGTCACTGTCAAGAATGCTTATGACCAAATCACATTTCGTTTTGATCACACGCCTGTGACTCATATCTCGCAACCCGGGCGTGTCCAGGTGGGTGCAAGGGGTCATCAAACGGACAGCGGACTCCGCCATCAGACATGGTGTCACCGATATTCGCCACAGCCGCCTCTGACACTCGAACGACCGCACACTACGCAGGGTGATCGGGTGCGGGCATGAAAAAGCCGCTGGGCGGCACCCCCGAAAGGGTGCCGCCCAGCGGCGTCCGGACGCTGTCCGGGTGCTGCCCGCTACTTGTTGCGGCCGCGGTTACGACCGCGGGTCTGCGCGTCCAGGATGACCTTGCGGATGCGCACGGTCTCCGGGGTGACCTCGATGCACTCGTCCTCGCGGCAGAACTCCAGCGACTGCTCCAGCGAGAGCTTGCGCGGCGGCACCAGGTTCTCGGTGGTGTCGGAGGAGGCCGCACGCATGTTGGTGAGCTTCTTCTCCTTGGTGATGTTGACGTCCATGTCGTCGGAGCGGGAGTTCTCTCCGATGATCATGCCCTCGTACACCTCGGTGGTGGGCTCGACGAAGATCACGCCGCGCTCCTGCAGGCCCATCATCGCGAACGGCGTCACCACGCCGGCCCGGTCGGCGACCAGCGAGCCGTTGTTGCGCATCCGCAGCTCGCCGAACCACGGCTCGTGGCCCTCGAAGATGCTGTGCGCGATACCGGTGCCGCGGGTGTCGGTGAGGAACTGGGTGCGGAAGCCGATCAGGCCGCGGGCCGGGACCACGAACTCCATCCGGACCCAGCCGGAGCCGTGGTTCGTCATGGTCTCCATCCGGCCCTTGCGGACCGCCATGAGCTGGGTGATCGCGCCCAGGTACTCCTCGGGGGCGTCGATCGTCATCCGCTCGACCGGCTCGTGCAGCTTGCCGTTGATCTCCTTGGTGACCACCTGCGGCTTGCCGACGGTCAGCTCGAAGCCCTCCCGGCGCATGGTCTCGACCAGGATGGCCAGCGCCAGCTCGCCGCGGCCCTGGACCTCCCAGGCGTCCGGACGCTCGGTCGGCAGCACCCGGAGCGAGACGTTGCCGATCAGCTCGCGGTCCAGCCGGTCCTTGACCATGCGGGCGGTGAGCTTGTGGCCCTTGCCGTGCTTGCCGACGATCGGCGAGGTGTTGGTGCCGATGGTCATCGAGATGGCCGGCTCATCCACCGTGATCAGCGGCAGCGCGACCGGGTTCTCCAGGTCGGCCAGGGTCTCGCCGATCATGATCTCCGGGATGCCGGCGATGGCGCAGATGTCGCCGGGGCCGGCCCACTCGGCGGGCTTGCGGGTGAGCGCCTCGGTCATCAGCAGCTCGGTGATCTTGACCTGCTTGATCGAGCCGTCGCGCTGGATCCAGGCCACCTGCTGGCCCTTGCGGATCTCGCCCTCCTCGACCCGGCAGAGCGCGATGCGGCCGAGGAAGTTGTCGGCGTCCAGGTTGGTGACGTGCGCCTGGAGCGGGGCGCCCTCGGTGTACGTCGGGGCCGGGACGGCCGACAGGATGGTGGAGAAGAACGGCTCCAGGCTGTCGCTGTCGGCCGGGACGGTGCCGTTCTCCGGCTTGCTCAGCGAGGCCACGCCGTCACGCGCGCAGGCGTAGACGATCGGGAACTCGATCTGGTCCTCGGTCGCGTCCAGGTCCAGGAACAGGTCGTAGGTCTCGTTGATGACCTCGTCGATCCGGGAGTCCGGGCGGTCCGTCTTGTTGATGCAGAGGATCACCGGCAGCTCGGCGTCCAGCGCCTTGCGCAGGACGAAGCGGGTCTGCGGCAGCGGGCCCTCGGACGCGTCCACCAGCAGCACGACGGCGTCGACCATGGACAGGCCGCGCTCGACCTCACCACCGAAGTCGGCGTGGCCGGGGGTGTCGATGATGTTGATGGTCACCACGTCGCCGCCACCCTTGGGGTGGTACTTGACCGCGGTGTTCTTGGCGAGAATGGTGATGCCCTTCTCGCGCTCCAGGTCGTTCGAGTCCATCATTCGGTCGTCGAGGTGCTGGTGAGCGGCGAAGGCACCCGCCTGCTTCAGCATGGCATCGACCAGCGTGGTCTTGCCGTGGTCGACGTGGGCGACGATGGCGACGTTTCGGATGTCATTACGCGTGGGCATACGGGGGTGAATCTCCCGGGTCGTGGGGCGTGGTCGGTAACATCTGGCGTGGGCCGCACCGAAGCGTCGACCCTCCCGAGTCGTTCGCGCCACCTGCCGCCGGTCCACCTGCCGGGCACACATGCCACGGCTTACCCCCATGGTACGGGGCCGCGCGCACCGACACTGCCCGCGCCGGTGGCGCAACCCCCCGCACCTGTGCGACGCGCGTCACATTCCGGCGGTATCCGCCCGTCGGGGCTACCCCCGGGTGAAGCCGAGGTCCTGGAAACGCGGGGCGCCGAAGCCGAAGGCCCCGGCGTTTGCGACGGTGGAGCGGACCGCGACCAGCTCCGGGCGCTGGAACAGCGGCAGCGAGGGGGCCTCCTGCCAGATCCGCGTGTCCGCCTCGCTGACCAGCTTGGACGCCTTCCCCGGGTCGAGCTGCGCGGCGGCCTGGGCCAGCAGCCGGTCCACCTCGTCGGTGCCGGTGCCGGAGAGGTTCTGCCCGTTCGCCACCGCCCCGTCCGGGCCGACCTGGGGCTTGGCGAACAGCGCGGCCTCGTCCGCGACCGGGAACCGGGAGGCCGGCCAGGAGAACAGCGCCAGGTCGAAGTCGCCCGCGCTGACGTGGTCGGCGAAGAAGGAGTCGCCGGAGACCGCGCGGATCCGGACCGGGATGCCGACCCGGCCCAGCTGGGCCGTGACCAGGTCGGCGACCTGGGCGTCCTGGGCCGAGCCGGTACGGGTGAGCAGGGTCAGCGCCAGCGCCCGGCCGCCCTTGGAACGGGCCGCGACCGGCACCGCCCCGCCGCTGCTGCCGCCGGCCGCACCGCCCCTGGCGGTGGCCCCGCCGGACGGGACCACCGCGTCGCCCTGGGCGGTGGCGGTACTGGTGGCCGCGTCGCCCTTGGCGGCGGCCAGGGCGCCGCCGAGGCGCCAGCCGGCCGCGTCCAGGTGCCGGGTGGCGTTCTCGGCGCCCGCGGCGAGCGCGGCGCTGTCGTCCTCGTAGCCCTGCTGGTCGGCCATCACCAGATGGCTGCCGAGGGTGACCACGGGCAGGCCCAGCGGCTTGAGCACGGCGTCGGCGATCTGGGTCCGGTCCACCGCCTGGGCGACGGCGCGGCGCAGGTCCGGGTCGGCCAGCGGGCCGCTGCCGCCGTTCAGGGTGAGCTGGACGTAGGCGGGGGCGGAGGCGGTGTGCAGGGCGACCCCGGGAACCGCCCTGGCCTGCGCCTCGGCTGCGGCGCCGCCGTCCTCGACGGCCCGGCTGAGGTCGGCGACGTCCAGCTTGCCGGCCCGCAGCGCGGCGGTCCTGGCGTCCGGGGCGACCGCGGTGAAGTCGATCGCGTCCAGCTTGGCCGGGGCGCCCCACCAGCGCGGGTTGCGGACCACGGTGACCGTTCCGGCGGCGGCGGACTTCAGCGTGAACGGGCCCGCGTCGGCGGCGAGCCGGGTCCGGGAGCCGTCGTTGAAGGCCGCGGCGGTGCTGGTGGCGGCGGCCGGGTAGAGCGGGGCGAACAGGCCCTTCCAGGGCCCGTAGGGCTTGGCGAAGACCACCCGGACGTCGGCGGGGGTGGCCCCCTGGCCGATCGAGGCGATGCTGTCGTACCCGGCCGTGCGGGCGGTCCAGAAGGCCTGGTCCCGGCCGCTGAGCGCGTGCCACTGGGCGGTGAAGTCGGCGGCGGAGAGCGGCTTCCCGTCGCTCCAGACCGCCTTGGGGTTGAGGTGGTAGACCACGGTCTGCGGATTCGACGACGTCTGCTCGACCCCGCTGAGGTAGTCCGGGTCGGGCCGGGGGACGGCGTGCTCGTCCTGGGTGAACAGGGTCGGCAGCACCGCGCCGGCGATCAGCGAGGTGTCGTCGGTGGCGTCGGCCTGGAAGGTGTTGAAGGTGGTCGGCACCGCGTCCACGGCCCAGTGCAGCGTCCCGCCCTGGACCACCGCGGAGCGGTCGGCCCGGGCCAGGTCGGCCGCCTTGGCGCCGGGGCTGCCGCCGGAGCAGGCGGCCAGGGTCACTCCGAGGACAGCACAGGCGACGACGGCGAGCGTGCCATAGGGGCGGGGGCGACCGGACACAGTGACCTCATACCTTCACGTGCGCATACAGGCACATCTCATGGTTATTGGGGCATGACGCCCCACCACTGAAGTGCACCGACAGGACCCGGGCCCTCCGACACGGCTGCGCGGGTCCGCAGCATCACCCGTTCGGGGCAGCGGTCGCCGGGCGGACGGGGCGCGCGCGGGGACCGCGGGCCCGGGAAATCCCGCCAATCCTGCGCAAGCCCTTCCCAGCGGGCTGTGATCAGGGACACACTCGCTTCCGCACCACTGCCTGACGGCACATCAGAAATGTTGATCAGTACGTACGTGCGGAGGTGGCATCGGCATGCCCTCAACTGCTCCTACCCCGGACAGCGCGCCCCTGGTCGAGGCCGGGCGCTGCCTCGACGAGCTGGACCGCGCGCTGCGCGCGGCGCAGGCCGGACTCGGCAGCGGGCTCGACGTACGGCGGGTCCGTACCGACCTGGTGCACCTGCGGGAGAGCCTCGCCCTGCTCTGCGACGCGGCAGCCGCCGGCGCCGCCCAGGACCCGGCCCCGGCCTCCGCCTGGGCGCCACGGCCGCAGGGCATGGTCGACGTCCCCGACACCCCGTACGACCCGGCGATGTGGCGCGACGCCGACGACGAAGGAATCGGCTGCCGCCACCGCTGAGCGGGCGGGCAGCTACCAGCAGGAGGAAGAGAGCAGCGTGACGACCGAGATCCGGCCACCGGAGTCCCCGTCCAGTCCAGAACCGCCGGGACGGGGGATCCACTCCCCCGGGCGTGCCGCGATCTCCGCGCGCCACCTGCGGACCGACCGCTGGTGGGTGCCCCAACTCGCCACCGCGCTGGGACTGCTGGCGTTCATCGTGTATTCCACCTGGCGGGCCTTCTGGGGGCTGCACAGCTCCTACGCGGCCCCGTACGTCTCGCCGTTCTACTCGCCCTGCCTCGCGGCCAACTGCCCGGACATGCCCGGCGGCGCGGACTGGGCGCTGTTCGGCAGCTGGTGGCGGATCTCCCCGGCGCTGATCGTGCTGATCTTCCCGCTGGGCTTCCGGATGACCTGCTACTACTACCGCAAGGCGTACTACCGGGCGTTCTGGTCCTCCCCGCCGGCCTGCGCGGTGGCCGAGCCGCATGCCTCGTACAGCGGCGAGACCCGGTTCCCGCTGGTGCTGCAGAACATCCACCGCTACTTCTTCTACTTCGCCATCGTGGTCGCCGGGATCCTGACCTACGACGCGGTGCTGGGCTTCCGCAATCCGGCCGGCGCCTGGGGGCACGCCGGGCTCGGCACCCTGGTGCTGCTGGTCAACATCGGGCTGATCTGGGCGTACACCCTGTCCTGCCACTCCTGCCGGCACATCGTCGGCGGACGGCTGAAGCACTTCTCCAAGCATCCCGTCCGCTACCGGATGTGGAGCTTCGTCGGGAAGCTGAACGCCCGTCACATGCAGCTGGCCTGGGCCTCGCTGATCAGCGTCGGGGTCGCCGACTTCTATGTGTACCTGGTCGCCAGCGGTGTCTTCGCCGACCCCCGCTTCTTCTAGAAGGACTGAACTGAATGACTGAGGTGGAGCGCCACACGTACGACGTGGTCGTGGTGGGTGCCGGAGGCGCGGGGCTGCGGGCCGCGATCGAGGCCCGCGAGCAGGGCATGCGCACCGCGATCATCTGCAAGTCGCTGTTCGGCAAGGCCCACACGGTGATGGCCGAGGGCGGCATCGCCGCCAGCATGGGCAACGTCAACTCCGACGACAACTGGCAGACGCACTTCCGCGACACCATGCGCGGCGGCAAGTTCCTGAACCACTGGCGGATGGCCGAACTGCACGCCCAGGAGGCCCCGGACCGGGTCTGGGAGCTGGAGACCTGGGGCGCGCTGTTCGACCGCACCAAGGACGGCCGGATCTCCCAGCGCAACTTCGGCGGGCACGAGTACCCGCGGCTGGCGCACGTCGGCGACCGGACCGGCCTGGAGCTGATCCGCACCCTGCAGCAGAAGGTGGTCAGCCTGCAGCAGGAGGACTTCAAGGAGTACGACGACTACGAGGCCCGGATCAAGGTCTTCCAGGAGTACACCGTCACCAGGGTGCTCAAGGCCGAGGACCGGGTCAGCGGGGTCTTCGGCTACCAGCGCGAGTCCGGGCGGTTCTTCACCATCGAGGCACCCTCGGTGATCCTGGCCACCGGCGGCATCGGCAAGTCCTTCAAGGTGACCTCCAACTCCTGGGAGTACACCGGCGACGGGCACGCGCTGGCGCTGCTGGCCGGGGCGAACCTGCTGAACATGGAGTTCGTCCAGTTCCACCCGACCGGCATGGTCTGGCCGCCCTCGGTGAAGGGCATCCTGGTCACCGAGTCGGTCCGCGGCGACGGCGGGGTGCTGCGCAACAGCGACGGCAAGCGCTTCATGTTCGACTACATCCCCGACGTGTTCCGGGCCCAGTACGCCGACACCGAGGCCGAGGGCGACCGCTGGTACGCCGACCAGGCCAACAACCGGCGGCCCCCCGAGCTGCTGCCCAGGGACGAGGTGGCCCGCGCCATCAACTCCGAGGTCAAGGCCGGCCGCGGCACCCCGCACGGCGGCGTCTACCTGGACGTCTCCACCCGGCTCCCGGCCGAGGAGATCCGGCGCCGGCTGCCGTCGATGCACCACCAGTTCAAGGAGCTGGCGGACGTCGACATCACCGCCGAGCCGATGGAGGTCGGCCCGACCTGCCACTACGTGATGGGCGGGGTCGAGGTCGACCCCGACACCGCCGCCGCCTCGGTGCCGGGCCTCTACGCGGCCGGCGAGGTGGCCGGCGGGATGCACGGCTCCAACCGGCTGGGCGGCAACTCGCTCTCCGACCTGCTGGTCTTCGGCCGCCGGGCCGGGCTGCACGCGGCCCTGTACGCGGCGGCCCTGGCCGAGCGTCCGACCCTGGACCAGGAGCAGATCGACGCCGCCGCGGCCGAGGCCCTGGCGCCGTTCGAGGGGGTGGACGGCGATGGCCCGGTGGAGAACCCCTACACCCTGCACCAGGAGCTGCAGCAGACCATGAACGACCTGGTCGGCATCATCCGCCGGGAGGGCGAGATGGCCGAGGCGCTGCAGCGGCTGGCCGGACTGCGGGAGCGGGCCGAGCGGGCCGTGGTGGAGGGCCACCGGCAGTTCAACCCGGGCTGGCACCTGGCCCTGGACCTGCGCAACATGCTGCTGGTCTCGGAGTGCGTGGCCCGCGCGGCCCTGGAGCGCACCGAGAGCCGCGGCGGCCACACCCGCGAGGACCACCCGGCGATGGACAGCAGCTGGCGGAAGGTCAACCTGATCTGCTCGATCGCCGACAAGCCCTCGACCGAGGGCCAGATCCACCTGCAGCACAAGGCGAACCCGCCGATCAGGGCCGATCTGCTCGACCTGTTCGAGACCGGCGAGCTGAAGAAGTACCTGACCGACGACGAGCTGCCCTCGGCGGACGTCCCCGAGCAGCGCACCACCCCCACCGACGCCGAGGTCCCGGACGGAGCCGAGCAGTGAGCTATCTGGCCAACTTCCGCGTGTGGCGCGGCGACTCCTCGGGCGGCGCGCTCGAACCCTACGAGGTCGAGGTCAACGAGGGCGAGGTGGTGCTGGACATCGTGCACCGGCTCCAGGCCACCCAGGCGCCGGACCTGGCGGTCCGCTGGAACTGCAAGGCCGGCAAGTGCGGCTCCTGCAGCGCCGAGGTGAACGGGCGGCCCCGGCTGCTGTGCATGACCCGGATGTCCACCCTGCCGCCGGACGAGCCGGTCACCATCACCCCGATGCGCACCTTCCCGGTGCTGCGGGACCTGGTGACGGACGTGTCCTTCAACTACACCAAGGCGCGGGAGGTGCCGAGCTTCATCCCGCCGGCCGGCCTGAAGCCCGGCGAGTACCGGATGCAGCAGGCGGACGTGAACCGCTCGCAGGAGTTCCGGAAGTGCATCGAGTGCTTCCTGTGCCAGAACACCTGCCACGTGGTCCGCGACCACGAGGAGAACAAGCCCTCCTTCTCCGGCCCGCGGTTCCTGATGCGGGTGGCGGAGCTGGACATGCACCCGCTGGACGCGGCGGAGGATGCCGGTCTGGACCGGAAGCGGACGGCGCAGGAGGAGCACGGGCTGGGGATGTGCAACATCACCAAGTGCTGCACCGAGGTGTGCCCGGAGCACATCAAGATCACGGACAATGCGCTGATTCCGTTGAAGGAACGGGCGGTTGACCGGAAGTACGATCCGCTGGTGTGGCTGGGCGCCAAGATCTCGCGTCGCAAGTAGGGAAGGTCTGCGGGGAGCTGTACGACGGTGTCGGTTGCTGTTCGCGCAGTTCCCCGCGCCCCTGGGGGGCTGCAACTGGGCCAGCTGCAAAACCTCAGGGGCGCGGGGAACTGCGCGAACGGGAACCAGGCAGGTGCCGCACCTTACGTCCGGGGCAGGCTGAGCTCGAACCACACCGTCTTGCCGGACGGAGTCCGGCGGGAGCCCCAGCGGTCGGCGAGCATGCTGACCAGCTGCAGGCCCCGGCCGCCCTCGTCGGTGTCGCGGGCGCGCCGCTGCCGCGGCTGGGCGTAGCCGTTGTCCCAGACCTCGCAGACCAGCTTGGTGTCCCGCAGCAGCCGCAGCCGGATATTGCCCCGGCCGTGCCGCAGGGCGTTCGTGGCCAGCTCGCTGACCAGCAGTTCGCTGGTGTCTATCAGGTCGTCGAGCCCCCGGGCCAGCAGCCAGCCGCAGGCGAGTTCACGGGCCCGGGCCACCGAGGTGGGCTCGGACGGCAGGGTCCAGTCGCCGACCGCGTCGGCCGGCAGCGCGTGCACCCTGGCCATCAGCAGCGCGATGTCGTCCTCGCCGTGGTGCGGGTCGAGCGCGGTGAGCAGGTGGTCGCAGAGGTCCTCCAGCTCGCGCGGCGGCCCGGACAGGGTCTCCCGCAGGGCCGAGAGCCCCTCCTCCAGCTGGTGCTTGCGGGACTCGACCAGGCCGTCGGTGTAGAGGCCGAGCAGGGCGCCGTCCGGGATGTCGACGGTCACCTCCTCGAACGGCTCGCCGCCGACGCCCAGCGGCAGCCCCGGCGGGACGTCCAGCATCAGCGCCTCCTCGCCCGGGATGACCAGCACCGGCGGGAGGTGGCCCGCGTTGGCGAAGGTACATCGCTGGGTGACCGCGTCGTAGACGGCGTAGACGCAGGTGGCGAGGTAGAGCTCGACCCGGTCGGAGTCGTCCGGGTCGTCGTCCCCGTCGCCGAGGCCGCGGGCGATCTCGTCCAGCGCGGTGAGCACCTCGGCCGGGTCCAGGTCGAGCATGGCCAGGGTGCGGACGGCGGTCCGCAGCTGGCCCATGGCGACGGCCGCGCGCAGGCCGCGGCCCATCACGTCGCCGATCACCAGCGCGGTGCGGTTGCCCGGAAGTTGGATGATGTCGAACCAGTCGCCGCCGACCTCGGTGCCGCTGCTACCGGGACGGTAGCGGCAGGCGATCTCGAGACCGGACGCGGCCGGGCTGCCCGGGGGCAGCAGGCTGCGCTGCAGGATCAGCGCCCGCTCGTGCTCCCGGCGGTAGAGCCTGGCGTTGTCGATGCAGACCGCGGCCCTGGCGACCAGTTCGGTGGCGATGGCCACGTCCCTGGAGTCGAAGGGCTCGCTGCCCTTGGCCCGGGAGAGCTGGACCAGGCCGAGGACGGTGTCGCGGGCGACCATCGGGACGATCACCGTGCTGGCGATCAGCGGGTCGGGGTCCGGATTGCCGGGGCTGGTCAGGGTGATGCTGCGGCCGGTGCGCAGCGCCTTGGCGTACAGCGAGCGCGGCGGGTAGCAGAAGTTGCCGCCGATCTCCGCGCGCGGGCCCTGGTGGCCGACCCCGGGGTTGAGCACCGAGGTGTGCGACACGGTGCTGGCCGAGGCCACCCGGCGCAGCTCGCCGGCCCCGTCCGCCCGGCCCACCTGCAGGCCGAGGCCCGGGTCGGTGTCGGCGGCCAGCACGCCCTGGTAGAGGTCGACCGAGGCCACGTCGCAGAAGCCGGGGACGGTGACGTCCAGCAGTTCGCGGGCGGTGGTCTCCAGGTCCAGGGTGGAGCCGATGTGCGCCCCGGCCTCGTTCAGCAGGGCCAGGCTGCGGCGGGCGCTGGCGGCCTCCCGCTCGGCCCGCTGGCGGCCGGTGACGTCGACCACCTGTCCTGCCACGCCCATCGGCCGGTTGCTGGCGCTGAGCAGCCGGTAGAGCGAGATGGACCATCGTCGGCGGCCCGGCTTGGTCGGCACGGTGCCGTTGAAGCGCAGGTCGACCACCGGGTCGCCGGACTCCATCACCGAGAGCAGCGCCTGGTGCAGCCGGTCCGCCTCGGGCCGCGGCAGCAGGTCGTGCACGGTGACGCCCTGGAGGGTGCCCGGGGTCATCCCCAGACCCTCGGCGAAGCTCTCGTTCACCCGCTGGACGGTGAAGTCCTGGTCGAACAGCACAAACCCGGTCGGAGCCTGACCGAAAACCGCCTCGGAAGCGGCCAGATCCGTCTCGATCCGACGCAGCTTGCGCAGGTCCACGGCCATGCAGACGACGCCGTTGCGGCCGTCCTCGCCCCTGGCCGGCATCAGGTAGAGCTCGGCGACGCTCTCCTGGCCGTCGCTGTCGCGATAGGGGGCGGTGCCCACCCACTCCTGCCCGGCCAGGATCTCGGCCATCCGCTCCCGGCCGCGCCGCCACAGCTCGCGCGGGGCGAAGCTGGTGACCGGGTCGTGGCCGACCGCCTCCTCGGCGGGGATGCCGAAGAACTCGGCGGCGCGGTCGCTCCACTGGCTGATCAGGCCGTCGGCGCCGATGGAGAAGGCAGCGACGCGTATGTAGTCGTAGATCGAGCCCGGTTCGCCGTGCCCCCAGTTCTCGATGTCGACGTCGGGGGCCTCCACCGCGGCGGTCTCATGGTCCATGGCATCCGATCGGCCCTCGCCTGCGGGGTGCGGGACGCCGCCCCGCGTGTGCTCCCGCTGTTCCCGGCCATGCTTGGCGGGCTCTGGGCCCGTCCCGCTGCCCAGAGACGCCCTGCGTGTCGGCATCTCGCTCAACTGCCCGACTCCTCCAGCCATCGGCACCTGGATGTCGCTGGTCCGAGTATTCATCATCTCGGTGCGGCAGCACACGTCCCAGGGGTACACAACATCAAAACGAGGTAAGGAATTGCCATAACCGTCTAAGTACGCTCATCGCGGGGAAGAACACGTGGCACCTGCCTGAGTGCGACGAGACAGCCACGGGACCGGAACCCTACGCCTCAGTCAACCGGAACGGGAGGGGCTGCGGGTAGCGCCTGTTCGAACCAGACCACCTTTCCTGCTCCTTCGGCCCGAGTGCCCCAGCTGTCCGCGAGTTGATGGACCAGCTGCAGGCCCCGGCCGCCCTCGTCGGTGCCGGCCGAGACCCGCTCCAGCGGGGGGTCGGGCAGCGGGTCGGAGACCTCGACCAGCAGGGTCCGCCCGGTCCGGCTGAGCCGCAGTCCGATCGGCGCCTCCGAGTAGCGGACGGCATTGGTGACCAGCTCGCTGACCAGCAGCTCCGCCGTGTCCAGCAGCGCCACCAGGCTCCATTCGACCAGCACCGAGCGGACCAGCCGGCGGGCCCTGGAGGCGGCGGTGGGCACCGCGGTCAGGGTCCAGGAGAGGGTCTCCCGGCCGGCCTCAGCACGCGAGCTGCCGAGCCGGGCCACCAGCAGGGCGACGTCGTCCGGCTCCTGGCCCCGTTCCAGGGTGCCGACCACCCGGTCGCAGGCCTCCTCGACCGAATCAAACTCCTGTTCAAGGACCGCGCACAGCCGCCGGGTCCCCACATCGATGTCCTCGGTGCGCGACTCGACCAGGCCGTCGGTGTAGAGGACCAGCAGGCTGCCCTCCGGCGCGGTCAGCTGCACCGAGGCGAACGGCACCCCGCCCACCCCGAGCGGGGTGCCCGAGGGCAGGTCGAGCACCTGGGCCGGCTCCCCCGGGACGATCAGCAGCGGCGGGGTGTGCCCCGCCTTGGCCAGCACCAGCTGCCGGGTCGCCGGATCGTAGACCGCGTAGACGCAGGTGGCGATGAGCGCCTCGTCCGGCCCCTGGGCCAGGTCGTCGGCCAGGTCGTGCACGTGCTGCAGCAGCACGTCCGGCGGCAGCCCCAGCATCGCCAGGGTGCGGACGGCGGTACGCAGCCGTCCCATCGTCGCCGCCGCCCGCAGGCCGTGGCCCATCACGTCGCCGACCACCAGCGCCACCCGGTCGTCCGGCAGCGGGATCACGTCGAACCAGTCCCCGCCGACCTCGGTCCCGCTGCTGCCGGGGACATAGCGGTAGCCGATCTCCACCCCCGGCGGCTGCGGCACGGTCTGCGGCAGCAGGCTGCGCTGCAGCATCAGCGCGGCGGCCCGCTCCCGGGCGTAGAGCCGGGCGTTGTCCAGCGAGGACCCGGCCCGGTCGGCCAGCTCCCCGGCGAAGGCCAGCTCGTCCCGGTCGAAGCCCTCGCGCCGCCCGGCCCGGCTCAGCACCATCAGCCCGAGCACGATGCCGCGCGCCCGCAGCGGCACCACCAGCATCGAGTGCACGCCCAGCTCGTAGGCGGCCCTGACCCGGGGGTCGTCCTGGCTGGTGGTCTCCTCCAGCAGGGCCGGGGACTCCAGCTGCTCGGCCAGGCCGCTGCGCAGCACCCGGGCGAACAGTGAGCCCTCGGCCATGTCGATGCTCGCCCCCTTGGTCATCATCACGTCCGCGGTGTCGCTGGGCTCGACGGCGGCGGTGCCGGTCATCACCAGCCGGGTGAGCCGGGTGTGGGCGTGCCGGGGCAGGTCGTCCCCGTCGGCGACGGCCTGCAGCAGCACCACCCCGGAGTAGTCGGCCAGCGCCGGGACCAGGGCCGCGGCCAGCTCCTCGGCGATCCGGACCGCGTCCAGCAGGTCGCCGATCCGGGTGCCCAGCTCATTGAGCAGGGCGAGCCGGCGGCGGGCGTGCTCGACCTTGGCGACCGCTCGGTAGCGGTCGGTGACGTCCATGATCATGCCGGTGACGCCGAGCACCCGCCCGGCCCGGTCGTGCAGCCGGGAGTAGGAGATCGAACGGTATCCGGCCCGGCGCGGGTTGGGCCCGGCCACGGTCAGGTCCACCACCGGTTCGCCGGTGGCCAGGACCTGCCGCTGGATCGCGGTCACCTCGTCGGCCGCGCCCTCGGGCAGGGTCTCGCCGGTGGTCCGCCCGAGGTGGTCGGCGACCGGCAGGCCGTTCATCCGGGCCAGCGTCTCATTGACCCGGACGTAGCGGAGCCGGTCGTCCAGCACCGCGATGCCCAGCGGGGACTGCTCGAACAGCGCGTCCTGCACCGCGAGGTCGTGCTCGACCGCGTTCAGCCTCCTCGCGTCGGCGAGCCGGACCAGCAGGTACGAGGAGGAGGCGCGGTTCTGCAGCAGCGACACCCGGGCGTCCAGCACGACCTTGGCGCCGTCCCGGTTGCACAGCACCACCGGACCGCGCCAGCCGCCCTGGGCCACCGCCGCGGCGATCACCTCGTGGCCGCGGCGCAGCAGCTCGGCGTCGCCGCCGACCAGCACGTCCAGATCCCGCCCCACCAGCGCCTCGCTCGGCCAGCCGAGCAGTTCCTCGGCGGCGGGGCTCCACAGCACGACGGTGCCGGCCGCGTCGATCATGACGATGGCGACCCGGACGTCCTCCAGCACGCCGCCGCTGCCGCGGCCCCGGGAGCCTTCCTGGGGACCGTCCTGGGCGTTGGGCCGGGGGTTGTCCTGCGGGTCGGCCCGGAGCCGCTTCTCGTCGGAGGTCTGCGGCTGGAACAGGCCCAGCTGCGGGGAGGTCGGGAACGGCACCGGGCGGCGGGACCGGAACTCGGTCGGGGTCAGCGGGGGCGCGGGTGCGGGCGCCGCCGCGCCCGGCGGCTGCTCCTGGGGCGGCCTGGTGGCGACCGAGCGCCTGCGCAGACGTGCGCGAGCGGCGGCGGTGCTGGGCCTGCGGCGTGGCTCCCTCACGTACGTCCCGTCCGAAAATCGCGGCGCCGGCCGCCGCTCGGGGGGCAGCCGAATACTGACATACCCGTTCAAACTTCGCTCTACCCCGCCGTATGGGTCAAGTTGCGGCGGGGTCGGGCGCGGGGCCGGGCGCTGCTGGGTCGGGCGCTGCGGGGTCGAGCGCTGCCTCGGCGGCGGCGAGCAGCCGGGCGACGGCGGGGAGGGCGAACCGGTCCTGGTCCAGCCAGTCGACGCGGTCCAGCTCGGCGGCGGAGAGCCAGCGCAGCTCGGAGTGGTCCTGCAGCGGCGCCGGGGTGCCCGACAGCAGCTCGGCCGTCCAGATCTGCAGCTCCAGATCCGCCCGCACCGGCCACGCGCCGGGGATCCGCGCCAGCGCCCGCGCCTCCACCCCCAGCTCCTCCCGGAGCTCCCGGACCAGCGCCTCCGGCGGCGTCTCGCCCGCCTCGGCCTTCCCGCCCGGGAACTCCCAGCGACCGGCCGTCTCGGCGGGCGCGCTGCGCCGGGCGGCGAGGACCCGGCCGCCGGCGATCAGGGCGCCGCCGACGACGATCCGGGGAGCGACGGTCCTGGAAGCGGGGAGGGCGGTGTGCTGATCCATGGGACGAGCGTAGGTGCTGCGCAGGTAGCGGAGGCAGCCGGAAACGGCCGGGCCCGCCTCCGTGGGGGATGAAGGCGGGTCCGGCGCTCAGGGGGGTGGTGCGGTGGGGGTGGTGGGTGAGGCTGGTGCGGCGGGTGCGGATAGCTCAGGTGCCGCGGCGGTGGCTCACGGCTGGACCGAGGGCATGCCCAGCAGGACCGGGCCCTCCTCCGCCGCGCCGCCCTTGGTGCAGGCGTCGTGGCAGTCGGCGTCCAAGCTGCAGCACAGCGAGCAGATGGTGCCGCTGTGGAACGGGCAGTCGGCCGTGTCCGGCGTCTCGTACGCGCCGTCGCAGACCACACAGGTGTGGGTGGTGATCTCCGCGCCGGGCTCGACGCTGTCGGCGGCGGCCAGCGCGTCCGGGTTGGGTCGGGCCACGTAGTAGCGGCCCTTGGTGGCCCAGGCGATCAGCGGGCTGCAGAGCATCGCCAGGGCCAGCGCGATGAACGGCGAGAACGCCTTGGCGTAGTCACCGAAGAAGCCGTAGAAGGCGAAGATGGACACACCGGCCGCGACGCACATCGCGCCGAAGCCGACCGGGTTCACCCCGTACAGGTAGGCCCGCTTGAACTCGATGTACTTGGGGCTGAGGCCGAGCGGCTTGTTGATGACCAGGTCCGCGGTGACCGCGCCGATCCAGGCGATGGCGACATTGGAGTAGAAGCCCAGCAGCGAGTTCAGCGCGCTGAACATGTTGAGCTCCATCAGCAGCAGCGAGATGCCGCAGTTGAGGAAGATGTACCAGACCCGGCCCGGGTGACGGTGCGTCAACCGGGAGAAGAAGTTCGACCAGGACAGCGAGCCCGAGTAGGCGTTGGTCGAGTTGATCTTCACCTGGGAGACGATGACGAACAGCCCGGCGAGGGGCAGCGCCGCCGCGCCGAACCACGGCCGCAGCGACTCCACGTACGGGGCGATCGGCTCCAGCGCCTTGGTATTGCCGACCACGCCCAGCGCGCTGAAGGCCAGCAGCGCGCCGCCGAGCTGCTTGGCCGCGCCGATGACCACCCAGCCGGGGCCCGCCGCGAGCACCGCGAAGTTCCAGCGGCGGGCGTTCGCCGCCGTCTTCTGCGGCATGAAGCGCAGGTAGTCGGCCTGCTCGCCGATCTGCGCGATCAGGCTCAGCGCGATCCCGGTGCCGAGGCCGAAGCCCATGACCGTGAAGCCCGAACCCACCCCGTGGGTCCCGCCGAAGTGCGTGAACGCGGAGAAGGTGTGCGGGCTGTGCACCGCCAGGATGATGAACGGGACGACCAGGCCGAGGATCCACAGCGGCTGGGTCCACGCCTGCATCTTGGCGATCCAGGCCATCCCCTTGAACACGATCGGGATCACGATCAGCGTGGTGAGGAGATAGCCGATCGGGGTGGGGATGTGCAGCACCTGGTGGAAGGCCTGCGCCATGATCGAGCCCTCGAGCGCGAAGAAGATGAAGGTGAAGCTGGCGTAGACGAGCGAGGTCAGGGTGCTGCCGAAGTAGCCGAAGCCGGAACCCCGGGTCAGCAGGTCCATGTCGACGCCGTTGGCCGCACAGGCCCGGGCGATCGGAATGCCCGTCAGGAAGATGACCACGGCGGCGGCCAGGATCGCGGCCAGCGCGTTGGTGAAGCCGTAGGACATCACGATTCCGGCCCCGATCGCGTAGTCCGCGAGGTAGGCGATGCCGCCGAGGGCGGTGGTGGCGACCGCGAACGGGGACCAGCGGCGGAACGAGTGCGGCGCGTAGCGGAGTGAGTAGTCCTCGAGGGACTCGTCGGCGGCGGACTTGGCGTAGGAGCGGTGGGCCTTGGGGGCCTCCGGCTGCTCCGTGGTCGTTGCTGCGGTGTCGGTCATCACGGCTCCTGGGACTGGAAGGAGGGGTCGTGGTGCGCGGTGCAGAAAGCCCCGAGTACGGCGCTGGACTCGTCGCCGACACGTTAGGTAACCCGTGTAAAGCCCGCCGTACATGCGGCGTTTCCATCCGATGACGGGATCGGGGCGGCCACCCGCCCCGGATGCGCTGGCGCAGCCCCGATCCGTCCCCCGGGCCCTGCGGGCCGCCGGTGCCGTGCCGGCCGGACACGCTGCTGAGGTCGCGCAGGTCGCGCAGCATGGGCTCGGATTCGCGGAGGGACGCCAACCGCTCCGGGTCGAGCTCGGCGCAGACAAGCTGCTGGCGTCCGTCCGGACCGGCCTCGGCCACGACCCGTCCGTCGGGGCCCCAGACCGCACTTGAGCCGCAGGCGTCCCAACCACCGGTCACCCCGATGTGGTTGGCCAGCACCGCGTACATGGTGTTGTCGAACGCCCGCGCGGGGAACCAGATCCGCGACTCGTGGTAGCCGTTGCCCACGCTGAACAGCGCGCCGACCAGGTACGCGTGGCACCCGTCAAGCGCGGCGGCACGCGCGTGCTCTGGGAAGCCCGAGTCGTAGCAGATCCCCAGCCCGAGCCGCCAACCCCCGTCGAGCACCAGGGTGCACCCCGCTGCTCCCGGCCGGTACACCTCGCGCTCGTGCTTGAACAGCAGCTGCTTGTCGTAGCGCACGACGTCCCGACCGTCCGGGCCGATGACCAGCGCGGAGACCCGCAGCACGCCGTCGTCGTGCACCGCCGCACCCACCACGGCCACCGTCCCGCTCTCCCGGCACGCCTCCCGCAGCGGCGCGAGCCGCCGGTCGCCGCCGGCCTGGACCGCGTGCCGGCGAGGATCGGAGCGGATCAGCTCGATCTCGTACCCGCTGAGGAACTTCTCCGCGAAGACGACCACCCGAGCGCCCAGCCCCGCCGCCTCCCGCACCATCGCGGCGGCGGTGGCGACATTGGCCTCGACGTCACCCGGCACCGCCTCGGCCTGGGCGGCAGCGATCCGGAGGGGCCTGGTGGGCAGCGCGTACGGGGTCACGGAAGCCCACCCTACGAGGCCCTCGCGGGGTCAGCCCGGGGCGCGAAGACGCAGAACTCATTGCCCTCGGGGTCGGCGAGAACGTGCCAGTCGATGTCGTCCTCAAGCGGACGGACCACCGTGGCGCCCAGGGCGACCAGTTCGTCGACGCCGCCCCAGACGTCCAGGTGCATCCGGTTCTTGAGCACCTTCGCCTCAGGGACCGGGTTGATCCAGATCAGCGGCCCGGCACCGGCCGGATCCTCGATCGGCACCGCCCAGGCCGGATCCCGCACCTCCCCCTCGTCCTCGGGGCGGCGCCGGTACCCGAGGGCGGTACACCACCAATCGGCCAGCTCCTGGTGGTCGACGGCGTCCAGCACCAGGTCCTTGAAGCGCGCTGCGGACATCGGGAAACCTCCTACGGATGGTCAGGGACGCCCGGGGACGGGCCCGGCGCCGGAGCGCCAGTGCCGCTCGGCCTCGCCCAGCAGGCTCCGTGCATCCTCACCGTAGACCGCGGTCCGCGCCAGTGCCGCGGAGGCCCGCAGATGAACCGCAACGCTCTGGGCGTCGAAGCAATTGCGCGGCAACAGCCGTGACCGGGTGATCCACTGGCCGATAGGGTGGCCGCAGTGGCGAGCTTGGGGGTGGCGATGACCGGGATACGTGAGCGGCGAGCGGTGTTCGGCGAGGCGGCGGACGCCTATGAAGCGGCCCGGCCGGGTTACCCGAGCGACCTCGTCGACGACGTCCTCGCCCATGCCCGAGCCGGCGACGCGCCCGTCCTCGAGGTCGGCGCGGGGACCGGCAAGGCCAGCGTCGCCTTCGCCGGCCGGGGCCTCGCCCTGACCTGCCTCGAGCCCGACGCACGGATGGCCGCCGTCCTGACCAGGGCCTGCGCGCCGTATCCGGGCACTGCCGTGGTGGTGACCGGCTTCGAGCAGTGGCAGCCCCCGGCCGAGCGGTTCGGACTGCTGTTCTCCGCCCAGGCCTGGCACTGGGTCGATCCGGCGTCCCGGTGGACCCTCGCGTTCGACGCCCTCCGCCCCGGAGGGACGATCGCCCTGTTCTGGAACCGGTTCAGCGTGGACGACACGGCCCTTCGGTCCGCTCTCACCGCGGCCCACTCCCGCCACGACGCCGCGGAGCTGGCCCCGAACACGCTCGGCGATCCCGAACCGGCGGTGGCGGATCCCGCCCCCGCCTGGCCGCTGACGGACCTGCTGGCCGACACCCGCTACCGCGACGCCGAGACCCGCCGCTACCCGGCCCGTCATACGTTCACCCGGGACCGCTACCTCGACCTCCTGGCATCGATCTCCGCCTACCGGATGCTCCCGGAGAGCTGGCGGGTGCCGCTCTTCGCCGATATCGCCCGGACCGTCGACGACCGGGGAGGATCGTTCGAACTGGAGGTGGAGACCCACCTCTACCTGGCCCGGACCAGCGATCAGCCCTGACGTCAGCCCGCCTGGACATCGACGGTCCGACCGTCGGGATCCGTGAGCAGATGGCGGCCCGACGCAAGCGGCGGTGTCGCGGCGGAGCCGACAACGGACAGCCCCAGCCGAAGCGCACCGGTCTCCCGGCCGGGGCGCTCACGGGACTCCTTGCCGACAGAGCGATCAATAGTGGTAACGAGCTGCGAGGATGACGATCTCCTTGTCCGTGACCAGGTAGACGAGACGGTGCTCGTCATCGATTCGCCGCGACCACGCCCCGGGCAAGTGGTACTTCAACGGCTCAGGCTTGCCGACCCCGGAGAAGGGGTCGCGCTTGATGTCATTGACGAGCTTGTTGATCCGAGCAAGCATCTTGCGGTCATTCTTGAGCCAGGACGTGTAGTCCTCCCAGCCCTGGTCCTCGAAGACAAGCCTCACCCGACACCTGCGCCCTCATCGGGAGCGCCAGGGTCGATCAACTCCCGCTCCGACACGTTGATGTCGGCCAAAGCGTTCTCGTAGGCCTTGAGCAGTCGGCGTGCGTTCGCCGGCGAGCGCAGCAGGTAGGAGCCCTCACGCAAAGAAGCGTAGTCCTCCGCGGAGATGAGCACGGCGTTGCCGTGCTTGGAGACGATCTCGATGGCCTCGTGATCGTCGTTGACCTTCTTGATCAGCGGAAAGAGCTCTTTGCGGGCTTCGCTCGCAGTTATGGACATGACCTGACCCCTTCCATCAAGTGGTACCAAATAACGTACCACTACAGCGAGCGGACGTCGTCGGGCGTCGATGGAACATCCCACCCAGCACCGTCGACGGAGGGCCGGCGCCGGTCGTGAGTCAGGCGACCCAGAGCTGTAGCTGCTTGACGATCTCGGGGACCTCGATCTCGCCCGTGGCCACGGCATTGACGAACACTTCGGCATCGTCCACCGGCGCGGCCAGGCTGACACCGTTCAGCCGCAGCACGGCCCGCATGGCGATCCAAGCCGTGCGCTTGTTGCCGTCCACGAGAGCGTGATTGCGGGCCAAGGAGTGCAGCAGTGCGGCAGCCTTCTCCATGAGCGTGGGATACGCCTCGACGCCGAATACGTCGGTTCGGGGACGGTACAACGCGGACTGCAGGAGGCCGAAGTCGCGCACGGTGTGACGGGAGCCGGTGACGCGCTCCACGATCAGCAGCAGCTCCGGCAACTCCAGGTAGATCACGCCAGACGCTCCAGCAGTTCGGCGTCCTCCGACATGATCTGGTCCAGGATGTCGCCGAACAGCTCGGTTCGCCGGGTCACGTAGATGTGGATCGCCTCCGTGGCCAGCTCCTGCTTGCTGCGGCCCTCGGCCTGAGCCCGCTCAGTCAGCAGCTTGTCATCGGCTTCGGGAAGTCGCAGTGTCATCGCCATGCAGCCATGGTATCACCGTGGTATCACGCAAGTCACCCACGCATACGGCCCGGAGCTCCACAACGGGCGCCCGGGCCGTAGACAGATCCAGGCTGGTTCAGACGTTGAAGCGGAACTCGACCACGTCGCCGTCCTGCATGATGTATTCCTTGCCCTCGATGCGGGCCTTGCCCTTGGCGCGGGCTTCGGGGATGGAGCCGCAGTCGACCAGGTCGTCGAAGGAGACGATCTCGGCCTTGATGAAGCCCTTCTGGAAGTCGGTGTGGATCACGCCGGCGGCCTCGGGGGCGGTGGCGCCCTTCTTGATGGTCCAGGCGCGGACCTCCTTGGGCCCGGCGGTGAGGTAGGTCTGCAGGCCGAGGGTCTCGAAGCCGACGCGGCCGAGGGTGGCCATGCCGGCCTCCTCCTGGCCCATGGACTGGAGCAGTTCCAGGGCCTCGTCCTCCTCCATGCCGATCAGCTCGGACTCGATCTTGGCGTTGAGGAAGATGGCCTCGGCCGGGGCGACCAGTGCGCGCTGGGCCTCCTTGAACTCCTCGTCGGTCAGCTCGTCCTCGTCCACGTTGAAGACGTAGAGGAAGGGCTTGACGGTGAGCAGGTGCAGCTCGCGGACCGAGTCGCGGTCGAAGCCGGCCTCGAAGAGGGTGCGGCCCTCCTCCAGGATCTTCTGGGCGGCCTCGGCGGCGGCCAGCAGCACCGCCGACTCCTTCTTGAGCCGGGACTCCTTCTGCAGCCGCGGGACGACCTTCTCGATCGACTGGAGGTCGGCCAGGATCAGCTCGGTGTTGATGGTCTCGATGTCGTCCTTGGGCGAGACCTTGCCGTCCACGTGGACCACGTCCGGGTCCACGAAGGCCCGGATGACCTGGCAGATCGCGTCGGACTCGCGGATGTTCGCGAGGAACTTGTTGCCCAGGCCCTCGCCGACGCTGGCGCCGCGGACGATGCCGGCGATGTCCACGAAGTCCACCGTCGCCGGGAGGATCCGCTGCGAGTTGAAGATCCCGGCGAGCACGGCCAGCCGCGGGTCCGGGACGCCGACGACGCCGACGTTGGGCTCGATCGTCGCGAACGGGTAGTTGGCTGCCAGCACGTCGTTCTTGGTCAGGGCGTTGAAGAGCGTGGACTTGCCGACGTTCGGCAGGCCGACGATTCCGATGGAGAGCGACATGTGGCGAGATCCTGGTGGAGGAGGCAGCCCGGAGGCGTGACGGGACGACGGGGACGGCTCCCCAGTCTATAGAGCGCCGCGGGGCGGCCGGGACCGTCCGGGTCCGTCCCGCTCCGTCCGGAGCGGCCTGCCGACAGGCCCTCCGATAGGCACAGTGGGTGACAGTGCGGGGTCCCGGCGTGTCCGTCACCGGGAGTGGCGTTCATCCGACCGTACGTTGGTCTCGTGGAGTACCGACGCATGCCTGACGCGCGCACGACCGACGACCGCCCCGGTGTCGCGGCAGTCCCCCGGCGGCCCGCAGCCGTGCCCGGACCCGCACGTCCGCCGAAGACCGGGACCAAGCCCGGGACCAAGGCCGGAGCCAAGCCGGGGGCCAAGGCCGGGAACGGGTCCAAGCCCGGGCCCGGGACCGGCCCGGAGCCGGTGCACCGTCCCCCGGAGCCCCGGGCGGCGGGCGGCCAGCGCCCGGGCTCGCGCCCGGCGCCGCGGGCCGGCGGCGGGTCGGCCCCGCACCGGCTGACCGCCGTGGGCGGGGCGGTGGTGATGCTGGGCGCCACGCTGCTCGGCGGGGCCGCCGACTTCTGGCTGTTCGGCGGCGCCGGGATCGCGATGGGACTGGTCTATGTCGCGACCTGCTTCCAGGTCGCGGTCCGGGTACGGGCCGCGGACCTGGCCATCGCGCCGATCTGCGGTCCGATCGCCTTCGCGGCGACCCTGGTGCTGCTGGGCGCCGGACCCGACCACAGTTTCCTGGGACGGGTCGTCGGCCTGGCCACCGCACTCGCCCTGCAGGCGGGCTGGCTGTTCACCGGGACGGCGGTGGCCCTGCTGATCGTCCTGGCCCGGCACATCGCGCTGACCCGGGCCAGGCGCCGGAACTCCTGACGGAGCGGAGCGGCCGGCCCGCAAGGGCCACGGCGCCTACCGCAGCTTGGAGGCGGCCATCGCGGCGCCGACGATGCCGGCGTCGTTCTGCAGCTCCGCCGGGACGATCTCCGCCCGCAGCGGCTTGAGCAGCGGCAGGAACTTGTCCGCCTTCCGGCTGACCCCGCCGCCGATGATGATCAGCTGCGGCGAGAACAGCTGCTCGACCATGCCGAAGTAGTCGTCGAGCCGCTCGGCCCACTCCGACCAGCTCCAGTCGTGGTGCTCCTTGGCCGCGGAGGAGGCGTGCCGCTCCGCGTCCTTGCCGTGCAGCTCCAGGTGGCCGAGCTCGGTGTTCGGGACCAGCGCGCCGTCGATGAACAGCGCACTGCCGATACCGGTGCCCAGCGTGAGCAGCAGCACCACGCCCTTGCGGCCCTTGCCGGCCCCGTAGGCGACCTCGGCCAGACCGGCCGCGTCGGCGTCGTTGACCACGGCCACCGGCAGGTCCAGGGCCTCCGCGAACAGGGCCCCGGCGTCCAGGTCGATCCAGCCCTTGTCGACATTGGCGGCGGTCCGGGTGTGGCCGTCCACGACCACACCCGGGAAGGTCAGACCGACCGGGCCCTTCCAGTCGAAGTGCCCGACCACTTCCTGCACGGCCTTCACCACCGCTTTGGGCTCGGACGGCTGTGGAGTGAGCACTTTGTGCCGTTCCTGGGCCAGCTCTCCGCGATCGAGGTCCGCCGGAGCGCCCTTGATCCCGGATCCGCCGATGTCCACACCGAAGACATTCACGCTGGGGTTCCCCTGTTCGTCGTTGAACTGACCTGTTGCCAACGTAGGGCCTACCCCGATCGTGTGCCTTACTTACCCGCAGCTTCGGCCCGGAGGTCGCGGCGCAGTTCCTTGGGGAGCGAGAACTGCAGGTGCTCCTCGCTGGTACGGACCTGCTCCACGTCGCCGTAGCCGCGCGCGGCCAGCCACTCCAGCACGCCCTCGACCAGGATCTCCGGGACGGAGGCGCCGCTGGTGACACCGACCGTGCCGACGCCCTCCAGCCAGGCCTCGTCGATCTCGTCGGCGAAGTCGACCAGGTGAGCGGCCTTGGCGCCGGCCTCCAGCGAGACCTCGACCAGCCGCACCGAGTTGGAGGAGTTCCGCGAGCCGACCACGATGACCAGGTCCGACTCCCCCGCGATCTGCTTGATCGCGGTCTGCCGGTTGGAGGTGGCGTAGCAGATGTCGTCGCTGGGCGGGCTGGTCAGCAGCGGGAAGCGCTGCTGCAGGGCGCCGACGGTGGCCATGGTCTCGTCCACCGAAAGGGTGGTCTGGGACAGCCAGACGACCTTGGACTCGTCCCGGACCTGGACGTTCGCGACGTCCTCGGCGCCGTCCACCAGGTGGGTGCGCTCGGGCGCCTCGCCCATGGTGCCGACGACCTCCTCATGGCCCTCGTGGCCGATGAGCAGGATGTCGTAGTCCTCCTCGGCGTAGCGCAGGGCCTCCTTGTGCACCTTGGTGACCAGCGGGCAGGTGGCGTCGATGGTGGCCAGCTTGCCGCGCTTCGCCTCGTCGTGGACCGAGGGCGCGACGCCGTGCGCGGAGAAGACCACGATGGAGCCCTCGGGCACCTCCTCGGTCTCGTCGACGAAGACGGCCCCCTTCCGCTCCAGGGTCTGCACCACGTACTTGTTGTGGACGATTTCCTTGCGGACGTAGATGGGAGACCCGTACTGCTCCAGGGCCTTCTCCACAGCGATGACGGCGCGGTCGACACCCGCGCAGTAGCCGCGCGGGGCGGCGAGCAGGACACGACGGGAAGCAGTAGCAGGCATACCGCTAGCGTACCGGCAGGCCCCCGCTGTCCGACCCTGCGGCTAGTCTCGGAGCATGGCCCTCGAGAACTCGCCGGACGCCCCGATCCCGGTCGGCCGGGTCTCCCAGCTGATCGGCGGCTGGATCAACCGCCTCGGCGCGGTCTGGGTGGAGGGGCAGATCACCCAGCTCAGCCGCCGCCCGGGCGCCGGCGTGGTCTTCCTGACGCTCCGTGACACCTCGCAGGACGTCTCACTGTCCGTCACCTGCTACCGCGCGGCCTTCGACCCGGTCGCCGAACTGGTCACCGAGGGCTCCCGGGTGGTGCTGCACGCCAAGCCCGAGTGGTACGGGCCGCGCGGCACGCTGTCGCTCCGCGCCGCCGAGATCCGACTGGTCGGCCTCGGCGACCTGCTGGCCCGGCTCGAGCTGCTGAAGCGCACCCTCGGCGCGGAGGGCCTGTTCGCCGCCGAGCGCAAGCGGCCGCTGCCGTTCCTGCCGCAGTGCGTCGGCCTGGTGACCGGGCGCGCGTCTGCAGCCGAGCGCGACGTGCTGCAGAACGCGCAGCGCCGCTGGCCGGCCGTGCGCTTCGAGGTGCGCAACGTCCCGGTGCAGGGGGTGCACGCGGTCCCCGAGGTGATCGCGGCGGTGAAGGAGCTGGACGAGCACCCCGAGGTGGACGTGATCATCATTGCCCGGGGCGGCGGCAGCGTCGAGGACCTGCTGCCGTTCTCGGACGAGCAGCTGGTCCGCGCGGTCGCGGCGGCCCGTACGCCGGTGGTCAGCGCGATCGGCCACGAGCCGGACCAGCCGCTGCTGGACTATGTGGCCGACCTCCGCGCCTCCACCCCGACCGACGCCGCCAAGCGGGTGGTCCCGGACGTCCGGGAGGAGCTGGCCCGGGTGCACGGGCTGCGCGACCGGGCCAGGCACGGCATCCGCGCCCGGCTGGAGCGGGAGCGCGGCGGCCTGGAGGCGGTGCGCAGCCGCCCGGTGCTGGCCGCCCCGCACCGGATGGTGGACGAGCGCGCCGCGCAGCTGGCCGCGCTGCTGGAACGCTCCCGGCGGACCCTGGACCACCGGCTGGACCGGGCCGCGTCCGAGCTGGCGCACACCCTGGCCCGGGTGGTCGCGCTCTCCCCCGCGGCGACGCTGCAGCGCGGGTACGCGGTGCTGCAGCGCGAGGACGGCGCGGTGGTCCGCGACCCGGCCCAGGTCGGCGCGGGGGACGCGCTGCGGGCCCGGGTCGCCGAGGGCGAGTTCGCCGTGACGGTCGTGACGGCGCCTCAGGACTGAGCCGGGATTGTCGGTCCCGCCCCCTACCCTGGAGCCATGGCGAAGCAGGCAGCAGCAGACGCGGTGGACGACAGCCTCGGGTACGAGCAGGCGCGGGACGCGCTGCTGGAGGTCGTCCGGACGCTGGAGACGGGCGGGACCTCGCTGGAGGAGTCGCTGGCGCTGTGGGAGCGGGGCGAGCAGCTGGCCAAGGTGTGCGAGCGCTGGCTGGACGGGGCCAGGGCCCGGCTGGACGCGGCGCTGGCCGAGGGCGACGAGGAGCAGGCCGAGAAGTGACCGCAGTGACCGCAACCGGAGTGAGGTGAATCACTCCGCAGATCATCTGTTTGGGAAATGGTTGAAACTTCACCTACGTTGAGCACTGTGGCAGCGGCACCCCGGCCGCACCGCCCCCAGTACTGAACCCGAAGGTGACTCCATGTCTGACGCTCTGGTACTCGACGCCGCCGCCCAGGACCTGCTGTTCCGCGAGGCCCGCACCGCGAACACGTTCACCGACGAGCCGGTGACCGACGAGCAGATCCAGGCGATCTACGACCTGGTCAAGTACGCGCCGACCGCGTTCAACCAGCAGCCGCTGCGCGTCGTCCTGGTCCGCTCCGCCGAGGCCCGCGAGCGCCTGGTCGCGCACATGTCGGACGGCAACAAGGCCAAGACCGCCTCCGCGCCGCTGGTCGCCATCCTGGCCGCCGACCATGAGTTCCACGAGGAGCTGCCGGCCCAGTTCCCCGCGTTCCCGCAGGCCAAGGACGTCTTTTTCGCCGAGCGCCCGGTCCGCGAGCGCTCCAGCAACTTCAACGCCACCCTGCAGGCCGGCTACTTCGTGCTGGGTGTCCGCGCGGCCGGCCTGGCCGCGGGCCCGATGACCGGCTTCGACGCCGCCGGCATCAACAAGGAGTTCCTGGACGCCGACCACTCGGTGCTGGCCGTCGTCAACATCGGCAAGCCCGGCGCCGACGCCTGGTACCCGCGCAACCCGCGGCTGTCCTTCGACGAGGTCGTCACCACCGTCTGAACCGTCTGAACCGTCTGATCGCAGCACAGCAGCAGAAGCCCCGCCGTCGAACGACGGCGGGGCTTCTTCTGGTACCGCGTGCCTACTTGAGCTTCGCGGCGAACCGCGCCAGGTCGGCGAAGGACTCGGTGCCGGTCACCGCCGTGGTGCCCTTGGCCGTCTGCAGCACCAGGGCCCGGTAGCGGTCGCCCTGGTAGTGGCTCCACACCGTCCCGTCGACCGTGCTGGTACCGGCCTGCTTGACGCCGTTGGTGGTCGCGTCGGCCAGGAAGTCCGCCGCCGGGCCGTTGCTCTGGCGCACCGCGACGTACTGGCCGGCCGGGTCGATGAAGCCCAGCGTCCACTGCGCGTCGGCGGGGTCCGCGCCGTCGTACTCGACCGCGGTCGCGTTCCAGCCCTTGGCCAGGCCCTCGGGCGCCAGCACCGGGTACGGGGCGGCCCGGCGGGCCGACTGCAGCGCGGCGTTGTACTCGACCGGGTGCACGCCGTCGCCGCCGCTGTGCGGGATGAACAGGTAGATGACCACGCCCGCGGCCATCACCAGGATCATCGAGAGGACCATGTCCCGGGCGGACTTGTTGGCCATCCCGCGCCGCTTCGGGGCGGGTGCCGCTGCTGTCCCGGTCTGCGCCGGCGCGCTCTGAGTTGCCACCCCTCCATGGTGACCCATGGCCGGCGACGGGCCCGGCACCGGGGTCCCGAAAGGCCCGCGGCCGGTCGCAGCCCCGCCGGCGGCCGGTCACCGAGCGGAACCAGTGCCGCACGCCACAGACATCTCCGCAGGTCGTCGATACCATCGGCACACCCTCATCCGGCCGTCGTCGTACAGAGAGGTACGCAACCGATGACCGAACCACAGTCACACAGTCTTCCCTCCTCCCTCGAGGTCGCCCCCGAGGCGCCCGACCGCAACCTCGCCCTGGAACTGGTCCGCGTCACCGAGGCCGCCGCGATGGCGGCCGGGCGCTGGGTCGGCCGCGGCGACAAGAACGGTGCGGACGGCGCCGCCGTACGCGCCATGCGCACCCTCGTCCACACCGTGTCGATGAACGGCGTCGTCGTCATCGGCGAGGGCGAGAAGGACGACGCCCCGATGCTCTTCAACGGCGAGCGGATCGGCGACGGGACCGGCCCCGAGTGCGACGTCGCCGTCGACCCGGTGGACGGCACCACACTGGCCGCCAAGGGCATGCCCAACGCGGTGGCGGTGCTCGCCGTCGCCGACCGGGGCACCATGTTCGACCCCAGCGCCGTCTTCTACATGGACAAGCTGGTCGCGGGCCCGGAGGCAGCCGGGCTCGTCGACATCACCGCGCCGGTCGAGCACAACGTCCGGGCCGTCGCCCGGGCCAAGGGCGGCACCCCGGAGGACGTCACCGTCGTGGTGCTGGACCGTCCTCGGCACGAGAAGCTCGCCGAGGAGATCCGGGCCACCGGGGCCAGGATCAAGTTCATCTCGGACGGCGACGTGGCCGGCGCGGTCATGGCCGTCCGCGAGGGCACTGGCGTCGACCTGCTGCTGGGCATCGGCGGGACGCCCGAGGGCATCATCGCGGCCTGCGCCATAAAGTGCCTCGGCGGCGTGATCCAGGGCCGGCTCTGGCCCAAGGACGAGGCCGAGCGGCGCAAGGCCCTGGACGCCGGGCACGACCTGGACCGGGTGCTGCACGTGGACGACCTGGTCAGCGGCGAGAACGTGTTCTTCGTCGCCACCGGGATCACCGACGGCGAGCTGCTCCGCGGGGTGCACTACGGGCCCGAGACCGCGACCACCAGCTCGCTGGTGATGCGGTCCAAGAGCGGCACCATCCGCAGGATCGAGAGCACCCACCGGCTGTCCAAGCTCCGGGCGTACAGCGCGATCGACTTCGACCGCGCCCGCTGACCGCCGGCTGACCGTCCGCGGTGGCTAGCCCGCCGCGGCGATCGGCTGGGTGGCCCGCGCCGCCTCCCGGAGCTCCTGCTCCCGGCGGCGGCGCCGGGCCAGCACCACCCGGCGCTCGGCGGCGGTCAGCCCGCCCCAGACGCCGTACGGCTCGGGCTGCAGCAGCGCGTGCTCCCTGCAGGAGAGCAGCACCGGGCAGCGCGCGCAGACCCGCTTGGCGTGCTCCTCACGGGCCAGCCGGGCGGCCGTGGGCTCCTTGGAGGGGGCGAAGAACAGTCCTGCCTCGTCGCGGCGGCAGGCGGCATTGGAATGCCAGGGAGTGTCATCCGTGGACCCGCGTTGAACCGGGACAAAAGCACCGGAATCGTCCATACGGGCTTCTATCGGATGAAGCACGACACACTCCTGACGCAGCGATGAGAGCACGGTGAGGGGTACCGCACACCGCCGCACGACCAGGCGGTGTGAGGCCAGATCTACCCTGCTGCACACCGATTCATGCACTGCGCACACAATCCGACCAACAGACAGTCGGCCCGACTGCCCATCCGGAGCGCCCGGTTGCTCGCCCGGTCGCCCGTCCGGCTACTCGTCCAGGAACTTCCGCGCCATGTCCCGGGCCTTCATCGCGATCTTGCTGGGCTTCCGCAGCTTCGCCTCGACGCCGCCGAAGACCGCGGAGCCCTTGATGGTCACCACCGGGCCGTGCGGATCCGTCCCCTCCTGCTGCTTGACGTCGAAGCCGCCGAAGACGCCGGCCCCGCCGCCGCGCAGGGTCACCTGCTCCGGGACCTTGATCTCCACCCCGCCGAACACCGCGGTGCAGTGGATCACTAGTTCGGGGGCGTCGAAGACGGCCTCGGTCAGGTCGATCTCCACCCCGCCGAACACCGCCACCGCCTTGAGCATCCGCCCGGCGCGGAACCGTCCCTTGCGCTGCGCCCCGCCGAACACCGCGAGCATGGTCTCCGGCTCGGTACGGGACGGCAGCGCCGACTGGGTCCGCTGCGCGGCCGGCCGCGGCGCGGCGGTCGACCGGGCGGCGGCGCCGTGGGTGGCGGCGTGCGAGGGAAGGTCCACGGTCAGCGGGACGAGCTCGCCGAGCGTCTTCGCCGCGTAGACGGAGTCCACCCGCTCCGAGTGCTCCTCGGCAGTGAGCCGCCCCTCCGCGTACGCCTCGCGCAGTGCCTCGGCCACCCGCTCGCGATCCGCGTCGGAGGCACGGAGATCCGCCTCCACCGGGTCGGCGTAGGGCTTCTTCAACGGGTCCGGAAGGGAAGAGTTGTCCACAGGGTGAGGATAGTCACCCGGCCGCCGTCCATGACAGCCCCGGTCAGTACCCTGGTGGCCGAGCTCGGATCGCCTGACTGCCGATGATTGAGGACCCCGCCATGCCCGACTTCGCCTACACCGACCTGCTGCCGCTGGGCGCGGACCCCACCCCGTACCGGCTGGTCACCAGCGAGGGCGTCAGCACCTTCGAGGCGAACGGGCGGACGTTCCTCCAAGTCGAGCCCGAGGCCCTGCGGCTGCTGGCCGCCGAGGCCATGCACGACATCTCGCACCTGCTGCGCCCGGCCCACCTGGCCCAGCTGCGCCGGATCCTGGACGACCCCGAGGCCAGCCCCAACGACCGCTTCGTGGCCCTGGACCTGCTGAAGAACGCCAACATCGCGGCCGGCGGCGTCCTGCCGATGTGCCAGGACACCGGCACCGCGATCGTGATGGGCAAGCGCGGCCAGAACGTGCTGACCTCCGGCACCGACGAGTCCGCGCTGTCGCAGGGCATCTACGACGCCTACACCAAGCTCAATCTGCGCTACTCGCAGATGGCCCCGCTGACCATGTGGGACGAGAAGAACACCGGCAGCAACCTGCCCGCGCAGATCGAGCTCTACGCGACCGACGGCGGCGCGTACAAGTTCCTGTTCATGGCGAAGGGCGGCGGCAGCGCCAACAAGTCGTACCTGTACCAGGAGACCAAAGCGATCCTCAACGAGTCGTCGATGATGGCCTTCCTGGAGGCGAAGATCCGCTCGCTGGGGACCGCCGCCTGTCCGCCGTACCACCTCGCCATCGTGGTCGGCGGGACCAGCGCCGAGTTCGCGCTGAAGACGGCGAAGTACGCCTCGGCGCACTACCTGGACACCCTGCCGACCGAGGGCTCCGCGACCGGACACGGCTTCCGCGACCTGGAGTTGGAGGCGCGGGTGCAGGAGCTGACCCAGAAGATCGGCATCGGCGCCCAGTTCGGCGGCAAGTACTTCTGCCACGACGTCCGGGTGATCCGGCTGCCGCGGCACGGGGCCTCGCTGCCGGTCGCCATGGCCGTGTCCTGCTCGGCCGACCGGCAGGCGCTGGCCAAGATCACCGCCGAGGGCGTCTTCCTGGAGCAGTTGGAGACCGACCCGGCGAAGTACCTGCCGGAGACCACCGACGAGCACCTGGACGACGCGGTGGTCCGGATCGACCTCAACCAGCCGATGGCCGACATCCGCGGCGAGTTGGGCAAGCACCCGGTCAAGACCCGGCTCTCGCTCACCGGGACGCTGGTGGTCGCCCGCGACATCGCCCACGCCAAGATCAAGGAACGGCTGGACGCGGGCGAGGGCATGCCGCAGTACCTCAAGGACCACCCGGTCTACTACGCGGGCCCGGCCAAGACCCCCGAGGGCTACGCCTCCGGCTCCTTCGGCCCGACCACGGCGGGCCGGATGGACTCCTACGTCGACCAGTTCCAGGCCGCGGGCGGCTCGATGGTGATGCTCGCCAAGGGCAACCGCTCCCAGCAGGTCACCGACGCCTGCGCCAAGCACGGCGGCTTCTACCTCGGCTCCATCGGCGGCCCGGCCGCCCGGCTGGCGCTCGACTGCATCAAGAAGGTCGAGGTGCTGGAGTACGCCGAGCTGGGCATGGAAGCCGTCTGGCGGATCGAGGTCGTCGACTTCCCCGCCTTCGTCGTCGTCGACGACAAGGGCAACGACTTCTTCACCGACCCCTCCGCCGACGCCCAGCCCCTGATCACCAGCATCCCGGTACGCGCCGCGAAGTGACGCTCCGACCTGCGGCGCCCCGAGGACCCCGCTCCCCGCGAGCGGGGCCCTCGCGTCACAGGCGGTGCAGGTACACGTTCACGAAGCAACCGCCTACCCGAGGTAGGGCGTCGTCCGTTGCTCCAGGAAGTGGTCGAGCCGAAGCCGTTGGGTGTGATGCACGGGCAGCGCTGACAAGTCCTCCGGTGCGACAAACCGCAGTTCTGTCGACTCGTCCGACATCGCCAACTGTCCGCCGACGACACGCGCCGTAAAGCAGACATTGAACTGTCGGCGCACTTCCCCGTCGCTGTAGGCGATGACGTGCCGAGGGTCGGTGTAGGTACCCACCAGGCCGGTGATCTCGACGTCCAGGCCGGTCTCCTCCTTGACCTCCCGGACAGCAGTGCCCGGTAGTGAGTCGGTCATCTCCATGCCGCCGCCCGGCAGCGCCCACAGGCCGTTGTCGGTCCGGCGCTGGAGCAGGATGCGCCCACCTTCGTCCATGACGACAGCAGAGGCCGCCACGACGAGACTGTTCGGCTTCGGGGCATCCGGGTCGTCGTAGAACTCCGTGCGCGCCATGGGCTCAGCCTTCCTGCTCGACGCATGCCGCTGTTGCCCAGACGGCTCAGTAGGCCATCCGCCCGTACGCCCCAACGATCAATGAGTGGGGTTGCCGTGAACCAAACAAGCCAAACGACTTCTTCACCGACCCCTCCGCCGACGCCCAGCCCCTGATCACCAGCATCCCGGTACGCGCCGCGAAGTAACCCTCCAACCTGCGGCTTGCCGCGATGGCCCCGCTCCCCGCGAGCGGGGCCCTTGGCCTCACAGGCGGTGCAGGTACACGTTCACGAAGTAGGGCCCGCCGACCTCCGCCGCGTACAGATGTCCGGCGAGTGCCTGTCCACCCTCCAGGCCGCCTCTCCCAGAAGGCTCCTGGCCAGCGTAGAGCCGCCCCCGACAGCCTCTCCCAGGTACACCGCGGCGCACCATCGATTGGACGCGCCCATCAGCCGTTCTCCTGGCTCGCACGCAGCGTTGCGACGACTGCGAGGCTGAGCAGTGTGCGCGGGGGATGGGGGCTGCGCGGAGTGCCTGCGGCTGGCCGAGCAGGAGCAGGCCGCTATGTTGACCGCCGACTACTCGCGTCGCACAGATGTCCGCGTCCTCTGGCACCGACACATCACAGCGGTGCACAGGGCGGCACCGGCACGGGCGCGCTCCCCGATCGTCCCCGTTCGGACGCAGTAACGCGGGAACAGGGGCGGGGCCTGCGTCGCTGTGGGTAGGTGGAGGTTATGGACATGGGTGAGCAGCACGGCAGTGACTACCGCGTCGAGCATGACTCGATGGGGGAGGTTCGGGTCCCGGCGGGGGCGAAGTGGGGGGCGCAGACGCAGCGCGCGGTGGAGAACTTCCCGATCTCGGGCCAGCGGCTGGAGCGCCCGCACATCGAGGCGCTGGCGCGGATCAAGGCGGCGGCGGCGCGGGTGAACGCCGGGCTCGGGGTGCTGGACGGGGCGATGGCGAAGGCCGTGGCCGAGGCCGCGGACGAGGTGGCCGAGGGGCGCTGGGACGGGGAGTTCCCGATCGACGTGTTCCAGACCGGCTCGGGGACCTCGTCCAACATGAACGCCAACGAGGTGATCGCCGCGCTGGCGAGCGAGCGGCTGGGGTCGCCGGTCCACCCCAATGACCATGTGAACGCCAGCCAGTCCTCCAACGACGTGTTCCCCAGTTCGATCCACATCGCGGCGACGGCCGCCGTCACCGGTGACCTGGTCCCCGCGCTGGAGCACCTCGCGGCGGCGCTGGAGCGGAAGGCGGTCGAGTTCGCCGAGGTGGTGAAGTCGGGGCGGACGCATCTGATGGACGCCACCCCGGTCACCCTCGGCCAGGAGTTCGGCGGCTACGCCGCCCAGGTCAGGTACGGGGTGGAGCGGCTGCGGGCGACGCTGCCCCGGGTGGCCGAGCTGCCGCTGGGCGGAACCGCTGTGGGCACCGGGATCAACACCCCGCCCGGGTTCTCCGCCGCGGTGATCGCCGAGGTCGCACGGGCCACCGGGCTGCCGCTGACCGAGGCCAGGAACCACTTCGAGGCCCAGGGCGCCAGGGACGGCCTGGTCGAGCTGAGCGGTCAGCTGCGGACGGTCGCGGTCGGCTTCACCAAGATCGCCAACGATCTGCGCTGGATGGGCTCGGGCCCGCGCACCGGCCTCGGCGAGATCAACCTCCCCGACCTGCAGCCGGGCTCCTCGATCATGCCGGGCAAGGTCAACCCGGTGATCCCGGAGGCCGTGGTGATGGTCGCCGCGCAGGTGGCCGGGAACGACGCCACGGTGGCGATCGCGGGCGCGGCCGGCGCCTTCGAGCTCAATGTGATGCTGCCGGTGATCGCCCGCAACCTGCTGGAGTCGGTCCGGCTGCTCGCCAATGTCGCCCGGCTGCTGGCCGACCGGACCGTGGACGGGATCACCGCGAACGTCGAGCGGCTGCGCGAGTACGCGGAGTCCTCGCCCTCCGTGGTGACCCCGCTGAACCGCTACCTCGGCTACGAGGAGGCCGCGAAGGTCGCCAAGCAGGCGGTGGCGGAGCGGAAGACGATCCGTCAGGTGGTGCTGGAGCGCGGCTACGTCGAGCAGGGGAAGCTGACCGAGGAGCAGCTGGACCGGGCCCTGGACGTACTGCGGATGACCCGGCCCTGACCCCGGCCCTGACCCCGGCCCTGACCCGGGCCCGGGCCCTGAGCGGTCACATCCCGTACGCGGCTGCGGTCAGCGAGCGGGCGTAGCCGATCCGGGCGCTGTAGTCCTGGACCTGCATCACCGAGTAGACCGGGACCTGGAGCTGGTGCAGCAGCCCCGGGCCCTGGACCACGATCTGCACGCTGCCCTCGGTGCGGTCCTCCTTGGCCAGCAGGAACAGCAGGCCGAGGAAGCAGACGAAGAAGAAGACGACGGCGCAGACGATCGCCCAGGTCGGGATGGACCGGGTGGTCCGGGACATGTCGGTGAAGGACCAGGTCACCTGGCCGATCGGACGGCGACCGCTGGGCGTGATCACCTCGGTCTGGGTGCAGATGATGTCGCCGATGGTGACCAGGGTCTCGGCCGGCAGCTGCAGCATCGGCTGCATGCCGGACATACCGGGCATCGCCGGGGTCCCGTACATGCCGTCCGGCGGCATCGGCGGGGCCTGCTGCGGCATGGGCGGCGGCATCGGCGGCGGGGTCTGCGCGTCCCAGCCGGGCGGCGGCGGCATCGGCGGCGGGGTGGCCTTGTCCCAGCCCGAAGGCTGCTGCGGAGGGTTCGGCCCGTTCCAGGGAGGCGGCGTCGTCACGGGCTTGTTCCTTCTCATGCGGACGGGTGTTGGCTGAAGGATATGTGCTCCTCCGGCCAACACCCGTGGTTTGCCGCAATGCCCTACTACCTCAGGCGACGGCGATGTCGTCGGCCGAGTAGGCGGGCTGCCCGTACCAGCCGTGCAGGTAGAGGGTCACGGTGCCGGACGCGCCGGTGGTGAACGGAACCGTGAGCTTCTGCCAGGTGGCGCCGGGGCTGGCCCAGGTGCTGGCCGTGGCCCCGCCGCTGACGCCGAGGTAGACGTAGCTGCCCTGGACCCACCCGGTGAGGGTGTACGCGGTGTTCGCCTTGAGGGTGAGCACCTGCTGGCACTGGGCGGTGTCGCTGGACGTCGGAGTGGCGGTCAGCGCATGGCTGCCGGAGTGGACCGGGCTGCTCTGGACGACCGCGTTGCCGGCGGCGGCGCAGGTCCAGGGGGCGAGCGAGCCGGTCTCGAAGCCGCCGTTGACGACCGCGCCCGAGCCGGGAGGCGTCGTGGTGGGCGGAGTCGTGGTCGGCGGGGTGGTGGTGGGCGGAGCCGTGGTGGGCGGGGTGGTGGTGGGCGGGGTGGTGGTGGGCGGGGTCGTGGTCGGGGGCGTCGTGGTCGGCGGGGCGCTGGTCGGCGGAGCCGCGCAACTGGCGGCGGAGCCGTTGGTGTCGGTCACCGTGGTGTTGAACAGCGTGGCGGCCGGGTCCAGGTCGTACATCGAGAACATCATCGTTCCACCGAGGCCGTTGCAGTGCAGGTAGTCGGTCGTGGCCTGGATCGAACGGGCGTCCTCACCGCTCCAGAAGTTGGTTCCGTCGTAGAAGTACGCCGCCTGGGCGGCCGGGTCCCAGAAGGTGTCGGCCGCGTTGTCGACGACTCCGGTGAGCTCCTTGTACATCCGGATGCCGGCCACGTTGCCGGAGTCGGCGGCGCCGGGAGCCGGCGCGCTGGCGGGTTGGAACAGCCCGTGGTTGGCGCCGGCCGCCACCCCGGTCCAGCCGCGGTAGTAGAACGGGATGCCGAGGGTGAGCTTCCCGGCCGGGAAGCCGCCCGGGATGCCGTACTGCGGATCACCGACGGTGTACGCCTTCACCGCGGCGTCGATCGAGTACTTGCCGGTGCCGGGGGCGATCGGGGTCATCGGGTCGTTGGGCCCGTTGTAGATCGGCGCCTGGTGGTTGGTGGGACCGGTGGGCTCGAAACCGCCGTGCATGTCGTAGGTCATGGCATCGCCGAAGGTCAGGTACTGGGCGATGTTGTTGGTCTCGACGTTCTTGATCTTGTCCTGGCCGGCCGGCAGCGCGGCGCTCAGCGCGTAGGTCTTGCCGTCCGCGGCGCCCTGGGTGTTGAGCTCGCTGCGGAACTCGGCCAGCAGCGCGGTGAAGTTGGCCTTGTCCGCGGTGCTGGAGTGGTTGCCGGTGTGGCCGCCGCCGCCCGGGTACTCCCAGTCGATGTCGAAGCCGTCGAAGATGCCCTTGCCGGTGCCCGCGCCGCCGTAGCCGTTCTGCGAGGGCAGGTTGCCCTTGATGAACATGTCGATGCAGGAGGAGACCAGGGCCTTGCGGGAGGCGTCGGTCGCGGCCGCGTCCGAGAAGTACTTGGAGTAGGTCCAGCCGCCGATCGAGAGCAGGATCTTCAGGTTGGGGTTCTTCGCCTTGAGTTCCTGCAGCTGGTGGAAGTTGCCGACGATCGGCATGTTGTAGGCGTCGGAGGTGCCGTCGACGCTGATGCTCGAATCGTAGGACTTGCCGTAGTCCGCGAAGGAGTCGCCCGCGCCGTCTCCGGCGTTGGGGTTGCTCTCGTCCTGCGAGGCGGCGGAGTTGGCCTCGAAGCACTTGTGCGTGCTCGGGTCGATGTTCTCGAAGTCGTAGATCAGGTAGTTGAGCTTGCCCGCTATGCCCTCGGTCTGCAGGTTCTTGGGATAGAAGGCATTGGCGTAGATCGACCACTGGTCGAAGTAGGCGACCTTGAGGCCGCCGCTGGTCGCGGCGGCCCCGGTGGTGTTGGTGGCGGGCGTCGCTGCCCCTGCGGCAGTGCCGAGCAGGGAAGCGGACAGCCCGAGCAGGGCGGCCGCGCAGGCGGCGGCAGCCATGCCGAAGCGTCGGGAACGTTGCATGGAGCGTCCTCCCGGTGTGGGGGTTTGAGGGGGACGGGAGCGCATGCGCATGTATTTGTTGAGCAGGTACCTGCCATTGACTGTGGTACAGACCAATCATCCCGTCAAGGGTCTGGACCAATATGGAATGACGGCTGGTCAGTTCCCGTCGGGCGCCGACGGATTGTCTTCCCCCGCGCAGGACGGGCACAGGCCGCGGTAGATCACCTGGACCGCCAGGACCATGAAGCCGAAACGCTCACCGGCCGGCAGGCCGTCCAGCGGATTGCCGGTCGGGTGGACGTCCCTGATGGCGCCGCAGCGGGAGCACACCAGGTGCTGGTGCGGCCGGTGGGCATTGGGGTCGTAGCGCTTGGCCCGGCCGTCGGTGCTGACCTCGACCACCTCGCCCAGCGAGAGCAGCTCGCCGAGGGTGTTGTAGACGGTGGCCCGGGAGATCTCCGGCAGCCGCCGGGCCGCCCGGGTGTGCACCTCCTCGGCGGTGAAGTGCACATGGTCGCCGTCGAGGACCTCGGCGACCACCCGCCGCTGCGCGGTCATCCGCCAGCCGCGCCCCCGCAGCCGCTCCAGCAGATCACTCATGGGGCCTCCTGGGGGTCTCCGCCGGGCCGGGCGCCCGGGGGCGCTTGGGGTGCTTCTTGACTTAGACTCTGTCCATTGTAGGATCGGTTCCGGCGCTGGCCAAGGGACGGGATGACTCCAGTACGGCAGGAGACAGACGTGACGGTGACCGCCTCCGCGTCGAGGCGATCGCCTCCGGGGTATGCGATCAGCTGGGCCATATCCTCCCTTGGAGTCGCGCGTGAGCCCCTCCGCCCGGTCGGCGAGGCCCTGCCCCGACCGTTCCACCCTCCGCTCCACCCCCCGAAGTTCCTGAGCACCGTGATCCGCCTGGTCCGGAAGGATTCCCATGTCTGAGAACCATGATGCAATCGTCGTAGACGCGAAGACGGAGGGCGGGGGCGGTGGCTGCCCGGTCGCGCACGATCGCGCCCCGCACCCGACCCAGGGCGGCGGAAACCGCCAGTGGTGGTCCGATCGGCTCAATCTGAAGATCCTCGCCAAGAACCCCGCGGTGTCCAATCCGCTGGGTGAGGAGTTCGACTACGCCGAGGCGTTCAAGTCCCTCGACCTCGCCGCCGTGAAGGCGGACATCGCGGAGGTGCTGACCAGCTCGCAGGACTGGTGGCCGGCCGACTTCGGCCACTACGGCCCCTTCATGATCCGGATGGCCTGGCACAGCGCCGGCACCTACCGGATCAGCGACGGCCGCGGCGGCGCCGGGGCCGGCCAGCAGCGCTTCGCCCCGCTGAACAGCTGGCCGGACAACGGGAACCTGGACAAGGCCCGCCGGCTGCTGTGGCCGGTCAAGAAGAAGTACGGCCAGAGCCTCTCCTGGGCCGACCTGATCGTGCTCACCGGCAATGTAGCGCTGGAGTCGATGGGCTTCGAGACCTTCGGCTTCGGCGGCGGTCGCGCCGACGTCTGGGAGCCCGACGAGGACGTGTACTGGGGCCCGGAGACCACCTGGCTCGGCGACGAGCGCTACACCGGCGACCGCGAGCTGGAGGAGCCGCTCGGCGCGGTCCAGATGGGCCTGATCTACGTCAACCCGGAGGGCCCCAACGGCAACCCGGACCCGCTGGCCGCGGCCCGCGACATCCGGGAGACCTTCCACCGGATGGCGATGAACGACGAGGAAACGGTGGCCCTGATCGCGGGCGGCCACACCTTCGGCAAGACCCACGGCGCGGGCCCGGCGGACAACGTCGGCGCCGACCCCGAGGCTGCCCCGCTGGAGCAGCAGGGCCTGGGCTGGAGCAACTCCTTCGGCACCGGCAAGGGTGGCGACGCGATCACCAGCGGCCTCGAGGGCATCTGGACCAACACCCCGATCACCTGGGACAACAGCTTCTTCGAGATCCTCTTCGGCTACGAGTGGGAGCTCTACAAGAGCCCGGCCGGCGCCCACCAGTGGCGGCCGAAGGACGGCGGCGGCGCGGGCACCGTGCCCGACGCCCACGACCCGTCCAAGAGCCACACCCCGACCATGCTGACCACCGACCTGTCGCTGCGGGTCGACCCGGCCTACGAGCCGATCTCGCGGCGCTTCCTGGAGAACCCCGCGGAGTTCGCGGACGCCTTCGCCCGGGCCTGGTTCAAGCTGACCCACCGTGACATGGGCCCGATCGTCCGCTACCTCGGCCCGGAGGTGCCGGCCGAGACCCTGCTGTGGCAGGACCCGGTCCCGGCGGTGACGCACGAACTGGTCGACGCCGCCGACGTGGCCGCGCTCAAGGCCCAGGTGCTCGCCTCCGGCCTGTCGGTGTCCGAGCTGGTGTCCACCGCGTGGGCGGCGGCCTCGTCCTTCCGCGGCAGCGACAAGCGCGGCGGCGCCAACGGCGCGCGGATCCGGCTGGAGCCGCAGCGCGGCTGGGAGGTCAACAACCCGGACCAGCTGGCGACCGTGCTGCGCACCCTGGAGGGGATCCAGCAGACCTTCAACTCCGCGCAGACCGGCGGCAAGGCGATCTCCCTCGCCGACCTGATCGTGCTGGCCGGCGGCGCGGGCGTCGAGCAGGCCGCCAAGGCGGCCGGCTTCGACACCGAGGTGCCGTTCACCCCGGGCCGCACCGACGCCTCGCAGGAGCAGACCGACACGGAGTCGTTCGCGGCGCTGGAGCCGGCCGCCGACGGGTTCCGCAACTACCTCGGCAAGGGCAACCGGCTGCCGGCCGAGTACCTGCTGATCGACCGGGCGAACCTGCTGACCGTGAGCGCGCCCGAGCTGACCGTCCTGATCGGCGGTCTGCGGGTGCTGGGCGCCAACCACCAGCAGTCGTCGCTCGGGGTGCTCACCGACGCCCCCGGGACGCTGACCAACGACTTCTTCGTCAACCTGCTCGACCTGGGCACGACCTGGAAGGCGACGTCTGCGGACGCCAACACCTTCGAGGGCCGCGACGCGGCCACCGGCGAGGTCAAGTGGACCGGCAGCCGGGCCGACCTGGTCTTCGGGTCGAACTCCGAGCTGCGCGCGCTGGCCGAGGTCTACGCGGCCGACGACGCGAAGGAGAAGTTCGTCAACGACTTCGTCGCCGCCTGGCACAAGGTGATGCAGCTGGACCGGTTCGACCTGGTCTGACCACCGCCGGCCTGACGGACACAGGGCCCGCCCACGGTGACGTGGGCGGGCCCTGCGGCGTTCCGGAGTGCGTCAGCGCACGTGGACCGTCACCGTGACGGTCTTGAGCACGGCCGGCAGCTTGGCGGTGTCGACCTTCAGGATCTCGCCGCTGTCCGCCTCGCCGGTGGCGGGAAGGGTCTTCTGGTGCACCCCCCAGGTCCCGTCGGGGTCGGCGACGGGACTGCTGTCGCCGTTGTCGCCGATGTAGTCGATGCCGAAGTCGTCGTCGTTGGACAGGTACAGCGTCCGGCCCGCGTCCGTGGTGGCGACGCCCTCGACCTTGTCGTGGCCGAAGAGCTTGCCGGTCGGGTCGAGCTGGCTCAACAGCGTGCCGACCTGCACGTACGGCTGCTTCTGCGCCACCTGGACACCCGCCGCGGTGAGCGCGGCCAGCGCGGCGTTGGTGCTGTCCGCGCCGATCAGCGCCTCCGGCGACTTGCCGCCGATGGTCAGGTCGCTGACGTCGGTGGCGCCGTTGATGTCCACCTGGTAGAGCGTCTTGCCCGCGAACGGCTCGAAGTTGCCGTCGCGCTCGTCGACCAGGAACTTGGTGTTGGACAGCGCGGTGATCTCGCTGTTGGCGTCACCGGTGCTCGCCGGGTTGTCCAGCAGGTAGAGGTACTGCTTGGTCTGGTACGTGCGCAGGTTGATGGTGATGATGCGGGTCGCGGCGACCTTGGAGTACTTGGTGCTGCCGAGGTCCGGCAGCTGCAGCGCGGCCTGCATGGCGCCCACCAGGGTCGAGCCGTCCGGAGTGACCGTCAGGCCCTCCATGCCCTTGTTGTTGGCGCGGTCGGCCAGGACCGCCGGCAGGTAGCCGACGACCTTGTGGAACGCGTTGTTCGGGCTGTCCTTGTCGGGGGTGAGCCGGCCGAGCTCGTAGCCCTGCGCGTCGAAGTGGGTGACGTACGGGCCGTACTCGTCCGACACCCAGAACGTGCCGTCCGGCAGCGCCACCAGGCCCTCGGAGTCGTATCCGTCCGGGTCGTTGGCGAGCGGCACGCCCACCGCGCCGTGGCTGTCGGCGACGCTGTCGATGGTCTCCTTGGTGTCGGGCGCCAGCGGGGGGCGCCCGCTGTAGGGCTGCCCGAAGACGCCCGCCGGGCCCTTGACGCTCTTCGGGCCCTTCAAGGTGACCGTCCGCTGGAGCTCGGCCTTGCCGCCCACCAGCTTGAACTCGCCGATCTGCGGCGTGAATCCGGGCAGCGGCTCGGACTTGTTGCCGAGCGGGTCGTCCGCGTTCGGGCCGCGGTCGGTCAGGCCGTAGAACCAGCCCGCCCGGCCGGGCACGGGGGCCAGCGACGAGCCGTAGCCCTCGCCCGAGATCGAGGTGGTGCTGCCGTTCGGGCCGGGCACCGTGGCCAGCGGCGGAAGCGGGGCGCCCTTGGCCGTGGCGTCCTTGAACAGCTGTACGGCGTCGGTGGCCGTGTAGGTGAAGGTGTCGGTGCCCTTGAAGCCGGCCTTCGGCGTGTAGCTGAAGCTGCCGTCCGGATCGACCGTCACCGTGCCGTCGGCCGGGTCGGTGTGCCGGACGACCGCGGTCGCGCCGTGGTCGTTGCGCAGGACGTCGCCGGTCACCGTGCCGTGCCCGGTGAAGGAGTCGGCGACCGCGCCGAAGTCGTGGGTCGGCGCGGACAGCCAGCCGACGCCGTGGGCCACAGCGGTGCCGGTGCCCGCCATGGCGATCACGACGCCGACCGCGAGGGCCGCCCGGGTGCGCTTACGAGAGAGAAGTCCTGGAGTCACGCCGCCAACCTGGCCCCCGTCGGTGAATTCCGGGGCCAGGTCCGGTGAACACCCGACGTTCAGCACGCGAACGCTGACCGGGCGGCAGCCTCGGCGGCGCGGGGTTCAGACCTCCTCGACGTCGGTGAAGAGCAGCCGCACACCGCCGGTCGCCAGCTCGAAGACCTTGCCGACGAACGCCCCCGCCTCCTCGGTCGTGACGGCCTTGCTGGCCGCGTCGTAGTCGGTGAAGTACAGGTCGAGCACACGGTAGGCCGGGGTCTCGCTGCCGTCCTCCTTCGGCCAGACCTTCGCGCTCTCGATCCTGGTGACGCCGGGGATCTGCTTCGCCAGCGCGATCTGCTCCTGGTGGCCGGCCTCGAAGGTGCTCGGGGACTTCGGGTTCTCGTAGATTGCGGTGATCTTCGTGGGCATGGCTCCTACTCCTGGTCCGTCCTGCCTACTGTGCCTTCCACTTCGCATTGTCGGGGATCGACTTGCCGGGCACCATGACCTGGATGACCGACGGGCTGTCCGTGTTGGCCAGGGCTCCCGCCACGGCTTCCGCCAACTCCTGGTACGTACCGACCTTCCACCCGCGGCAACCGAAGACATCCGACAGTCTGCTGTAGTTCCACGGGTGCAGCAGGCAGGACGGGTAGAACGGCTGGTCGGTGTGGAAGACCGACGAGTCGGCGAGCCACTGCTCCACCGCGTAGACGCCGTTGTCGACCACGAAGACGATCGGGTCGAGCTTGAAGCGGGTCTGGGTCGACAGGCACTGGGCGGTCATCTGGAAGCCGCCGTCTCCCGAGAACACCATGACCCGCTGCTCGGGCCGCTTCGCCAGGCAGACCCCCGTGGCCGCCGGCGCGATGTAGCCGATCGACGAGTAGGACGACTGGGCGATGAACCCTCCCTGGGCCGGCACGTCGAGCAGCAGGCTCCCGAAGTAGTTCAGGCTCGCGTCGCTGCCGACGATGGTGTTCCCGTCGATGTACTGCTGGACGAAGTCGTAGAAGCCCTGGTAGGTGATCCGGTCGGCCGGGTCGACGGCCAGGACGCCGCGGGCCGGGCGCTCCGGCACCTTCCGCACCCTGGGCCGGACCTTCTCGGCCAGAATGCCGTCCAGCAGGTGCTCCAGGGCGACCTGCCCGCCGAAGTAGGTTCCGAACTTGACCGCGTCCAGCGACGCGAAGGCGGTCTTGTCGAAGTCCGGGTCCCAGCCCAGCGAGTTGATGTCGGTCAGCCAGACGCCGAGGGCCAGGACGAAGTCGGACGTCCTGGCCAGCTCCAGGACGGCCGCCGAGGACGCCTGGCCGTCGAGCACCCCGGCGAACAGCGGGTCGTCCTCGGAGAGGACGGCCTTGCTGAGGAGTTCCGTGGCGAACGGGACGTTCAGCCGCCGGATCAGGGTCAGTGCCTTCTCCTGCAGGCCGAGCCGGTCGATCTCCACGCCGACCCAGACCAGCGGGTTCTCGGCGCTGTCGAGCTTCGCGCAGATCTGGGCGACCGACTGCTCCAGGCTGGTCCGGTCCGACAGGGTCCTGGCCGGCCGCAGCGCACCCCGCGGCGGTTCGCACTCCAGGTCGACCATGTCCTGGAGCAGCTCGACATAGACCGGGCGCCGCTCGCTCACGCACTGGGTCAGCGCATAGTCGATCAGCATCGGCGCGAGGTCCGGGCTTTCGATGCGCACGGCCGCGACCGTGATGTGCTCGAACGACTGCAGGTCCGTTTCCCGCCCGGTGATGAAGTGGTGCGCGCTGAAGCCGGTCTGCTCGAATGTGATGGTCTTCTTGATGCTCGGGGTGCCGTTGATCAGCACCAGCGGCACCTTTTCGACATAGGCGCCGGCGACGGCGTTCACGGCGCACAGCGCGCCCGCGGAATAGGTGACGCAGAGCGCGCCGATGCCCTTCAGCCGCGCGTACCCGTCCGCCGCGTAGCCGGCGTTCACCTCGTTGACTTCCTCGACGATCCTGATGCCGCTGGGCTGGACGCAGCGGTTCAACCATTCGATCGAATAGTCGCCCGCGATGGAGAAAAGGTGCTCGAGTCCCAACTGGTGGAGCCGTTCCACCAGGTACTTCCCTACCGTGCAGCTCTCGTCCATGGTTCGGACACCTCCGCGTGTCGTCAGTAGTCGCTCGCACCGCCGAACAGCCGCGGCAGGTAGATGTCGAAGATTCCCGGGCATCTGCGTTCGGGATACCGCTGGAGCAGGAATTCCTTGAAGGCGTCGTCCGCGAGTCCGCCGGCGATCGCCTGCCGGGCCGCCGAGAGGTACTCGACGTTGCGGGCGACCTCGTTCTTGTCGGCCGGCAGGCCGTGGCCCGGCAGGAACACCTCGTAGTCCGAGAGCAGCAGGCCCCGCAGCACCCGGATCCAGCGGTCCAGGTGCTTCGTCAGATAGAGGTGGGTGCCGCTGTAGAGCAGGTCCTGGGCGAAGAACACCCCCAGTTCGGGGAGCCCGATGGTGAGCTGGAAGTCGATCTCGGTGTCGGTCACCAGGTCGAAGACGTAGCGCACCCCGTCGATGGTCTCGGTGCCGGGGCTCACCGCGTGCTTGGGCACCACGATGCGGTCGGGGACGAGGTCGCCGAGCTTCCAGTGGTCGTTGATCGAGGCTTCCCCGTGGTCCTGGATGAAGCCCATGGTCTCCGCCAGCGCGTAGGCCGTGACGTCGCTGAACGCCGCGCCCAGGCCGAACCAGTGGTCGGGGTGCCGGTGCGAGAGGTACAGCCGCTCGATGGGCTTCCCGAGGCTGTCCGCGTAGTCCCGGAACGCCCTGGCGTAGGGGGTGAGGAACTGCGCGTCGACCAGGACCAGCTGGTTCCTGGTCTCGACGATGTGGGTGGCGTTCGCGATGTTGCCGGCCGCGAAGGAGGAGACGAAGGTGTGGATACGGACATCACCGGTCCGCTTCACCACCAGGACGAGGGGATCCGTGGCCTCAGTCTGCATGCCGGGCCCCTCCCCGGGCAGTGGTCCGCTCCCGCAGTTCCTCCAACGCGGCCCGCGCCACGTCGTAGGCGCTGTCGGCGTGGGGCACCGGCTCGTCCTCGCCGGGCCGCCAGAAGCGCCGGCGGGCCATCCGCATGGAGCTGTCGAACGGCGGGATCGCGTTGAACACCTCGATCAGGTACGGCCCGCGGTAGACCGGCTCGATCTCGTCCAGGACGATGTCCCACGGGATCCAGCTGTCCTTCACCGCGCCCCGGTCGGGCGCGGATATGTGGACGTAGGAGAGCCGGCCCTGCCGCGCCGCCCGGGCGACGTTCTCCCGGAAGACCGCCGGGCCCTGACTCTCCATCACGACCTGCGCGGTGTCGACGGTCACCCCGCCCTGCGGGAGGCCGAGGCCCTCCAGGAAGTCCAGTACCTCCGAGACCATGTTGGGCGGCGGCGTCTCCCAGCTCTTGACGGGTTCGATGGCGAGGGTCACCCCGCGTGCCGCGGCGTACTCCGCCAGGTCCTCGAAGACCGAACGCGCCGAGCGGTAGCGCGGCTCCATCCAGTCCTGGAGGGCGTCGCTCCACAGCGGCTCCCCGGTGTCGGTGAGCGGAAAGACCCCGTAGGGGTAGAGGAACGGCCCCGACATGATCGAGTCGCCGCCGAGGATCCGGGTGATGTCCACGCGTGACCTGAGGTAGGACAGGGCCTGCCGGCGCTGCTCCTCGTAGGGCGAGGTCGGGTCGAAGGTGCGGGTGGTCCCGACGTTGGTGGTGAACTTCGCCCCCTGCAGCCCCGCCTGGTCGAACGCCTTCCTGAGGGCTACGTAGCCGTCGGTCTCGAGTTTGTGGTCGACGGTCTCCGGCCGGGAGGCGATGTGCACGTCGAAGCCGTCGTAGCCGATGTCGGTGAGGGCCTTCAGATGATCGATCAGGATCCTGGTGTAGCGCGGGTCCTGCGGCCTCAGGTCGGCGGTGAACATGAAGAAGCTGAAGAATACGTCTCGTCCGGGTATCGCGTTCATCCCTGGTGTCCTCGCTGTTCTGACGGTCCGCTACCAGCCCAGGACGTCGGCCAGATGGGCCCGGGCCTTCTTGGCACAGGCGAGCGGGAGGGCCTTGTTGGGGTCCTGCTCGGCCTCCACGACCAGCCATCCCCGGTAGTCGGCGTCGGCCAGCACCTCGAGGATCGGCCGGAAGTCGATCGCGCCGTCCCCGGGCACCGTGAACACGCCCAGTTCGACGGCCTCCTGGAAGGACAGGCCCTCCTCACGCACCCGGCTCACCACCTCGGGCCGGATGCTCTTCAGATGGACGTGGCCGATGCGGTCGGCGTGGGCCCTGGCCAGGTCCAGTGGATCGTCGCCGGCGAAGGCGATGTGGGCGGTGTCCAGCAGCAGGTGCACCAGGGCCGGATCGGTCGAGGCCATCAGCCGGTCGACCTCGGCCCGGGTCATCACGCCCGTGCCCATGTGGTGGTGGTAACTGAGCTTCATCCCGGCCGAGTTGGCGATCTTGCCGAGTTCGTTCAGGCCCGAGGCCAGGGCGTCCCACTGGGCGTGGGTGAAGACCGGCCGGTTGGCGAACACGTCGACCGGGAGCAGGTGCGAGGAGGCGCCGAACTCGGCCACCACCAGCTCGGTCCCGCCCAGCGCCCCGATGTGGGCCAGCGTCTCCTCGAAGGCGGCGACCGTCTTCTGCCGCATCCTGCTGACGGTGAAGTAGGTGCTGGTCCAGGGCTCGGACACCTGCAGGCCGCGGAGGTCGAGCGCGGCCTTGAGCACGGCCGGGTCCGCGGGATACTTGTGCCCGATGCTGCAGCCCTGGAAGCCGGCCAGGGCCATCTCGCTCACGGCCTGCTCGAAGGAGACGCCGGCGTCGATGGCGGGGAAGTCGTCGTTCCACCACAGGGTGCAGCAGACCCCGAGCTTCACCTTGTCCGGGCCGAGGCGGTCGGCCAGTCCTGTCATTGGATCGTCCCCTTCAGGTAGCGCTCCTCGATCCGGGGCGGCCGGGCCCAGGAGCCGTAGCCGGGTGCCTTGGCGCCCGGCGGATTGGCTCCGATGGCCCGCCACAGCAGCCCCTCCTGGTAGGAGGCGGCGGTGACCGTGGACGTCTCGGCCGCCGTGTGGGCCCCGTAGGTGTCGATCCACCCGGCCGGCAGCCCGTACCACATCCCGGCGTACCAGAGCTTGATCACATTGCGGGCCACCGGGCCGAGGCAGTCGTCGCTGAAGATCCGGTGGCGCAGGGCCCGGTCCAGCCGGGCCCGGTCCAGCGGCGTCGAGTCGTCGCCCGCAGCGGCACCGCCCGCGTCGGCCCGGGCCGCCCGGTGGGCGTCCAGGAGCGCGGCGACCACCTTGTCGCCGCAGGTGGCCCGCAGTTTGGCCAGGTACTGGCGGGCCAGCCCGGTGCCGAGCAGGTCGGACTCCTCGAAGGCGGTGAGGTCGACCGACAGCAGCAGGAACCCCTTGAACGACTGACTGCTCATCACCCCACCGCCCGGTCGGTCGGAATCTCGAAGGTGGGCCCGGCATGCAGTCCGTCGCTGCCCGGCAGCGGATTGCGTACCAGCCGGTTGAACCCGTCGCGCAGCCGGAACATGTCGCAGACGGCCTCCTCCAGCAGGCTCGGCTCCCCGTTGAACGCCCTGGTGAGCAGGGCCAGGAAGGCTCCGTAATCGGCGTTGAACTCCCTTGCCACAGCGGCTAGTTCGGATCCCTCGGGGTAGTCGGCCAGCCGGGCGCTCACCTTCACCGGGTAGACCTCGTTCCAGGCGATGCCGAGCGGCGGGCCCGAGGGCGCGTCCGGGCGGTCGCCCAGCTGGTAGTAGCGGCCGAGCTGCAGCTGCCGGAACCGGTAGTAGTGGGCCAGCTCCCCGTCCGCGTCGTACATCCCGGAGTCCAGGCCCTCGCCCTGGGCGGCGATGAAGCGGAGCGCCCGCTGGGCCGAGTCCAGGTCGGAGACGGTGATCAGCACCCCGCCGCCGGAGTAGAAGTACTCGGGCCCCAGCTGCAGGTCCGGCTTGCCGCAGAAGAGCTCGGGGTCGCCGGCCGCCAGCTCCGCCAGCCCTTCGATGATCTCCGCGTAGAACTCGCCGATGCTGTAGAAGTGCATGCCCTCGGCCGTCGGACTGGCGACCAGGGGCGGCCGCTCCCGGTCCGGGGTGGGCACCAGCCGGGCGTCGGCGCTGGGGGCACGGCCCGGCCGCTCGATCCTGCAGAAGGTCTCCACCGCCTCGGGGGAGAACGGCCGCAGGTCGACGGTGAAGTCCTGCTCCCCGTCCGGGAGGTGGGCCGGGTAGGCCGGTACGAAGCCGGGGCGGGTCAGGTCGGGCTGCCCGCCGACCGCGTTCAGGACGTTGGCGACCAGCGCCAGGTGCAGCATCTCCTCCACCGCGGTCACCCGGATGATGTGGGCGGCGTCGGAGTTGGTGGTGGAGCGGATGGAGTAGTACGCGGTCAGATAGGTGGGGATGGTCGCGTGTTCGAGCGCGAGCGCCGCCTGCAGATAGCTGATCAGGTCGTCACGGCTGCCGATGGTCGACGCGGTCACCGGGACACCTCCTGGGTCCGGCCCTGGGCCGTGCCGTTGGAGCCGACCTCGATCGGCGCGGTCTCGGAGTCGAGCTGGGCCAGCATGGCCCGGACGCTGCGCAGGCACAGGGCGGCGATGGTGAGCGTCACGTTCGAGGTGCCCACGGTGGGCATGCTCCCGCCGCCGACCAGGTAGAGGTTCCGGTGGTCCCAGCAGCGCTGGTCCGCGTCGACCACCGAGGCCGACGGGTCGCTGCCCATCGCATGGGTGCCGGCGAGATGGTTGCCCCCTCGGATCTCGTAGCCCTCGCCCGCGTACACCGAGTAGCCCCAGAAGTTCGGGTTGTACTCGGTGTGGTCCTCGGCCCCGAGGCGGGCGAAGATCCGCCGCGACAGCTGCCGGGCGTAGGCCACCCCCCGCATCGTGTAGTCGGGAATGTCGTAGGTGAGGATGGGCCGCATGTTCCCCAGGTCGTCGGTGAACTCCGGGTCCACGGTGACCCGGTTGCTCGGGTTGGCGGGGACCTCGACCATGAACGCCAACTGCAGCTGACGGGACACCCGGTCCACCAGGCCCTGGCGGAGCGACTCGCCGTAGCGTCCGCCGGCGTCCACCAGGTCGATCAGGTCGGTCATCGGCGCGCCCCTGGCCCAGCCCCAGCCGTCGTTGTGGATGTCGACGCTGAAGGCCGCCTGGCGGCGGCGGAACCGGCCCCCGCGCAGGTCGGTGATGCCGCCTGTGCAGTTGGTGCCCCGGAAGGCGCCGGCCACTTCCGGCAGCAGGGCCCACGCCAGCAGGTAGGCGTGGTCCATGAAGTTGCGCCCCATCAGACCGCTCGAACCGCGCAGGCCGGAGGCCAGCATCAGCCGGGGGTTCTCCACCGCGTTGGCGGCCAGCACGAACAGCCGGCCCCGGGCCCGCATCGTGGTGAAGCCCGGACTGTCGGGCCGGTCGTAGCGGCGGTACTCGATCTCGGTCACCCGCTGGGTCTGCTCGTCGACGTGCACCTTGTAGGCCACCGCCTGGGCCACCAGGTCCACCCGGCCGCTCCGGAGGGCCGCCGCGAGGGTCTTGCCGGCGTTGTACTTGGCCTGCACCGGGCAGATGGGCACGCAGTTGTTGTTGCCCTGGCAGCGCCCGCCGACCTCGACCTGGTACGTGCTCACCGCCCCTCGCGGCAGATAGCCCTTACCGCCGTCGTAGGCCGGGTTGGGTATCCCGTTCCGCCCCTGCGGGAACGGGCGGACCCTCAACTCCCGTCGCTCACCGTCGAGTTCGACCGGCATCCCGTCCAGGTCCCGGGCCACCATGCGGTCCAGGTACGACAGCGGCAGCCCCTTCATCGGGAACACGTAGTCCTGGTCGAAGGTGATCCCGAGGTAGTCCTGGTCCGCCACGTCGGCGGAGACGCCGATCTCGCGCTCGGCCTCGTTGTAGTACGGGGCGAGGTCCTCGTAGCCGAGCGGCCAGTCGGCCCCCTCGCCGTAGAGCGTGCGCATCCGGAAGTCCTCGGGCAGCATCCGCAGCGTCTTGCCCTCCCAGTGCATGGTGGTGCCGCCGAGGACCCTGGTGTAGGTGGTGTCGGTGGCGAACGGCCCGCTCTGGACGAGGTAGGCCGAGGCGTCGGGCGCGCCGGGGAAGATCCGCCGGGCGTCGGTGCCGCGGGGCATCGGGGCGTTGGCGGCGACCGGGTAGGGGGACTGGTTGTCCTTGCTGACCGCCGAGTAGAAGCGGTCGAGGTAGCTCTCGTAGCCCCTCAGGGTGAGGTCCTCGGCCGGACCCGCTTCGAGGATCAGCACCCTGCGGCCGGCCTCGCTCAGCCGCGAGGCGATGAGGGCGCCGGCGATCCCGCCGCCGACCACGACGGCGTCGTAGACGACCTCGGCCGCCGCCGCGGGATCGGTGGCCCGCGCCGCCCCGTCCGGGAATCTCGCGTACATGGGGCGGTCACCCCTCCTCTCGGTCGGCCATGGGTCACACGGCCCCGGCGCGGGCGCGCACGGCGGACAGGTAGGCGGCGTAGCTCCAGGTCAGGTTGTGGACGCTGCGCTCGTAGCCGGAGCTGCCGTCGAACTGCTCGGAGAGCTCCAGGTTGTCGCTGTGGTAGACGACGGCCTGCATCATGGCGTCACCGGTCGCCGTCAGCGCCGCGGCGGCCACCGCCGGGGCGGTCGAGGCGTCGATGCCCGACTGGGCGAAGAAGGGCCCGGACAGGTCGTCCACCGGCACCGCGCCGCTGGACCTGATCGCGGCGGCCAGCGAGTAGTGCAGTTCGGCGACGTTGCAGGTGGAGAGGGCCCAGGGGTGGCCGCCGAGCACCGGGTGCGCGGTGTCGCCGTCGTAGACGTCCCCTGGGTAGCGGCCAAACAGCGGCCCGATGCCGAACTGCTCCTTGTCCGCCTTGTTGATCGGGTAGAAGGCGATGCCGCCCTCCTCCCACTGCGCGCGCAGTTGGGCCGCCGTGGCCAGCAGCCTGGTGTCGGTGACCGGGACGGCGCCGTAGACGGCTGCCTGGACGATGTCGATGTTCGGGTCGTAGCCGCTGACCACCGGGTTCTGCGGCGAGGGCTGGGAGCCGTCGCCGGGGTCGGCCATCATGCTGACGTACTTGCTGCCGTCCCAGTGGTCGGCGAGGGCCTGGCGCAGCCAGTCGACGGCGGGCCGCAGCCCGGTCGGCTTGTCGACACCGACGACGGCCGAGGCCTGGACCGCCTCGAAGCAGCGCAGTTGGGCGGACCGGGCGAAGAAGCTGTACCCGCTGTGCTCCTCCCACAGGTTCGTGGTGGGGTCGCGGTAGACGCCGAGGAGGTAGGCCACGTTCGCGTTCACCAGGTCGACCGCCCGCTTCTGGGTGCCGAGGTCGAGCTGGTCGTAGGCGGCCAGGACGGTGAGCGTCTGCAGGGCCGGGCCGTCGTTCTGCTCGGTCCACGGGCGGGCGTCGCCGGCGATGTTGAAGCAGGCATGACCCTTCGTCAACGGCGGCCGGGCGTTGGAGTGGCAGAGGTCGGCGAACTGCACGTAGTCGTTGAGCGTCTGCACCGTCCCGCCCGGGCGGGTGGGGAGGTCGGCCTTGGCCACCTCCATCGCCGTGATGGCCCCGTCGCGCACCCAGTTGAAGACGTAGTCCTCGTCGATGCCGGGGGTGTCGGCCGGGAAGGACGGGGCGGCGATGACGCAGCCCGGCTTCGAGTCCCGGGAGACGTCGCCCGGCGACTGCGGATCGCTGAAGAGGAAACCGTCGCTGGCGATGTTCCGGAACAGGAAGGTGAACATCATCGGCACGAGCGTCGGCAGGTCGACCGCCCCCGGGGCAAGAGAGGTCTGGACGCTCGCCCGCACGCGGGAGGTTTCGGCCGGCCGATTCGTACGGGCGGACATGGGTGTGAACTCCGACATTGCTGGCCTCCGATTTTCCGAGCAGATCCATAACCGTCATCCGAACGGACAGCGCGCAGCGGCGAGGCATGTCTGTTCGTTAGCGAACGTATACTCTACAGTTCACCGAAAAAGGCAGATCAAAGGAAATGCATCCACACACCCCCCTCAAGCGCGTGATGCAGGGAAGGGTCCCACCAGCAGCTTTTCCTGGGCGGCACAAAGCCATTCCGAAGCAGCCTGGGACGTGGCCGTCCAACCCGGTGGACATGGCCTTTGGCGGCATTCATGCTTTTCGTAGCGCAGCCTACGACAGGCCGATAGGCGTCGCAAGGGAAAACTCGAATGTTGCGCATGGGGCCGGGACGGGCGCATGCGGCCCACTGTGGCAAATCTGCGCATTGAACCCTGGTGGTTCGCCTGAGAATCTCCGGATTCCGATTTCCCCCGCCACAGGGTCAGCGCTCGCGTCCCCGGGCCTTCAGCGGCACCGGGGGCAGCGCGGGAGCCGGGATCGGCGCGCCGTCGTACCCGTGGACGGTGCCGAAGCGGTCGCCGTTCATCCACTCCTCGCGGGCCTGCCCGATCTCCTCACCGGTGCGGGCCACGAAGTTCCACCACCACTTCGTTCGCCACGTTTTCGCAGGTCAGATGCTTGCAATGTCGATCAAGTCAGCATAAGTCAGCATCGGACCACCTCGCTTGCATCCCATTTAGCACAATTTGTGGATTCTGGGGCATGGCAGCACCTCATCAGCACGGTCTCCACGTTTGCGGCGCTGGACGCTTCGTCTCTCCGCTACCGGGTGGAGTTGCGCCTTGCCGGGCTCAGCGGTTCTGTGCATTCCTTGGGTCTGGCCGGAAAATCACCGCCTTCGTGGACGTGCGGGAGCCTGCTCCGGACTCGCCCGTTGGTGATTATCCGGCCAGACCCCCGTGCGGATCGACACGGCGCGATCAACGGCAGCTCGGAATCACAAGCGATAGGTGAAGCGCAACGCACCTCCCTCCTCCCGGTAGTACCCGCGCCCCCGCGCGCCGAAGGGGTTGGGGAGCATGTGCATTTGGAGCCGCGCGGCATCGAGGACCGACGTGACCACCAGCAACCGCCAACGGTCGTGGCCAGCATGCTGCTGGGCTGTCCGGACCTCGCTCTCACCCAGTTCGATCTGTCCGCCCTGCCCCTGTGTCGCTTTGACCTCGAACATCCGCGGCTGCTTACCTGAGCCGACCCGGAAGTCGAAGCCCAGTCCGTCATCCCCCGGTGTTCCGGGGAACGCGCCGCGACGGTTGGTGGATACCCAACTGCTCTCGTCGGTGCCGGGGTACTGGCGGCACAGCCAGTGGTAGGCGTACCACTCGCCCGCGTACCCGATCGCTGTCCGCTGGGCTTGGGATAGTCCGCTGTCGGCACGGCTCCGGCTGCCGCCCGGTCGGTGCCCGGCGCGGCTTTCCCTGCTTCGCGGCGCGAGCGGGGTGAGGTGGGCGAAGTGGTGGTTGCCGCCGACCAGCTCGGGCCTGCCCTCCAGCGCTTCGCGCAGGACGGCGTTGAGTTCGGTGAAGTCCCCGGAGTGCACGTCGAGTTCCCGGCTTCCCACCGAGATGAGCCGTCGGGCACGCTCCCGTGCTGCGCGGGCCCGGTTCGTCTCGTTCCGCGCTTGGTCCAGGTCCTCTGGCGTCAGCCCGTGGCGGTCGAGGTCAGCCGTACAGGGCAGGCCAGCCGGCCACTGTCCGAGCGTGGCCAGCCAGGCGACCACATCGTCCGGGCCCAGCACGCGGAAGTCGAGGGCACCGACCGCCTCCAACCGGGTGGTGATCTGCTCTGCCGGGGAGGGGGCTGCCAGTGCTGCGGGAAGTGTCCGCCCGGACGCCGTCACCAGGGCGGCGAGGTCCTCTGCTGTGCCCGCGATCACGCTCTTGTTCCGGCCGCGCGCATGGTCGATCGGCGGCAGCGAGTCTCCCGTCTCCGGAGCCGGCCCGCCCAGCCGTACGGCGAGTGCTGCTTCGACCTGCGCCCGCAGCAGCGCGGTGTCCGCGACGTCGACGGTCAGGGCCCAATCCGAGGGCGCGGTGATCCAGTCGAGGGTGCGGAGCTCCGGCCAGTCGGCCGGCGGTCGCCTGGCGTCGAAATCTTTCAGGGCTGACCAGCGGAGCCGGTTCAGCAGCTCCTTTCGGTGCAGGTCCACGAACGCCCGAAGTGCTTCCTCGTGTGCCTCGCCGTGGCTGATCGGCCGGTACCGCGGAGCCAGCGTGGCCAGGGTGTGGTTCAGCGCAGCGAAGTCGATCCCGAGCGCCGCTCTGAGTTCGTCTGTCGACCTGGCCACGCGGGCTTCACCGACAAACTGCTCAGCAACCAACGGAAGTTCGTTCTCATAGGAGCGAAGCACAGCGGTGAGGTCCTGGACGTCGCGGGGTGTTGGGTCGGTCAGCTCATCCGCCTTCGGCTGGCCGAGCAAGTGCGCGAGCAGCGGGTAGCCGCGTTGCAGGACGCCTCCGACCGCCCCGTCGATCCGCCGGCCGGTCTGGTCAAGCTGGTGGATGGAGAGGCCAAGGGCCCGGGCGAGTTCCTGCTCAGACGGTTCCCGCAGGTCTGCGTGGGCGTCCCCGAGTTTCAGAGCGGCCAGTTGCAGTCGGTCGCCGAAGCCGCGGTGTCCGATCAGGTCGGCCATGGCGACGGAGAACCGGGCGACCTCGCGCCAGTTCCGGTCGCCCTCCCGCGTCAGCAGCAGTGGGTGCTTAGCGTCGGACAGCGGCAGCACTCCGTCCAGCCGGTCCGGTACGGTGATAGGTTCTTTGTCGAGGGTGACCTCCCAGTCGATGTAGCGGTGCAGTCGAACCGCGCGGAGCGCGCCCGTCAGCTCTGTGAGGGCGGTATCGCTCGGCCGGGGTGCGTGTGGATCGTGATCGGCGAGTGCGGCTATCGCCAGGGTCAGCCAGGGGTATTCGTCGACTAGTGGCTCACCCATAGTCGCCGGGTCCACCAACTCGCCGTCGACGGTGGCCGAGAACTCCAGGGAGTCCACAGTCCGGAACGTGCCGGAGCAGATCTCTTCGAGCAGGTCACGGGCCTGCCGCGCGATGCCCGGGAGCACGAGCAGCGGCTGTTCCATCTCGCGGATCAGACGGGCGGCGAGGCTGTCGCGGTCGCCGGTGACGTACACCACCGCGCTGTCGTCAGCGAGTTCGGCGAGGGACATGGCCACCATCCGGTCGCCCGCTTCGGCGAGCAGGACGGCGTTCTCCGGGAGCTCAGGGTCGGGCTGTGCGACGAGTTCCTTCCAGGCACGCTCGTTGGCTCGTTGGGCCATGGGCCAGTCATCGCCGCGGATCGCGCCGTCCTCCAGGAGCCGGCCGAGGGCCACGATAAGGCGCGCGCTGTGCTCGGGATCTCCCCAGTTGGACAGGCCGGCCTTGCCGAGGCGATCCCGAACGGTCTTCGGCTCAAACAGGTAGCGCAGCCGCCGGTCGACCGTCGGCGCGAAGGCGGACTCATCCTCCGCCCCGGGCGGGCAGTACCAGGCCTCGGCCGGGCATACCCAGCGCACAGCGCTGCCGGCACCCCGTACGGGCAGCCAGGGCTGCCCGTGGACGAAGGCCTCCAATGGCGTTGGTACAAGCTCGTGGTCCGTCTTGCGGCTGCTCTCACTCGTCCAGACCGTGGTGAAACGATCCGACTTCCAGGTCGCCAGTCCGCGCAGCACGAGTCGGGCGTACGCCAGGCGGGCCGCCTCGCCGAGCCGCCCCACGACCTCCTGACCCGGCAGCCGGTAGGCGTGGCCGCCATTGTAAGGCGTCTGGGGGTACCACGCGGTGGACCACGACCGCCCCATGTGCGCAAGCCACTGCTCGTCGACCCCCTTGGGAACGCTCGCCATCCTGAGCAGATTGCGCGTCGTCAAGGCTCCGCCGTTGGCCCGGCGCCCGGCCCCTGGCGTGATGACGGGTATCAGTCCGTCGGTGACCCCGAGGGCGGTAAGGAAGTCGCGCCATTCGTCCAGAGTCTCGCCCCGCTTCACCACTTCGTCCGGCGGCGCGATAAGGCGCTGCGCGATCCACCGGAGCGCAGCCGACTGTTCACGCCCGTCCGCCACCACCGTCGCCAGGTCGTCCCCGGTCGTACCCCTCCATCCCATGCCGAAAGCCGCCCCGGAGGCCTTGATCAGCGCCCCGTCCGCAGAGGGTACATACAGCCCCACCGAGGGCAGCCCCGACTCCCCCGTGAGCTGTTTCGAGCACCACAGCCGGAAGACGAAACGGAGGGCTTGCAATCGCAGCTTCTGGTCCGTGCTGCCGGTCAGGGCCAGCCGGACGTGTTCCAGCAGGCCCGTGGAGTCGAAGGGCCGGACCAGACCGGCCGACTGCAGGAAGAACCGGGCTCGCTGCCGGTGCCCGCCGTCGCCGTTCTCGGCCCAGCTCAAATCGGGGTGCAGGCAGAAGAGCCGCTTGCCGAGCACCGCGGGCACCGCGGGCGTCCCTTTGTCACCGCGTGCGGCGGGCCCGGGCTGGAAGAACGCCTGCCGCCGCTGCTCCGGTTTTCCGTTGGCGCCGACGCCGTTCGCGCTCCGCAGCGTCCCGTCCTCGGCCAGCAGGATCATTCGTCCACGCAACATTTCCCCGTTGCCATCGAAGAGCGTGGCAAGATCCGAATACAGAACGTCCCATCCCTGCAAGGATTCGCCGGGCCTGGGCAGCGGCACGGCAGCCACGATCCGTTCCACCAACTCCGCCAGTTCCGACGGCTCGGGATCCAGCGGGTACTTCAGCGCCCGGCACACCGCCGCCAGTCGCTTGAGCCGGTCGGTGCCGACCTCCGGATCCACCACGGAGATTCCGACCGCGTGCGCCTTCTCAGTTGTGAGCAGGGCGAGTTCATGATCCGGCCAGAGCGTCGCCTCCCTCGGCGTTGCCCAGCGCTCTTCCTGCGGAGTGCCTGTGCTCCGCACCGTCGGCACGATGGGCACCTCGTCCAGATCACGGCCGTGAACCCGCTGGGCCGCCGCCGACAGCAGTCCCACGTACCTACCCGTCCACTCCCAGCTCACCAGGTCCACCGCCATCTGCCGCATCCGCAGTTCCGGCAACGCTCGCAGGTACTCCGACGCCGACAGGCAAGTCTCGGCTGCCAACTCGAACAGCAGTCTGTTCAGCGGGTGTTCGTGGTCCAGGTCGGTACGGTCCATCTTGGTGTAGAAGGGGGCATTGAGATGGCCCGGGAAGGGTGCGAGAACTCCCTCCCCAAGGGGCAGGAAGGTAAAGGTCTGCCCACGCCGCGACCTGGCGGCCACCACCGGCAGCGCCACCTCGACCACGGCCGGCTCAGCCCACTCCCGCCAGGATTCGTCCAGCCGGCCCAGGTCCACCGCCGCCTCGACGGTGGACCGCAGCCGGTCGTCGTCGACGGTGTGGCGGGCGATCACGAAGCGCCCGGCCGGACCGAGGTCGACCCCGGCGAGCGAAACTGCGCCAGCCGGGGAGGGGTCAACCAGGTCCAACGGCCGCTCGACGCGGGTCAGTTCGCTGACGGTCTCCACCACACCGGCGACACGCCGCTCCAGTACCAGGCAGGACAACCGGTCCAGGAAAAGCATCACCGGGACCTTGATCGCAGCCAGTTCCTGCAGGCGGCGGCGCACTTCGGTGAGCGCGGCCGCGTGGCGCAGCGGGAGCCGGACCACGGTCACGCTCCCCGCCGCAGCCAGTCGTTCACAGGACTCCGGCACCTCGGCCACCGGATAGGGGATCTGGAGCGGCGGCAGTTCCTTCATCGCTCGCCGGGCCGTATCCCGGTCCTCTAGCAGAGCCGCCAGCTCTTCCTCCAGGGCGAACCGGAAGCAGTAGCCATCCAGCACCACGGGGCCCGGCCCCGCACTGCGGGCGCTGCAAATTTCAGGTGCGTCCGTGATCTGCAGGACGCTCCGGAACCCCACTCCTTTGTTGCCGATGCCCTCTCCGACCACCTTCTCACTGATCGCCAGCTTGCAGACAGCCTCGACACTGTCCCAGGTGAAGGGCGTGCCGCCGTTGCCGACCAGCAGGGAGCCGAACTCGCCGTCGTCCTCGTCGAGGAGAACATGCACCCGACCGTCGTGCTGCTGCCGCGGGTGCGCGTCGTGCGCGTTCTGCAGAAGTTCCAGCAAGAAGCGACCGGCGTAGTCCCGAGCATTGCTGAACGACGCTGCCCTCAACTGCTCCGCCGCCCGCCAGCGCTTCATCCCCTGCCAGTCCGCGAGCACCTCCAGCGAGTACTCCCGCAGCGCGGCCGCATACTCACCGTCGATCACCAAACCCCCTCAACCCAGAGTCCATTCAAACGCTATCGCACGCCGCGACAGTCGCCGTGTGAGCTGCGAGTTAGCCGACCGGCGCCCTCTCGTCGGGACTGCACGGTGACCGGTGGGCGTCACCAACAATTCGGACCACTACGGAACTTGATCAAGGCCCGCATGGAAACGCCGCCCGTTTACCAGAGTTTACCTCTCACTGATGCTCCACCACTGGCGGGTAGGGCCCAGCCGCTGAGTATCCCTGAAGTCGCACCAAGCCCCGCCCCGGTGAAGCGAAGAGCATGTCCCCGTAGGGGAGAAGTCGCTCAGCACCCAGGGCATCGATGACTACTCTACTGTCAATCGCGGTCTGAACTCGCAGAGAAAGTCGAGCAAAATTGGCCTTCATGATTCCAGGAACAACTTCAACACTGGGACGCTGGGTTGCTGCGATGAGGTGTCCACCTACTGCTCGAGCACGCTGAACGAATCTAGTCACAAGCGTTTCAAAACGCCGCCTGTCCGAGGTGGACAACGAGATTTCGGAAAACTCGTCGATAACGATCACCAGCGGACGCAGCGGCGCTTCAACACCACGTTCGGCGGCATCTGCCATCAACCCAACAACATCGGTGATGATCTTAGGCTCGGTCCTCGACAAAGCGGCGTCAGCATACCTGTTGAAGTCATCAACACGCTCGGGGAGTCGCTGCTCGACGATCTCAGCAAGCAGATCTAGGGCTCCAGACGCACCCACGTGATAGTCGGACCCTCGACGGATTTGAGGCGTTCGCGCAAGATCGCGAAAATCGCCGATTCCCTTTCCGTCAATCAATACCAGATCCAAAGAAGTCGCAGAATGCAAACGGGTCAGCTGCCAGAGCATAGATCGAAGAAGAGTACTCTTGCCACTGTTTGTAGTACCGCCGATCAACAAATGTGGCAATTCGTGCACTGGAACCCAGAATGGGCGAAACTCAAAGTCGGCCCCGAGAGCCACCGAAAGCGTTTCTCCATCGGGGGCTGACAGTCCCGTCACGGCAGCAATCGACCGCTGACGCCGTGGGATCTCCAACACGGCGTAACGCGCGCGACCCGGAAGATTGTCCACCCGAATACCGGTAACACCTAGATCCCTCGCCAGATCAGTCTCCTGATTGGCGATAACGGCCAGCCGCGCCCCCGGCTCAAGCTCAAATGGAACTCTCAGCACAGAGGGGCCAACAGTGATGTCCCCGGCTTCCAGTCGACGCAGAGGGACGTTCCGCGCCCGCAGGGCCGAAACCACCTGGTGCGCAAGCTCCTCCCTCTCCACGCCGTCCAATAGATCCGAGACGATCGTCGCCTGTTGCTCTTCTGCTGCCTTCTCCAGAGGAATAAGGGAGTCAATCTGCTCAGCGTCTGAGGCCAATACATCCGCTGACGCGAGATCTGCCCCCTTCAGGTCAAAAGCCTGTTGCTCGCCAGCATCACTTGGCTTGACTTGATCGACCAGGGAAGGCAGCAAGTCTCCAAGGCTTGCTGGGATCATCACGGTGTCACGACCATGTCGTAGGGCTTGGCGCAACCAGTCGCCACCCAAGACCTTTAGAGGCAGTCCCTTAGAGCCGATGTGCTCAGGATAGCTTGAATCGGGCGCATCGATGCCGACCAAAACCACCTCGCCTTGAATGGTGACCAAATCACTCTCATCGGAGCTGTCGAAAAGATCGTTGAGGCGAACCACTCGGCGACGATACTCTGCCCAATCGACACGCCGGATATCTTCCCATTGCTGCAATGCTTCAAGGAAAACCTGACGCTTCAGGATTTCCCTGCGACTTGCTGCAAATGGATCCCTCTCAGACTGATGGAATACTCCGGAGAGAACCTCCATCATTTCAATGACCTGAGCCGGCGCGTCTTCCAGGACCTGGGGCGGAAGGTTTCCATCGATAAGCGGATCGCTGGTCGCCTTCACCTCAATTACCTTCACAAGTGGACCTTCATCGGTCCACTTGAGCTGAAGGAGGTCCGCCCGCCGATTACTCTTTCTTCTCTGAAGCCATTTTCTGGCAGCGTCAGTATCCAGGCTGAGAACCAGACTATCTTCGTCCTCTTGGAGATCAGCAAGTACGGCGGCCACACCTACCCTGCCGAGAATTGCGTCATCTCCCAGAGCCCCCTTCATTCCAAAGAATCCAAGCAACCCTTCAGGAAGTGCTCGCCTAACCGTGTTGGCCAAAAACATCAAAAGGCTATCCGGCTCTGGGTCGAGCCAGCTATTCCCTTGCATCATCTGCAGCGGGGGCTCCACAAGAAGTCGCAGGTCACGACAATATACATATGCTGTATGTGCACCGCTTCCGAGCCGACCGAGGAGATGGAGACGCTCCAGCTCATCGTCTGCTAGATCTACCGTACTCTCGGGAGGATCGATTACCTCTGGCGCTGCCAACGCACTAGTTGATTCAACTAGAACAAGCCAACTCGCCGCATTCCCCAAGTACGAAAGGCGATCAGTTTCCTGTTGTGAAAGAAGCGGACTGCGATCAAGCTCAACCTGTCCGGCACTAGACAGATCGGCCTGCTTAATAAGGAGAGAAGCAAGTCGCCCTGATGCAGATGGCTTGATTACGGTAGTTTTGTTGTGTGTAACAAATTCCCACTGAGTCACCACACTGCCCTGGTGGGGAGAGGAGAAAAGCTCGCCAAAGCCTGCCGTCCCGGAATCTGCAAGATCAAAAAGGACGGCCAGGTGTGGCGCCCCGCCCGATTTAAGGGCTTCAGCCGTAGGCACAGTCTCAAAAATCTCGACTTGGACGCGCATCCGATCATCGTGCTCAGCGGCCGTGGCCGCGAGCTTCGAACGGATTTCCTCAACGTTACTGACGCCGTAGATCCTCAGAGTGATCTGCTCTGCTGCGCAGGACTTCGGGTCCTGTAGTTGCTCGTACAGTCGCTTTGCCACTTCAGGGGTCGGCTCGACGAGAGCAATACAGAGACTCAGAACGGCGAAAGGGTGAACGACTAGAAAGCGATCGATAACCTGACGTAGTACTTGAGTTGTCTCTGGTGTACCCGATGCAAGCCGCCGACGTCCATAGACCGGCTCGCCGGTGCCCGCGATTCCAGAGAAAGCCAGGGCTTCCGGGTCCTTACCCACCACGATCCCCAGGGACGGAGCAGCTGGGTCAAGGTTCGCAGCGACGGTCTCTAGAAAATCGCCGTCGGGCGTTTCTGGCATCTCCCTGAAGAGGGTTGCGGCACGGACCCTGGGTTCCAGCACGACCGGGTGCAGCGGGAGAACCCTGGCCCTTGTCCCGCGTTCTCCCTGCTCAATCACCAGATCAACAATGGTCAGCGCGTTCGCCAAATGCCGCACATACGGAGCTTCGCGCTTAGGCAGTTCAGCGCGCATTTCTCCCATGGCGGACCAAAGGTCTTCCCATGCCTGAATTAGATCATCGGCGCGAGAAAGCAACTCATCAAAGGCAAGGAAGAGTTCAACGCCCTTAGCCAAAATCGATCCCATGTAAGGAGTGAGAGACTCCCGCCTTTCAATCAACCTATTGAGGGCGTCTAGTGCACGCCTGCCCGAAATAGGAGCGTTCTCTGCTAGGTCCTCAAGCCTCGTGCGAACGTCAGAAAATGAATGCCATGCAGTTACCGTGCCGAATTTGGCAGTCTCTCCACCCGCGATCGATGCATAGAATCCCGAGTGCCAGTCCTCCCCGCTGGTCTCACTCAAGTCCTCATCGAGAAACCCTTCGCCGACGGATGCCGGCGTGGGCTGGTCTCCTGTCAAGGTTGGATCGTCGAGAACTTCCGCAGGACTGACTGCTTCCCACTCGATGTCTTGGCCATTGACATCGAGGGTGCCAGAACCATCATGGTTCCGAACAGCCTCTAGCAAGTCGTCCACTGAGATCTCGCCTGACTGAGCCACGTCGACAATGCTGGTTCTGCTTTCTTCTTCTCCGACTTCCTCTTGAGAGACTCCTGCCCTGGACTGCGCCGACAGTAGTGCGCCCCTAACTTCATCGAGATTCAGGGATTTCAACAACTCCCGGTCCCCTTGCCTCGCGAATGTGCGAAGTCTCGCGTATGAAGGGGTCGAAGCTGCGATTAGACGCTGAAGGGTCGCGGGATCCGCGTTCCGGATGATGTCGACCGTTTGCTCGTTGAGTTGAATTCGAGCGAGATTGATGTCTTGAGAAAAGCGCTCATCAGGCAACAGACCCAGCCGCCAGAGCTCTTTACGGGCAGTATCTCCGCTACCTGGGCGGAGCGGGGAAAGCGCAACGCAGTAGTCGGCAACGAGTTCCAGAGGAATATTTCGACGGCGAAGAACGTCGAAAAGTTGAACCGCCTTGTGGCTAACCCCATTTTCCTGATTAGCCGCCAGAAGACGGAAGAGGCCATACCGGATCTCTACTTCGTTGATCTGCGGCACACCCGCGAGTCCCTGAGCGCGATTGCGATGCAAATCTCCGAGAATTAGCATGGGAAAGTATCCCCTATTTCGCCAATGAATCGCTCGAGTCACGTGACCAGTAATACGGTCGGACTCGGGGAGCGATTTAGTGAAATCAGCGACACGCAGATCTGAAAAACGGACTGTGAGACTATCAACAATCTCACCGTACGAAATTGACTCAACCATTTGAGGCAGGCGGATGAATCCAGCGCCTGAATTATACTTCTGGGTGATCGATTCGGCAATCACCGAAGTCAGAAGTTCACCGGCGTTCATCGACGGCATCATCTCTCCGCTCTGAGAGTCCATCACGCAGTTTTCCAGATCTGAAGTGGATTGAGCACTTCTACGGTATTGTCGCTATACGCGCGGGCCAAGCCGATGCGTGTAAGCAAGACGGCAAGCGCATCTCTGTTCTCTTCGAGATCATATTCGGAAGCTCTCGGCGACATATGGCGAGCTTGGCTTGCCGGCCCAACGATGATTCCATATCGAGAGTGAAGGCGCGTGAGCCATTCGTTGTAGGGAAGACTCGCCTCGTCCTCTTCAACAGCCGCCAGAACCAAGGTGGTGGCGAGCGTCGCCTCGACACATAGGCGCTTGATCGTGCGTCCGCGCCTGGGTGCAAGAAATCCGCAACGCTTCGCGTGATGCTCAAACCAGTGAGAATAGCCCTGTGCCATGGTTGCGCGCAACATATCGAGTAGCGCTAGCGCAGCAGGTTCACTAAGGTCAAACTCACCCGACAATCCCACTGGAAGATACTGGGCCAGCATCTCCTTTGATTTCTCGATGACCTTCTGGCTCTTCTCGCTCCTCTTCTGCTGGGCTCCTCTTCCGTAGGGAATGGTGGACGCTAGGAAACTCTCAACAGTGGATCTGTCAGTAACTTCGGCGCCGAGTCGTTCGGAAACGGTTTTCTGCAGTCTCGATGCAACCCAAGTATCCATTGCCGCGTGCACGGACGGTAGCGACCCGCGTGCAGATGCGTCTCTGACAGTCTGAGCGTCCTGTGAGACTGCAACTAGCAATGGTGTATGAGCGCCATACATCATCAAGCTCGGCACTTGCGCATAAGCCAGGACGCAAACAAATTCCGCAGCGTTGGCCAAAACCTTGAGGGCATCAAGACTGTCAGCCGCCACCGAGCCAAGCTGCACAGTGCGCCGAAGCAACCCACCGAGATCATTTGCAAATTGATCAGTCTTCGCGTCGTGTGCCCATGGAACAGGCTCGACCTCGGGAATTGAAAATTGATCTATAGTGAGTTCGCCGACAAGGGCGGACTGGACAGCCCAATACGGGTTCGGCTGAGGGCTACACAGTCGCTCTGCCAAAGCCATTACTTCCGGCCCAGCGTGCGCATGGTGAAGCAATAGGGAAGCGCATAGGCGGCCCATTTGAGCACCCGTGCGATCAGTAGTAACAAAACCCGGATGCGCTACCTGGTAAGACTGCTCTGCCGTGAATACAGCACCATCGCTACCAAGAAGTTCCCGTAGAAGGTTCCTAAGGGACCCAAGTTCAAGAGGGTCGGCGGGAAGTACCAGCGGAATGTTTGAACGCTCAGCTGTACGACGCAGGATGCTATCGCTCGTCGCCCACGATCCAGATTTCTTGGAGATAAGTGCTTGTGCAAGCTTCGGTGCCCTTGGCCCTTCCAGGCTTTGCGCTAGCACGCCATTAAGAATATGAACCGGTTCGGCGTTAACTGTGGCAGTCGTAAATCCAAGCGTCGACGAAATGCTATCCTTGAACCATTCCGTCAAGTTCAACCCTGCGATGAATGTCACGAGGGAGCCACCTCAAACATTGGATTCGATCCGCCTCGCACAGTCATCCTTGTTGTCACCCCGGTCGAGTGGTCGACAGCTACGATCTCGGGGTCGAACCCAGGACTAACGGGTGCTTGACCAATGAACAGATCAAGTGCCGTATCCAGGGCCTCTTGTTCGCGGTCTGAATAGATTGAGCGAGGCTTCTTCAGTTGCAGCCATGATTGATAGTCGACTGCAAAGACTGCACCTCGCCCTCCCTTCCAGGAGAGCTCTACACGCGTCGGGCGAAATCCTGCATCCGAAATACCATGCGCTTCAGCGTGATAAGGGAGCATAACCTGTAGGTCGTCGGCCTTGGCAGTTTCACTCGCGGCAATGAGCGAAGGTCGGCTTATAGCTGTGAGCCGATGGTGTCGACTAAGGTAGAGTTGACGGCTTTCGTTAATTTTCAACCTATGGCCATTGATCATAAGGATCATCCGCTGCACGGCCCGCTGCCCCACAGAATCGGCCTCTTCGATCAGTTGCGCGTATTTCGGGATCTGCGACTGTCGATCAATCATCTTCTCGGCATCAATGCTCGGCGTGAGGAAAAACCACGCTCGCTTGGCGGATGCAAAGGCACCCAGGGCATCTGCAGGATGCGCACCATGCAGGTTTCTTGGGGTCAGCAAAGGAGTGCGCTCTGGAATCCCCAATCCACTGGCATCGCCTAGCCAGAGACGGCTGTCGACGTTGGCGTCGGCTGCCCTGATCGGGTCAAACTCCCGACCGATCGCCCTTCCGATCGCGCTCGAGCGTTCGAATACTCGCCCCCACCACCATCCCGGCAACTTGTCGACATCACGTGATCCCGTGGGGCACGTCCATCCGAAGAAAAGGTCCGACAAAAAGGTCCAGAGTTCTCGAGCGGTCAGCCGCATCCCAGATTGTCCAAGAAGCCGTAGCAGGAAGGTCAGCCGGCTGACCGCTTCTTCGGATTCAGAAAGAAGATCACGTCCTGCTGTCCTAGGGCATCTTTGGTCATCATGGCATGTGTCACATGGGACCACTGCGGGCAGCAAGCGAGCCAGGGCCTGAGCAACAAAGTCGGCATATACGAGTTGCCGACCTGCCAAGTTCAAAATAAGCACGCCCTCGGGGTCAGACTCGTCCTCCCCCCGCGCGCGCGCGTGAGCAACTCGACGAACTTCCTCGTAGAACCCCTGTCCCTGACGCGCTGCCAGTGAAGTGAGGGGTCCTTCGTTGAGCGTGATCACTAGTTGGGCACCTGCCGACTGGGCGGCTGCGGTCCAAGCAAGGATGGCCTCATCGTCAAGCGTTGCAGCATCACGGATGAAGAGACGATGCTCGCTGGTGAGAGGCTTGGGTCGTTGGTCGTCTGCCTCGACCTCCACGCGCTGGTTTCTAGCCAACTCTCCTGCTGTGACCACGAGATGACTCTTGCCATCACCGGCATTCCCAGTGATGACCACGTGCCACCCGTCGTCCAGGCGCTTAGCGACAAGATCCACGAGGGGATCCTCGACGTTGAGTTGGCGTCGGACCTCGGTGGACCACGAGTCCGCGTAGACCTCACCCCGTTTGAACAGGGCGGTAAGATCACTGGTCAGCTTTGTCCTGGTGATGACAGTCTCCACAACTCAGTGAGTACGGCAGGCGTCCTCAGGACACGCTACAGAACACCTCTGACAATGGAGGGGACCTTGGCCAAGATCGCTTCATAGGGCGAGCCTGAGTTGCTCGTTCTGCTCTGGCGCTGCACCAACCTCGCGGAGCAATCCTGACAGTTCATCGAGTAGATCAGGCGTCTGGTGTGCCAGTTGTGCCAGGGCGTGACGCCGAGGTCGGACCCATCGCTCCCACCATTCATTCGCCAGATCAGTCTCGCTAGCACCCACCACGTTGCTTGCTTCTGCCCAGCCCAGGAGAACAGCTCCTGGGTCCTCCACCAGCGGAAGAGCGTACAACGGTCGTCGTGTGTCATGCCGACGCAGATCGGGGAGGCCGAGCGACGACAGGGCCCTGCCGATGGCACGGAATCGAGCACTTGCCCCTTCTCCGAAGCTCCGTGTGATATGTGAGTAACCGTCAGCTGCCTCGTTGTACTTGTCAATGGCGTCAATGGTGTCGGTCGCGATGTGGAAGGAGCCAAAACCGCGGGTCTCCCCGATCCTGAGCCAGCGCCGGCCGCCGCTGGAGGCCCGGTTGTACTGGGAACTGTGTCCGGGGTAGAGACCACTCGTGAAGACAACGAGGGGGCCAGGATTGGGCAGCAGGGCCCGCACCTCAGGGCGGTACACAGTCGCCGCGATCTCCCCAAGAGGCCGGTCTCTGCCCCATGCTGATAGGACTACCTCGCTCCCCGCAACGGCCGCAGCCAGTTTGCCAAGACGGAAAGGACCGAACGGCGGCGCTGCCCCGCAGACACTCATCTCAAGCGCGACGAATCCCATATGGTAGTGCCAGATTTTGCGCAGTCCTGCATCTACAAGTTTGCGTGTGGCCGCACTCTCTCGAAGGAGTTTCACAGGAGCCTCTGCATCGATGCACGCGGCCAATCCGGCCAACCCGAGGCTGAGTTCGGCGGCCGTCTCCGCACGTTTCGTCTTCGCCAGAAGGTCACGGGCCTCTGCCCGCTTGCCGTTCTTGCGTGCATCGTTGTATGCCAGGCGGTAGGAAGCGGAGCGGAGTTGCAGGGCTGCTGCCTGCTGCTGCCCTCCCGCTAGGCCGAGTTCAGGCAAGCCCTCCGTGTTCACTGCCGCAAGAAGCGTGCGCAAGACCTTGCTCGTCGCGCGCAGTCGCTCGTTCTGGTCTTCGCCCGCCTCCAATCGGTCAATGTATCCGCCAGGGCCTCCATCACTGTTACGTGACGTCAAGCCAAGCCATGAATCTCGGCATCGAATCTCCGGCACGACGTTTCTGAACTGGGCAACACCGAGTGGCGTATCTGGAGTCTTTCGGTCCGTAATCAGGATCGACACTTCCCGCCCCGGAGCACTTGCGTCGGGCGTCATCGACCAGGTCGAGCGGACGGCACGCCAGAGCATTCTTTGCGTGCCGTGCTGGGCTACCGTGAGTTGGAGATCGGGGGCACCCTCGATAAGCGACTCAATTGAATTTTCCGGCCTATAGTCAAGACGGTTGACAATATCCAAGGTGCGATCGAGAGTTTTGCGATGGACAGGCTCCCTAAGTGCATTGGAGCGCGCCTGCCGATAAAGCAATCGTAGGGCCTGCCCACGCCCCGCTGTGCCGATATTGCGCGCTTCAAGCAAAGAAGCAACGAATACTTTTCCATCTTGACTCAGCGGATAGTAGCCGGAATCCACGTAGTCCCTGAGGATCAACAGAGTTGCACGAAACGCCTTGCCACTAGAAGTTTGATCTTCACAGCCTTCCGCAGCTTGCTTCAGGCGCTCCCTGACCTCAGTCTGCGGCAGGCCGCTCAGAGTGGTCGCCGCCTTGGCGAACTCAAGTGCGAATTCACCAAGCCTAGTCGGCTTGAACTCGATGAGCTTGTTTACTGGAATAAGCAATCCGTCGCGGTCACCCATGAGGACAGGGTAGCTGCTCAGAGTGTCTTTCGGGAGCCTTATGACACGATGAGTGTCTGCGGCGCTAACCGCGCCGGACACTGGCTTCTTGGCACTCCCAGACGCCTTCGCTGCCGCGTTCAGTGTGCTCCTCCGATCAGGGTGCTGCGGCCCGTTGCCGCAGGTTGAAGCGTACCGGCTAGACGCAGAAGCCTCAGACCATCACGCAGCCACACCTCCCACCAGCGCGGCGCGGCGATCCCAGGAGACTGAGCCGTCGGAGGCTCACTGGTCACGCAGTTTCGGTCCAGCGGCGTACGAGAGCCTCGTCATACACACTCCCCAAGGTGCTCCCGCACCTACGCAATCAGGTTCTTCGGTCGACGGGTTCAGCCTTGCTTGATGGCTGACCTGCAGCAGCACTCTCAGAGCGCAGGCGCACACACCGCCTTGACCTGCATGTTCCCTGAAGCGCCGCCCGCTATTGCGAGGCAGGCGCGAAGCAGCCCTCGCCACGCGAGGAGCAGGCACGGCAATCCACCCCACCCGTGGGCCTTGGACCGATTGCCGGCTCAGGGATCGGTTGTGCCGAACACTCGACCCCCTCCGGCGGACTCCTTGCCATGGCTACATGGTGATCAAGATGTTCCCCCCTGGGGATGGACTCTCTCGACCTGCGTCAATCTGTCCGTCTTTACCCCAGATCCAAATGGCTCTGATAGAATTCCGAGCATCTTGTTTTGCAGTATTTCCAAAGGTGAAGCAGATGGGTCCACGGGTCAATCTGCGACTTGGTAATCCCATAAGACAATGACCATGGTCAGAATACAGGAGAGCAGAGATGGTGCGACAGGCTCAGAGTGTTGTTAAGGCCAGCGGGGTCGGAGATTCAGTCCCCGTGATCGCAGAAAATGCCATCGGGCAGACGGTAGCAGAGTTTCGAGTATTCGGGATCAATAGCTTGAAAACACTCGTCGACCCTGCTGCTTTCGTTGGCAAACGCCTCAAGGGCATCGCGATTGAGAATCAAAACCTCTTGCTCTCATTTGAAACCATCACGTTGGAGGTCGACCTCCAGCGAACAGGCGGGACTACTTGGTTCTCGAAGGCTAGTGCCATCAGTTCGCCAGTGGGCCCGCGCCTTCCCACGGGACGTCTTCTTTTCGCCGATGGTGGCGCACTTGATTTCTCGGAACCGGCGAAGACGAAGCGGATCGCGTTCTGGATCAAGCAAATCGACAATTGACAAAGAATCCCATTCTATGTATTCAGATCTACTACTGGGAAGGCGATCTTCAAACAGGGCACCGATGCCGATCACGCTGAGCCCTGCGAAAGTATCTGACGATGGTGATGTGGTGTGGGGAGTTTTCTACTCCCGAGTGGCCGCGGATGTCTGTGGCCAGGTCGGCGGGGCTGGTCTGGTGGGCGTCGAGGCAGGGCTGATTCAAAGTCCTGGCCATGGGTGAACGTGCAGGTCGGGGGCGTGGAGTCGTGTCGGCCGTCACGTAAGCAACGGAGCTCCGGTTGACGGGGTGACCTGCCAAGTCGCCCGTGTCCCGGAACTCCGATGTGCCGTCAGTCTGCCACCGTCTGCCTGATCAAGTCGCCCGGCCGCGCCGAGCGTGAACTCCCGTGCATCACCGACCGGTTGTCTGCCTTGCCTGACCCGCGTGACCGGCGGGGACGCCGGCATCCGCTGGCCGCTGTGCTGCTGACCGCCGCGTGCGCGGTCCTGGCCGGCGCCCGCTCCTATCTCGCGATCGGTCAGTGGGCCCGCCACGCACCCCAGCACACCCTCGCCCGCCTCGGGTTGCGCCCGCACGGCGTGCTCGGGGTCCGCACCCCGCCCTCGACCTCCACGGTCCGCCGGGTCCTGCTCGCGATCTGCCACGGCGGACTGGCGGACCTGCTCGGAACCGACCCGACCGGCACCGACACCATCGCGGTGGACGGCAAGACCGCACGCGGCTCACGGACCCACACCACCCCGGCCGCCCACCTCCTGGCTGCCGTCACCGCCACGGGCCGGACCGTCACCCAGTTACGCGTCCCGGCCAAGACCAACGAGGTCACAGCCTTCCGGTACCTGCTCGCCCCGTTCGACCTCACGGGAGTGACGGTGACCGCCGACGCCGTGCACACCCAGCGCGACCACGCCCACCACCTCGTCGAGGACCGAGACGCCCACTATCTGCTGCTGGTCAAAGGCAACCAGCCCCGGCTGCATGCCGCCCTGCGGGCCCTGCACTGGCAGCGGGTCCGGGCCCGCTACGACCGCGAACACGGGCACGGGCGCCGCGAGACCCGGTCGCTGCGGGTGCTGACCGTCACCGACCTGGACCTGGACTTCCCGCACGTCGTCCAGGCCTCCCGGCGGCCGTGTCCGGTGCCCGAGGCGGTGTACTGGACGTCGATGTCGTGCCAGGGCAGGGCTGCGAACTGGTGGTGGGCGGTCGGCTGGTTGGTCTTGATCACGGCGATGTAGTAGGCCTTCTTGTCTTGGACCAGCCAGGAGATGTTCGCCTTGATCGAGTGCAGGGCGTCGAAGGTGACCACGGCGCCGGTCAGGTGCAGCGGCATCAGGAGCGGCCGGAAGTGCGTTGTCTCGTTGGCCTTCGTGCCGACCTCGGCCAGGGCGAGGGTGATTACGAGGCCGCGGGTGACGATGGAGAGCAGGTGCCAGCGTGTTGCGGTGAGCCGGGCCGAGCCCTTGAGCGCCGTGCCGTCGACGGCCATGACACGCCGTCGCCCGGTCGTGGCGGCCCCCCCGGCGGTGCGGTGCTGGTCGGCCAGGTAGGTGCCTACGGCCCGATCCAAAGCGAGGGCCGGCCAGCGGGTGCGACCGCTGGCCACTACCGTTGACGTCAAACTCGAACGCGAGTACATGCAGGCTGATGGGCCATCAGCTTTTTCTGATGACCAATCAGAAAAGTCAGCATTGAGTCAGCATTCGTTCTGGCACGCCAGGTCACACCTTGCTGCTCCCTGACAATCGACCACCCACGCAGGGCGAAGCAATCCAAGCACATCAGAGAGCCCTGGACGGGATTCCCGTCACCGTGCAGCGCCGCGCGCTTCCCTTTGGGGCCCCGCACAATACCTGCAGCTCAGCGGGTCCTTCCCCGGGCCTTCAGGGGCGCGGTCGGCAGTGTGGGAGCGGGGATCGACGGCCCGTCGTACCCGTGGACGGTGCCGAAGCGGTCGCCGTTCATCCACTCCTCGCGGGCCTGCCCGATCTCCTCACCGGTGCGGGCCACGAAGTTCCACCACATCACGATCTTCTCCTCGAACGGCTCGCCGCCGAGCAGCAGCAGGCTGCTGTCGACCCCGGCCCGCAGCGGCAACTCGCGGCGCCCGCAGCCCAGGTAGAGCATCGAGCCGCGCTCGACCGGGACCCCGTCCACCTCGGCGTCGCCGGACATGGAGAGCACCGCGTACTCGAAGTCGGGGTCGAGCGGGAGCCGGGCCGAGGAGCCGGCGGCCAGGGTCAGGTCGGCGCCGACCAGCGGGGAGTAGGCGCGGCCCGGGGAGCGGGCGCCGTCCAGCTCGCCCATGATCACGGTCGCGTGCAGGCCGGGGGCGGTGACTTCCGGCAGCTCGGGGTGGTGCTCGAAGTGCGGCTCGGTGTGCCGGTCCGCGCCGGGGAGCGCGACCCACAGCTGCGCGCCGTGCAGCTTCGGGCCGTGCTCCAGCGGCGACTGCTCGGCGTGGGCGATGGCCCGACCCGCCGTCATCAGCCCCAGCTCGCGCGGCCGTACCGTGGCCAGGCTGCCGAGGCTGTCCCGGTGGGTGACCTCGCCGTCGTGCAGCCAGCTGACGGTCTGCAGACCGGTGTGCGGATGCGGGGCGACCTGCATCCCCGGCGACCGCTCGATGTCGTCGGGGCCGTAGTGGTCGACGAAGCACCAGGCCCCGACCATCCGCCGGCCCAGGTTCGGCAGCAGCCGCCGCACCACGGTGCTCGTGCCGAGCGGCACCAGTTTCGGCGTCAGCAGCTCGTGCACCGGCCGCGCCGACACGTCCTCGCGCCCGCCGCACACCCGCGCCTGCGGCTCCGTCTCCAGGTTGCTCATGGCCGCACCCTAGCCGGAGCGGCCGGAAAGCGTTCGGAGGCTCTCCAACTCCCGCTGCCCGATCACGATCGCCGCCCCGGGCGAGTCCATGGTGGCGCGCATGGCGTGCAGCACGTCCGCGAACGGCTGGACCCGCAGCGAGGCCGCCACCGCGGCTGCCTCCGCGGCGTCCCCGGCACCGGCCCCGGGCCCGGTCAGGCTGTGCAGGTCGCGGAGCATCGACCGGCAGCGGACGAACGCCGCGGCCCGTCCGCGCTCCAGCTCCGGGCGGCCCAGGCCGAAGACGTCAATGGTCGCCTCCCCCTTGGCCGTTCGGTGCCGGTACTCCCCCGTGCCGAGCACCAGTCGCAGGTGCTCGGCCGGGTCCTCGCTGGTCGGGTCGACCAGCAGGCAGTGGCCGTCCGCGTCCACCGGGAAGCGGTCCCGCTTGTGGTTGCTGTTGCAGTGGGTACAGGCCAGCAGGTGGTTCACCCAGGCGAAGGCCTTCAGCGGGTCGCGCGCCAGCGGCTCGAAGTGGTCGATCGAGGAGCCCTGGCCGTCGCCGCAGTACATGCAGCGCTGGACGCCGGGGGCCATCGCCTCCAGTGCGGCCCGGAGCTGCCGCCGTATCCCGGCCGCGCTGGACCACTCCTGACGGGCCCGCGCGGTGGTGGCGCCGTCGCGGACCAGGGTGGCCGTGCGTGCCGCGAGCCGGCGCTCCACGGCCTGGTCCAGGCTGGGCCGCTGCAGCGGGATCACTCGGATCGCGCCAGTCGGGCGGCCACCTCGTCCACCCGGGCGCTGAGCGAGCTGTTGAGCTTCTGGCTCAGCGCCTCGTACTCCGCGAGTTCGGCGGCGGTCGCGTTCCCCTCCAGCACCCGCCCCTCCAGGTCGCCGATCCGGCGCCGACTCGCCTGCGCGTCGTCCGAGTACGGGCTCTCCAGGCCGAACAGCTCCGACAGCACCGCGTCGTCGCCGCTGCCGTAGACCACCCGCCGGTACAGGTCCTCGGAGACGACCTCCGGCGCGGCCTCCTCGTCGGGCCCGGCGAGCCGGACCAGGCCGCCGGGATCCGCGGCCTGGCAGATGTAGGGGCTGTGCGTGGTGACGATGAACTGGACGTTCGGGAAGCGGGTCTTCAGCCATCCCCCGATCCGCTGCTGCCAGCTGACGTGCAGATGGGCGTCCACCTCGTCGATCAGGACGACGCCGGGGGCGGACACCTCGACCCGGCCGTGGACGCTGCTCGTGGTCAGCGGCTCGCCGTACGGATGGGTCGCGAGCTTCCACAGGATGTGGACGACCAGCGCCACCGCCGACCGGAACCCGTCGCTCAGCTCCCACAGCGAGAACTGCCGACCGGAACGGACCACCCAGGGCCCGTCGGCGTCGACCCGGTCCACCTCGTAGTCGTCGGGCAGCAGCCCGTCCCCGAGCAGGGCGAGCACCGCGTCCAGCATCCGGCCGGCCTGCTCGTCGCCGGTGAGCTTGCGGTGGTGCTGCTCGATCAGCCAGCCCACCCCGTCGGTCAGGGTGGCGTCCTCGTTGAAGAGGCTCTCGACCGCGCTGCTGCCGCCGCCCGATCCGCGCCCGAGCTCATGGCCGAGCCTGCGGAAGGCCCCCACCGCGATGACCGGCGGCAGTTCCTCGATCTCGGAGTCCGGCTCCGGCAGGTCCACCCGGAGTCCGCCCGCCCCGGCGGTCGAGGCCTGGTGCCACGCGGCGGTCCACGACGGACGGCGGTGCACGGCCCTGGACCGCCTGTTGATCACCCGCTTCCAGGTGCAGGAGGCCACCAGCAGCGGAGCACCGGGGAACAGCGGCTCCTGGGCGGGGTCGGCGATCCCCTCCCGGCCGCCGAGCAGGCTCCCCGCCTCGTCCCCGCTGAGCTTCAGCGACACCGAGACCGAGGCGTTCCTGGCCGACGACCAGCCGGCCAGGTCGGCCGGTCGGGCCAGGCCGAGCCCGACCGCGGTCGCCCGCAGCAGACTGGTCTTGCCCGAGCCGTTGCGCCCCGCCAGCACCGTCCACCCGGCGTACGAACCGTCCGGGCGGGTGAGGTCGAGGTCCACGCTGCGCGCGCCGGAGAAGCCCTTGACGCCGGAGATCTCAATCCTGGAGATGTACACGGCCGGCCCCTCCTCAACGGTCGGTGCGGTCCAACCCCGGTGGGGCCCCACTCTAGTCAGTGATCCGCACCGGCAAGGGCCGCAGCGCCTCGCGGAGGGCCGTGGCGAGGCGGTGGTACTCGGGGGTGCGGGCGGAGGCGGGGCGGTGGCTGAGGCCGATCCGGCGGCCGGGGGCGGGGGCGGCGAAGCGGGCGACGGCGAGCTGGGGCGAGCGGCTGGTCTCGACGTCGAGCGCGGTGGCCGGGAGCAGGGTGACGCCGAGGCCGCCGGCCACCAGCTGGACCAGGGTGGGCAGGCCCGCCGCCCGGGTCCCGCCGGGGACCTCGCGGCAGAGGTCGAGCACCTGGTCGCGAAGGCAGTGCCCCTCCTCCAGCAGCAGGACCTCCAGGTCCAGCAGCATGTCGCGGGGCACGTCGGCGCGTCCGGCGAGCGGGTGGTCCGGCGGGGTGACCAGGACGAAGTCCTCATCGTAGAGCGGGATGTCGGCCGTCCCCCGGCCGCCGGGGAGGGCCAGCAGCAGCACGTCCAGCCGCCCGGAGCCGAGGCCGTCCAGCAGCTGCGGGGTGCGCTCCTCGTGGACGTTGAGCTCCAGCTCCGGGTAGCGGTCGCGGACCAGCCGGAACACCACCGGCAGCAGGTACGGGGCGACGGTGGGGATCACGCCGAGGTGCAGCGGCCCGGTGAAGGGCCGCCGGGAGGCCTCGACCTCGTCGGTGAGGGCGTGCAGCCCGGAGAGCACCCCGCGCGCGTGCTGGGCCACGCGCTCCCCCAGCGGGGTGATGATGACCTTCCGGGTGGTCCGCTCGACCAACTGCGCGTCCAGCGCCTCCTCCAGCGCGGCGACGGCGCCGGACAGGGCGGGCTGGCTCATCCCGATGGCCGCCGCGGCATCCCTGAAGTGCCGGTACTCGGCCACCGCGGCGAAGGCCCGGAGCTGGGACAGTGAGGGCAGGCGGGTCTTACTGATAGCCGACTCCAATCAACGGATCCGAGTGTAGCTATTTCTCTGATCAGTGCGCGCTGTGTCACCGTGGATCTTGACCGTGGGCGGGCGAACCCCGCGCAACACGGACGAAACCCTCTCCCCTCAGCCACGAAGGAGCGAACGTGCTCACCATCGGTGACAAGTTCCCCGACTACGACCTCAACGCCTGCGTCGACCTCGACCCGGACAAGGCGTTCGCCCCGGTCAACCACAAGTCCTACGAGGGCAAGTGGCGGATCGTCTTCTTCTGGCCGATGGACTTCACCTTTGTCTGCCCCACCGAGATCGCCGCGTTCGGCAAGCTGAACGAGGAGTTCGCCGACCGCGACGCGCAGATCCTGGGCGTCTCCGGCGACTCCGAGTACGTGCACCACGCCTGGCGCAAGGACCACAAGGACCTGCGCGACCTGCCCTTCCCGATGCTGGCCGACATCAAGCACGAGCTGATGCGCGACTGCGGCGTCGAGGCCGAGGACGGCACCGCCCAGCGCGCCGTGTTCATCGTGGACCCCAACAATGAGATCCAGTTCACCATGGTGACCGCGGGCTCCGTCGGCCGTAACCCCAAGGAGGTCCTGCGGGTCCTCGACGCGCTGCAGACCGACGAGCTGTGCCCGTGCAACTGGACCAAGGGCGAGAGCACGCTCGACCCGGTGGCCCTGCTGGCCGGTGAGTGACGGTATGGCCCTCGACGAACTCAAGGCCGCCCTGCCCGACTACGCCAAGGACCTGAAGCTCAACCTCGGCTCGGTGATCGGCAACTCCGACCTCCCGCCGCAGCAGCTCTGGGGCACGGTGCTGGCCTGCGCCATCGCCTCGCGCAGCGAGCGGGTGCTGACCGAGCTGGAGCCGCAGGCCAAGGCGGAGCTGAGCCCCGAGGCGTACACCGCCGCGAAGTCCGCCGCCGCGATGATGGCGATGAACAACGTCTACTACCGGACCCTGCACCTGCTCTCCGACAAGGAGTACGGGACGCTGCGGGCCGGGCTGCGGATGAACGTCATCGGCAACCCCGGCGTGGACAAGGTCGACTACGAGCTGTGGTGCCTCGCGGTCTCCGCGGTCAACGGCTGCGGCCAGTGCCTGGACTCGCACGAGCAGGTGCTGCGCAAGGCCGGGGTGGACCGGGAGGTGGTCCAGGCCGCGATCCGGATCGCCGCCGTGGTCCAGGCCGTCGGCGTCACCCTGGAGGCCGAGGGCCGGATCCAGGGCTGAGGCCGCTCCTGCCGCTCAGTCCTGCGCGTTCGCGGAGCCCCCGCCGGAAGCGGAACCCGGCGGGGGCTCCGGCACGCCCGGCTGCGGCTGGACCGGCGCGGCCGGGTGCTGCTGGGCGGCCAGCAGCGCCGCCCTGACGTCCTCGCCGGCGTGCTGGCGGGCCTTGAGGTAGCCGATGGTGCTGTTGGTCACCGCGACCAGCGGGACCGCGACGACCGCCCCGCCGATGCCGCCGACCACCGAGCCGACGGTCACCGAGAGCACCACCGCGATCGGGTGCACCCGGACCGCGCGGCCCAGGATCAGCGGCTGCAGCAGATGGCCCTCGATCTGCTGCACCACCAGCAGCACCACCAGCACCATCAGCGCGGTGAAGACGCCATGGGTGACCAGGCCGATCAGCACCGCAATGGTCCCGGTGACCAGGGCGCCGACCAGCGGGACGAACGCCCCGAGGAAGATCAGCACCGAGATCGGCACCGCCAGCGGCACCCCCAGCAGGTAGATGCCGATGCCGATGGAGACCGAGTCGATGAAGGCCACCAGCACCGTCCCGCGGACGTACGCGGTGAGCGTGGACCAGGCCCGCGGGCCGGCCCCGGCCATGGCCAGCCGGGCCGGCGGCGGGAACAGCCGGAGCACCCAGCTCCAGATCCGCTCGCCGTCGTAGATCAGGAAGAAGGTGCAGAACGCCGCCAGGAACACCCCGGTCAGGATTTCTATGACGATGCTGACCGTGGAGAAGCCGTAGGAGGTGATCTGGTCGCTGTTGTTGCCGACCGCCTTGGACAGGGTCTGCGCGAACTGGTTGATCTGCTTGTCCGTCAGGTGCATCGGACCGTGCGTCAGCCAGTTCCGGATCTGGGTGATCGCGGTCTGGATGTGGTCGGTGACCTGGTTCAGATTGGTGCTGACCTGCCAGCCGACGAACCAGCCGACCAGGCCGATGCCGATCAGCCCGCTGAGGAAGGTGATCACCGCCGCCAGCGCCCTGGGCACCCCGTGCCGGCGCAGCCAGGCCACGGTGGGCTGCAGCAGTGCGCTTATCAGCAGCGCGGCGATGAAGGCCAGCGCGACGATCCGCAGCGTCTGCACCACCTGGAACAGGACGTACAGGCCGGCGCCGACGATGAGCAGCCGCCAGACGATCTCGGCGGTGACCCGCAGGCTCCACGGCACCGCCTCGACCGGGCTGCTCGACCGGGCCGGGAAGGCCGGGCTCTCGCCCGCCGTCCCGTCCAGCGGCATCCCGGGCGGCAGCGGGCGGCCGTTCGGGAGCGGCGGCGGGTCGTTGCGGTGCTCGGCGGCCTGGACGGCGTGCTCGGCCTCGCGGCGGCGGCGTTCCAGCCGCGCGCCGACCCGTGCCACGACCGAGGCCAGCGCCGCGCGCGGCCGTGCTCCCCTGCCGGCTGGCTCCATCGCTGCTCCCCGCCCCTTCCCACCCCATGTGCGTGCGCTGAGAACGCTACCCGGTGCGGGCGGCGGGGCCAGGGGCGCCCCACCGGGGCCGGGGACGGCGGCGGAGAAGCCAGATCGGACGAATATCGGAAAATCCGGTCATTTTCGACGATATGGGTTTAGCCCCGGGCGGACCGGGGGACGACCAGTCCGAGGCCGCCACGCACACAGCGGCCGGTTCCGTGGGAGAAGTACACGAAGCCCCCGATCGGACAGGGATCGGGGGCTTCAACTTGTCCTCAAGCCGTTCCGGGCTCAGTACGAGTGGTGTACCTGCCAGTAGCTCCACGCGCCGCAGGGGCTGCCGTAGCGGGAGTTCATGTAGGTCAGACCCCATTTGATCTGGGTCTCCGGGTTGGTCCGCCAGTCCGCGCCGGCCGAGGCCATCTTGTCCCCCGGCAGTGCCTGGACCAGGCCGTACGCACCCGAGCTGGGGTTGGTCGCGGTGTAGTTCCAGCCGCTCTCACGGGTGACGATGTTGCTGAAGCACTGGTACTGGGCCTGGCCCACTATGGCCAGCGCCATCGCCTGGACCGAGCCCGGGCTGAAGTTCTTGGTCAGCGTGGCGCGGGCCGCGGCGCGACTGGCCGCCAGCGCGTCGGCGTGGGCCTGCGCGGCGGCCTTGGCTGCCTTGTCCGCGTCCGCCTTGGCCTTGGCCGCGTTCGCGGCCTTGATCCGGGCGGCCTGGTCGGCGGCCTTCTGCGCGGCGGCGTCGGCGTCAGCCTGCTGCGCGTCGGCCTGGCGGGCCAGGTTGTCGACGACCGTCTGGGCGCCGTCGCCGGACGGGATGTCGGCGAGAAGGGTGGATCCTGCCGCGTCGGCGACCTGGGTGGTCGGCTGGGCGGCGCTGCCGCTGGCAACCCCCACCACAGCTCCGACGGCAGTGACGGCGGTGGCTGAGGCCACGGCCACACCCCGTACCGAGATCCGGTTCACACGGTTTCCTTCCAGCGTCGCCCGCGTGGTGACCGGACGGGCGAACTCCGCCCCTGACGCTGGCCTCCCCCTGAACTGGTCACGGGAGACACGGGCCCGGAGCGTCCCGGGGATGCCGGGGCGCCATGGTGCTCGGGCGGCTTGCGGACTGACCGTCAAACAGATGCCCAGTCATACCGCAAGCGGGGCCTGACAGAACCCACACCATGCCCGACCCGGCCCCGCCGACGCAATTCTTACTAACGTGTCGAAACTCACATGGCGGATGGGGCGAAAAGTTCTGCGGATCCCCTGTGGGACGGCTGAGCCCATGGTTACGATCGGGCAACTTTGCCAAAAGAGTGCCGCCGCCCCTGGCTCCAGGGGCGGCGGCACTCTTCGTACAGCGGTCTCCGTCAGAGCTGGATGTCCTCCAGCAGCTCGGTGACCAGCGCCGCGATCGGCGAGCGCTCGGAGCGGTTCAGCGTGATGTGCGCGAACAGCGGATGGCCCTTCAGCTTCTCCACCACCGCGACCACCCCGTCGTACCGGCCCACCCGCAGGTTGTCCCGCTGCGCCACGTCGTGGGTGAGCACCACCCGCGAGCCCTGGCCGATCCGGGACAGGACCGTCAGCAGCACATTGCGTTCCAGCGACTGCGCCTCGTCCACGATCACAAAGGCGTCGTGCAGCGAGCGCCCCCTGATGTGGGTCAGCGGCAGCACCTCGAGCATGCCCCGGGAGAGCACCTCCTCGATCACATCCGGTGTGGTCACCGCGGACAGGGTGTCGAAGACCGCCTGGGCCCAGGGGCTCATCTTGTCCGACTCGGAACCCGGCAGGTATCCCAGATCCTGCCCGCCCACCGCGTACAGCGGCCGGAAGACCATCACCTTGCGGTGCTGCCGGCGCTCCAGCACCGCGTCCAGGCCGGCGCACAGCGCCAGCGCGGACTTCCCGGTGCCGGCCCGGCCGCCCATGGAGACGATTCCGATGTCCGGATCCTGCAGCAGGTCCAGCGCGATGCGCTGCTCCGCGCTGCGTCCGCGGAGGCCGAAGACCTCGCGGTCCCCGCGCACCAGGCGCACCCGGCCGTCCGCGGTGACCCGTCCCAGGGCCTTGCCGCGCTCCGAGGTCAGCACCAGGCCGGTGTGCACCGGCAGGTCCCCGACCTCGGGGATGTCGACGGTCTCGCTGCGCTCGGCCCCGAAGAGGGCGTCCACCTGTTCGCCGCCGATGGCGAGCTCCGTCATCCCGGTCCAGCCGGAGGTGATGGCGAGTTCGGCGCGGTACTCCTCCGCGAGCAGGCCCACCGAGCTGGCCTTCACCCGCATCGGCAGGTCCTTGGAGACGACGGTGACGTCGTAGCCCTCGGCCTGCAGATTGCGGGCGACCGCCAGGATCCGGCTGTCGCTGTCCCCGAGCCGGTAGCCGGCCGGGAGAACGGAAGGATCGGTGTGGTTCAGCTCGACCCGGATCGTGCCGCCCACGTCGCCCACCGGAATCGGGGCGTCGAGCCTGCCGTACCTGACCCGGAAGTCGTCCAGCAGGCGCAGCGCCTGCCGGGCGAAGTAACCGAGCTCCGGATGGTGCCGCTTGGCCTCCAGTTCGGTGACCACCACCACGGGGAGTACGACTTCGTGCTCCTCGAAGCGGGTCATCGCGTTCGGGTCGGCCAGCAGGACGCTGGTGTCGAGGACGTACGTGCGCCGGTCATGCAAACTCCGGCGGCTCTTGGAACTGACCACGAAGCCTCCCGGGCGGACGACCTGCTGTCATCCGCGGCTCACCGATCCCTCGGGCCCCGAGTGGCCGAGCTCACGGTCTGCGTCGGTTATTCCCCCGTGGTAACGAACCCATGCCAACAGAAACGAACTGACGCGTCAACGTCACCAGCTGTTCAACCGCCGTAGCGGCGGTTGCGGGCGGCGTAGTCGCGCAGCGCGCGGAGGAAGTCGACCTTGCGGAAGGCGGGCCAGTAGGCCTCGCAGAAGTAGAACTCGGAGTGCGCGCTCTGCCAGAGCAGGAAGCCGGACAGCCGCTGCTCGCCCGAGGTGCGGATGACCAGGTCCGGATCGGGCTGGCCGCTGGTGTAGAGGTGCCGGGCGATGTGCTCGACGTCGATCATCTCGGCCAGTTGCTCCACCGAGGTGCCCAGCGCGGCCTGCTCCTGCAGCAGCTTGCGGACCGCCTCGGCGATCTCGTGCCGGCCGCCGTAGCCCACCGCGACGTTGACCAGGACGCCGGTGTGCTCCGCGGTGGCCTGCTCGGCGTCCTTGAGCACGGCGGCGAGCTGCTCGGGCAGCAGGTCCAGCGCGCCGACCGGGTGCACCTTCCAGTTGCTGCCGGGGGCGGCCAGGTCGCGGACCGCCTCCTCGATGATGCCGAGCAGCGGGAGCAGTTCCTCCTTGGGGCGGCTGAGGTTGTCGGTGGACAGCATCCACAGGGTGACCACCTCGACGCCCACCTCCTCGCACCAGCCGAGGAAGTCGGGGATCTTGTCCGCGCCGCTCTGGTGGCCGTCCACGGTGGACATGCCGGCGGCTCTGGCCCAGCGGCGGTTCCCGTCGAGCATCACGCCGACGTGGCGCGGGACATGGGCGTGGTCGAGGTGCGCCTCGACGCGTCGCCCGTACAGGCCGTAGGTCAGCTGCCGGAGCACCGGCGCGCGGCGGATCACCCTGCCCAGATCCATGGTTTTTGTAGCCCCTCCACTGCTCGCCCCCGGGGTGGTCACCCTACTCCGGACACGGAGGACGTCCTACATCCGGGAGCACCGCGGGACTATTGTTCAACCAGCTGACAAAATCACCCACCTGTTGTTCGCACGAGAGGCGTCACCCCGATGATCCCAGCTCCGTACCGGGCTGCCGAGACCCGCTATGAACCGCTTTCCAACGCTGGATCGATGGCCTACCGCAGGACCGGCCGCAGCGGTCTGAAGCTGCCCGAGATCTCGCTCGGCCTGTGGCACAACTTCGGCGACGACAAGCCGTTCGCGACGCAGCGGGCGATCCTGCGCCGCGCCTTCGACCTCGGCATCACCCACTTCGACCTGGCCAACAACTACGGCCCCCAGTACGGGGCGGCGGAGGCCAACTTCGGCCGGCACCTGGCGGCGGACTTCCGCCCGTACCGGGACGAGCTGGTCATCTCCACCAAGGCCGGGTACGACATGTGGCCGGGCCCGTACGGCGAGTGGGGCTCGCGCAAGTACCTGACCGCGAGCCTGGACCAGTCGCTGCAGCGGATGGGCCTGGACTACGTCGACATCTTCTACTCGCACCGCTTCGACCCGGACACCCCGCTGGAGGAGACGATGGGCGCGCTGGCGACCGCCGTCCGCCAGGGCAAGGCGCTCTACGCCGGCATCTCCTCGTACAGCGCGGAGAACACCCTCAAGGCATCCGCGATCCTGCGCGACCTCGGGGTGCCGCTGCTGATCCACCAGCCCTCCTACTCCATGCTGAACCGCTGGACCGAGGAGGACGGCCTGCTGGACGTGCTGGAGGCGGAGGGGGCCGGCTGCATCGGCTTCGCGCCGCTGGCGCAGGGGCTGCTCACCGACCGCTACCTGAACGGCATTCCGGCCGACTCCCGGGCGGCCCAGGGCAAGTCGCTGGACCCCGCGGCGATCAACGAGCAGACCCTGTTCAAGCTGCGGGCGCTGAACGACATCGCCGCCAAGCGCGGCCAGTCGCTGGCCCAACTGGCGCTGAGCTGGCTGCTGCGCGACCCGCGGATGACCTCCGCGCTGATCGGCGCCTCGTCGGTGACCCAGCTCGAAACGAATGTGGCCGCGCTGCAGGGACCGGAGCTGACGGACTCGGAACTGGCCGAGATCGACCGCTACGCCACCGAGGCGGACATCAACATCTGGTCGGCCTCCAGCGAGGGCTGATTTCGCATTCGATTGGTACAGACCGCATGTGGAAGATCCCTTCCATGTGCGGTCTGTACCATTTTGGCGATCAACGTGCCTGGTGGGGGTTGTTTTAACGGGACCTTAAGAGCCGACGGGTGCTCTTGACACGGCTACTGGTCTAGTCCAACTTGTGGGTCAAGCGTCATCTGCTGTCTTCCCCTCCCCCACATTGAGGACAGAAATCCATGGCTTCCCCTCGCCGCGCCATCGGCGCAGTCACCGCCTGTGCCACCGTCATCGGTCTCGGCGTCGCCGGACTGGCCGCCTTCACCGGTGGCGCCAGCGCCGACACCGTCAACCTGGTGGCGAACCCCGGCTTCGAGACCGGCACGCTCTCCAACTGGAGCTGTAGCGCCGGCACCGCGTCCGTGGTCTCCAGCCCGGTCCACTCCGGCACCCACGCCCTCTCCGCGGCCCCCACCAGCGGCGACACCGCGCAGTGCACCCAGACCATCAGTGTGCAGCCCAACTCCTCGTACTCGCTCAGCTCCTGGGTCCAGGGCCCCTACGTCTACCTGGGCACCAGCGGGGACGGGACCACGGACGTCAGCACCTGGTCCAACAGCAGCTCCTGGAACCAGCTCAGCACCACCTTCAAGACCGGTGCGTCGACCACCAGCGTGACCATCTACCTGCACGGCTGGTACGGCCAGGGCGCCTACAACGCCGACGACGTGACGCTGAGCGGCGCGGCCGGTGCGACCACCGCACCCCCCACCACCGCGCCGCCGACGACGGCCCCGCCGACCACCGCCCCGCCCACCACCGCGCCCCCCACCACGGCTCCGCCGACGACCGCGCCGCCGACCACCGCGCCGCCCACGACCACGCCGCCGACGACCGGGAAGCACCTGGTCACCGGCTACTGGCAGGACTTCGACAACGGCGCGACCGACCAGAAGATCAGCGACGTCAACTCGGCCTACGACATCATCGCGGTGTCCTTCGCCACCGCCGACCCGAGCAGCACCGGCGGCATCACCTTCTCGCTCGACCCGACCCTGCAGAGCAAGCTCGGCGGTTACACCGACGCCCAGTTCAAGGCCGACATCGCCGCCAAGCACGCCGCGGGCAAGAAGGTGGTCATCTCGGTCGGCGGCCAGAACGGCACCATCAGCGTCGCCAGCTCCGCCGCCGCGACCAACTTCGCCAACAGCGCCTACGCGCTGATGCAGACCTACGGCTTCGACGGGGTCGACATCGACCTGGAGAACGGCCTCAATCCGACCTACATGGCGCAGGCCCTGCACTCCCTGGCGAGCAAGGCCGGCTCCGGCTTCGTGCTCACCATGGCCCCGCAGACCATCGACATGCTGAGCGCCGGCTCGGACTACCTGGCGACCGCACTGGCCGTCAAGGACGTGCTGACGATCGTCAACACCCAGTACTACAACTCGGGTTCGATGAACGGCTGTGACGGCGGCGTCTACAGCCAGGGCACCGTGGACTTCATCACCTCGATGGTCTGCACCGCCATCCAGGCCGGGCTCAAGCCCGCCCAGGTCGGCATCGGCGTCCCGGCCTCGTCCAGCGCGGCGGGCAGCGGCTATGTCGCGCCGAGCGTGGTCGAGAACGCCCTCAACTGCATCGCCAAGGGCACCAACTGCGGTACCTACAAGCCGACCACCCTCTGGCCGTCGATCGGCGGCGTGATGACCTGGTCGACCGCCTGGGACGCCAAGAACGGCAACCAGTTCGCCCTGAACGAGGGTGCGTTCGTCCACGCGATGCCGTAACTGCCCCTGCCTGAGGGCTAGGAGCTGAGCGCGACCGCGAGGAGCGTGCCCAGCAGCAGGAACGGACCGAAGGGGAGCTCGTCGCGACGCCCGGCTCGGCGCGCGACGAGCTTTCCCATTCCGTAGAGCCCGGCGAGCAGGAAGCCGAGCACGCAGCCCTCGAAGAGGGTGCGGAAGCCGTACCAGCCGAGGACGGCGCCGACCGTGAGCCCCAGGGCGGCGTCGCCCCGGCCGAACGGGAGCAGCAGCGCCATCACCCAGAACACCGCCCAGAGCGCCAGCGCCCCGTACAGGGCGTTCAGCGCGGACCCGGTGCGGTCACCGGCGAACCATGCGACCGCGAGCAGCAGCAGCGCTCCGGCCGCCGAGGGGTAGGTGAGCCGGCGCGGCAGCCGGTGCTCGGCGACGTCGACCAGCGACAACGGGACCGCGAAGGCGGCGGCCCAGAGCAGCGCCAGCACGTGCCAGTGGTAGCCGCAGGCGGCGGCGGTGGCGCCGAGCGCGGCGACGGAGAGCAGCAGGACCCGGAGCGGCGAGGGCAGCGACTCCGTGTGGAGACCGGCCTCGCGCCGTACCCGCTGGTGCACCGCGGCCCCGGCGCCGCCTCCCAGCACCACCACGAACGCATAGGTCCCGAGCATGTCGACTCCCCTTCGACGGCATCGGAGCCAAACTACTCTCAGCCGGTGACGGCCAGGGCGTCGATCTCGACCAGCAGGCCGGCCGGGAGGCCGACGTAGACCGTGGTGCGGGCCGGGTAGCCGCCCTCGGGCAGCGCCTTGGCGAACCACTCGTCGTAGGCGGCGTTGAGCTCGGCGAAGTGCGCGGTGTCGGTGAGGTAGACCCGCACCATGATCACGTCGGCCCAGCCGGACCCGCCCGCGACCAGCACGGACTCGACGTTGCGCAGGGTCTGGTCGATCTGCTCGCGCAGCCCGGGGCCGACCGGGACGCTGGTCGCCGGGTCGAATCCGACCTGGCCGGCGACCTGCAGCAGGCCGCCCTTGGCGACACCCTGGGAGAAACTGGCGATCGGGGTCGGGGCCTGGTCGGTGCGGACGACGGACTTGCTCATGGTGCTGCTCCTCAAGATCGTGGGGCTGTACGGGTCAACCCCTGTGCGGCAGGATATGCAATGACCGTTGCAACACACGCAATACCAGGAGCCCCATGGACCTCGCCGCCCTCAAGGACCTCGGCAGCACCCCTGTCGACTGGCGATTCAAGGGCCTGCCGCCCCGCTCGGCCGGCCTGACCGTGGCCGAGCTGACGGCGGAGCGGGCGAACCTGTTCCGCGACGGGTTCACCACTCCCCTGCTCACCCTGGACGCCGACGCGCTGCGGCACAACCTGGAGCTGATGGCCCGCTGGACCGCCGCCCACGACCTGGCCTTCGCCCCGCACGGCAAGACGCCGCTGGCCCCGCAGCTCTACCAGCGGCAGCTGGCCCTGGGCGCCTGGGGGATCACCGCCGCCGTCCCCTCGCACCTGCGGATGTACCGGGCCTTCGGCCTGCAGCGGATCTTCCTCGCCAATGAGCTGGTGGACGCCGCCGCGCTGGCCTGGCTCGCCGCCGAACTGGACGCCGACCCCGGGTTCCGCTTCGTCTGCTACGTCGACTCGGTGCGCGGGGTGGAACTGATGGAGCAGGTCCCCGGCACCCGTCCGGTGGACGTGGTGGTCGAGCTGGGCGCGGAGGGCGCCAGGACCGGCGTCCGGGGCGTGCAGGCCGCGCTGGAGCTGGCCGCACGGGTGGCGGCCAGCGGCAGGCTGCGCCTGGTGGGCGCGGCCGGCTACGAGGGCACCATCGACCCCGGCGCCGACGACCGGGCCCCGATCCGGGCCTGGCTGGCCGACCTGGTCGAGCTGGCCCGCCTGATCGACGCGGCGGGCCACTTCCGGCAGGCGGACGAGATCGTCGTCAGCGCCGGCGGCAGCGAGCACTTCGACCTGGTCGCCGAGGCGCTGACCGCCGACGCGCTGCGGCTCTCCCGGCCGGTGCTGCGGCTGCTGCGCAGCGGCGCGTACGTCACCCACGACCATGTCCACTACGCCGCGATCACCCCGCTGCACGCCCCCGCCGAGACGCTGCGCCCGGCGCTGCGGCTCTGGGCCCAGGTGGTGTCCCGCCCGGAGCCGGGCCTCGCGCTGCTGAACGCCGGGAAGCGCGACCTCTCCTACGACCTGGGCCTGCCGGTGCCCACCCTGGTCCGCGACCCGGCCACCGGCGAGGTCCGCCCGGCGGCCGGACTGTCCGTCAGCAAGCTCTCCGACCAGCACACGTTCATGGCGGTCGGGCCGGGCGCCGCGCTGGAGGTCGGCGACTGGGTCGCGCTGGGCCTGTCCCACCCCTGCACCGTCTTCGAGAAGTGGCAGCTCATCCCCGAGGTCGAGGCGGACGGCACGGTCAGCGACTACATCCGCACCTTCTTCTGATGCCGGCCGAGGTCTCGGACGAGGGTCCGGCCGGCGGCCTGGTGGTCCGCGGCGCCCTGGTGGTCGACGGCTCCGGCGGCACGCCCTACCGCGCCGACGCGCTGATCGGGGACGGCCTGATCCGGGAGATCCACCGCGAGGGCGACCCCGGCCCCCGCCCCGCCGCCGCCCGTGCCATCGAGGCCGACGGCCTCGCGCTGACCCCCGGCTTCATCGACATGCACGCCCACTCCGACCTGGCCCTGCTGACCGACCCCGGCCACGAGGCCAAGGCCGCCCAGGGGGTGACCCTGGAGGTGCTGGGCCAGGACGGCCTGTCCTACGCCCCGGTCGACGACAGCACCCTGCCCGGGCTGCGCCGGCAACTGGCCGGCTGGAACGGCGAGCCGCCCGGTCTCGACTGGTCCTGGCGCGGCGTCGGCGAGTACCTGGACCGGCTGGACGCGGGCCCGCAGGGCCGGGGCCTGGCCGTCAACGCCGCCTACCTGGTCCCGCACGGCACCCTGCGCGCCCTGGTCCTGGGCTGGGAGGACCGCAGGGCCACCGCCGCGGAGACCGCGCTGATGAACCGTCAGCTGGCACTCGCCCTGGAGCAGGGGGCGGTCGGACTCTCCGCCGGGCTCAGCTACTCCCCCGGGATGTACGCCGACACCGGGGAACTGGTCTCGCTCTGCCGCACCGTCGCGGCCCACGACGGCTACTTCTCGCCGCACCACCGCTCCTACGGCGCCCACGCGCTGGACGCCTACGCCGAGATGATCGAGGTCGCCCGCCGCTCGGGCTGCGCCCTGCACCTGGCCCACGCCACCATGAACTTCCAGGTCAACGCCGGCCGTGCCGATGAGCTGACGGCGCTGCTGGACGCGGCGCTGGCCGACGGGGTGGACCTGACCCTGGACACCTACCCCTACCTCCCCGGCTCCACCACCCTGGCCGCGCTGCTGCCCGGCTGGGCCACCGCGGGCGGCCCCGAGCGGACCCTGGCCCGGCTGGCCGACCCGGCCGCGCGGGCCGCGATCCGCACCGCACTGGAGCAGCAGGGCTCCGACGGCTGCCACGGGGTGGTGGCCGACTGGGACACCGTGCAGATCAGCGGGGTGCGCAATCCGGCGCTGCGCCCCGCGGTCGGCCTGACGGTCAGTCAACTGGCGCGCCGGGACCGGGTCGAGCCCTTCGCCGCCTATGTCGCCCTGCTGCGCGAGGACAGCCTGGGGACCACCATCCTGCAGCACGTCGGCGACGAGCAGAACGTCCGTACGATCATGCGCCACCCGGCGCACACCGGGGGCAGCGACGGGCTGCTGGTCGGCGACCGCCCGCACCCCCGGGCCTGGGGCACCTTCCCCCGCTACCTGGGGCACTACGTCCGCGAGCAGGGCGTGCTCGGCCTCGCCGAGTGCGTCCAGCACCTCAGTGCCCGGCCGGCCCGGCGGCTGCGGCTGCCGGACCGGGGCCTGGTCCGCAGCGGCTACCGGGCCGACCTGGTGCTGCTCGACCCGGACACGGTCGCCGCCGGAGCCAGCTACGAGCAGCCCCGCACCCCGCCGACCGGCATCCCCTACGTGCTGGTGGACGGCGTCCCGGTGGTCGACGACCACCGCCGCACCGGCGCCACCCCCGGACGCTCCGTCAGAAGGTCTCCAACTGGGGTCAGTTGGCCGATCTAGTTGGCCGGGGTGACCACCAGGGTGTGCACCAGGCCGGCCTGCTTGGGGACGGTCACCGACAGGATGTGGGTCTTCGGGTTCCAGTGGGTCAGCGGGCTGCCGACGCCGTTGAGGTCGATCTGACCGCCGTTCGGGAAGTCCGAGGGCGGCAGGTAGACGTCGGTGCTGCCGGTGACCCCGGGCTTGTCGGTCCAGCTCACGGTGAGCTGGAGGGTGGGCTTGTCGTAGGAGAACGACACCGGTTCACCGGCGATGGCGCGCGGATAGGCGGTCTGCAGCACCGAGGCGATCGGGGCCGGCTGGCCCGGCTTGGTCCACGGCGACCAGGGCCCGGGGTCGCTGGACCAGTACGCCTCGCCGATCATCATCTGGTCCAGCACCGACTGGACCTTGTCGACGTAGAGGTGCGCGCTCGGCTCGGTCGCGTCCAGGCCCCACTCGCCGAGCAGCACCGGGGCGTCCAGGCGCTGGGCGGTGCGCTCCACCTGGATGGTCCAGGAGGCTATCGAACGGTCCGTCAGAAAGGCGCTGGTGCCGCTGTAGGTGCTGCCGCTGTCGATCGGCTGGGGGTAGAGGTGCGGCGCGTAGCCGATCCTGGCCTCGCCACTGCGCGGGTCGGTCAGCCGGGGCAGCGCGCTGGGCATGGCCCAGTTGGCGGAGACCGCCTCCGGCTCGACGAACAGCCAGTGGCTGCTGTCCACGGTCCTGATGCCGTCGATGGTGCGCTGGTAGAAGGCGGCCAGCGGCCCCGACTCGAAGGCCGGGCCCTGCACCGAGCCGCCCCAGGGCTCGTTCATCAGGTCGTAGCCGATGACGGCGGTATTGCCGGCGAAGTACTTGGCCACCTGCTCCCAGGCGGCGACGTACTGCTGCTGGTACTCGGGGTGGTCCGGGCGGGTGCCCCAGAACTCGTCGAAGGCGTGCACCACGCCGGGCTGGGTGTAGGTCAGCTCCCAGGGGCTCTGCGGCTTGACCGGCTGCCCGCCGGAGTCGGTGGCCCAGGCGGGCGCCCCGTTGCCGTCGACGGCCGGGCCGTAGACGTCCTGGTGCATGTCCAGCAGCACCTGGTAGCCCTTGGCCTGGTACCAGGCCACCCGCTGGGCGACCTCGGCCAGGTAGTGCTGGTCGAAGACCCCCGGCGAGGGCTCGACCTGGCGCCACTGGATCAGATAGCGGACGAAATCGGTACCCAGAGTGTTGTATTCCTGGGCGACCCCGGGCTTGGTGATCCACGGCATTCCGTCGGCCGAGTTCTTGGCACTGCTCGAGGTGTTCAGTCCGTACAGGATCAGTGCGCGGCCCTGGGCGTCCGTGATGAATCGTTCATGCCACGGCCCCGGGCCGCTACCGACCACCGAACCCTTGGGGCCCATGGCCGCCAGCAGCCCCACCGCACAGGCCAGAACCACCAGGTTCACCAGCCATCGCCGCAGCCGCACCGCTATCCCCACGCCCCGCATGCCCCGCCCCCATCGTGCTGATCTGGGAGATCCTAGATCGCGGGAACCCTACATCCCAGGCTTTCCATGTCCTGATTCTGTACCGGAATCCCCGTTCCTCGGGATTCCCTGGGATTCGCTGTCCAGACACCCGGCCACCGGGCTAGAGTCCGCCCATGGCCATGATCCAGCTTCAGCCTGCCCGCATTCGCGGCGCCCTGGTGCGCGCACTGAGACGGGCGCTCACGGCGACCCTGACGGGCCGTAGGGTCGCCTTCGCCGGCGGCCTGGTGACGCTGTTGATGGTACTGCTGTTCGGACTAGACCCGCTGTTGTTCTGGGCCACCTCGCACCACGGCTACCTGCTGATACCCAGCTCCCTCGGGGTGCCCTTCCTGCTGCCCGGGCTGCGCTTCGCCCGCTTCGCCGACGAGAGCTGGGCCGCGCTGGGCTGCGAGGACTTCGCCGCGCTGCTGATGGTGCTGACGGTGGTTCGGATCCTGGCCCGGCACCGCCGCACCTACCCCAGTTCGGGCCGGCTGCACCGGTTCCTGGTCGGCTGGGGTGCGCTGATGCTGGGCGGCCTGCTGGCCGGCGCCTTCCGCGGCATCGCGGTGGCCAGGACCGTGGACGGCGGCCCGCTGGCCTACTTCGGCTACCCGGCGCTCGGCGCGGCCTTCGGCGTGCTCTGGTGCCTGCTGCTCGGCTGGATCCCCGGCCTGGCCGCCGTGTTCGCGGTGCTGCCCAGCGCCGCGGTGGACCGGGCCAGGGAGTGGTGGGTGGAGAGCGGCCGACTGATCCTGGCCTATCTGCTCGAACCGGCCGTCGAACAGATCCGCAGCTGGCGCGGCGGCGGACGGGCCGAGCTGGCCCTGCGGCGACTCGACCTGACAGACGACGAAAATCACAGCGCGCGGGGCGACGCCGCCCCGTAGGGTACGGATCCATGCAGGTAATCCAGTCCAGCAAGCTCGCCAATGTCTGCTACGACATCCGCGGACCGATCCTCGACGAGGCCATGCGGCTCGAGGAGCAGGGCCATCGGATCCTCAAGCTGAACACCGGGAACCCGGCACCCTTCGGCTTCGAGGCACCCCCGGAGATCCTGCAGGACATCCTGCGCAACCTCTCCACCGCACACGGCTACGGCGACTCCAAGGGCCTGCTGGCGGCCCGCCGCGCCGTGGTGATGCACTACGAGGACCGCGGCTTCGAGGAGCTGACGGTCGACGACGTCTACATCGGCAACGGCGTCTCCGAGCTGATCCAGATGTCGATGCAGGCGCTGCTGGACGACGGCGACGAGGTGCTGGTCCCGGCCCCCGACTACCCGCTGTGGACCGCCTCGGTGAGCCTGGCCGGCGGCACCGCCGTCCACTACCGCTGCGACGAGCAGGCGGACTGGTACCCGGACCTGGCCGACATCGAGGCCAAGGTCACCGACCGCACCCGCGGCATCGTGGTGATCAACCCCAACAACCCGACCGGCGCGGTCTACGACGACGAACTGCTGCGCGGCCTCACCGACATCGCCCGCCGGCACAACCTGATCGTCTACTCGGACGAGATCTACGACAAGATCCTCTACGACGACGCCACGCACACCCCCACCGCGCTGTTCGCCCCCGACCTGCTCTGCCTCACCTTCAACGGCCTGTCCAAGGCCTACCGGGTGGCCGGGTTCCGCTCCGGCTGGATGACCATCTCCGGCCCCAAGGAGCACGCCCGCAGCTACATCGAGGGCCTGAGCATCCTGGCCAACATGCGGCTCTGCGCCAATATGCCGGCCCAGCACGCCATCGCCGCCGCGCTCGGCGGCCGGCAGTCGATCAAGGACCTGATCCTGCCCGGCGGGCGACTGCTGGAGCAGCGCGACGCGGCCTGGAAGCTGCTCAACGACATCCCCGGCGTCTCCTGCGTCAAGCCCAAGGGCGCGCTCTACGCCTTCCCCCGGCTCGACCCCAAGGTCCACAAGATCAAGGACGACGCCCAGCTGGTGCTGGACCTGCTGAAGCAGCAGCACATCTTCGTGGTCCAGGGCACCGGCTTCAACTGGCCGGATCCGGACCACTTCCGCCTGGTGACCCTGCCCCGGGCGGAGGAGCTCACCGACGCGGTCACCCGGATCGGCACCTTCCTGGACGGCTACAAGCAGCCCTGACCCGACATCCATAACCCAGCGTCACCAAAACGTGGGACACCATCCAGTTTAGACTCGATCTAAGTTAGGATGGCGTCCCACAACCCTTTCCGCCTGCCCCGAGGGCGCCCCATGTACGAGCAGCCCAAGACCGTCCCGGCGCACCGGCACGCACCGGTGCGCGCCCACAACAGCAGCCTGCATGCCCAGAACCAGCAGCCGCCCGGGTCCGGCACGGCCGCGAACACCGTCGGCGCCCAGCTCACCGGCCATCTCGCGGCGCTGCACGCGGCCACCGCGGCGGTCCGCCGGGCCACCGCCGAGCCCGCCCGGCAGGCCGAGCTCGACGCCGCGCTGGAGCAGATCGCGGCCAGGATCAGCGCACTGTCCCCGACCGCCGCGGTGATCCGCTCCGAGGCGGCCCACGACCAGGCAAAGCCGGCGGAGGAACTGCACGAGCACGCCCACGCCCTGGCCGGACGGCTGCTGGTGGTCGCGGCGGCCCGGCAGGACACCGCGACCGCGATGCTGGCGTGCCGCCGCATGGATGCCCACGCGGCGGCGCTCCAGGCCGCCGGCCGAGCGACCGGCTGACCGCCCGACCGCCCGACCGTCCGTCCGACTGCTCGGCTCGCTCAGCCGAGCCGGGCCACCAGCTTGTCGTACTCCTCCCACAGCTCCTTCGGCGTGTGCTCGCCGAACAGCTCCAGGTGCTCGGGGATCAGGGCGGCCTCCTGCCGCCAGATCTCCGGGTCCACGCTGAGCAGCAGATCCAGGTCGGCCTCGCCGATGTCGAGGCCGTCCAGGTCCAGCGCCGCGCGGGTCGGCAGCACGCCGATGGGGGTCTCCACCCCGTCCGCGCCGCCCTGCAGCCGCTCGACGATCCACTTGAGCACGCGGCTGTTCTCGCCGAAGCCCGGCCAGACGAACTTTCCGTCGGCGTTCTTGCGGAACCAGTTCACGTAGTAGATCTTCGGCAGCTTGGCGGCGTCCGCCTGCTGGCCCAGCTTCACCCAGTGGGCGAAGTAGTCGCCCATGTTGTAGCCGCAGAACGGCAGCATGGCGAAGGGGTCCCGGCGCAGCTCGCCGACCGTGCCCTCGGCCGCCGCGGTCTTCTCGCTGGCGACGTTGGCGCCCAGGAAGACGCCGTGCTGCCAGTCGAAGGACTCGGTGACCAGCGGGACCGCGCTGGCGCGGCGTCCGCCGAAGAGGATCGCCGAGATCGGCACCCCGGCCGGGTCCTCCCACTCCGGGGCGATGATCGGGCACTGCGAGGCGGGGACGGTGAACCGCGCGTTGGGGTGCGCGGCCGGGGTCCCGGACTCCGGCGTCCAGCTGTTGCCGCGCCAGTCGGTGAGGTGCGCCGGGGGCTCCTCGGTGAGGCCCTCCCACCACACGTCGCCGTCGTCGGTCAGCGCGACATTGGTGAAGACCGTGTTGCCCCACATCGAGTCGACGGCATTCGCGTTGGTGTCCGCACCGGTGCCCGGGGCGACGCCGAAGAAGCCGAACTCGGGGTTGATGGCGTGCAGCCGGCCGTCGGCGGCGAAGCGCATCCAGGCGATGTCGTCGCCGATGGTCTCCACCTTCCAGCCCGGGATCGTGGGCTGGAGCATCGCCAGGTTGGTCTTGCCGCAGGCGCTCGGGAAGGCCGCGGTGACGTAGACGGGCTCGGCCGTCCCGCCGCCGCGGGTCGGCGGGGTGAGCTTGAGGATCAGCATGTGCTCGGCCAGCCAGCCCTCGTCCCGGGCCATGGTCGAGGCGATCCGCAGGGCGTAGCACTTCTTGCCGAGCAGCGCGTTGCCGCCGTAGCCGGAGCCGTACGACCAAATCTCGCGGGTCTCCGGGAAGTGCGAGATGTACTTGGTGCTGTTGCAGGGCCAGGAGACGTCCTGCTGTCCTTCGGCGAGCGGCGCGCCCAGGCTGTGCACAGCCTTGACGAAGTCGCCGTCCTCACCGAGGAAGTCCAGCACCGCCTGTCCCATCCGGGTCATCACCCGCATGGAGACGGCGACATAGGCGGAGTCCGTGATCTCGACGCCGCACGCGGCGAGAGGGGATCCGACCGGCCCCATGCTGAACGGGACGACATACATCGTCCGTCCACGCATCGAACCCTCGAACAGTTCACCGAAGACCGCCCGCATCTCCGCGGGGGCCTTCCAGTGGTTGGTGGGTCCGGCGTCCTGCTCGCGCTCGGAGCAGATGAAGGTGCGGTCCTCGACCCGGGCGACGTCGCTCGGGTCGGATGCCGCGTAGTAGGAGTTGGGTCGCTTCTCGGGATTCAGCCGGGTGAACGTTCCCTTGTCGACCAGGAGTTCACAAAGGCGCTGGTACTCGGCTTCAGAGCCGTCGCACCACTCGATACGGTCGGGCTGGGTGAGCTCTGCGATCTCCTGGACCCAGGCGAGCAACCGTTTGTGCTGCGTGGGCGCGGAGGTGGACAGGGCAGAGTTCTCGTACGACACGATCGCTCCGTTTCGCACCGAATCGTCCTTGATCCGGTGGCGTGATTGAGGGTCTTGGCAGCGTAACGCCGATATTCCTAAAGCGACATACCGCCCCCGAGCGGCGAAAGTGACCCAGCCCACAGGAGAGCGCTCCCCCCGGGTGACGAATGCCGACATCAGCGGCATACGCGCAGGGTGCGAGTGATGATTCACACCTTCGGACAGCCCTCTACTAATGAGTAACCTACGGTTCCGTAGGTATGGTGGGCCCATGACCGACGCCGTGAGCTCCTTCCTCGAGCCCGTCAAGCCCAAACTGCGCGGCTGGCTGCACGCCGGGATGTTCCCCGCGTCCATCGCCGCCGGGATCGTGCTGATCTGCCTGGCCGGCTCGGAACGGGCGCGGATCGCCTGCGCCGTCTACTCCGCCTCGGCCTGGATGCTTTTCGGCATCAGCGCGCTGTACCACCGCTTCACCTGGGGCCCGCGCGGCGAGGCGATCCTGCGGCGGCTGGACCACAGCAACATCTTCCTGATCATCGCCGGGAGCTACACCCCCTTCACCATCCTGCTGCTGCACGGCGGACGGCAGCAGCTGCTGCTCTGGCTGGTCTGGATCGGCGCGCTGGCCGGCATCGCCTTCCGGGTCTTCTGGGTCGGCGCGCCGCGCTGGCTCTACACCCCCTGCTACCTCGCCCTGGGCTGGGCGGCGGTGTTCTTCCTGCCCGACTTCCTGCGCACCGGCGGCATCGCCGTGGTGGTGCTGCTGGTGATCGGCGGACTGCTCTACAGCGCCGGCGGCGTCATCTACGGCATCAAGCGGCCCAACCCCTCACCCCGCTGGTTCGGCTTCCACGAGGTGTTCCACCTCTGCACGCTGGCGGCCTTCACGGTCCAGTACGTGGGCGTCTCCCTGATCGCCTACACGGTCGTCGCCTAGGGTCTGCGACGGTCGCGTGTTGACGGCTACCGTCTTTTGAGAGTTACTGTCATAAGACAGAATCACTCAGAAGACGGAGTCTGCCATGAGCGCACCCACTGCTGCGCACCTCACCACCCCGATCGAGCCGGTCGCCCCGGTGCCCCGTCGCTGGTGGGCGCTCGGGGCCATCTGCCTCAGCGTGCTGGTACTCGGCTTCGACGGCACCATCCTCAACGTCGCCCTCCCCGACCTGGCCGTGCAGCTGCATGCCGACACCGGCCAGCTGCAGTGGATCGTGGACGCCTACCTGGTGGTCTTCGCCGCCGCGATGCTGCCGGCCGGGCTGCTCGGCGACCGCTTCGGGCGGCGGAAGATGCTGATCGGCGGCCTGCTGCTGTTCGGCGCCGCCTCACTGGTCGGCACCTTCGCCGACTCCGCCGACACCCTGATCGCCGTCCGGGCCCTGATGGGCCTCGGCGGGGCGCTGATCATGCCGCTGGGCATGGCCATCATCCCCAGCCTGTTCCCGCCGAACGAGCGCGCCCGCGCCGTCGCCGTGATGACCTCGGGCATGGCCCTGGGCATGCCGCTCGGCCCGATCATCGGCGGCGCGCTGCTGAACCACTTCTGGTGGGGCTCGATCTTCCTGATCAACATCCCGCTGATCGCCGTCGGCATCCTCGCCCTGGTGCTGCTGGTCCCCGAGTCCCGCAACCCGGCCGTCCCGCGGGTGGACCTGCCCAGCGCGCTGCTCGGCGTGACCGGCCTCGGCGCGCTCACCTTCGGCATCATCCAGGGCCCCACCGACGGCTGGGGCAGCCTCACCGTCATCGGCACCCTGGTCGGCGCGGTCGTACTGCTGACCGGCCTAGTGCTGCGCGAGCGCTCCCAGCCGCACCCCATGCTCGACCTCACCCTGCTCGCCGACCGGGGCTACCGCTGGAACACCCTGGCCACGGTGCTGGTCACCTTTGTGCTGATGGGCGCGCTGTTTGTGCTGCCGCAGTACCTGCAGTCGGTGCTCGGCAACGACGCCCTCGGTACCGGCGTCCGGATGATGCCGCTGATGGGCGGGCTGCTGGTGGCCGCGCGGCTGTCCGAGAAGCTGGTCGCCAAGGTCTCCGTCCGCTGGGTGGTCACCGGCGGACTGCTGCTGCTCGCCGCGGCCCTGTTCCTCGGCAGCAGCACCGGTGTCGCCGACGGCTACGGCTGGACCGCGCTCTGGCTCGCCGTACTCGGCCTCGGCATGGGCCTCACCATGGTCCCGGCGATGGGCGCGGCGATGGCCGCGCTGCCCGAGGACCGGGCCGGGGTCGGCTCGGGGCTGCTGCAGACGCTCCGTCAGTCCGCCAGCGCCATCGGCGTCGCCCTGCTCGGCAGCCTGCTGGCGGGCGTCTACACCGACCACCTCGACACCGGCAGCCTGCCCGCCTCGGCCGCCCACGCCGCGCGCGGCTCGGTCTCCGCCGCCCAGGCGATCGCCGACGCCACCCACAACACCGCGCTGGCCGCGTCCGCGCACAGCGCCTTCCTGCAGGGCATGGGCACGGTGCTGCTGGTCTGCGGCATCGCGGCGCTGCTGTCCGCACTGCTGGTGGCCCTGCGGATGCCCGGACGCGCCGCGGCGGGCGGCGATGGCGCCGTCGACGTCGTCGCCAAGCCCGCGGGTGATCACGCACAATCAGAGGCATGAGTACCGGAATGACCCCCGCCCCGGCCCCGGTTACGGCCCCTGCCCCGGCCCCGGCGGGTGCGGTCGACATAGAGGACCTGCTCGCGGCCCCGCTGGGGCTGCGGGAACGCAAGAAGCTGAAGACCCGCCGCGGGATCCGCGCGGAGGCCTTCCGCCTCTTCCGTGAACAGGGCTACGACAGCACCACGGTGGACCAGATCGCCGCCGCGGCCGACGTCTCCCCGAGCACCTTCTTCCGGTACTTCCCCACCAAGGAAGACCTGATCATCACGGACGACTACGACCCGCTGATGGTGTCGGGGCTCCGGAGCCGGCCGCCCGGCGAACCGCTGCTGGAATCCATCCGGCAGACCCTGATCCCGGCGCTGCGCACGGTGATGGCCGCCGAACGCGAGGAGATGATGTTCCGGACCCGGATGCTGCGCACCAACCAGGCGATCCGCGACCGCAGCGCCGGCGAGATGATGCGCACCCGCGACCTCATGGTCGGCGTCCTGGCCGAACGCGAGGGCGAGCGGGGCGAGCAGGGCGAACAGGGCAAGGGCTGCAAGCGGGGCAGGGGGGCCGGGCAGGTGGACCTGCTCGCGCTGCGCGCCACCGTCGCCGCCGTCCTCGCCGCGTGCGGCGAGGCCGTGGACCACTGGGCCAGCACCGACGGCGCGGAGGACATCGCCGACGTGGTGGAACGCGCGCTGGACGCGGTGACAGCAGCCTTCCAGCAGTAACGGCGGTAACGGCGGCCGGGGCGGGCGCTAGGGGCGGAAGTCCAGGGTCACCCAGTCGTCCACCGGACGGTAGCCGAGCCGCTGGTAGAGGGCGTTGCTGGTGGGGTTCGCCAGGTCGGTGAACAGCAGCACCTCCTTCGCCCCCGCGGTCATCAGCGCCGCGCTCGCCGCGGCCGTCGCCCCCGCCGCGTAGCCGCGTCCGCGCAGCTCCGGCGGGGTGTAGACCGGCGAGACCCGACCCTGCCCCAGCACCACCGCGGTGAACCCGGCCATGGCCACCGGCTCCCCCGCGACCTGCCACAGCGCCAGCTGCCCCGCCCTCACCCGGCGGCCCACCGCCGTGGTGAAGTCCCGGCGCTCCTCCCCGATGTCGACCGCGAACTCCGCGAACCAGCGCGCGACCAGCAGCACATCGCGCACGGTCGCCAGCCTGGGCTCGGCCTCGTCGTCCATCGGCGGCAGCAGCAGTTCGTCCAGCCGGTACAGCCGCTGCTTGCGGAACACCGACCAGCGGCCCTGCCTGGCCGTCCACTCCAGGGCCAGGCTGCGCGCCGCGTCGGTGCCGCCCGCCACACCGTCGATCTCGATGCCGCTGCTGCGCCACTTCAGTGCCAGCGCCCGGGCCGCCACGGTCGGCATCGGCCCGAGGTTGGGCCGGTTCGGCGGGGTGTGCACATACGCGCCCAGAACCGGACCGCCGGCCTCGGCCCGCCACCAGCCGAAGCGGGCCGGCAGCTCGCCGCCGAACGCGAACGGGCCCTCCCGCCGAGCCCGGTCGGCCACGCTGATGAGGACGGTGCTGCGCAGCGGGTCCGCCGCCAGGTAGTCACCCGCGGCGGCGTGGAACAGCTCGGCGTCGTGCGTGATCTCCCAGGCCATGGCTGATGTTCCTACACGCACGGCACCCCGCGCCAGCCCCCGCTACCCGACTTTCGCGGCCAGCTCCGCCGGATCGGTGACCGGGGCGTCACAGCTGAAGTGACGGCAGACATAGGCCGTGGGCCGGCCCTCCCGCAGCGGACGGTCGGCGAGCAGCGGGACCCCGGGAGTGTCCGGCTCCCCCACGGCGACCACCGCGCCCGGGGCGGTGCCCAGCAACGCCACCCGCCACAACGCGGCCGTGGCGTCGGCAGCGGCAGCGGCATCGGCATCGGCTCGGGCGTCGGCGGTCGCGGCCGTCGCGGCCGTCGGGCCGACCACGGCGATCTCGCGCGGGCCGTCGACCAGCGCCTCGGCGACGGCGAGACCCCAGCCGATGAACCGAGGGGCGCGCGGGCCCAGCGCCGTGACAACGCCCAACGCCCCCTCCGCGGCCGAGCGGTGCTTCGCCGACCCGGTCAGCGCGGCGTAGCCCAACAGCGCCCCGGCCGCGGCCGTCCACCCGGAGGGTGTGGCGTTGTCGGTCGGATCCTGCGGTCGCCGGATCAGCTTCTCCGCGTCAGCTGCCGTGTCGTACAAGGCTCCTGATGCACCATCAGCGAACTGCTCAAGCACCGTGTCGAGCAGCACCCCACTCCTGGTCAGCCAACTCACCTGCCCGGTAACGGAGTAGAGCGCGAGGAAACCTTCCGCCGTGTCGGCGTAGTCCTCCAGCACGCCCGCGTTGGCGCCCGCCCGTCCGTCCCGTGAGGTGCGCAACAGCCGTCCCTCCGGGGTGAGATGGACCGAGACCAGCAGCTCGGCGGCGGCGACTGCGGCCTCGACGTACTCGGGCCGGTCCAGCAGCGCCCCGGTCTCGGCGAGCGCGGCGATGGCGAGGCCGTTCCAAGCCGCGACGACCTTGTCGTCCCTGGCCGGGCGCGGCCGTTCCGCCCGTGCCGCCAGCAGCGCGGCCCGGACACCGGCGAACCACTCCGCGTCGGCAGGGTCCTGCGGCAGTTGCAGGACCGACATGCCCTGCTCGAACGTCCCCCGCTCGGTCACCGCGAACAGCGCCGCGGCCCGGCCGCCGTCCTCGGCCCCCAGCACCTCGGCCAGTTGCGCGGGCGTCCAGGCGTAGAAGACACCCTCGTGGTTGTGCCCGTCAGGGCCGGGGCTGTCGGCGTCCAGCGCGGAGGCGAACCCGCCTTCGGGGGTGCGGAGTTCGGCGAGCAGGAAGTCCGCGGTCTCCAGCGCGACCCGCCGCGCCAGCGCCGAACCGGTGGCCCGCCAGAGGTGCAGATACACCCGGAGCAGCAGCGCGTTGTCGTAGAGCATCTTCTCGAAGTGCGGCACCACCCACTCCGCGTCCACGGCGTAGCGGGCGAAGCCGCCGCCCAGCTGGTCGTAGATCCCGCCGCGGGCCATCGCCGCGCAGCTCTCCTCAGCCATCCGCAGCGCGTCGGCCGAGCCGGTGGCGGCATGGTGCCGCAGCAGGAACTCCAGCGTCATCGACGGCGGGAACTTCGGCGCCCCGCCGAACCCGCCGCGCTCCTCGTCGTAGGTCCGTCCGAGCTCCTGGACGGCCTGGTCCAGCACCGCCCGGTCCGGAGGCCGCTGACCGGTCGCGCCGTAGACGTCCCCACGCGCCGCCAGGTCCGCGGCGATCTGCGCCGACACCTGGGAGACCTCGTCCCGCCGGTCCGTCCAGGCGGCATGCACCCCCTCCAGCACCTGCCGGAACGAGGGCAGCCCGTGCCGGGGCGCGGGCGGAAAGTACGTCCCGAAGTAGAACGGCTCCCCACCGGGCGTCAGAAACACCGTCATCGGCCACCCGCCCTGCCCGGTGGCCGCCTGCACCGCCTCCATGTACACGGCGTCAATGTCCGGCCGCTCCTCCCGGTCCACCTTCACCGGCACGAACCGCTCATTGAGGTACCCGGCCAGTTCGGCGTCCTCAAAACTCTCGTGCGCCATCACATGGCACCAGTAAATTATCAGAAGCATAAGTGGCAGGACGCATAGCCCACACTCAAGAGAATGGGCACGTCCCGCCGCTTGGCTTCTGTCATCGCCTCCTGTCCCCATGGCCACCAATCCACCGGATTGGAAGCGTGCTGGAGCAGGTAGGGCGACGTCGCGGAGGCGAGTCGGTTCATACCGGCATCGTCGCACGCCCCGGGCCGTCCGACCTACGGCATCTGCAACTCCGTGTCGACCCCGAATTCTCGTCGGCGCCGACCGGCGACAGGAGGCACGGCGCCGCCCAAAACAGGAACAGCTCAGTCTTGCCTATGTCGCGGCTGTCGCTACGCAGGATCACGCCGCAAGATCGCCGAGGGCAAGACCTCGTCCGAGGCCCGCCGGGCCCTCAAGCGAAGCTGGCCAACGTGGTCCAGAGGATCATGAAACGCGACCATCGCGCCTGGTCGCCGCAGTCGGGCGGCCGCTGCCCGGCAATCGCAACGACTGCAAAGCGCGGGCCGAGTCCGGGGCGAAGGCCGCCGTCGGGCAGACGACGACGATCGCCGACGGCGGCTACCTGGGAACCAGCCTGCTGATCCCGCACCGACGCCCCGCCGACGGCGAGCTGTGCGACTGGAAGAAGGAGCACACCGCTCCCACAAGCAGGTCCGAGCCCGCGTCGAGCACGTCTTCGCCCGCATGAAGACCTGGAGAATCCTTCGCGACTGCCGCCTCAAGGGTGACGGCGTCCACCATGCCATGCTCAGCATCACCCGTCTTCACAACCTCAACCAGGTTGCGTAAGCGGACGGCACTCCAACCCGCAGCACAAGCCGCCACGCCTGAAGATCAATGACGGGACAGCCCTTAGCGGTCACCTCTCCGTCTCCTCCGCAGACGCCCCCCTATTCGCCGGACCGTCCGCCTCACGGGTGTCGTACGCCTTCCTGCAGCCTTCGAGCAGTCTCATTGCGGCGCTACTGGAGCGCCTATCCCGGGAAGTTGCCGTCGGAGGGATAAAGGTGGCTGCGAAGTCCTCGACTCCTGCCAGGCGGTCAGGAACGATGACAAATGAGTCAGAAGGGCTTACGTCGTCGCCCACTGAGTAGCAAACGTGGTCGTCCTCCGGGGTGTCCTGATCCTGACGCAGTACTTCTAGGTAGTCAGCCGCGTCGCGATCGCCGAGTAGCGCGGCTCGGGACCACCAGTGGAGGGCGACGTCGTCGAGGTCGAGAAGCTCGAAAATTTCGGCGATCCGCCGGTTTCGAGGCGCATCGTCAGGGGCTTCTACGTGCATGCACAGGAGTCGGCGCAGTTCAATTGTGGCGCTACGTCGCCACCGCACAGATTCCAGCAGCGCAAGTGGCCCTTCGGCTCCATCGTGCGGAGAGCTCTCGGGATGCAGTCCCCGCGGCAATTTGCGACCGGAACGATCGGCCGGCGACATGCTTGAAGCGACCACCTCGTCCAGCGAGAGGTAGAGATTCCACAGCGCTTCGAAGCGGCGTTCTTCGTAAGTGCCCGGGTCTCGTGTGATCATCGCGCCACGTCCTTCCCCGCAGATACGAGCATCGTCTCCAATGTCTTCGTCGCAGCGCGCAGGTAGCGACCGACGCTCTCGGGCTTGACGCCCATCGCCTCAGCGACATCTGCGATCGGCATCTCGTGCAAGTAGAGCAGCGTAACCGCACGCTGCTGCTGGGGAGGAAGACGCTCAATAGCCTCCAGTGCCAGCACAGAGAGGTCGGACAGTTCTTCCGCACCGGGGATGCTGCCGTACGTGGTGCGAGCAACAGCGTCCGGCAGGCTAGCGCTCGGCTCCACCCGGCCGCACCCGTTGCGCCGGTAGAGGTCGACGACCGCACTGCGTACTGCCTTTCGCGCGTAGGTGTGCAGGCTTCCCTCGCGGAGCGAAATGCGGTCCCATAACCGGAACATCCGCAGGAAAGTGTCCTGCAGGATGTCTTCAGCGGTGTGGAAGTCGCTGCCAGCTTCCCGTAGCGCCAACGGCCACAGGCGGTCCGTACTCTTCACCACGAAGTCGACGAAATCGGTCGAGGCCGCCTGCGATCGCGCGTCGGGAGCCGGATCTTCTGTCACGCAACACGCTCCAATGCCGAACGGCCGACCGGGCTGTTGCTCGGGGCCGGGGTACGTACGGCCCACAGCAGTGCCCCGCCCTCGAAGTGAACTGCGGTGCCGCCGAAGTTCAGCACCTGAATCACCTGTGTGAGGGTCGCACGCCGTTCCCTCTCAATAGCCACGGCATGGCGTTGAAGAAGGACCTTGTCGACGGACGCGAGTAGCCGCCGCCCGATGCACAGCGCTAGCAGAGCGATCGGGCAGGCTGTCGCGCATGACGTGATAGAGGGCGAAATGATCACCTAGTCACCTCTCGGGTAGCGCGCTGATGCGCGATGACGGTCTCTCACCCATAGACACGCTGGAGGGATCGGTATTCCGGATGCCTGGTCGTATTTTTCGTCGCGCCGAGAGTACCGAGGGATGGGACGGCCTGCTCGGGCTGGCGCCAGCAAGCCTTCCGCTGCCGGAGCGAGTTGCGCACGGGGACACTAGCCTGTGGGGATGCTGTATCGCTCACGCAGGATCGAAGACCTCTTCGGCGGCATCCTCAACTCGCTCTCCTATCAGGACATCCTGGATCTGATTGGCCATCAGGATGCAGCAGAGGCAGAAGACCTGGACTACAAGACCGCCCACTACGCTCTCGACGACAAGGGGCGAGAAGAGCTGGCCAAGGATGTGACCGCTCTGGCGAACCACCTCGGTGGGGTCCTGGTCCTGGGCATGGCGGAGGTCTCCGGCGTCCCCTCCAAGGCGCGCGACGTCGACCTGGACGACCGCCATCTGCGCCACATGCAGCAGGTCGTCTCCAGCAACACAGCTCCACCAGTTCGCTACGAAGTCCTACGCAAGGAGAACCCCTCCAGCCCCGGTCACGGATTCATGCTCCTGACGGTCCCCCGCAGCCCCTACGGACCGCACGCCATCACCGTGCCGCCAGCCAAGGCGAGCCAGCACGTCCTGCGCTACCCGCGCCGCTCAGGCAGCAAGACCGACTGGCTGTCCGAAGCGACAGTCGCCACCGCCTACCGCGAACGCTTCCTCCAAGGCGGGGCCCGCGAGGAACGCCTGGCCGAGGTCGAACGCAACCTCCTCGTGGCCGTCCGACGCCGTGTAGCCCCGAACCTCTTGCTGGTCATTACCCCAGAGTCCCCGGGCGACATGACGATCAACCAGGAGTCCTTCACCCGGCACCGCAATGAACTACTACAGACACAGCCCTACCTTGGAGTTCAAGGCACCCCCTTCGGCGCCGTCCACGTCGGATCCCGGCGCCTGATCGCCGAGCAGCCCGACTATCACGGCAAGGGCGTCTACACACAGCTGCACCGCGACGGGTCCGGTGCAGCCGCGGTGCCGCTGTCCTGCCACACCGAATTCGACGACAAGATCCAGACCGTACAGGTCGACGAAGTGGCGCACGGCCTGCTCTCCGCCCTGGTCCTGCTTGCACGGCACGCCCGCGACCGCGCGGGTGCCGCTGGCACTGCCCTACTCAAGGCCTCACTGGTCGACGAGCTGCCCAGCCATCCCAATTCACTTCCCATTGCCCGGGACCGGACACAGTACGCACTCACCCTTACGGCCCCTGGCGGCCCCATGACACGAGGAACGCTCTCGTGTGCGTGCGCCCAAGCCTCTGCAACCGCCCTCCTGGACGACTTGGCGGACGCCGGAGCCCCACTCGTGCAGGCCGCTTCCCATCTGGCGGACGAACTCGTCCAGGCCTACGGACTGCCGGAGGCCCACGCCCTGACCGCGGCCGGAGAGATCCGCTTGTCCGGCTGGTCTACGACGCTCAGCCCTGTCATCGCGGTCTGGGCCGCAGCGAACAACGTAACCTGCCTGTAGGGATCAGCGAGCCTGGGGGCGCAGGCCATTGCGACCTACCGGTGGATTCCCCCGTGAACCTACGCCACCGAAACTCGTGTGTCCCAGGTTAGAGGCTCTGCCAGACTTGTCCTTGTGACGTCTGACTCCCGCTTCCACTCCCAAAGCTTCGAGGTTTCCTGGCCGCTGTGGATCGTCCGCGCCGAACTCGACCGCCTCATTTCAGCCAGCACCGGACCCAGCTCCCGGCGTGCGACCTGGTCGAGCGAGTGCGAGCTCTTCCTGACGGAGGCATTCACCTCCGAAGAGCCTGCGGAGGAATTTACCGGCATCACAGGAAGCCTGAGCGCCTTCACGAGGACGTGGGACGAGTCTCCGGACGCCCAGATCGATTGGCTCAAGGACCTCCATGCGGCAGTAGACGGCCTGCCCACCCCCGCGCCCCGACTGCCGTACTGGTCGGAGCGGCGCGGACAGGTGAAGAAGCCCCTGCTAACCGACTTGGACGCCACGTCACGTAGCTTCGCATCGTTGATCAGCAAGCTGTCTGACGCAGGCTACTTCGCCTGGGCATTCGGGGAAGCGTGTGTCGACGGCGGGTTCGATGGGGATCTTGGCTCGGATGCTGCGGCAGAGATGCACCGCCTACTCGGCCGGGAGCAACTGTGGCCGGTGTCCAGGCATGCCAGCGCCTACAGCCTCGATGATCTGTGCGATGTCATCGAGTTCCTAGCCGATCAAGTGCGCCGGCCCCTTCGCCGCCGCTACCACGAATTCTCCGGATGCGGATGGCACCACGAAGGCGGATATTCCGCCGACCGGGGCCTGCAGACCTACCGGTGGCGTGTCAATCAGATCCTGGACCAGAGCGTGCTTGGGCTGACCCTGGCCAGCAGCGGCCGCCTGGAAACCCTCGCGCCTAACCATCTCGAAGACCTCGTCGCGGCCGTCCGCACTGCCGCGAACGTCCACGATGCCGACGCGACGGAGCTGCAACACGCCCTGGCGCAGTTCAGGGCGCGCGGCGCAACGCAGATGGACAAGCGGCAAGCCGTCATCGCGCTCGCCGGCATCCTGGAGCGCCGACGAGCGCTGGTCAAGGACCAACTGCTCAGCAAGGACGAAGGCGCACTGTTCCAGATCGCCAACCAGTTCGGCATTCGCCACCAGGACGCCAAGCAGCAAACCAAGTACGACGCCGGCCTGTACCTGGACTGGATCTTCTACTGGTACACCGCAACGATCGACCTGACGAACAGGATCGTCGCAGGACAGTCTTAGGCAATGGCCATAGTGGTATCCGGGCGCACTACAGGAAGGGAAGCCACGTGGCCGTGCCAAAGTCTGTCGCGTTCGACAGGAGGGACCACGTGCTCGTCCTGCCTGGCGGCGATGAGCGCCGAGGCTACGACGGAGACAATTTCCTGCTCCACGCCGACGACTTGGACGGGATGCGCCCCACTGATCTGAGAGCGGCCTTGAAGCGGGCCATGGACGGCGACGACGTCACGGTGAACATCACACTCGACGACCGCCTTGATGAAGACCTCTCCATCGCGGAACCTGTCGCACTCTCCTATGCCCATGGACAGCTGCTGGTCACCCTGTGCTTCAGCACCGATCACCATGATGTCGAGGAGGAGAGAATCGCCGAGCTTCTTGGGTCCGTCCTTCGGCCCTACCTCCAACGCAACCGTTCGACACTGGCTGGAGTGGAGCTCGACCCCTTCGATCCATCTATCTGGAACATCACCCTTGCGTGCTCGACTCGCGGCCGGGACGCCGCCGAGATGTTCCGCGTGGGCGAAGGGGCGTTGGCCCTTCTTGTCGCCTACGACACAGGCAAGCCGTCCCGCGAAACGACCCTGGACCTGCTGCGCTCAGGCAACGCCCACGTACTGATCGGCCAGGAGGAAGGCCCCTGGCTCGATGTCAAGGCCGACCACTACAACCTCCAGACACCCCACGGAAAAATCTCCATCGCGCAGGCTGTCTCCCGCTTCGCCAACGCCGAAAACGGCGGCATCGTGGTCGTCGGCATCCGCGGCAAGAAGGTCCCGGGCGGGGAGATCATCAGCAGTATCTGTCCGGTGCCGGTGGACGGCCGGACGCTGCGTCAGTACCAGGACGCGATCGAAAAGTACCTGTACCCGCCGCCGGACTTCTTGGATATCGAGGCCGTGCCGGTGAACGGCGGCAGCCTGATCGTCCTGCACGTCCCCGCGCAGCCCGAAGAACTCAAGCCGTTCCTCGTGCACGGAGCCATCGTCGACGGGCGCGTTGAGGGCGCCTTCATCAGCATCGTGCGCCGCCGGGGAGAATCCTCGATTCCGATCACAGCGCCCGCGGTCCACGCCACCCTGGCTGCCGGACGCGCCTTGCTGCGCCGCGGCGAACTGCCCAAGGACTAGGTTCGGCTCCGCCCGGTCGCAGTTCAGCGCGCAAGGGTGGGGGCGGGGGCTCCGGACCGCGCGGGGCCGCCTGTAGGCGCTGTCCCGGCGATTGGTCAGGGAGTCCCCTGTCAGCGGGCGCTCAGCCGCGTCTGCTCTTCTCTGTCCAGCCATCGATCTGCAGATTTCGGTCAGTCCCCCCGGCCGGTCGGATCGTGCGGATGCGGTAGCGGTGGGTGCCGCCTACCGTCGCTGCTATGGACGAAGGTGCGCTGATTCCCGGCCGACTGGCCGATGTAGTTATCGAGGACGGCCTGCCGCGGCGAGCGGACCTGCCGCTTGTCTTCGATGAGCTGGACTACCAGCTGGCGTGCCAGGTGTACCTGTGGGCGCTGCCGATGGTGGACTTCGCCCAGTGGCAGCAGGTGCACACCGAGGAGTTCCAGGCGGGCCCGTTCGACCTGGTGGTCTATCGCAGTTACCGGGACCGGCTGGGCATCATCACCGCCAACGCCACCACGCCGTACATCATGAACTTCATCAAACTTGGCGCCACCGGCCCGGTGGTGATCGAGCTGCCGCCCGGCCCGACTGCCGGCGGCGTCAGCGACTTCTGGCAGCGCGAGGTCGGCGCTATGGGCGAGATGGGTCCCGACCAGGGCAAAGGCGGCACCTACCTGGTACTGCCGCCCGACACCCCGGCCCCGCCCGGCGTCACGGCCGACCACGTGCTGGAGTCCAGCGGGATGAACATCTTCTTCGGGTTCCGCACCTTGGACCCCGACCCTGCCCGCGCGCAGGCATTGGTCGACCAGGTGCGGATCTACCCGGCGGGCCGTCGGGAGCAGACCGCGCCCACCCGCTTGGTATCGCCGGACGGCCGCCCCTGGTCGGCGGATCAGCCGCGCGGGGTGGACTACTTCCGGGCTCTGCACCGGATCTACCAGTCCGAGATCGTCGACGAGCGCGACCGCTTCTACCTGGCGATGCTGCGCCAGCTGGGCATCGAGAAGGGCAAACCCTTCGCCCCCGACGAGCGCCTGTCCCGCATCCTGGAGCAGGGGGCGGCGGCAGGGCGGCTGATGGCCCAGGCCAACAGCTTCGCCAAGCGGTTCGAGGGCTCGCGCTGGTGGCCCGACCGCCAGTGGGACCTGGCAACCATGCTGGAGCGCTCCGACCAGCGCGCCGAGCACCACGACCAGTTGCTGGAGCGCGCGGCGTGGTTCTTCGAGGCCGTCACCTTCTCCGCCGCCATGCGCTCCCAGACCCGCGGCCTGGGGCAGGCCTACCTGGGGACCTACACCGACGCCACCGGTGCCTGGCTGGACGGCGGCCGCTCCTACACCCTCCACGTGCCGGCCGATCCGCCCGCCAAGCTGTTCTGGTCGGTGACCGTCTACGACGCCGACACCCGCTGCCTGATCGACAACCCCCAGCAGCGCGGCGACCGCGGCTCACGCGACACCGACCTGCTGCACAACCAGGACGGCTCTGTCGACCTGCACTTCGGCCCCACTCCGCCGCCAGGAGGCGAGGCCAACTGGGTGCAAACCGTCCCCGGCCGCCCCTGGTTCTCCTACCTGCGCCTGTACGGCCCCCTGGAGCCCTACTTCGACCGCAGCTGGAAGCTCGGCGACATCCATTCGGCGTAAGCACACCGCCCTCCCGCGCCCCAGAAGCACAAGCCGCCCACCAGCACGAAGGACCGCCCCCATGACCACGACCGATGCCATCGCCCCTGTCCGCCCTGAGGATGCGCGCCGCATCGCCGCCGACGGCTGGGTATGGGGCTTCGCCCTGGTCGAGAACTACCGCACCATGTACCCGCAGGCCATCGACGCCGACGACCACCGCTACGTCGGCGGCTTCGGCACCTTCCGGCACTACCCGCAGCCGTTCACCCCCGCCAACACCGACGTGGTCACCCCCAACAACGACACCCCCTACTCCTGGGCCTGGCTGGACCTGCGCACCGAACCGTGGGTGCTCTCCGTCCCCGCCACCGACCGCTACCACGTGCTGCCCCTGCACGACCTGGACACCCCCTACGTCGGCTTCATCGGCTCACGCACCACCGGCGACAGCGCCGGGGACTACCTGGTAACCGGCCCAGGTCGGACCGGCCCGGTGCCGGACGGCCTCGCCGGAGTACTGCGGGCGGACACCCAGCTGGTGGGCATCCTCGGACGCGCCTACCTCGCCGGGCCACAGGACGTGGACGCGCTCAAGGCCGTGCAGCAGCAGTACCTGCTGCGCCCGCTGTCCGAGTTCACCGACGCCGAGCGGCCCGAACCCGCAGTGGAGCCGCAGTGGCCGGTCTGGCGCGAAGAGGCCCGCGAGAGCGTGGAGTTCTTCACCTACCTGGACTTCCTGCTCCAGTTCGTCCCCGTCCGCGAGGACGTCCGCCGACTGCGCGCCGACCTGGCCCGCCTCGGTATCGACGGCACAGGCAGTTTCGAGCCGGGTGCGCTGTCACCGGAGCTGCGCGAGGCACTGGCCCAGGGCATGGACGACGGCCGCGCCCGGCTGCGCGAGGCCGAGGCCGCGCACCCCTCCTCTGCCGGGCTCTTCGGCACCCGCGCAGAACTGGGCGATGACTTCCTGCTCCGCGCGGTAGGCGTGGACAAGGGACTCTACGGCCTGCCTACGGCGGAAGCCTGGTACGGCGGCTGGCTCACGGACACTGCGGGCAACCGGCCCCCGAATGCCGCAGCCCGCGACTACACCGTCCACTTCACTGCCGACCAGCTACCCAAGGCCCGGTTCTTCTGGTCCGCCACCCTGTACCGGCTTCCCGAGCGCCTGCTGGTCGACAACCCGATCGACCGCTACTCCATCGGCGACCGCACTCCCGGCCTGGTCTACGACGCCGACGGCGGCCTGACCCTGTACGTCCAGCACACCCGGCCTGCTGACCCCGACCAGGCCGCGAACTGGCTTCCAGCTCCAGCGGGGCCCTTCACCGTCATCACCCGCATCTACGGGCCCGCCTCCGCCGTCCTGGACGGCACCTGGCAACTGCCGGACCTGACCGCAGCTCCCGACCGTGGGTGACGCCATCGGGCAGATGCTGCCCTCAGCCGTGGGCATCGCCATCAGCCCCCTGCCACTGATCGCTGTCATCCTCATGCTCGCCACGCCCAACGGCCGCACCAACGGCATCGCCTTCGCCGCCGGCTGGACCGGAGCCCTGGGCATTGCCACCGCCGCCCTGGCGCTGCTCGGCTCCGGCGCCGACGCGTCCAGCGGAGACGGGACTCCGGCCACCTGGGCCAGCTGGCTCAAGCTCGCCTTGGGCCTGCTGTTCGCCCTGCTCGCGGTCAAGCAGTTCACCTCACGCCCCCACCAGGGCCAGGAAGCCGCAACCCCCGGGTGGATGAAGGCCATCGACCAGTTCACTCCCGCCAAGGCCGCCGCCCTGTCCGCAACCCTCGCCGTGGCGAACCCGAAAAACTTGGTCCTGGTCGTCGGCGGAGCCCTCGCCATCGCCGGCAGCACAGCAGGAACCGGCGGCAAGACCGTCGCCGGGATCGTCATGGTGCTGATCGCCTCGCTGTGCACCACCGTGCCCCTGGCCGTCTACCTCTTCGGCGGCCAGCGCGCCACCACTACCCTCGACAGCTGGAAGGCGTGGATGTCCGCCCACAACTCCGCGATCATGACCGTCGTCCTAGCCGTCCTAGGCGCCAAGTACATCGGCGACGCCATCACCGCCCTCACCTGACACACCGCAGAAGGGACATCAACGCCCACGCGCACCGGTCGGGAGAAGTCCCCGGCAATGACAACCGCCCTCTGGTCGGGCGTGAGGGCGAAGCTGCGACGGTGGTGGACATCAATCCAGCGATCTGGCGAGCATCGCTAGGACTCGCGGCCATCTGGCAGCTGGCGGACCGCACCCGCGCCAGTCGTGACCTTCACCGAGGCAGGTGACCGCAACGGCTCTTTCATCCTGCCTGCTCGCCCACTACGCTGCCTTACAAGTGCCACTGGCACCACAGAAATGATGAGAAATGAGATTCAGGTATCGATGAACATTGCTACCCTGCACCATATTTGACTGCGTCTCAGGGAATTTCCGGCAGTCCGATGTTCCATGAGTCAACGCCCATGAAGCAATCTACTCAACCTGACGGCCAATCAGGATGGCATCTTGTCTGCTCCAAGCGACCCTTCCGGGCCCCAGCCAACCGCGTCAGTCGACCCGGACTGCCCTGGCCTTGGAGTCGACTCCTGCTCACAGGGGGTGGTCGCTGTGGGCAATTAGTCGGTCCAGGCCCAGTTCACGCATGTGGGCGCGGGTGCGGGAGTCGGCCCGGTGGACGGTGACGGCGGCTGCGGGGTCGTGGGTGCGGGCCGCGCGCAGCAGGGCGAAGAGCAGGATGGCGGCGGCGGCCGCACTGAGCGCGTTGGCCTGGTCGACGTCCAGGTGCACCTCGCGGGTGTCCGCCGTCACGAGCCCGGCGACTGTGTCCGCGATGTTCTGGGCCGCGTCGGCGTCAACCACGCCGTGGATGCTGGCCCGCACCTGGCCGGGGTCTGCCGGGTGCAGGTGCAGGTGCAGCATACGGCGGCCCTGATAGGTCATGGACTTCTCTCCTTTGCAAGGTCAGGTTCGTTGCGGGGTCTAGCGGCTGACGCTGATGCCGGACTCCTCCAGGTCCAGGTCGTGTTGCAGTTGGCGCCGGGTGCTGTCGCTGATCTGGTGGCTGTCGTACATCCCCTGCAGCTCGGTGCTCTGCACGGCGATGACCTCACGCCGCAGCTGCTGGTACACGTGCAGGAACGACGCCTGCTCGGTACTGGGGTCGCGCAGATCCTGGGCCAGGCTGTGGCGCAGGCGCGCGTCCAAGGCCAGGCGCACCCGCTCCAGGGCAGCTTGGGGGGCCGCATCGAGGTCGGCGAGCTGGTCCAGGTAGGCCAGGCCCGCGCGGGCCAGCCGCTGGCGGGCATGCTCCTGCTCGCGGGCGGTGTCCTGGGGCTCCAGCGCCAGGCCGGAGCGGTTCACCAGCGGGGCCAGGCTCAGTCCCTGGACGACCAGGGTGAACACCACCACCGCGGTGGTCAGCACCAGCACCAGTGCGCGACCCGGCAGCACGCTGCCGTCGTCGGCGACCAGGGGGATGGACAGGGCTGCGGCCAGCGGCATCACGCCTCGCGTGCCGGCCCAGGTCACCACGGCGGCCACCCGCCACGAGGCCGCACCCTCGACCGGTTGGACGACCCTGGACAGCGGCCACACCCACAGCACCCGCAACCCGATCAGCACCGCGGCCAGGGCCAGCGCCTGCAGCGGCCATGCCCCGGAGCCCGGCGGCAGGTCGCGGACCATGGTGGGCAGTTCCAGGCCGATGATCGCGAAGACCACGCTCTCCAGCAAGAACACCACCACCGAGTACACCGCCTGCAACTGCAACCGGATCCGCGCGTCGCCCAGCCGGTACCCCGAGCGGCCCAGGACCACCCCGGCCACCACCACGGCAGTCACCCCCGAGGTGTGGGCGCCTTCGGCCAGGACGTATGCGCCGTAAGGGGTGACCAGGGCGACCACCGTCTCCAAAATTGGGTCGGCGGTCCGGCCCCGCAGGAGCGCAACCAGAGCGGCCACGGCCGCGCCGATGACGCTGCCGCCCCCGGCCAGCAGGAAGAACTCGCCGCCGGCCTTGGGCCAGCTGACCGCACTAGCGGCCACGGCCAAGCCGACTGCGACCTTGAACAGCACCAGCGAGGTGGCGTCGTTGAACAGACTCTCGGCCTGCACCATGGTCTGCACCCGCCCCGGCAGAGCCAGCCTGCGCCCCAGCGCGGTGACCGCAACCGGGTCAGTGCTGGCCAACACTGCGCCCAGCACCAGCGCCATCGGCGCGGTCAAATGCGTCAGCGCCACTGCGAGGACCCCGACGGCGGCGGCCGAGGCCAGCACCAAGCCCAGCGCCAGCACGGCCACCGGTCGCCACACGATCTTCAGGTCACGCAGCGACATCTCCTCCGCCGACGCGTACAGCAACGGCGGCAGCACCACCAGCGCGATGGTCTGCGGAGCGATGTGCAGCGGCGGGGTGCCCGGTATCAGCGCCACCACCAGACCGGCGATGACCAGCAGCGAGGGTGCCGGGATCCGCCAGCGCCGCGCGCCGGTGGCCACCAGCGTGGCCAGGACCACCAGAACGAGAACAGTGCCGACCGCGCGCATTTCGGGATCCCCGCATCGTCACCGGGGTCCCTGCCGCACCACCGCGGCAGATCCATCCCCAGGCCGACCAGACTTCCCGGCACACCGTGAACGTATCTTATCCAATCCTTAGCACCGGAAGGGGTGGTCATCCTCGGCTGGTCGCAAAGACCCGGCCTGCAGATTGCTACGGACCGGTCCCCGGACCGGTCCCCGACGCGCAGGCGCAACGCCACTGGTCCGCGGCCCTCGACCAGTACCAGCAGGCCGCCACCGACTGCGAGGCCGGTGTCGCCGGCAAGAACCAGGCCCTCATCACCAAAGTCGGCACAGACAGCCACACCGCATCGGGTGACCTGGACCTCGCGACGGCCCGGATCATGTGGATCATCAACGGGGCAGCGTGATCCCGGTCCCTTGCCGTTGCGGCATTGCGTTGTTGGAGGTCCGGGAGGCGCGGGCCCGGGAGGATCTGGAGTCGTGGCTGGAAATGCTGCGGGAGGCCGAGGTGCAGGCGGAGGCGGCGCGGCAGCGTTTGGAGCATGCGCGGATCGCCCGCGAGGAGGTGGCGCGCATGTTCGCCGAAGGCACGGCTGCGGACCGCGACGGTGACGGGGCTTCACCTCCACCCGCCGTGGCGGCAGAGCCCTTCGCAGGGCCGGCGCCCGCAGCGCGGTCGGTACAGCGGCGCACCGTGCCGGAGCGCCAACGGGGCACCACCACAGCGGGCCACTGGTAGAAGCAGGGCCCTCACGCGCCGGACACGGCCAGGATCCGAACCCTGGCCCCGCCACCGGGGACCGCATGGGATCTCCGGCTGCACCAGCGCCCTCGCTCACGAGGCGACCCGTCCGGGTGGCCGCAATCCCCCGCACAGACGATCTTGACGGGTGCACGGGTGAACCGCCCCCACCGCCCATGACCCCCGGCCCCGTTGGACGTTGCACCGGACGTGACTGACACCGGCATCCTCCCAATACTGACCAGCACGACCGCAACGGCCGCGGACCCGGGCGCGGATACCACGCCCGGCGTCATAGTCCTGCACTCCTGCACCACCAGCGGCGAACGCATCACCCTGCACCTGGCCGGCGAGACCGACCACTTCACCGCCACCCCCCTGCGCGTGATACTCGCCAGCGCCGCAGCCCAGGGCTACACCCACCTGACACTGGACACCTCTCACCCGAGAGCGCATGCAACCCTTAGTTGTCACGTATGCGCAGGTCAAGGCCACTTCTCAATGGCTTCCGGCATAGCTGAACCCCGGCGCGGCGACAGCAGTCGCGCATCAGGTATTCGGAGCCGGAGAACGGGCCGACGGGGCCCCGACCCCACGTGGATCAACCGAGCGCGCTGGGTAGCAGGCCTCGACGAGACGCTCCCCACTCACCCCCGCGTCTGAGCGAAGGACCAGGAATAGAGCCTCCGCCGGCTCTCGGGTGACGGTGGCGGGAGGTCGGAGGAGCGGCCGCTCCCAGCGAGGAATCCGTTGAGGTAGTCGGGGGGCGAAAAGGCAGTCGGTTGGGGACGAGGGTTTCGGCGCCGCGAGATCCGCGACGCCTTCGTCTCATTGGACTGCATGCTCATCCGCTGGTGGCGGCGCAAGAAGGCCACCGGTTGACCGCTTTACGAACTCGATGTCTGGTTCCACTCGCTGAGCACTCCGGCGGTCAGCGCGCTGTGCAACACGGCCCCACGTGGCAGGTCTACTCCGAATTCCGACTCGGCCAACGCGAGTACCCGCAGCAGCGGGCGGTCGATGTCGATGCCGTGCTCGAAGGGCGTCCTGCCGTCGGGCAGGACCAGGCCGGCGCGCTGCAGGGCCGGCAGCAGCCGGTCCGGGTCGGCGCCCGACCGCTCGTGCTCCGCCCCGGGCTCGAACTCGCACACGACCTGCCCGTCCTCGGCGAACGCGAATCGCATGTCGCGATTGACGGTGCACCACCACTCCACAGCCACCGTGCCGATCGACAGACTGCACACCGCTGCATCGGGACCGCGTCGCACGGGGCCGTTCTCCACAACTCCGTAAGCCCACCCCGCGCTGCCTCCCGCCCTTACCGCGATGCCGTCGAACTGCGCCTCCACGGCATCCACCTCGAACCGCGTGACCGGCCCACCCACCGGCGTCACGGGACCTAGACGCCGGACCAGTTCGACGGGGTCCAGGTCTCGAGCGAACACCGCCCAATAGCCGAGGTCGAACTGGTCTTCTGTCTCAAGCCACTGAACACCGTCTGCCATGCGCCCAAGGCTACGGGCTGTGCTGGCGCAGGTGGTACATCGGTAGCTTCCCGTCGAGGACCTGACGCCGCGGCAGGCGCAGGCCGAAGTGGTCCTCGATCGCGAGCATGGTCAACCGCATGCCGCGCCGGTCCAGTTGCGGCCCGGAGGGCAGGACACCCAGCGCCTCCAACGCAGGGACCAGCAGGCCCGGTTCCGCACCGTAGCGCCGTGCTTCCTCACCCACGCCGAAGCCGGTGACGTGCGCACCATCGAGGTAGTGCTGGAAGTGCGAGGGCGGGCTCCACGGCGTCAGCGTGAAGTTGACCGCAGCCACGCCACCGCGTGACACCGCGGCGAGGCCTCCAGTGGTAGCACCGACGGCGTCGCCGTACTCCACTGCGAAGGCCCACCCGGCCGCCTCGCCCACCCGGGCGACGCGGCGCGCCCCGCTGCCAAGGGCCTCCCGCGCGTCCTGCGCCGACCTGGGGCGCGCGTCCTGGCCAGGGACGAAACCGAGTCGCGAGGCCAGCGAGGCCGGCGGTATGCCGCTCGCGAAGGTCACGCAGTCGACCAGGTACGGCTCCAGCAGCCACCCGATGCCGTCGGACACGGCTGTAACCCCCTCCACCGGCGATGCTCTCTGTTCAGGCAGCAGACTCGCACACGGCAGTGACAAGCCGGATGTCCGTGCGGGCGAGAACGCGTCCGGCCGTCGGAGCCTTGACGCATGAGGCTGGGCCCCGATCGCAGCGTGCACTACACCCGTCCCCGGGGGGCCTTGCGTGTTCATCGCCCTTGTCGAAGCACCTCAACCGCCGCTGGCGGGGCCACTACCGTCGACATCTGCAAGCGGTGCAGGGGGCCGTCGCGGCGACAGTGGCCGTACATACGGCGCGACCACTTGGTCACGCGACATCCCGGCGAACCCGTCCCTGTCCCTGGCGCATGGCGGCTCTATTTACCGCCGACAAGCCGCTGAACAGGGAAAAAGCAGAACGCTCACGGGAGTGCTAGCAGGTGATCGGCGGCCACGGCGGCAGTGGCCCGCCGCAGTGCCGCGCCGCGATTTCAGCACGCCACCGCACCTCCGTGGTCCGGCGCGCAAAGCCCGCGACCGCTACTGCGTCGTCGAAGACGTACGTGCAGGCATCCGCTTCGGTCAGCCCGACCGCGATGAACCAGGGGCGACGTCCGCGCTCGCCGGTGTTGGCAAGCCACCATGTGCCGTCGGGCCCGGGGGCAGCCATGAGGTTGGCGTCGGGGACGGGCGCGGGGTCGAAGCCGCCCAGGTGCCAGCCCAGGCTTCGCCCCACGGGCTGGAACGCGGTGTGCAGTTCGGCAGCGGTCATCTGCGCCTCGCCCCGCGCCCGACGACCCGCCCAGCTGTGGTCCCAGCGCGCGCGCAGCGTGGCGAGCTCCGGGTGCGCACGGGTGGCTTCGATGTCCCTGTCCTGCTGCCCGCGCGCCCACTCCTGCTGCCACACAGCCGTGGCCTCGGCGAACGGCATCGCGTCGGCGCGGGTCAGCTCGCGGTAGAACGCTGCGCACCCCTGACGCTCGGAATCGAAAGTGCTGAGACAGGTGGTGAACCCGAACGTGGCCTCCGCCCCGCCGTAGACCCGCCACTGCTGCTGAGGGCCGGCTACCAGCGCGATGCCGCCGTCACGGGCCCACAGACCCGGCGCATTGCCGCGGCCGGGAAGCAGGTACTCGGAAGGATCGACACCCGCCGAGCGGAGGGCCAGGTCGAGTCTGCTGATGTCCACGCGTTCGCCACTTCCCTGACGCATCCGTTGGCCTTGAACGATCGGCGATCATGGCACGGACTGTATCCGCTGGTCGAACGCCTGCGCTTGCAGCCGGCGGTCACAGGGCCGTCCCGGTCGGCGGTGGCCAACGAGGCCGACGCCCCGGCCACGACCACCGCGACGACCACAGACGGCTTCGCACGCTCGTGCGGTACGCCGGCACCAGCGCCCTAGCGGCCCGGTGCCCCAAGGCACCGGGCCGAAGCAGTCAGACCGTGACGGCCGCGGCGTCGATGCCGTGAGCGGCCACCAGCCGGGCACGGCCGTCGCCCAGGCGGTAGCACAGGCCCACTACCGCAGTCCTGCCCGCGTCCACTGCTTCGGCCACCGCGCGCGAACGCTCCAGCAGCAGGTCCACGGTGCTCCTTATGTGCTCCTCGACGACCTCCTCAGGTTCGGTGATACCGGCCGCCCGGGCCGCCAATACGCTCGGCGTCACCCGCTCCACGACGTCGCGCACATATCCGGCGGGCGAATCGCCGCCCGCCACCACGGCGCTGGCCGCACCCACCGCGCCGCACGAATCATGGCCCAGCACCACGACCAGCGGGCAGTCCAGCACGCTCACGCCGTACTCGATACTGCCCAGCACCTCCGGTCCCGCGACGTGTCCGGCAGTGCGGACCACGAACAGGTCCCCCAGGCCCCGGTCGAAGATGATCTCGGCGGCCAGCCGCGAGTCGGAGCACCCGAACACCACCGCGAACGGGTTCTGAACCGGTGCCAGCGCAGCCCGACGCCCGGCGTCCTGGTTCGGGTGCTCGGGCACCCCCGCGACGAAACGCTGGTTGCCAGCCACGAGCAGGTCGAAGGCCGCGGCGGGAGTGGTGTAAGACGCAGATGGCATGCACCTACCCTATGGCCCCACCGATCCGCGCGGGCACTCACGACTCCCACTACCGCTCCGCCAGCCTGTACGCGGATTCCGACAGGCAGACGAGGACGAAGCCTGGGGAACGTCGCCGCGTAGCTGGCGCTGGCTGGTGTCGTCTTCCTCGGCGAGCGGGTCCGGCGAACCGCAGGCGGCTCGATTGCGGGCGTCATGGCCTGTGACACCTGGGAGTCGACGGCGGCGAGCGCGGGCAGGACGGGTGGAAGGTAGCGTCGAGGTCCTTTAGCACAAGGCCGTGAGACTGTCGGTGATCTTGGCGTGACCTGCCGGTCACGACGCAGGTGACCTGCCCGACCCTGTCACGGCAAGCCGGCCAGCACCTCACCAGGTTTCGCGGCCAGCCCTTGCTTGCACGTCAGTCCAGTTCGAAGTCGAACCAGACGCGGTGCGTGCCGTCGCGGTCGATGGCCAGGCCACCAGTCCCGCGAATGCCGGCCAGCTCGCCGGTTCCGCTGGCGGCCACGATGGTGAAGAACTCGTCGGAGCGGTCCGTCCTCGGCCGCGAACGCATGGACTTCCTCCTCCTACTCCCCCGCGGAGTGCGCATCGTCGTAGAGGTGAACGGCCAGCAGCACTACACCGAAGGAGCCGTGGCATCGCCACAGCTCTACTCAAAGATGGTGTCCGAAGACCGATCCCTAGAACTCAAGAGATGCCAGGTCTACCGCTTCGGCGGCCACGAAACTCGGGCTCAGCACAGCCCCGGCGATGCTCCACGACTTCTCCGGCCAGCTGATCGAACGTCAGCACTAGGCAGTAGGTGAGCCCTAACTACTGCCCCTGAACATGTACTGGTGGCCGCCTGGTCGGGCGCGCCAGAGCCGCCCCGACCAGACCCCCAAAGCCCGTGGCGTTACTCCGACTTGCTCGGCCTCAAGCCAGCAAGGATGCTCTCCCACTTCTCGGGAGTCCACGAAGGCGACTCAGCGACCTGCGCCGCCGCCCAGGCTTCGATCTCCACGTCTAGCTCATCACTTTCAGTACTCATGATGTCACCTCTTGTCATAGGTCCAGTTCAGGACTACCAGCCTTTACAAATCCACTGGCACCAGTGGCAGGCGGCGTACCCGACGGACAGGAGGATCGGCACGTTCCGACGGGCGGCCTCGGCCATCGCCTCCGCCGACCAGGGCCACCAGTCGACCGGATTCTCGGCATGCTGCAGCAGATAAGGCGAGGTCGCGCCACCCAAGCGGTTCACAGCGTCCAGCCTCTCATGCCGCTCCCGCCCAGACCGCTGAAGCCTGCCCCATGCTGCCGCCGATGTCGCACGATCGCGGTGCCGATTCCACGGCTGCCTCCGGCGACCAGGACCCGCTTGCCTGCCAGGCCTATGTCCGTCCTGGCGTATCTGCCTTCCTCTCTCATTAGTCAGGAATCATTACCATTGCAGGTCGTGCAGCAGGACCGACGGCAACAGCAGCAGGTCTGCAGTCGCGGCGGAACGGATGGGGCGCGTGGCGCACGTACTGCCGCGGTCGGGTCGGCGGCGATCGAGCCCGACAGCGTTGACGTAGGCTGTGAACCTCGTGGGATCAGGTGGGCGATCGAGCCGAGGGCGGCATGGACGACGAGCAGCGGGCTGATCTAGGGGTGTCGTTGTTCATCCCCTACCGGTACACCGAGGACCGGATTTTCCGGGCGCTGCAGGAAGCCGGGTTCGACGACTGGACCCTGGCCCAGTGCCGGGTGTTCCAACGCATCTCCCCGGACGGCTCGCGCCTCACAGACCTCGCCGACCAGGCACAAATGGCCAAGCAGAGCGCCGGCGTGCTGGTCGATCAGCTGGAACGCCTGGGCTACGTGCGCCGGATCCCCGACCCCGCGGACGGCCGCGCCCGGTTGATCGTGATCGAGCAGCGCGGGCGGCGGGCGGTCGAGGTGGCCACGGCGACACTCGACGGGATCTACGCGGAGTGGAAGGCCTACCTGGGCACCCGCAACTTCGCGCTGCTGCACCAGATCCTGGATCAACTCCGCGAGATCACCGACCCCTACGCGCGGTAGACCCCGGCCGCACCGGGCCGTCCAGCCCCGATTCCCCCGCGCCCCGTCCCCCCGTTCGCCCCGGACGGTCGGGGCCGGCGGGCGCCGGCGTGTTTCCACCCTGCCTTGACATCGTCAGGATCATTGACTAGATTGGTCAATGATCCTGACGATGTTCCGGCGATGGACGGGTGGCTGCAACGGTGCAGGGCACCCGGATGTGGCGGAGTCGGACCGCACGCAGGCCCGCGCCACCACCCCACCGATGCTGGGACACACGCTCGCCGCGCTCCTCGGCGCCCTGACCGCCGCACCTCGGCCGAGGCCCGCGCCCGCCCAGCCGCAACTCGGACACTCGCCACCCACCACGGGACCCCGGCGGTCTTCAGTCACGCCGCAATTCACGCCCACCACACCCCTAGGAAGGGAAACACCATGCCCACTGTCATCACCGGAGCATCCGGTCACCTCGGCCGCCTCGTCGTCGATCAACTCCTCGCCGCCGGAACGCCGCCGGCGCAGATCGTGGCAACCGGTCGAGACATCGGCAAACTCACCGACCTCGCGCAGAACGGGGTCACGGTGCGGCGCGCGGACTTCGCCGACCCGACCACCCTCGACGACGCTTTCGCAGGCGCCGACACGATGCTGCTGGTCTCGACGACAACGGTCGGGCAGCGGTTCGACAACCACCGCAACGCCATCGACGCGGCGCGGCGCGCGGGCGTGTCCCGAATCGTGTACACCAGCATCGTCAACGCCTCGACCGCGCAGATGACGCTCGCGGACGAGCATCGCCGCACCGAGGACTACCTGCGTGACAGCGGTTCGGCGTTCGTCATCCTGCGCAACGGTTGGTACTTGGAGAACTACACCGACCAGCTCCCGATGATCACCCAGTACCACGCACTGCTGGGCAGCGCGCACAACGGACTCGTCAGCGCGGCCAGCCGACACGACTACGCGGCCGCCGCCGCGGCAGTGCTGACCCAGGACGGGCACCTCGGAGCGACCTACGAGCTCGGCGGAACGCCGTTCACCCTGACCGAACTCGCCGCCACCATCAGCGACGTCCTGGGCACCCACATCGCCTACCGGGACATGCCGGTCGCTGACTACACCGCCACCCTGACCGCTGCCGGGCTGCCCCCAGAGCTGGCCGCCGCGGTCGCCGACGCCGATGCCGGCCTGGCCCGCGGAGAGTTGTTCACCGACAGCGACGACCTGGTCAAGCTCATCGGCCGGCCGGCGACCACGGCGCACGAAGCCGTCCAGAACGCCGCGACCACCGAGGAGTCACGGTGAGCAGCTCGGGACCCGGTGTCGACACCCACGAGATGGTCCTGATCCACCGCGTCATCCGGCGCGAGTTCGGCCAGCTCCCCCGGCTGTTCCGCTCCGCGGCCGATGACCCCGCGCGATCCAAGGTCATCGGCGCACACGCCCGGGAGATGCTGCACTTCCTCCACACGCACCACACCGGCGAGGACGAACTGCTCTTTCCCCTGCTGCGCGAGCGAGCCGTGCTCGACCCGGAGCTGATGGACCGGATGGACGCGCAGCACGCGCGGGTCGACGACACCGTCACGGCTCTCGGCGCGGAGCTGCCGGCGTGGACGGCGAGCGCGGACGCCGCCGCCGGCGAGCGGATGGCGGCCCTCGTCGAGGCCACGATGCCGACACTGATCGATCACCTGACCGAGGAGGAGCAGAAGATACTCCCGATCGTCTCGGTCACGCTGACGCAGAGCGAATGGGACGCGCTCGGCAAGCACGGCATGAGCGCGATTCCGCTCACGCGGCGGCTGGTCATCCTCGGCCACATCACCGAGGAGACCGATGACGCGGAACGGCAGAGGTTCTTGCAGGTTGTGCCGGCCCCGGCTCGTTTGGCCTACAAGCTGATCGGCCACCGCCAGTTCACCCGCGAAACCACCACGATCCGCGGCTGACCCGCCTCGGGGCCCGACGCCGCGGCCCGGGCCCTCGCCCGGGCCGCGGTGTCGGGCCCCGGCGTCGGGCCGGGGTGTCGGGTGGCCGTGGGGCAGAGTAGGACCCATGTCCACGTACCGGACCATGTCGTTCCACCTGGAGACCGAGCGGTTGACACTGCGGCCGTGGGCCGAGTCGGACGCCGCTGAGTTCCGCGCGCTCCTCTCCGAACGCGGCAACGGGGCACCGTCCTCGGTCGAGCACCCCCGCGTGTCCATCGCGAAGCTGCTCGGCGAGACGGAGACGACGGGGATCGCCCTGCTGCCCATCCAGCGCCGGGACGAGGGCGACTTCATCGGCTACTGCGGGTTGATCATCGGCCGCTCCACCCTGGAGGAGCCTGAAATTGCGTACGAGCTGTTCCAGCGCGTACATGGACGCGGCTATGCCACCGAAGCGGCCGGCGCGGTGCTCGAAGCGGCTGCCGCGACCGGGCGGAAACGGCTCTGGTCGACCGTCGGTGCTTGGAACGCGCCGTCGCTCCGTGTCCTTGAGAAGCTCGGGTTCGAGCGGGATCACGTCTCCACGGAGGACAGCGGTGAGGTCGTGTGGCTCACCCGCTCGTTGCCCTGACCCGGGGTCGGGTGAGGGAGGACATCGCTGGTCCGTCGACCGCTATCGGGGCGGGGAGCCGCGGAACGCACCGGCCAGGACGGATACCAGCCAACGCTCGATCTGTTCGGGGGGCTCGGCGGCCAGTTCGGCGCCGATGGGCGCCAAGGCGAGCCAGTTCAGCAGGCCGGCCGCGCACCGGATGCGGAATTCCAGCTCCTGTTCGCCGACTCCGGGGAGGTTCGCCGAGAGCCTCCCGGCAACGTCCCGCCGGGACTGCTGGAACTTCGCCGTCAGCCGGCCCCAGCCGTCGGGCGGGTCGATGCCGACTCGCGCCACCGTCCGCATGACCGCCAGATCCGAGCCGCCGGCCATCAGTGCGCGCATCATCGGCCTGGTGAACGCCGCGGCCAGATCCTCGATGCCCGACGTGGTGTCGAGCGAAGCGACTGCGTTGATCTGGGCGTCCAGATACTGCTCCAGCGCGTGCTCGATCGCCGAGTCGCACAGCGTCTTCAACGACCCGAAGTGGTAGCTCACCGCGGAGACGTTGGCCCCGGCATGGTCGGTGATCTCACGGAGGGTCACCCCCTCCTGGCCGCGCTGCGCGAGCAACTCCACCGTGGCGGCCAGCAGGCTGTCCCGCGTCCGCTGTCCGGCCTCGCGGCGTTGATCTGCCCGTTCTGTCGCCATGGGCCCTACTCAAACAGTTGATTGAATTTTCTGTCAAGCCGGCCGCGAGCATGAAGTCACTCAAACGCTTGCTTGACAACTTTCGGAGGGCGCTCATACAGTCAAGTCAAGCAAGCGTTTGAATTGATGCCGCCCCGCCAGGCGCGCACCCTCTTCGAAGGAGCAGGACATGAAGTCGCTCGGATGGAAGACGCTCGTCACCACGGCCGCGGTCGCAAGCCTGAGCGGTCTCGCCCTGACCGCCGTGCCGTCCCAGGCCGCGAGCCCCGGCGCGGGTGCCAGGCAGGTCCACACCACCGCCAGCAACTCGCAGCAGGCCCACGCGGCCCTGAGTCCACGGCAGTTGGCGGCGCTGCCGCTCACGAACCGCCACCTGACCGCGCACGAGACAGCCAACCTCGCCGTCGTCCTGCGCGACTACCACGTGGCGGAGGGCAAGAGCCTGGACGTCAACACGTTCGTCAACAGCTTCGCCAAGGACGGCGTCTTCAACGACATGGTCCCCGGCCAGGCCTACCGGGGGAAGGCGCTCGGCGACGTTCTGCCCTACATGGCCAACCTCTTCCCCGATGTGCACCGTGAACTCAAGCGCATCACCGTCAGCGGCGACGTGATCAGCATCGAGCTGTCGATCCAGGGCACGTTCGAGGGACCGCTGCAGTCGCCGGCGGGCACCGTCAAGCCGAACGGCGCGAGGATCGACGTGCCGACCGCCGACTTCTGGTACCTGCACAACGGCAAGGTCGAGCAGTTCAACTGCTACGTCGGGTACTCGACCATGTACGCCCAGATGGGCGTGAACTTCGACTGGGCCTCAGCGGTAGCCAAGGGCTGAGCCACAGATCAGCCAGGAGGGCGGTGCAGCAAATGCCGCCTGTCCCACCGGATTCGGATGAGCAGGCGAGCGGCGTCGGCCCGTATCTCCCGGGTCCGGCCGGGGAAGAACTCCCGCAGGAACGACCGTCCGCTGCCACCGGCGCGGGTTCGTCGTCCCGACCACCAGGCCTCGGCGGCCTGGAGGGCCTGCTGGTGCCACAGCCACAGGTCGTCCTGCCCCTGCTCGGCCGTGAGCAGCACGACGGTCCGGACGGGTGCGACCGCGAAGACGATCCGGATCTCGTCGCCGCCGTCGCCTCCTCCCGGCCTCAGCACATGCAGGTTCTCGCTCTGCGTCGGATCCAGTGCGGGTGACGCCGGCGACAGCCGATCCGCCAGGAACGGATCAGTACGGACTTCCCGTTCCATCATCTGGACAGTAGCCAACAGATCGTCAATTCCCGCTCGTGCAGCGGCAATTCTCGAAGCCGAATCCGGGTCGACCGGCTCGACCGGGTCGATCAGGCCGGTCGCGCCACGGCTCGTGAGATACGCGTCGAGCTCCACCGTGAGCCGCCCGACGTTGTACACCGCTTTTGCGACCTCCTTGGACGTCCGCAGCCGGTCCACCTCCTGCTGGAGCCGTTGGCTGAGCCGGGTGAGCCGCTGCTCCGCCTCCGGTGGGCCGGCGCGGCCCGTGGAGATGTCGGCGATGCCGCGGCGAACCTGCTGCAGCAGCTGGAGTTGGTCCTGGTAGGCGTGGTCGAGCAACGACTCCGGATCATCTGCCGGCAGCATCGACGCCATGGGGACGACCAGCGGTTCGCCGAGCCCGGTCCCGGCCGCGAGCAGCGCGGTCACCGCTGCGCCGACGGAGCCCGCGGCCCGTGGATCGGCGGCGCAGAGTTCACGCAACCACTGCCGGACCCCGGGGTTCGCCTCAAGCCGGTACCGATACCGCACGACACTGCCTCCCCGTGGCGTCCCTGCCCAGCCACTGTCGCAGCGCGCCATGGCCGAGGCAAGATCAGGGCCCCAACAGCACGGGACAGTAAGCTGGGACTGAGCAGCCCAGAACTGTCGAGCAGCACCGAAGGGGGCACGCCATGACCCCTGAGTTGGTGGTGCCCGCGTGGATGCATACGCAGATCAGCGCGGAACAGTACGACTCCTGGTCCGAGGAGCACTGCGTCGGCGTTGAGATCGTGGACGGGATGGTCGTCCTGCGTCCGAGCGCGTCGAAGCGGCACAACCGGCTGGCCCGGATCCTGGCCAATGCCCTGGACACCGCCGCAGGCCCGGACTGGAACGCCGACACGGACTTCGACGTCCGCCTGCAGGACGTGCCGCTCACCAACCGGCGCCCGGACGTCGTCGTCTACCGGGCCGAGACCATCGACCTCACGCCGACTCGGCCCGAGCACGTGCTGCTGGTGGTCGAGGTCGTGTCACCGGGTTCCGAGACCACCGACCGGGTCGTGAAGGTGGACCAGTACGCCAAGGCGGGCATCCCGTTCTACTGGCGAGTCGAGCAGGCAGCCACCGGCGTCCCGCTCGTCTACACCTACGTTCTCGACCCCGCCAGCAGGGCCTACCGGGACGGCGAGGTGTTCACCGGCATGGTCAAGGCAGCCGCGCCCTTCTCCGTCGCGGTCGACCTCGGCGTCGTCTGAGGGGCACGGACGCGCCGGGCCTCGGGCGCCCGTGCCGGCCGGCCCCCTGCGGTCAGTCGCGGGGGTGGGCGATGTCGACGTTCTCCAGGACGCCGAGTGCGTCGGGGACCAGGACGGCGGCTGAGTAGTAGGTGCTGACCAGGTACTGGATCACGGCCTTGTCGTTGATGCCCATGAAGCGGACCGAGAGCCCGGGTTCGTACTCGTCCGGCAGGCCGGTCTGGCGCAGGCCGACCACGCCCTGGTCCTCCTCGCCGGTGCGCAGCACCAGGATCGAGGTGGTGTGGCCGCCGTCCACCGGGATCTTGCCGCAGGGGAAGATCGGCACCCCGCGCCAAGACGGGACGCTGTGGCCGCCGACGTCCACCGGGTCGGGGTAGAGGCCGCGCTTGTTGCACTCGCGGAAGAACGCGGCGATGGCGCGCGGGTGGGCCAGGAAGAACCGTGATCCGCGCCTGCGGGACAGGAGTTCGTCCAGGTCGTCGGGGGTGGGCGGGCCGCCGTGGGTGTGGATCCGCTGGCCGTGGTCGGCGTTGGCGAGCAGCCCGAACTCGGGGTTGTTGACGAGTTCGTACTCCTGGCGCTCCCGGAGCGCCTGGATGGTGAGCTTCAGTTGCTCCTCGGTCTGGTTCATCGGCTGGTTGTACAGGTCGGCGACCCGGCTGTGGATCTTCAGCACGGTCTGCGCGACGCTCAACTCGTACTCGCGCGGCGCGAGTTCGTAGTCCACGTAGGTGCCGGGCAGTTCCTCCTCACCCTCGTGCCCGGCGGCCAGGGAGATCTCGGCCTGGCCGTGGGAGTCCTGGTCGAGGTCGACGGTGACGCTGTAGAAGTCGACCTGCGCCCGCAGCGCCTCGGAGCGGGCGACGAGGTCGGTGAAGGCCGCGCGGGGCAGTGCCAGCAGGGAGCCCGAGGTGGCCGCCTTGGCGGTGTAGTCCCAGGTCAGACCGTCCTCGACGAGGGTCTCCTCGCCGAAGTGGTCGCCGTCGGCGAGGATGCCGAGGACGGCGGGGGTGTCGCCGAACTTGCCCTCGCCGAGGGTGCGGATCCGTCCGTGGGCGACGACCATCACATGGTCGACCGGCGTGCCCCGCTCGACCAGGACCTCCCCCGCTTCGAAGTCCCGCTGGGTGAAGCGGCCGGCCAATTCGGTGAGCAGTTCCTGGCCCTCGAAGCCGCGCAGCAGCGGGAGTTCGGTGAGCGTGGGCGGGATGATCCGGACCTGGGCGCCGGTCTGGACGAAGCCGAGCCGGCCCCGTCCGGTGCTGTAGGTGAGTCGCCGGTTGACGCGGTAGGTGCCGCCGGAGACCTCCACCCACGGCAGCATCCTGAGCAGCCATCGGGAACTGATGCCCTGCATCTGCGGGGCGGTCTTGGTCGTGGTGGCCAGGTTCTTTGCCGCGGCGGTGGTCAGTGCTGTCTGTTCCTGGGCCATTTCGCTGAACTCCCCTGAAAGACGTGATCACTATCTGTGCGATGGCGCGAATAAACCCGAAAGAAAAGGTTTACTGTGGCGCATTCGACTCTCCCGCAAGGGAGTTCGAAGCACCATTCGTGGTCGATCTTCGGCGATGGACGATGAGAGTATGGCATGCGAAAGGCCGCGACCGCCCTCACTCCATCGAGTGATTGTGCCATCGGCATTTCACTGCGCATATTTGATTTCGGCGAGTCCACAAACCGTCGGCGAAGGGGGAACCGAATCATGTCCGTCACCGCCATGGAGCGGATTCTGCGCGGCCCGAGCGGTCTCGGCACATCGGGCCTGTACCCGGCCCGGTCCGAGCCACCGCCCGGCACCCAGGAAGAGGAGGGTTCACCACGGACGGCCGTGCCCATCCCGGGCCTGTACTACCACCAGGTGCCCGATCCCGACCCCGAGCGGGTGGCCGAGGTGAGCCAACGGGTCAAACGGTGGGCGGTGGACGAGGTCCAGCTGTTCCCGCCGGAGTGGGAGGACCAGTTCGACGGCTTCGACCTCGGCCGCTACCTGGTCGCCTGCCACCCCGTCGCCCCCACCGTCGACCACCTGATGATCGCCACCCGGCTGATGGCGGCCGAGAACGCGCTGGACGACTGCTACTGCGAGGACCACGGCGGCTCGCCCGTCGGCCTCGGCGGACGGCTGCTGCTGGCGCACACCGCCCTCGACCCGCTGTACACCACGCAGGAGTACCAGCCGGACTGGGAGGCGTCGCTGCGCGCGGACGCCCCCCGGCGTGCCTACAGCTCCGCCATGCGGTACTTCACCCAGGCGGCCACACCCTCCCAGGCGGACCGCTACCGGCACGACATGGCCCGGCTCCACCTGGGCTACCTGGCCGAGGCCGCCTGGGCCGAGACCGACTACCTGCCCGAGGTGTGGGAGTACCTGGCCATGCGCCAGTTCAACAACTTCCGCCCCTGTCCCACCATCACCGACACCGTGGACGGCTACGAGCTCCCCGCCGACCTGCACGCCCTGCCCGCCGTCCAGCGCGTCATCGCGCTCGGCTCCAACGCCACCACCATCGTCAACGACCTCTACTCGTACACCAAGGAGCTCGCCGCGCCCGGCCGGCACCTGAACCTGCCGGTGGTGATCGCGGAGCGCGAGGGGCTCAGCGACCGCGAGGGGTACCTCAAGGCGGTCGAGGTCCACAACGAGCTGATGCACGCCTTCGAGGCGGCCGCGACCGCCGCGGCCACCGCCCACCCCGTGCCCTCGCTGCTGCGGTTCCTGCGCGGCGTGGCCGCCTGGATCGACGGCAACCACCACTGGCACTGCACCAACACGTACCGCTACAGCCTGCCCGACTTCTGGTAGCCAAGGAGCTGACCGACCAGTGACCGCAACTGATCTCAACCCCGGCCCGAGCAACCCCGGCGCGAGCACCCCCGGCACGAACACCGCCACCGCCTTCGTCCCCGGGCCCGCGACGCCCTACCAGGACGACATCGCCCGCTACTGGGACCAGGAGGCCCGGCCCGTCAACCTGCGGCTGGGCGACGTGGACGGCCTGTACCACCACCACTACGGCATCGGCGACGTCGACCACGGCGCGATCACCGCGCCCGAGGGTGCGGACCGCGAGAAGCAGGTGGTCGCCGAGCTGCACCGGCTGGAGTCCGCGCAGGCCGACCTGCTGCTCGACCATCTCGGCCATGTCCCGCGCGACGCCACGCTGGTGGACGCCGGCTGCGGTCGCGGCGGCTCGATGATGATGGCCCATCAGCGGTTCGGCTGCCGGGTCGAGGGCCTCACCCTCTCCGCGAAGCAGGCCGAGTTCGCCAACCAGCGGGCCCACCGGACCGGCGTGGACCAGTTCGTCCGCGCCCGGGTCTGCAACATGCTGGACATGCCCTTCGAGACCGGGCAGGCGGCGGGCTCCTGGAACAACGAGTCCAGCATGTACGTGGACCTGCAGGACCTGTTCGCCGAGCATGCCCGGATCCTCGCCGTGGGCGGCCGGTATGTGACCATCACCGGCTGCTGGAACCCCGCCTACGGGCAGCCGTCGAAGTGGGTCTCCCAGATCAACGCGCACTTCGAGTGCAACATCCACTCCCGCCGGGAGTACCTGCGGGCCATGGCCGACAACCGCCTGGTGCCGCAGGCCGTCGTCGACCTCACCCCGGCGACCCTGCCCTACTGGGAGCTGCGGGCCACCTCCTCACTGGTCACGGGTATCGAGGAGGCGTTCCTCTCCTCCTACAAGGACGGCTCGTTCCAGTACCTGCTGATCGCCGCCGACCGGGTCTGACCGGCTGCCGGCCACAGCAACCTCGCGCCCCGGCGGTCGTTGAACCCCGGACTGGCCCGTCGGCCGCGGCGAAGGGGAACTCCGGGTATGTGCTGGTACTGCGGCTGCCGGGAGATCCCGCTGATCCGCGCCTTCATCGCCGAGCACGAGGCGGTGAGCGCGCACGCGGGCGAGCTGCTGCGCGCGCTCGACGCCGGGGACGTCGTCCGGGCGCAGCAGCGACTCGAGCTGATGGCAGCCGAGTTGCGGAGCCACTGGGACGGCGAGGAGCGGGGGCTGTTCGCGGTCATGTCCCCCGATCCGGAGTACCGCGACTACATCGCGGCCCTGGTGGCCGAGCACCGCGAGCTGGACCGGCTGCTGGCCACCGCGGACCTGGCCGACGCCGACACCCGGGGCGCGGTCCGCGCGGCGCTGGCCGAACTCGTCCTCCACATCGCCAAGGAGGAGGACGGCCTCTTCCCCGCGTCGCTCACCGCTCTGGACGCGGACCAGTGGAACGCCGCCATCGCCGCCTGGCAGGCGGTGCACCCGGGCGCGGAGCCCTGAGCCCTGAGCTGTGGCCGCAGCTCAGGGCTCAGGGCGCGTCCTCCCGGCCGCCGTCGCCGTCGGCGTCGGCCTCGGGCGGGGGATGGGCCTCGGGCGGGGGGTGGGCCTGGACGGGGACGTCCTTGGGCGGTCGGCCGCGCCGGGGCATCGCGCCCACGTTCCCCGGCAGCCGTCCGGCCTGGGCCAGGGACTGGCGCAGCAGGTACTCGATCTGGGCGGTGGTGCTGCGCAGTTCGTCGCCGGCCCAGCGGGCCAGCGCGTCATGGACCGCGGGGTCCAGGCGCAGCAGGATCTTCTTGCGTTCGGTCACCTGTCGCGCTTACTGGTAGAGGGTTCCGGTGTTCACCACCGGCTGGGTGGCATGGTCGCTGCACAGCACCACCAGCAGGTTGCTGACCATGGCGGCCTTGCGCTCCTCGTCGAGGTCGACGATCCCCTGCTCGGCGAGGTCGTCCAGCGCCATACGCACCATACCCACCGCTCCCTCCACCAGCCGCGAGCGCGCGGCGACCACCGCGTCGGCCTGCTGCCGGCGCAGCATCGCCTGGGCGATCTCGGCCGCGTAGGAGAGCCGGGTGATCCGTGACTCGATCACATGGACGCCGGCCGAGACCACCCGGGCGGTGATCTCCGCGGAGAGCCGCGAGGTGATCTCCTCGGCGTTCTGACGCAGCGACAACTGCTCCTCCCCGCGCGCGTCGTAGGGGTAGTTCCCGGCGATGTGCCGGACCGCGGTCTCGGTCTGGATCGCGACGAACTGGACGAAGTCGTCGACCGCGTACACGGCCTTGGCGGTGTCGTCGACCTGCCAGACCACCACCGCGGCCATCTCGATCGGGTTGCCGTCGGCGTCGTTGACCTTCAGCACCGCGGTCTCGTGGTTGCGGATCCGGGTGGAGATCCGGCGGCGCCGGGTGAACGGGTTGACCCAGCGCAGGCCGGTGTCGCGCACGGTCCCGCTGTAGCGGCCGAACAGGGAGACCACCCGGGCCTGGCCCGGGGCCACGGCGGTCAGCCCGGCCAGGGTCAGCACCCCGGCCACGATCAGCACCGCCACGCCCGCGCCGCCCGAGGTGTTCGCGGCCAGCACCACCCCGCCGACGATCAGTGCCAGCCCCGCGGTGAGCCCCAGCCACCCGGACCAGACCCGCGCGACGTGCTCGTTCACCGGCGACTGCGGCATCCGGGCCTGAATGGCCTCTGGTTCATCCATAACCATGCGACTAGCTCCTTCGGAAGGACGCGACTCGTTGGTGAGGCGCGTCGGTGCGGGTCCTGGCGCCGGTGACCAGGCGCTCACGGTCGAACAGCCGGGCGACGACCAGGTAGGCGGCGCAGTCCACCACCAGCAGCAGACCTGCGAACAGCAGGGCGACGGCCAGGGTCGGCCTGACCACCTGGAACGACATCAGGGCGATCAGCGCGATCGGCGGCAGGCTCGCCAGCGTGCTCAACTGCTGGGCGACGCGGGTGTCGCCGGCCTTGGTGGAGACCGCCAGGCCGACCCAGATCGCCCAGGCCGCCAGCAGCGGGATGTAGAACACCTCCGCCACCAGCTGCGGGGCGTGCCACACCGCCGTGGCGATCACCGGATCCGCGCCGAGGCCGACGATCCCCAGGAAGACCCCGAAGACCAGGTACGAGAGCCCCACGGCGGGCGCCAGGATCGCCAGCGCCTTGCCGATCAGCAGTTCCTCGCGGCGGATCGGCGTGGTCAGCACCGGCTCCAGGGTTCCCTGCTCCCGCTCGCCGACCACCGAGCTCGCGGCGATGGTGGTGGGCACGAAGACCGGGATCAGCATCAGGAACATCAGCGACACGCCGACCTGGCGGTCCAGCTGCGGGCTGTCCGCGGCGGCCCTGCTCGCCAGGATGGTGATGGTCGGTGAGATCAGGAAGACGACGGGGAACAGCGCCATCGTGGACAGGATGAAGCGGTTCCGCCGGAACTCGGTGAGCTCCTTGCGGACGACCGCGCCGACGCGGGCGGCGCCCGCCCTCGTGGGTGAGCTCATCACGATTCGCCCTCCCGGTCCTCGACCAGTTCGAGGTAGACGTCCTCAAGCGTGTGCCGCGACTCGGTGACCGACAGCACGTCGGCCCCCGCCATGACCAGGGCCCGGGTCACCCCGGGCGCCGCCAGGACCGGATCGGTCACCGCCAGCAGATAGCCGGCCGACGCCTCGGCCGCAGGGCCATTGCTCCGCCAACTCTCCACCGCTGGAAGGGCCGTGAAGACCCGGCCGGGATCGGCCAGCGGCGCGGCGGTGGTGACCTCCAGCGACCGGCTGAAGAGGGTGCGGCGCAGTTCGTCGGGGCGGCCGACGGTCTGCAGGCTGGTGTTCATGATGGCGATCCGGTCGCACAGGCGTTCCGCCTCGTCCAGCCGATGGGTGGTCAGGAACACGGTGACGCCGCGCTCGCGCAGCGTCCGGATCAGGCCGTGCACCTCGTGCGCGGCCACCGGGTCAAGACCGGAGGTGGGCTCGTCCAGGAACATCACCTCGGGGTCGCTGAGCAGCGCGCGGGCCAGGGCGACCCGCTGGCGCAGGCCCTTGGACAGGCTGCCGCAGGCGTCGTCCGCCCGGTCCCGGAGCCGGACCGCGTCCAGGGCCCGCCCGATCCGGGCCTCGCGGCCGGGCAGGCCGTACAGGCGGGCGAAGAACTGCAGGTTCTCGGCCACCGTCAGCCGCCGGTACAGCCCCGGGGCCTCGGGCATGATCGAGATCCGCCGGCGGATCTCACCCTCGTTGGCCCGGCTCAGCGGAATCCCGGCCACAACCACCGACCCGGAGGTCGGGGCGATCAGCGTGCCCAGGATCCGCACGGTCGTGGTCTTGCCCGCCCCATTGGGCCCCAGGAACCCGAACACCTCGCCGCGGGCCACGCTGAACGACACGTCCGCGACCGCGGTCCGCTCCCCGAACCTCTTGGTCAGCCCGCCGACCTCCACCGCCGCACCCACCAGGACACCCCCTCGCCGCCACACCACCTTATATCCTAGTGATATCACTTTTCTGAGCCGCTCGCACCCGTCCGGATGAATTCCGGCGAGGGTGTCGATCCGGCGGGGGTTTGTTCGACGCATGGGTGAGGGCTGGTCTCAGCCCGTACCGAGAGAGGACACCGCCATGCGATTCATGATGCTGCTGAGGCTGGACCCGAGCCAGGCGCCCGAGGGCCCCAGCACCGAGCTGATGGACGAGATGGGCAAGCTGATCGAGGAGATGACCAGGGCGGGCGTCCTGCTCGACACCGGTGGCTTCCGGCCGCTGGAGGAGAGCACCAGGATCCGCCTGTCCGGGGGCAGGCAGACCGTCCTGGACGGGCCGTTCGCCGAGGCCAAGGAGGTCATCGGCGGTTATGTGCTGGTCCAGGCGAAGTCCAAGGACGAGGCCGCCGGGTGGGCCTCGCGGTTCCTGGCGATCCACGGCGACGGCTGGGAGCTGGAGGCGGAGATCCGCCAGGTGGAAGAACCCTAGAGCGCGCCGGAGGAGCAGCGCCGGGGGTGTCCGCCTTGCCCGCGGGCACCCCCGGCTGCTCTGATGGGTCGTCGTGACCGCCGACGACGACCAGACCCGGCGCAGCGTCGATGCCGTGTGGCGGCTCGAGTTCCCCCGGCTCGTCGCCGGGCTGACCCGAATCGTCCGCGACATAGACACCGCCGAGGAGCTCGCCCAGGACGCCCTGGTCGCGGCGCTGGAGCAGTGGCCGCAGTCGGGTGTCCCGAGGAACCCGGGCGCCTGGCTGATGACGACCGCCAAGCACCGCGCCATCGACCTGCTGCGCCGCAAGGAGCGGTTCGCCCGCAAGCTCGAACTGCTGGGCCGCGAGGCGGAGACCGATGCCGCCGCCGACCCGGTCGACCAGGACGAGGACATCCAGGACGACCTGCTGCGGATGGTCTTCACCGCCTGCCACCCGGTGCTGTCCCGGGAGGCCCGGGTCGCGCTGACGCTGCGTCTGCTCGGCGGGCTCACCACCGAGGAGATCGCCCGCGCGTTCCTGGTGCCGGAGTCCACCGTGGCCCAGCGGATCGTCAGGGCCAAGCGCACCCTGGCCCGGGAGGGGATCCCGTTCGAGGTCCCGTACGGCCCCGGGCTCGCGGAGCGGCTGGCGTCCGTGCTCGAAGTGGTCTACCTGGTCTTCAACGAGGGCTACTCGGCCACCGCGGGGGACGACTGGATGCGGCCCGCCCTGTGCGAGGACGCCCTGCGGCTCGGGCGGGTGCTGGCCCAGCTGATGCCGGACGAGCCCGAGGTGCACGGGCTGGTGGCGCTGCTGGAGATCCAGAGCTCACGGGCCGGCGCCAGGACCGGCCCGACCGGGGCCCCGGTGCTGCTGCTGGACCAGGACCGCTCGCGCTGGGACCAGCTGCTGATCCGCCGCGGTTTCGCCGCCCTGGCCCGGGCCGAGGCGCTCGGCGCCGCTCCCGGCCCCTACGCCCTGCAGGCGGCCATCGCGGCCTGCCACGCCCGGGCGCTCACCGCGGACGAGACCGACTGGCACCGCATCGCCGAGCTCTACGGGGCACTGGCCGTCCGGGCGCCGTCCCCGGTGGTCGAGCTGAACCGGGCGGTCGCCGTCGCCAAGGCGCACGGTCCGCTGGCCGGGCTGCTACTGGTCGACGCGCTGGCCGCGACCGACGCGCTGAAGGGCTACCACCTGCTGCCTAGCGTGCGCGGCGACCTGCTCGACCAGCTCGGCCGGTCGGCCGAGGCGCGTCAGGAGTTCGAGCAGGCCGCCGCGCTGACCCGCAATCAGGCGGAACGCGCCCTGCTGCTGGAACGGGCCGCCGCCTGCGGTGGTGACGAAGCGTCGGAGAACCGCTGACCCCTGGACCCGCAGGACCCCCGGGACCCCGTCACGCGTCCCGCGCCCGCAGCAGCGTCCCGCCGAGCAGCAGCGCCCCGGCGGCCCAGGCCGCGAGCACGCCGAGCCCGGCCCAGGGCCCGATCGGCAGGCCGCGCAGACCGGTGGTGGTCTGCACGGCGAGCCCGGCCGTCATCGGGGCGATCTGCTGCAGATGCCGGTGCCAGTGCGGGTCGGTGACCACCTGGGACACCACCGGGAACAGGTACAGCAGGGCCAGCACGATCGCGACGGCCGCCGCGGAGTCCCGTACCGCGGTGGCCACGCCCAGGCTGAGCAGGGCGATCAGGGCCAGGTAGAGGACCGAGCCGGCGGCGGCCCGCAGGGTCGGCCCGTCGGCCAGCGACAGCGGCGGGTACCCGTGCGCTGCGGTGAAGCCGCTGCCGGGCAGGATCAGCCGCCCGGCCAGCACCGAGTCGAGCACCGCGACGGTCGCGGTGGCCAGCACCGCCGCGGTGAGGACGGCCGCCTTGGCGGCCAGCAGCACGGTCCGGCGCGGCACCGCGGTGAGACTGGTCCGGATCATGCCGGTGCTGTACTCGCCGCTGATCACCAGCACCGCCAGGACCGCGACCACCGCCTGGCCGAACTGGATCCCGGTGAGGCTGAGCCTGGCGGCGTCCTGCCCGCAGCCCGCGGACGGGCAGCTGACGGCGGCGGACACCGCCGCGCCCAGGCCCGCGGTCAGCGCGACCGCGGCCAGCAGCAGCCAGGCCGTGCCCGGCAGGGTGCGCAGCTTGGTCCACTCCGCGTGCACCGCCGCCGTCATGGACATCTCCTTCATACGTCCCTCCGGCGGAGCAGGTGGGCGGCCAGGGCCAGGGCGAGCACGGCGTAGCCGCAGAGCACCCCGAAGCCGGCCCAGGGCGCCAGCGGGAAGTAGCCGTTCGGCGGGGTGTAGGGATTGCTGACCTGCGCGTACTGCGGAAGGCTCTGCTGGACGGCGAAGGCGGCGGCCGGGGTGACCCGGAGCAGCCAGTCCGCGGGCCCGGTGGGCAGCACCGAGGCCATCGCCAGGATGTACGGCAGCACGATCGCGACGACCACGGCGGTGACCGCCCCGGCGCTGCGCCGCAGCACGGTGCCCAGCGCCAACGCCAGGACCGCGGTGACCGCGAGCAGGCCGGCGGTGCCGACCACCACCCGCAGCTCGGTGAGCGTGCTGACCGGGTAGACGTAGACGCCGTCGGAGCGCAGGACCTGGCCCCCGATCAGCACCGCGGCGACGGCGGCCACCAGCCCGGCGACAAACGTCACCGAGCCGATCACCACGGCCTTCGCCGCCAGCACCCGGACCCGGCGCGGGGACGCGGTGAGGGTGGTCCGGATCAGGCCGCGCCGGTACTCGGCGGTGATGAACAGCGTCGCCACCACGATCACCACGATCAGCCCGGCGAAGGTGCCGATGAGCCGCCGCTCCAGGGTCTGGCCGCCGCCGCTGTCCACGGCCGGTGCGATGTCGCCCGACCCGTTGACGGTGAAGCTGCCGCCGGACTGGGTGAACCCGCCCAGGGACGCGGTCATCGGTCCGCGGTCGCCCACGCTGGTGCCGCTCCAGGCGGCCTGCGGCCAGTTGCCGCTGAGCCCGACCTGGTCGAAGACCCCGGTGGCCCGGGTCGGCCCGCCGGTCGCGGCGGCGCCGCCGATGCGGTCGGTGACGTCGAGGTGGTCGGGCGAGGTGACGAACAGTCCGGCCCGCACGGTCGTCGGCAGGCCCGTGAGGTGGGCCGTGCCGACCGTGCTCCAGTGGGTGCCGTCGGCCGAGGCGAAGCCGGTGAGGGTGTCGCCGGAGCGGGTCAGCCGGAGCCAGCGCGGGGACTCCGCGGAGACCGCGCCCGGCGGCCCGGCGGTGTCGTGGGTGAAGTCGTCCTGCATCCGCACCCCGTGGGCGCCGGTGGCCATGACCGCCGCGTAGGCCGAGCCCTGGCTGTCGCCGTCCTTGACGATGATCCCGGCCTTGGCCCACGGCTCGACCCCGGAGCGTGCCCCGGTCAGCGAGGCCAGCCGGACGGTGATGCCGCCGTCCCCGGTGAGCGGCCGGTTCACAAAGGTGAAGCTGTCGGTCACCGCCTCGCCGCCGGGTCCCACCGGGCCGGTGCAGGTGCCGCCGCCCGGCCCGCCGCCGCAGGACGCGTGGCCGCCCAGCACACCGAGCAGCGAGACCAGCACCGTGGCCAGCACCGCGACGGCCAGGCCGAGCATCCAGCCGGGTACCGTCCTGAACTTGGTCCACTCGGCCCGCAGCAGCCGCGCGAAGCCGTCGCGCCCGGCCTGCCGCGCCGAGCGGTACGGCGTGACGGTCCCGCTCATCGCGCCCCCTCCCCCGCCCCGACGGAGGCGTCCGCGGCGCGGAACTCGACCGCGTCCCGGGTCAGCTCCATATAGGCCTCCTCCAGCGTGGCCCGGTGCGCCGACACCTCGGAGAACGGCACCGCGCTCGCGCCGAGCAGGGCAACCACCCGCTCCGGGGCCAGTCCTGACACGGTGACGGTGTCCGGCGCGGTGGCCGCCACGGTGGCGCCGGCCCGGGCCAGCGCCGTCATCGCCGCCGAGCGCTCGGCGGTCCGCAGGGTGACCCGGCCGCCGGCCGCGGCCTCGATCAGGTCCGCCACGCTGGTGTCGGCCAGCACCCGGCCGCGTCCGACCACCACCACCTGGCCCGCGGTGTCCTGCAGTTCGCTCATCAGATGGCTGGACACCAGCACCGCCCGCCCCTCGGCCGCCAGGGCCCGCAGGAAGCCGCGGATCCAGACGATGCCCTCCGGGTCGAGGCCGTTGAACGGCTCGTCCAGCAGCAGCACCGGCGGGTCGCCGAGCAGCGCCGCCGCGATGCCGAGCCGCTGCCGCATGCCGAGCGAGAAGCCGCCCGCCTTGCGGCGGACCACCGCCTCCAGGCCCGCCTGCGCCACCACCTCGTCCACCCGCCGGGCGCCGAGGCCCTGGGAGTGGGCCAGCCACAGCAGGTGGTTCCGGGCGGTCCGCCCGGGCTGCAGCGCGGCTGCGTCCAGCAGCGAGCCGACCTGGCCGAGCGGGGTCCGCAGGCTGCGGTAGGGCCGGCCACCGATCAGCGCGGTGCCCTCGTCGACCTGGTCCAGGCCCAGGATCACCCGCATCGTGGTGCTCTTCCCGGCGCCGTTGGGGCCGACGAAGCCGGTGACGCTGCCGGGCCGGACCGTGAACGTCATCCCGTCCAGGGCGAGAGCCGTGCCGAAGCGCTTGCGCAGGCCGGTGACTTCAATGGTTGCTTCCATGCCAGGAAGGCTAGGGAGCGACCATGGGCCCGGGCGTCACGCCGGGCAGCCATCTTCGGCATCGCTGCCGCGGGGGACGCCCGCCGCCGGGCATCCCCCCTGCGGGGGACGGCGGCCTCCCTGGCCTGCGGGACGACCGGACGCCGCGCAGGGGCCAGAATGGTGACCATGAGCCGAGCGGAGGACGGGCGCGGCAGCCGGGTCCTGCTGGGGCTGCCGGGGCTGTGGCTGGGGCTGCTGGGGCTGGCGGCGCTGACCGAGTCGGCCCTGCGCGGAGTGCTCACCGGGGACGGCCCGCAGTTGGCGCTGGTGCTCTGCCTGCTGGCGCTGTCCAGCACGCTGCCGCCGGCCTTTCTACGGCCGACCGGGGCCGCCGTCGCGGTCACCCTGGTCTGCGTGCTGTCGCTCGGGTTCTTCGACACGCTGACGGCGGCCGGACTGCTGAGCCAGCTGCTGGCGCTGTACCGGCTCGGGCTTGACCACGCGGACCACCGCCGGGCCCGACTCCTGGCCGTCGTCCTGTCCGTGCCGTTCCTGGCCCTGGCCCTGGCCGGTCCCCGGCCGACGGCCTCCGAGGCGGCCTTCCTGACCGTGCTGCTGGCCGCGCTGGCCCCGGCCGCGGCCTGGGCCGGGATCGCCGGGCGGGCCCGCGGCGAGGCCGCCCTGCACAGCGCCGCGCGGCAGGCCGTCGCGGGCAGCCTGCTGGAGCACACCGCACGGGCCGAACGGGCCCGGATCGCCCGGGAACTGCACGATGTGGTGGCCCATCACATCTCCATGGTCGCGGTGCAGGCCGAGACCGCCCGGCTGACCACCCCGGGGATGCCCGCCGCCGGGGCGCAGCGGCTGTCGGCGATCGGCGACACCGCGCGGGCCGCGCTGACCGAGATGCGGCGGCTGCTCGGGGTGCTGCGCGAGGACGCCGGGACCGAGCCGGTGGAACGGCAGCCCCAGCCCGGCCTGGGCCAGCTCGCCGACCTGCTCGACACGGCCAGGGACGCGTCCGGGACCGGCGCCCGGCTGATCCTCCGCGGCCCGCCGGTGGCCCTCGACCCGGGCGTCGAGCTGGCCGCCTTCCGGATCGTGCAGGAGGCGCTGACCAACGCCAGACGCCACGCCCCGGGAGCCGCCGTGGACGTGGAACTGCACTACGCCGAGGACTCGCTGCGGCTGCGCATCCGCGACAACGGGCCCGGCGCGTCCGACGCCGCGGAGTTCGGCGGGCACGGGCTGCTCGGGATGAGCGAGCGCGCCGCGGCCGTCGGCGGCACGCTGCGCACCGGCTCGGCGGCCGGCACCGGCTACCTTGTCGAGGCCGTCCTGCCCGCCAAGGCCGAGGAGCCCGGATGAACGACGCGTCCCCGCCGGTACGGATCGTCGTCGCCGACGACCACGAGGTGGTTCGGGCCGGCTTCGCCGCACTGCTCGACACCCAGCCGGACTTCACCGTCCTCGGCACCGCCAGGGACGGGGCCGAGGCGGTGCGGGTCTGCCGCGAGCTGACCCCGGACGTGGTGCTGATGGACGTCCGGATGCCGGTCCTGGACGGCATCGAGGCCACCCGGCAGCTGGCCAGCTCCGGCCCCGACTCGGGCAGCCCGCGCGTGCTGATCCTCACCACCTTCGACCTGGACGAGTACGTCTACGACGCGCTGTGCGCCGGGGCCAGCGGCTTCCTGCTCAAGGACGTCACCGCCGAGCGGCTGTTCGACGCGGTGCGGGTGGTCGCGGCCGGTGAGGCCCTGCTGGCGCCGTCCGTCACCCGCCGGCTGATCAGCGAGTTCGCCCGGCAGCGGCCGGTGCCGGGCGGCCCGTCCGCGCCCGCGCTGGCGGCGCTCACGCCGCGGGAGACCCAGGTGCTGCGGCTGGTCGCCGAGGGGCTGTCCAACCCGGAGATCGCCACCCGCCTGGTGGTGACCGAGGAGACCGTGAAGACCCATGTGAGCCGGGTGCTGAGCAAGCTCGGGCTGCGCGACCGGACCCAAGCCGTGGTCACCGCCTATGAGTCGGGCCTGGTCGTGCCGGGCTCCCGCGAGAGCTGAACGGGCTCGGGAACCGGCCTCCTCCGCCCGCCGCACCCCGGGTGCGAACCGGACATTCCACGCATACGCTGCCGCTCAGGAGTCCAAGGGCCACAGAGTTCTGAGAGTCGGTGGGCATGCGGCGGCTGGGTGCGGTGGCAACGGTGCTGGGCGTGTGCGCGTTGCTGCTGCTGGGGCCGGGCGGCGCCCGGGCCGACAGCCCGATCACGCTGAACCGCACCGGCCAGATCACCGACAAGGTGGGCGCGCTGGGCAGCAGGCAGCCCGAGGTCGCCGCCGCCCTGGCGAAACTGGACGCGAGCAAGCGGATCCAGCTGTTCGTGGCCTATGTGAACGGCTTCTCCGGCCAGAACCCGGAGGACTGGGCCCACACCACGGCGCAGCGCAACGGCCTGGGCCAGAACGACGTGCTGCTCGCGGTGGCCACCCACGACCGCCAGTACGCCGTGTCGGCGGACCAGAGCGTCGGCTTCACCCAGAGCCAGCTCAACGAGGTGAACACGGTCGCGATCGAGCCGGCGCTGCGGCGGAACGACTGGGCCGGCGCGGCGATCGGCGCCGCCAATGGCTACCAGGCGGTGCTGAGCGGCCAGCCGGTCCGCACCCCGGTGATCGTCCCGGGCCCGGCCGATCCCGGCGGCACGACCTCGGGCACCTCGGCACTGTGGGTGCCGGTCGCCGCGGTGGGCGCCGCCGCGGTCGCCGGAGTGATGCTCTTCTCCCGCCGCAGGCGCGCCGCTGCCGCCGCCGGGCCCCCGGCCGCGGGCGGGCAGCCGCTCGCCCCGCCGCAGGTCCCGCTGACCGAGCTGGACGCGCAGGCCCGGCACTCCCTGGTGCAGACCGACGACGCCGTCCGCACCAGCCAGGAGGAACTGGGGTTCGCCTCGGCCCAGTTCGGCGACGAGGCGGCCCAACCCTTCACCGAGGCCCTGGACTTCGCCAAGGGCGAGCTGACCGCCGCGTTCCGGCTGCGGCAGCAGCTCGACGACGCCTTCCCCGAGGACGAGGCCACCCGGCGCCGGATGCTGGACGAGATCCTGACCCGCTGCGCCGCCGCCAATGCCCGGCTGGACACCGAGGCCGACGCCTTCGACCGGCTCCGCGCCCTGGAGGCCAACGCCCCGCAGGCGGTGGAGCAGGCCGAGACCGCCATCGGCGCGCTGGCGGCGCGGACCGGCGCGGCCGAGCAGACCGTGCAGGCGCTGCTGCGGCAGTACCCGGACACGGCGGTGGACCCGGTGCACAGCTATCCCGGGGAGGCCGGCCAGCGGCTGGACTTCGCCCGGGGCTCGCTCACCCAGGCCCGGCAGGCGCTGACCGGCGGCGACTCCTCCGGCGCCGCGGTCTTCGTCCGGGCCGCCGAGGGCGCGCTGGACCAGGCCGGGACGCTGGTTGACGCGGTGTCACGGCGGGAGCAGGAGCTGGAGCAGTCGGCGGCCAGGCTGCTGGAGTCGATCGCCGAGACCGAGGCGGACCTGGCCGAGGCCCGCGGCATGATCGAGGCGGCCCCGCCCGGAGCCCAGAACGGCGATCTGCCCGGCCGCACCGCCCGGGTGGAGCAGGTGCTCGCCGACGTCCGGCGGGAGCAGGCGGCGGGCAGGTTCGACCCGATCTCCGCGCTGCGCCGGCTGGAGGAGGCCGACGGCGTCCTCGACGAGGCGCTGACCGGCGCCCGTGAGCGCACCGCCGGCGACCAGCGGGCCCGGGCGCTGCTCGACCAGGCGCTGCTGACCGCCGGAAGCGAGGTGGCGGCGGCCCAGGACGTCATCGCCACCCACCGCGGCGCGGTCGGCAGCCAGGCCCGCACCCGGCTGGCCGAGGCCGAACGGCGGCTGCAGCAGGCCCGGGCGGCCGGCCCCGGCGACGCGGTGGCCGCACTCGCCCAGGCCCAGCAGGCCGACGCGCTGGCCCGGGAGGCCCAGCGGCTGGCCCAGCAGGACGTCGGCGGCTTCGACCCGTACGGGGGCGGCGGCTACGGCGGCGGGGGTCGGGGGCGGGGCGGCGGCGGGATGGGCGGCGCGGTGCTCGGCGGCATCATCCTCGGCGGGATGCTCGGCGGCGGCCGTGGCGGGGGCATGGGCGGCGGCTTCGGCGGGGGCATGGGCGGCCCGGGCCCGGGCAGTTTCGGCGGCGGCGGCACCCGCGGCCGGATGGGCGGCGGCGGAAGGTTCTGACACCGGCCGCCGGATCCAGCAGCACTCTCCTTCGAAAGGAAACACCCGCATGTCCAAGCAGACCATCCTCGGCCGGGTCACCCAGCTCGCGAAGGCCAACATCAACGCCCTGATCGACCAGGCCGAGGATCCGCAGAAGATGCTCGACCAGCTGATCCGCGACTACAGCAACAACATCGCCGAGGCCGAGGACGCGGTGGCCGCCACCATCGGCAACCTCCGGCTGATGGAGCAGGACCACGCCGAGGACGTCTCGGCCGCGAAGGAGTGGGGCGGCAAGGCGCTGGCCGCCAGCCGCAAGGCCGACGAGCTGCGCACGGCCGGCAACGGCGCCGAGGCCGACCGCTTCGACAGCCTGGCCAAGGTGGCGCTCGGGCGGCAGCTCCAGTCCGAGAAGGAGGCCACCGGCGCGGAGCCGGTGATCGCGAGCCAGTCCGAGATCGTCGGCAAGCTGAAGACCGGCCTGGACCAGATGAAGGCCAAGCTGGGCGAACTGCAGGCGAAGCGCGACTCGCTGGTGGCCAGGTCCAAGTCGGCGCAGGCCCAGAACACCATGCTGGACGCGGTCAAGAGCATCAATGTGCTCGACCCCAGCAGCGAGATCGGCCGCTTCGAGCAGAAGGTCCGCCGCGAGGAGGCCAGGGCCAAGGGCAAGGAGGAGCTCGCCGCCTCCTCCCTCGACGCCCAGTTCGAGAGCCTGGACTCGCTCGGCGACAGCGCCGAGGTGGACGCCCGGCTGGCCGCCCTCAAGGCCGGCTGACCCGCGGGCGGTCCGGAGAGCGGAGCCCGAGGGTGCGGCTGCGGGTCAGCCGGCGTCCCGCAGCCCCTCGGTCCACTTCTCCTCGACCCGGCCGTAGCGCCAGACCAGCAGCGCGGCGGTCCAGGTGACCGCGAACAGGCCGACGATGGCGAAGCCCACGTAGTTGAGGTCCAGGCCCGCGATCCAGCCGATCGGGCCGCCGGTGATGTCGAACTGGGTGGAGACCAGCTGGACCATCTCGATGCCGCCGATCAGCACCGCGACCGCGACGCTCAGCCCGGTGATGGTCATGTTGTAGTAGACCTTGCGGACCGGCTGGGAGAAGGCCCACTCGTAGGCGAAGTTCATGAACGAGCCGTCGATGGTGTCCAGCAGCGACATACCGGCGGCGAACAGGATCGGCAGCACCAGGATCGCGTACCAGGGCAGCGCGAACGCGGACGCGCCCCCGGCCAGCACCAGCAGCGAGACCTCGGTCGCGGTGTCGAAGCCCAGGCCGAACAGCAGGCCGACCAGGTACATCTGCCAGGGCTTGGTGACCAGCCGCATCACCGGGCCGAGGATCCGGTTCATCAGGCCGCGCTTGGCCAGGTGCTCCTCCAGCTCGACCTCGCTGAAGGCGCCGGTGCGCATCTGCCGGAAGACCCTGACGATCCCCAGCAGCACGATGGTGTTGAGCACCGCGATGATCATCAGGAAGGTGCCGGAGACCGCGGTGCCGATCAGGCTGGTCCAGGTCTGCAGGCTGCTGGAGTCGTTCTCGACCTGGCCGGCCAGGCTCTTGATGCCGACCGACAGCAGCGCGCACAGCCCGAAGACCACCGAGGAGTGGCCGAGCGAGAACCAGAAGCCCACCGAGAGCGGGCGCTGCCCGTCGGACATCAGCTTGCGGGTGGTGTTGTCGATCGCGGCGATGTGGTCGGCGTCGAAGGCGTGCCGCATGCCCAGGGTGTAGGCGAGCACGCCGGTGCCGGCGCCGAAGAGCTGGGTGCCGATGGTGTAGTGCGCCGGGGCGATGATCGCGAGCAGGGTGAACCAGCCGACGATGTGCAGCGCGGCGATGAACGCGGCCATGCCGCCCATCCGGGCCCATTCGCGGCCCGTCAGCGCACCGCGGATCCGTGCGACCGTACCTGCCATGGCACACCCCTCCCAGGTCAGTGAAGACCTGCCCACGTTAGGGGCTGGGGATGTGCAGTTGCAAATAGTACGCAATAGCGAAGACGCTGCTACAGGTGGTGCTACCGGTGCTGCTCCTGCTTCTGCTGCTCCGGGAGCGGGGCGGGGGCTTCGGGCTCCTCGGCGAAGTCGACCTTCTTCAGCGAGCGGTTCATCGCCTTGAGGATCCACCAGGTGCCGATGCCGAGCGCGGCGAAGACCACAAAACCGAGGATGCCCGGCGTGACCTTGGTGTTGTCCACGGCCAGCAGGGTGGTGGCGCCAAAATGCGCGGTTGCGAGGGAACTCATACCCCTATGGTCCCCCCACCGCGCGGCGGCGGAGGGACCGGGGTCGGTCCGGACGGGTCGCCGGACCGGTCAGACGTGCACCACGTCGGCGGTGATGCCCGCGAACAGGTCGTCCTCGGGCAGCGAGGTGTCCACCAGCGAGCGGGCCAGCTCGTAGTCCTCGGTCGGCCAGACCGACCGCTGGATCTCCAGCGGGATCCGGAACCAGGGGCCGTCCGGGTCGATCTGGGTGGCGTGCGCCAGCAGCGCCCGGTCCCGCAGCTCGAAGTACTCGCCGCAGGGCACCTTGGTGGTGATCTCCCGGGGCTTGCGGTCGCTCTCGTCCCAGCGGGCGATCCACTCGGCGTAGGGGGACTCCAGGCCGCGCTCCTTCATGGCCGCGTCCAGCGCCTTGATCCGCTCCAGCGAGATGCCCTGGTTGTAGTAGAGCTTCAGCGGCTGCCAGGGGTCGCCGGTGCCCGGGTAGGCGTCCGGGTCGCCGGCCGCCTCGAAGGCCGCCATGGAGATGGTGTGGGTCATGATGTGGTCCGGGTGCGGGTAGCCGCCGTTCTCGTCGTACGTGGTCATCACATGCGGACGGAACTCGCGGATCAGCCGCACCAGCGGCTCCACCGCCGTCTCCAGCGGCTGCAACGCGAAGCAGCCCTCCGGCAGCGGCGGCAGCGGGTCGCCCTCGGGCAGCCCGGAGTCGACGAAGCCCAGCCAGGACTGCTTCACCCCGAGGATCTCGCGGGCCGCTTCCATCTCCTTGGCCCGCACCTCGTGGATGTTCTCCTCGATCCAGGGGTCGCCCTGGAGCTTGGGGTTGAGGATCGACCCGCGCTCTCCCCCCGTACACGTGGCCACCAGTACGTCGACGCCCCGCGCCACGTACGAGGCCATGGTGGCCGCACCCTTGCTGGACTCGTCGTCCGGGTGCGCGTGTACCGCCATCAGTCGCAGCTGCTCAGTCAACGCCCCAAAGCCCTTCGTCGGTATTGCCTCCTTCTATAGTGACGGACTGGGACGCGCGGGCATTCCGCGATCATGAAGTCTTGATGCGAAAGAGAGGCGGCGAGACCGATGAGCGCTACCAGGGCCGCCGTGCCCGCGGGCCGCTACGGCACGGATCCGGCCGAGACCGAGCGCCGGGTGCGCCGGGTCTACCTGGCCGCGATCACGGTGGTGCTGGTGATCGTGGCCGCGGTGGGCGCGCACTACCTGCTGAAGCCGTCCTTCAACGGCGAGGTGGTCTCCTTCAAGGTGCTCTCCGCCGCCCAGGTGCAGATCCGGCTCCAGGTCGACAAGCCCGGCGGCAAGGCCGGCAGCTGCACCGTGCGCTCGCGGGACGTCAACGGCAACGAGGTCGGCCGGCTCACCGTCCCGCTGCCGAAGCAGCCCAGCAGCTACGACACCGTGGTCACCCTGCGCACCTCCGGCCTCGGCACCACCGGCGAGCTGGTCAGCTGCGGCTGAGCCGGCCCGTCGGGCCCGTGATCGCACTGGCGTACGTGCGCGATAGCTCCCGGAATGCGGCGGAAATTGTTAGGGTGCTGGTTTCGCCCTTTTCTGCATTCCGCATCTACCCCATGTACCTACGAGGAGCATCCGTGGCCCAGACCAGCGAAAACGTCACCTGGCTGACGCAGGAGGCGCACGACCAGCTTCGTGCCGAGCTGGAGTACCTGTCGGGCCCTGCGCGCGCCGAGATCACCCAGAAGATCGCCGCGGCCAGCGAGGAAGGCGATCTCAAGGAGAACGCCGGCTACCACGCCGCACGCGAGGAGCAGGGCAAGATGGAGCTCCGCATCCGCCAGCTGACCCAGCTGCTCGAGCGCGCGCAGGTCGGGGCCGCCCCGGCCGACAACGGCGTGGTCGGCCCTGGCATGGTCGTCTCGGTCGCCTGGGACGGCGACGAGGACGACATCACCACCTTCCTGCTCGGCTCGCGCGAGGCCTCCTCGGACGACCTGGAGACCTACTCGCCGCAGTCCCCGCTCGGCCGTGCCATCGACGGGCGCAAGGTCGGCGAGAACTCCACCTACGAGCTGCCCAACGGCCGCAAGACCACCGTCAAGATCGTCTCGGCCAAGCCGCACCAGGGCTGACGCCCGCCCGGTACCGCTCCCCCGTCGGCCGGATCAGCCGACGGCGGAGCGGTACTTGCGTACCGAGAGCCAGGAGAACAGCACCGCGATCAGCACCGACCAGCCGATGGACACCCCGATCGCGTGCCGCATCGGCCACTCGCTCGGGCCGGGCCCGGGCGGGAGGTTGCCGAACAGGTCGCGGGCCGCCTGGACGGTCGCGCTGAACGGGTTCCAGTAGGCCACCGCCTGCAGCCAGCCCGGCATGCTGCTGACCGGGACGAAGGCGTTGGAGACGAAGGTCAGCGGGAACAGCCAGACCAGCCCGGCCGAGGTCGCCGCCTCCGGGCTGCGCACCGACAGGCCGATCAGCGCGCCGATCCAGGAGAAGGCGTAGCCCAGCAGGAGCAGCAGCCCGAACCCGCCCAGCGCCTCCAGCACCCCCTTGTGGATCCGCCAGCCGATCAGGAACGCCACCAGGGCGAGCACCACCAGCGTCAGCGCGGTCTGCACCAGGTCGGCCAGGGTCCGGCCGACCAGCACCGCGGAGCGGGCCATCGGCAGCGACCGGAACCGGTCCACCAGGCCCTTGTTCATGTCCTCGGCGATACCGGCCGACGCGCCGGCCACCGCGAAGGTCACCGTCTGCGCGAAGATGCCGGCCATCAGGTACTGCTTGTAGGCGTTGGGATCGCCCTGGGTGCCGGGGACGGAGATCGCGCCGCCCATCACATAGGTGAACAGCAGCACGAACATCACCGGCTGCAGCATCCCGAACACGACGATCTCGGGGATCCGGGTCATCCGCCGCAGATTGCGCTTGGCGACGACCCAGGAGTCGCGCAGGGTCTGCACCGCGCCGCCGCGCTGGACCGGCACCGAACCGCCGATCGCGCCTCCGGTCAGAGTCGCCATCAGACCTCCCCCTTCTTCTCGGTCTTCTCGGTGCCGGTGTCCGCACCGTTCTCGTCGTCGTCGCCCAGGGTCGCGTGGCCGGTGAGCGAGAGGAACACGTCGTCCAGGGTGGGGCGGCGCAGTCCGATGTCGTTGATCACGATGTCCCGCCCGTCCAGCTCCCTGATCACGTCGGCCAGCACCCTGGCGCCGCCGCTGACCGGCACGGTGATCCGGCGGGTGTGCTGCTCCACGGCAGGCTCGCCCTTGGCGTAGGGGGCGAGTGCGGCCAGCGCCTCGGGGAGGGCCACCGCGTCCTGCAGCACCACCTCGATCCGCTCGCCGCCGATCTGGGCCTTGAGCTGGTCGGCGGTGCCGCGGGCGATGACCTTGCCGTGGTCGACCACGGCGATGTCGTGCGCCAGCCGGTCCGCCTCCTCCAGGTACTGGGTGGTGAGCAGCAGCGTGGTGCCCTGCTCCACCAGGGTCTCGATGACCTCCCACAGCGCCATCCGGTTCCGCGGGTCGAGACCGGTGGTGGGCTCGTCCAGGAACATCACCGGCGGCCGGACCACCAGCGCGGCGGCGAGGTCGAGCCGGCGGCGCATACCGCCTGAGTAGGTCTTGGCGGTGCGGTTGGCGGCCTCGGAGAGGTTGAACCACTCCAGCAGCTCCAGCGCCCTGGCCTTGGCGTCGCGGGCGCTCATCTGGTAAAGCTCGCCGACCATCTGCAGGTTCTCACGGCCGGTCAGGTACTCGTCCACGGCCGCGTACTGGCCGGAGAGGCCGATCAGGCTGCGCACCTTGTTGGGGTGCTTGAGCACGTCCACCCCGGCGACGACGGCCCGGCCCGCGTCGGGCTTCAGCAGCGTGGTCAGCACCCGGACGGTGGTGGTCTTCCCGGCCCCGTTGGGGCCGAGCAGCCCCAGCACCGTACCTTCGGGGACGTCCAGACTCACCCCGTCCAGGGCGCGGACGTCCCCGAAGGTCTTCACCAGGCCCTCGGCCTCGATGGCTCCCGCCATGCTGCTCCTCCCGTAGCCACTCCCACCAGCCTGGACGGGATCACGGCGGTCCGCGACCCGGCGTCAGCTCTGCTGGAGGATGGTGTAACCCGCTTCTCGAAGCTCAGACACTACGGCGTCGCAGTGCTCGGGGCCCTTGGTTTCCAGGTGCAGATCGACTTCGGCCTCGCCCAGGTCCAGTTTGGGATCGGTCCTGACGTGCGCGACGTCCACCACATTGGCGTCCACCCGGGTGAGCGCGCCCAGCAGCGAGGCCAGCGCGCCGGGGCGGTCGGTGATGCGCAGCCGCAGCGAGAGGTAGCGCCCGGCGGCGACCATGCCGTGCCGCAGCACCCGCTGCATCAGCAGCGGGTCGACGTTGCCGCCGGAGAGCACCGCGACCACCGGGCCCTCCAGCTCGTCACCGTGCTCCAGCAGGGCGGCCACGGTGCTGGCGCCGGCCGGTTCGACCACCAGCTTGCAGCGCTCCAGGCAGATCAGCAGGGCCCGGGCCAGGGCGTCCTCACTGACCGTCAGCACCCCGTCGGCGAGCTTGTTGATGATCTCGAACGGGATGTCGCCGGGACGGCCCACCTGGATGCCGTCGGCCATGGTGGAGAAGCCGTCCAGGGTGACCGGGTGGCCGGCCCGCAGCGAGGGCGGGTACGCCGCCGCGCCCGCCGCCTGCACCCCGATCACCCGCACGTCCGGCCGCAGCTGCTTGACCGCGGTGGCGATCCCGGCCAGCAGGCCGCCGCCGCCGACGCCGACCAGGATGGTGCGGACCTCCGGGCACTGCTCCAGGATCTCCAGGCCGACCGTGCCCTGCCCGGCCACCACGTCCTGGTGGTCGAAGGGGTGGATGACCACGGCCCCGGTGGTGTCCGCGTACTCCAGCGCGGCGGCCAGGGTGGCGTCGAAGTTCTCCCCGTGCAGCCGGACCTGGGCGCCGTAGTCCCGGGTGGCGGCGACCTTGGGCAGCGGGGCCGCGACCGGCATGAACACGGTGGAGCGGACGCCGAGGGTGGTGGCGGCGAGGGCGACGCCCTGGGCGTGGTTCCCGGCGCTGGCGGCGACCACCCCGGCCGCGCGCTCGACCGGGTTCAGTCCGGCGATCCGCACGTACGCGCCGCGCAGCTTGAACGAACCGGTGCGCTGCAGGTTCTCGCACTTGAGGTGGACCGGGGAGCCGATCAGCGCGGTGAGGTGGCGGCTGCCCTCCATCGGGGTCACCCGGGCCACCCCCGAGAGCATCTTGTGGGCCCCGCGGATGTCGTCGAGCGTGATCGGCCAGGTGTTCATGGGTTCAGCCTAGGGCGTTGCACCGATAGTCTCGGAAACCGCTCAGCACGACGACAGATCGCGACGACGATGACCACATCTGAGACCACGCCCGACCGTGCGCCCGCCGGTGCGTCCGACCGTGCGACCGACCGCGCGACCGAGGACGACGGAGCCGTGCTGTTCGACCGGCTCCAGTACCAGGTCGCGATCCTGGCGCGCCGGGTGGAGCAGGTGCGCATCGGCGGGGTGGGCGACCAGCGGAACTCGATGGACCGGGCCGCCTTCCTGCTGCTGCACCGGCTCGACCGCACCGGCGCGGTGGGGGTGAAGGCGCTGGCCACGGCGATGGGCATCGACTCGTCCACGGTCACCAGGCAGGTGGCGCCGCTGGTGGAGACCGGCCTGGTGGACCGGGTGCCCAACCCGGACGACGGACGGGCGGTGCTCCTCGAACTGTCCCCGCGCGGACGGGTACGGCTCGAGGAGGTACGTGCCTCCCGGCAGCTGCTGATGCGCAGGCTGGTCGCCGACTGGCCGCAGCCGGACCAGGAGCAGTTCTGCGCGCTGCTGACCCGGTTCAACGAGGCGATGCAGACCTACCGCCCGATCGACGCCGCGCCGAGCGGCGACTGCGGCGGCAGCGGCAGCTGACCGCCGGTGGCCGCCGGCCGCTAGCGGAGGGCGTCGGACAGGTCGGCGAGCAGGTCGTCCGCGGACTCGATGCCCACCGACAGCCGGACCAGGTCGGCCGGGACCTCCAGCGCGGAGCCCGCCACCGAGGCGTGGGTCATCCGCCCCGGGTGCTCGATCAGCGACTCCACGCCGCCGAGCGACTCGCCCAGGGTGAACAGGGCGGCCCGGTTGCAGACCTCGACCGCCGCCTCCTCGCCGTCCCGGTGCCGGAACGACACCATGCCGCCGAACGCCTTCATCTGCTTGACCGCGATGTCGTGGCCCGCGTGCGAGGGCAGCCCCGGGTAGAGCACCTGGGACACCTTGGGGTGCTCGGCCAGGAACGCGGCCACCCGGGCGGCGTTCTCGCTGTGCCGGTCCATCCGCACGCCCAGGGTCTTGATCCCGCGCAGCACCAGCCAGGCGTCGAAGGGTCCGGCGATCGCACCCATCGCGTTCTGGTGGTACGCCAGTTCGTCGCCCAGCGCCGCGTCGTCGGTCACCAGCGCGCCGCCGACCACGTCCGAGTGGCCGCCCATGTACTTGGTGGTGGAGTAGACGACCACGTCCGCGCCCAGCGCCAACGGCTGCTGCAGGTAGGGGCTGGCGAAGGTGTTGTCGACCACGAAGGTGGCGCCGGCCTCCTGCGCGATGTGCGCGACCGCGGCGATGTCGGTGATGCCGAGCAGCGGGTTGCTGGGCGTCTCGACCCAGATCACCTTGGTGTTCGGACGGATCGCGGCCCGGACCGACTCCGGGTGGTGGGTGTCGGCGACCGACCACTCCACGCCCCAGCGCGACAGCACCTTGTCGAACAGCCGGAAGGTGCCGCCGTAGGCGTCGTTGGGGATGACGATGTGGTCGCCCGGCTTGGTGACCGTGCGCAGCAGGCAGTCCTCGGCGGCGAGGCCGGAGGCGAAGGCCAGGCCGCGGCGTCCGCCGTCCAGCGCGGCCAGGTTCTGCTCCAGCGCGGTCCTGGTCGGGTTCGCGGAGCGGCTGTACTCGTAGCCGCCGCGGAGGCCGCCGACGCCGTCCTGCTTGTAGGTGGAGACCTGGTAGATCGGGGTGACCACTGCCCCGGTCTGCGGGTCGGCCTCCTGTCCGGCGTGGATGGCCAGGGTCTCGAAGGCGTAGTCGTGCTCGTGAGGGTGCTCAGTGCTCATGAGCCCCGAGCGTAGTCCGAAACCTCCTGTCGGGCGTGGAGGGCCGACCGATGCGATCCGGCCCCGCGGCGCTGTTCGCCGCCCACGCCGACCTGGCCGCCGCCCGGACCGTCCTGACCGCCCGGACCGGCTGCGGGCGGGGTCCCGGAGGAATTCCCGCCCGCCCCCGTGCGTTTGTCCGGACATGATGTTCCAGAGCTTCAAGAACCGACTCCCCACCGCGGAAGAAGCCCTGCAGGGCCGCGTCGCGCCCGCCTTCAGCCTGCCGCTGCAGCACACCGTCCTGGGCAAGCCGCTCAGCGGGCCCTACCCGGCCGACCTGGAGGTCGCGGACTTCGGGCTGGGCTGCTTCTGGGGCGCCGAGCGCGCCTTCTGGACGGTGCCGGGCGTGTGGACCACCCTGGTCGGCTACCAGGGCGGCCACACCCCCAACCCGACGTACGAGGAGGTCTGCAGCGGGCGGACCGGCCACACCGAGGCCGTCCGCGTGGTCTTCGACCCGGCGCTGCTCAGCTACGAGGACCTGCTGAAGGTCTTCTGGGAGGCGCACGACCCCACCCAGGGCTTCGCCCAGGGCAATGACCGCGGCAGCCAGTACCGCTCCGCCGTCTACACCCACTCCCCCGCGCAGCTCGCTGCGGCCACCGCGACCCGGGACTCCTTCCAGTCCGTCCTCAGCCGTGTCGGCTATCCGCCGATCACCACCGAGATCCTCCCGGCCGGCCCCTTCTACCCGGCCGAGCCCTACCACCAGCAGTACCTGGACAAGAACCCGGACGGCTACTGCGGCCTCGGCGGCACCGGGCAGTCCTGCCCGGTCGGCGTGGCCAAGACCAACGGCTGATGCCGCCCGAAGGGCCCAGCGGTCTCCTGCACCGCTGGGCCGCGCAATGGTCGCCCTGTCCGCCGATCGGGCACGAGCTCCATGTCATCCACCCCGACCGGTGGGTACGCTTTCACAGCCTCCCCGGGTCGAAGCGCTACGCGGAGGACGACGCGGAGTACGCCACGCTCCTGGACCGCCACAACACCGTGATCAACGAACTCTTCGCCGGCGAGGACGTCTACGTGTTCACAGCCGACTGGTCCGAGACGGACACGCCGAACCCCGAAGGCGAACTCAGCCGGCGGCTGAGCCCGGGAAGCGAACCCTGGACGACCATCCTCACGGCCGACGACCCTGATCCGGAGTTCCGCGTCTACACACACCTGCGAGTACGCCGCACCCCATGGCGGATCGGCTCATTGGACCCGCTGCTGCGTTCAGTCGCAGACTACGAGTCAGCGGGGGTCATCATCGCGGACACCGCCCTGAAGCAGCTCTACCACCCCTACGACGGCGGCGCTGACGCCCTCCTCGCCAGCACTACTGACCGGGACGCCCTCCGGGAGCGCCACCGCGACTGGCTGTCCACGCACCCGTCAGGGCTCTGACCGACGGAGACCGCGTCGACTGACGGCTGATCCGGGACTGGGGGTGCGGTGAAAACCACTGGCCGCGGCCGACTTCGCGGGGGGACGATCTGTGCCATGAGCCCCGAATCCGTCAGCCTGGAATTCATTGCCGCCGAATGCGTCGCACTGGTCGCGACCGAGTTCGACCGCCACTTGGACTGGAGCGTCGAGAGCCTGGCGGAACTCGACGCGGTCTGCGGGGAGTTGCTGGCCGACGGCCCTCTCGGCGAGGCGCGTTTGAATCTGTGGTGGAAGCTGATCGGGGCGTACACCGGAGAGGTGGTCGTCCGGGTGTACGGAGGGCAGTGGATCACCCATGACTCGGCTCCGGGCGCGCCTGCCGTGTCCGTGCTGGGGCTGACCGGGTTCCCGTTCGGCATCGCCCACCGGGTCCTGAACGGCGAGGACTTCAAGAGCCTCGCCTCGTTCGGACGCTCGCTGCCCGCCATCGCCGAACACTCGGCCCGGTCCGAGTGAGAACGCACGGGGGCGGGGGAGTTCGCGCCGACCTGCCCCGGTTCGCCGTCAGCGGGCGCTGAGGCGGAAGACGGTGTGACCGAAGGCGACGCGGTCGCCGGGGCGGACGGTGACGGCGCCGATGATGCGGGAGCCGTTGACGTGGGTGCCGTTGGTGGAGCCCAGGTCTAGCAGGGTCCAGGCGGCTCCGTCGCGGCGGAGTTCGGCGTGGGCGCGGGAGACCGAGTCATGGGTGAGCTTGAGGTCGGAGCCCGGCAGCCGGCCGATCCGCAGGGTTGGGCTGCCGGCGGCGGGCAGCACCAGGGCCGGGAGCCACGGGTTGCGCCAGGCGTCGCGCAGCCGTACGCCGAGGGACGAGACCGTGCCGACCATCCGCACCGCCAGCTGGGAGAACCGGCCGCGGGCCGGCAGGTCCGCGGTGAGTTCGTCCAGTTCGCCGCGCTCCCGTGCGGTGAGGGCGATCTCGATCCGGCGCATAAAGGTGTCGGGCGACAGCCGGCCCTGCGCCGCGTGGTCGCGCAGCACCTCGATCGCCTGGTCGCGCTCGGCGTCCGAGAGCCGCAACACGTGCGTCAGGGGCTCGGGAGTCGTCATGCTGTGATTGTCGGGCTTCGCTTCGGACACGTCCAGAGGCGTTCCCGGCAGCTGGTCAGGACCCCGTGCCTGACTGTCCGTCAGGCGGTGCCGCCGGCCTTCCAGCTGGCCCAGTCCATGTTCCAGCCGTTCAGCCCGTTGGCCGGATCGACGGTCCTGTCACCCGAGTTGACCACCTCGACCACGTCCCCGGTGATGGAGCTGTTGTAGAACTTGGCGGCCGGTGTACCGGGGTCGCCCGCGCCCTGGACGTCGTGCATGCCGACGCAGCCGTGGCTGTTGTTGACGCTGCCGAAGATGGCGCTGTCGGACCAGTAGTTGCCGTGGACGAAGGTCCCCGAGGTGGTGAGCCGCTGGGCGTGCGGGACGTCGGCGATGTCGTACTCCCCGCCGAGGTTCACGGTCTGCGAGTTCATCCGGGTCTGCAGCAGCTTCTCGGAGATCACCATCTTCCCGGCCCAGGTGGTGTGCTCCGGGCTGCCGCCGGATATCGGCCAGGTCTGGGTCACCACGCCGTCCCTGGTGACGGTCATCCTCTTGGCCGCCAGGTCGGCGACACTCGTCTGGCTGCGTCCGATCGTGAAGCGGACGTCCTTGGACTGGGTGCCGTAGACGCCGGGCGACCCCTGGACGTCCTTGAGCCGCAGGCTGAGGGTGACCTTGGTGCCGGGCGCCCAGTAGGCCTCGGGGCGGAAGTCCAGCCGGGTGTCGCTGAACCAGTGGCCGACCACCTCCACCGCGGGCGAGGCGGTGACGGTGATGCCCTTCAGGACCGTCGCCCGGTCGCTGACCGGCTTGTTGAAGTTGATCGAGACCGGCATCCCGACACCCACGGTGGTGCCGTCGTCGGGGGTGAAGACCCCTATGAAGGTCTTGGCGGGGGTCATGGTGGCGAAGGCGCTCTGCTTGACCACCGTGACCTTGTCGGAGTCGGCGGCGGTGGCGGTGAGCCGGTAGCCGGTGCCGGAGCTGAGCGGGCCGGTGCTGGTCCAACTGAGTCTGTCCGCGGACAGGGTCCCGGCCACCGGCTTGCCGTCGGCGCCGGTGAGGGCGACCTCGCTGAGCGTGCCGCCGCTGACGGCGACCTTGACCGGGACGGTGAAGTCGACCCGCTTCGCGCCGTTCGCCGGGGTGACGGTGACCACCGCCTTGGAGGTCTTCGGCGTCCCCGAGCCCGAGTCGGAGCCGGATCCTGACCCCGAGCCAGACCCGCTGCAGGCGGCCACCACCAGCACCGGGGCCGCCGCCAGCCCGGCCACCACCGAGCGGCGCCCCCAGGCCCGACCGCCGCCACCGGCGCCACCGGCGCTGCCGTGGTTGTCACCGCTGCTGCCCTGCCGGCCTGGAGTCTGCTGGTCCGGTCCTGTCACGTCGGCACGCTTCCTCTCGCACTGGTGGTGATATGAACCTAAACCCAGACAAGTGGGTTAATCCAATCCAAAGAATCCACAAAGAAGGGCAGGAGCCCCCGTGACCCACGGGGACGCCTGCCCGGCGATCCAGGTCCCACCGGGACTGCTACTCCGTGTCGTAGAGATCCCAGTCCTCGTTCTCGGGGTCGTAGTCCACCGGCTGCGACTCCCAGGTGGCCTCCGCCAGTTCCACCCCGGGGACGTCCCCCAGCAGGGCCACCGGATCCACGAAGTGGGCGATGGCGCCGGCCGGGTCGATCTCGATCGCGGCGACGGCCTCGGCCCGCTCCTCGTCCTCCAGGAACTCGTCCTGGCGGACCTGCTCCAGAGCCGCCACCTGCAGCGCCTTCTCGTCCACGATCTCGACGATGAGCTCGATCTGCAGGCGGACATAGCGAGACTCGGTCTCGGCGCTCTGGGTCCCGCTGGTTTCACTTGTCATGGATTGACCCTATCCAAGAGAGCTCCGGCTCATTAGCATCGTCCGGACCACACACCGCAATGGGGAGCGACATTGAGCACCCTCCGCCCACTCACCACCACCGCGATCGCCGCAGGCCTCGGCACGGTCGCCGCGCTGGCACTGGGCCCGATCGCATCCGCCGCCACCACGCAGGCGGGGCAGCGCGATGTGCACCCCGTCGCGGCCTCGGTCCCGGCGTCGCAGACGGACAGCGGCAAGGACCAGTCCCTGGCGCTCGCGGACACCGGCGTGGACACCATGCCGTACGCCCTGGGCGGAGCCGGATTCCTGGTCGCCGGGGTCGGCATGGTCTTCGCGAGCCGACGCTTCGCGCACTGACGGCGCGTCACGCGCCTCGGGCGCACCAGTAAGGGCCGGTCCGCGAAGGACCGGCCCTACTGTCTCCGCTGTGTCCCCCACCCGGGAACGCGGAGCCTGGTGCCGCAGGGACCGCCGCACCCTGTTGATCGGTCGGGACCGACAGGGGCGGGACGACGGCGGTCCCCGCGGGCGGGACGCGGCCGGCCGGGTCAGGGCCGTCCGACGCGTCCTGAGGTGACTGCGGGTCCGGGAGCCGCTCCGGACCTTCGCTGCCACCACGCTCGGCTTCTTGCCGTGATGACAACGATGCACGACCGTTGTTAACCGCGTGCTGCCGGTACATGTCGCCGGTGTACCAGTCCGGGTGGATTTCAGTGAAGGTCAGTGTGCGGCGTGCCCGCCGTGGACGGCGTGGGCGGTCATAAAGGCGAGCAGGTCCTGACGGGTGACGATGCCCTGCGGCTTGCCGTCGACCAGGACGACCGCGGCGTCCGCCTTCTCCAGCACTCCCATCAGGCGGGTCACCGATTCGCCCGAGCCCACCACCGGCAGCGGGGAGGACATGTGACTGCCGATCGGCTCGTCCAGCTGGAACCGCTTGGCAAACAGACCGTCAAGGAGATCGCGCTCCACGATGGAGCCGATCACCTCGCCCGCCATCACGTCCGGGTGGCCCGCGCCGGGCGAGACCACCGGCATCTGCGAGACCCCGTACTCACGCAGAATGTGCACGGCCTCACCCACCGACTCGTTCGGGTGAATGTGCACGAACTGGGGAATGCCGCCGTGCTCCAGCGCGTCCTTGCGGGCGAGGACGTCGGCCGCGACCGCTTCCGGACCGCCCTCGTCCAGGAAGCCGTAGTCCTGCATCCAGTCGTCGTTGAAGATCTTGGAGAGGTAGCCGCGGCCGGAGTCCGGCAGCAGCACCACCACCACGTCGTCCGGGCCGAGCCGCTCGGCCACCCGCAGCGCCGCCACCACCGCCATCCCGCAGGAGCCGCCGACCAGCAGGCCCTCCTCCTTGGCGAGCCGGCGGGTCATCTGGAACGAGTCCTTGTCGGAGACCGCGACGATCTCGTCCGCGACCGAGCGGTCGTAGGCGGTCGGCCAGAAGTCCTCGCCGACGCCCTCGACCAGGTAGGGGCGGCCGCTGCCGCCGGAGTACACCGAGCCCTCCGGGTCCGCGCCGATGACCCGCACCGCGCCGTCCGAGGCGTCCTTGAGGTAGCGGCCGGTGCCGGAGATCGTCCCGCCGGTGCCCACGCCGGCCACGAAGTGGGTGATCCGGCCCTCGGTCTGGGCCCACAGCTCGGGCCCGGTGGAGTGGTAGTGGCTGGCCGGGTTCTCCGGGTTGGAGTACTGGTCCGGCTTCCACGCGCCGGGGGTCTCCCGGACCAGGCGGTCGCTGACGTTGTAGTACGAGTCCGGGTGCTCGGGGGCGACGGCGGTGGGGCAGACCACGACCTCGGCCCCGTAGGCGCGCAGTACGTTGATCTTGTCGCTGGAGACCTTGTCGGGGCAGACGAAGATGCAGTGGTAGCCCTTCTGCTGCGCCACGATGGCCAGGCCCACACCGGTGTTGCCCGAGGTCGGCTCGACGATGGTGCCGCCCGGCTTGAGCGCGCCCGACGCCTCCGCGGCCTCGATCATCCGCATCGCGATGCGGTCCTTCACCGACCCGCCCGGGTTGAAGTACTCGACCTTGGCCAGGACGGTGGCACTGATCCCCTCGGCGACCCGGTTGAGCCGGACCAGGGGGGTGTTACCGACCAGGTCGATGATCGATTCGTGGTACCGCACGGGATCTCCTCCGCGGTTCGTCTGAATTCTCCTGGACGCACGGATTGTCGCCCTGTTGGGATCAGCGTAGTGGGGCAGACTGCCTGAGTAAGGACGGTGCAGAAGGAGCTGGGGGTCGCCCATGTCCAGAGCTCGGGTGGCGCGGCGGATCGCGGCCGCCGCGGCCTACGGCGGCGGCGGGCTCGGTCTCGTCGGTGTGGGATTCGCCGGGGTGCTGCTGACCGAGGCGAAGTTGGCCGAACACACGCTGAACACACTTCAGGGCGAGCCGCCGCGGGCCGACGGCGTCTACGGCAGGGACGTCGCCGAGGGGGACGCGGTGCCGCTGGTGCTCGGCGTGGTCGGTGACTCCACCGCCGCCGGGTTCGGGGTCGACCGCGGCCGGGAGACGCTGGGGGCGCTGCTCGCGGGCGGGGTCGCCTCGGTGGCCGAGCGACCGGTGCGGCTGTCGGTGGCCGCCGTCAACGGCGCCACCTCGGAGGACCTGGAACGCCAGGTCGGCCTGATCCTGCCGGAGCGGCCGGACGTGGTGCTGGTGATGATCGGCGCCAATGACGTCACCCGGCGGGTCAGGGTGACCCACGCGGTGCGGATGCTCGGCGACGCGGTCCGGCGGATGGAGTCCGCCGGGATCCGGGTGGTCGTCGGCACCTGCCCGGACCTGGGCACCATCGAGCCGGTACGGCCGCCGCTGCGCTGGCTGGCCCGGCGGGCCAGCCGCCAACTCGCCGCCGCGCAGACCATCGCCGTGGTCGAGGCCGGGGGGCGCAGCGTGTCGCTGGGCGACCTGCTCGGGCCCGAGTTCCGCGGCCGTCCGGAGATGTTCGCCTCCGACCGCTACCACCCGTCCGCCCGGGGCTACGCCACCGCGGCGATGGCGCTGCTGCCGTCGATGTGCGCGGTGCTGGACCTGTGGCCCGGCGGGGAGGCCGAGGAGCGCCCGGACGCCTTCCGCGGCGAGGGTGTGCTCCCGGTCGCCCAGGCGGCGGCCGAGGCGGCCGGACGCGGCGGCACCGAGGTGGCCGCGGCGGCCGTGCTGGGCGCCGAGTCCGGCCCCAGGGGCCGCTGGGCGCAGCTCATGCACCGCCGCCGCCGGGTGCTGCCGGACCAGCTGGTCGCCGAGGCCGACGGCGACGTCGACAACGGCGGCGAAAGCGACGGCGGGGGCCGCGGCGGCGCAAGGTCAGGTAATTCACACGCCGTCGGCGCTGACTCCGCTTGTACCAGAGAGTAACTTGAGCCGGAACTGTCGCTGCTGCCCAGTCCACCCCTGGAGACCCCCATGCCCGAAGCCGTCATCGTCAGCACCGCCCGCTCGCCGATCGGCCGGGCGTTCAAGGGCTCGCTCAAGGACGTCCGCCCGGACGACCTGACCGCGCACGTCATCCAGGCCGCGCTGGCCAAGGTCCCCGGCCTCGACCCGCGCGACATCGACGACCTGATGCTGGGCTGCGGCCTGCCCGGCGGCGAGCAGGGCTACAACCTGGGCCGCGTGGTCGCGGTCCAGCTGGGCATGGACCACCTGCCCGGCTGTACGGTCACCCGCTACTGCTCCTCCTCGCTGCAGACCAGCCGGATGGCGCTGCACGCGATCAAGGCGGGCGAGGGCGACGTCTTCATCTCGGCCGGCGTGGAGACCGTGTCACGCAGCGTGAAGGGCTCCTCGGACGGCCTGCCGGACACCAAGAACCCGCTGTTCGCCGACGCCGAGGCACGCACCCTGGCCACCGCGCAGCAGACCGGCGCCCCGGTCTGGGAGGACCCCCGCGGCGACGGCCTGGTGCCGGACGTCTACATCGCCATGGGCCAGACCGCGGAGAACCTCGCCAAGCTCAAGGGCATCTCCCGGCAGGAGCAGGACGAGTTCGGCGTGCGCTCACAGAATCTGGCTGAAAAAGCCATCGCGGACGGCTTCTGGGCCCGCGAGATCACCCCGGTGACCACCCCCGACGGCACCGTGGTGAGCGCCGACGACGGCCCCCGCGCCGGCGTCACCCTGGAGGCGGTCGCCGGTCTGAAACCGGTGTTCCGCCCGGACGGCACCGTCAACGCCGGCAACTGCTGCCCGCTGAACGACGGCGCGGCGGCCCTGGTGATCATGTCCGACACCAAGGCCCGGGAGCTGGGCCTGACCCCGCTGGCCCGGATCGTCTCCACCGGCGTCTCCGGCCTCTCCCCCGAGATCATGGGCTACGGGCCGGTCGAGGCGTCCAAGCAGGCGCTGAAGCGGGCCGGGCTCGGCATCGGCGACATCGACCTGGTCGAGATCAACGAGGCCTTCGCCGCCCAGGTCATCCCGTCCTACCGGGACCTGGGGGTGGACCTGGACCGGCTGAACGTCAACGGCGGCGGCATCGCGGTCGGCCACCCGTTCGGGATGACCGGCGCCCGGATCACCACCACGCTGATCAATTCGCTCCAGTGGCACGACAAGCAGTTCGGCCTGGAGACCATGTGCGTCGGCGGCGGCCAGGGCATGGCCATGGTCATCGAGCGGCTCTCATAGAATCTTCACAATAACCCGTTTGGCCCTGCGCCAGGTGGGTAAGGCCCGGATCACACTCTGGTGCGATCCGGGCCTTTTTCGGTGATTGAAGGACGCGAAATATCGACGGAACGTGATTCGGCGACCGCACCGCGTTGACAATCGGGCCCTTTGTCGTCCCGGCCCCGCCGAACGTCACACATGAGAAGACCATGACGCACTCCCATCGGCCGTCGCCGTGGGGCACTGTGGGGTTGACCGCCTGTTCGACCCTTCGCTAGGGGTGCCTCCCATGACCGTCGTCACCACCGTCCTGATCCTGCTCACCGTCGCCCTGACCGTCACCGCCGCCGTGGCCGTCGTCACGCTGCTCTCGCTGCGGGCCCTCACCCGGCGCTTCGACGCCGCCGTGCGGGAAGCGGTCGTCGCCGCCCTCGCCGAGGACCGCGAGCGGGAGATGGTCGAGGCCCGCGCCTTCTGGGCGGAGCAGGAGGCCCGTGCCGCCGAGGACGCGTTCGAGGGCGAATCGGTCTTCGACAGCGAGAACCTGGTGCTGTTGCCCGCGCCGCGCGGCTATGTCGACGACGAGGGCGACATGGACCCGGAGTTCGCCGACGCACTGCGCTCGGTGCTGGAGGAGATGATCTCCGAGGGCACCGGCGCGGCCGGACACCCCGCGCCGGCCGCCCCCGCCGCTCCGGCGGCCCCCGGCACGCCCCCCGCGCACCCGTCCGTGGTCGGCTTCATCCCGCAGCCCACGCCCACCCCGGAGTGGACCGACCTGCGGCTGAACGAGCTGGTCGACGTCGGCGTGCTGCTCCGCGACGTGCGCCCGGGCCCGATGGGCACCCTGGACGTCTATGTGTTCGAGGACGAGACCACGCTCTGCATCGCCCCCGGCGACCCGGCGGCCGGCGCCAAGCTGCGCGCGGCCGTGGACGGCGGCACCGAGGTCCGACTGCTGGGCAACTCGCGGCTGTCCGGCGCCCATGCGCTGACCTTCGCGCTGGGCAGTGACGAGGAGACCGTCTACATCCTCGCGGACCGGGTGGTGGCCAGCCTGTAGGCGGCCTCCAGCTCGGCCAGCGACTCGGCGAGGAGCCGGCCTGGCTCCTCGTCCGGCTCGTCCGCTCCCACGGCCTCTCCCGGCCCTCCGGGGCCCCCGGCGCGCGCCCCTTCGGTCAGGGCCGCCGCCAGGTCGTGGGCGGCCAGCGCGATCTGGTCCCCCACCACGAAGATCCCGGCCTCCGGCAGCTCGGGCCGCCGCACCCCGCCCTCCAGTTGCTCCGCCCGCCGCGCCAGCTGCCGTGCCAGCGCCAGACCGCCGGGGGCCAGCTCGGTCAGCCTGCTCTGCGGCATCGACCGGAAACGGTCCGCGAGCCGGTCGGCGGCGGCGAGGAGGGCGCTGGGATCGGACATGGATCGAAGCGTATCCCCGAGCAGCATTGCCAAGGGGTACGGGCTCAGGCAGAGTCGACAAGGACCCGTTCTGTCTGTCTCTGGAGGCGCCGCGTGTCCCTCATGTTCTCCGAGGAAACCCACCAGAACCTGCTCTCCCGGATCCCGGCCGTGACCGGCCGCCCGCTGGACGACTGGCTCAAGGCCGTCGACGACGGCCCCGGCCTGATCCGCTGCCAGGAGAAGATCGACTGGCTGCGCCGCGAGTACGGCCTCTCCTATGGTTACGCCAAGGCACTGGTGCACGAGTACGACCTGCGCCGCGCCGCCGCGCGCATGTCAAAGTAGCTGCGAGAGGTGCCCGGAGCCGGATTTGAACCGGCACGGCCTGGAGGCCAGCGAGGTTTAAGCTCGCCGTGTCTGCGTTCCACCATCCGGGCCCTTCCGCACTCCCGAGCCTAGCCGCAGGCTGCCCCTGCTTGCTGCCCGGTTGATAGGAAGTTGTCTCATTTAACTGCGACTTGACGCTTCGTCGGCGCAGTTCTCACATTCCGTCCGGTATTTCTTGCGGGCCCTCGAACGACTGAACCGAGGGGCGCCCGCGCGGAGCCTAGGGGACGGGTCATCCCATCGGAGGAGAGTCCGGGACGACCCGTACGACGCGAGGCGGTGGGAGCAACCGTTCCGGCGAGCGACTACAGGGTGTGATCAACGGGAGAGGATGGGAGCCTCCCATCACCTCACTCCCTGGAGTTGCCCCGTGACGACCACCCTGCTCACCGCCGCGGCCCGTGCCGTCGGCCTCAGCAAGGTCTACGGCGAAGGCGACACCCGCGTCACCGCGCTGGACAACGTCTCCGTCGACTTCCTGCGCGGCCAGTACACCGCGATCATGGGCCCTTCGGGCTCCGGGAAGTCGACCCTGATGCACTGCATGGCCGGGCTCGACACGGTCAGCTCCGGCTCGGCCAGGATCGGCGACACCGAGCTGGTCGGCCTCAAGGACAAGCAGCTCACCAAGCTGCGCCGGGACCAGATCGGCTTTGTGTTCCAGTCGTTCAACCTGCTGCCGACGCTGACCGCGCTGGAGAACATCACCCTGCCGATGGACATCGCCGGCCGGAAGCCGGACCAGGCCTGGCTGCAGCAGGTGGTGCGGACCGTCGGCCTGGCCGACCGGCTCGGGCACCGGCCGTCCCAGCTGTCCGGCGGCCAGCAGCAGCGGGTGGCCTGCGCCCGCGCGCTGGCCTCCCGTCCGGAGATCATCTTCGCGGACGAGCCGACCGGCAACCTGGACTCCCGTTCCGGCGCGGAGATCCTCGGCTTCCTGCGCAACTCCGTCCGCGAGCTGGGCCAGACCGTGGTGATGGTCACCCACGACCCGGTCGCCGCCTCCTACGCGGACCGGGTGGTGTTCCTGGCCGACGGCCGGATCGTCGACGAGATGCAGAACCCGACCGCCGACGGCGTCCTGGACCGGATGCGCCGTTTCGACGGCGCCGGCCGGACCAGCTGAAAGGGGGTCAGCGAATTATGTACCGCACCGCACTTCGCAATGTCATAGCCCACAAGGGCCGACTGCTGATGACCATGCTGGCCGTGCTGCTCGGCACCGCCTTCGTGGCCGGGACCATGGTCTTCTCCGACTCGGTCGGCCAGGCCTTCAAGGACAGCGTCTCCAGCGACTACGCCAAGGTCTCGGTCGAGGTCAGGGACGACGGCAGCGGGCTCTACGGCAGCGCCGCGGGCAACACCAGCAAGGAGAAGCCGCTCACCGAGCAGCTGCGGCAGCGGATCGCCGCGCTGCCCGGCACCGCCGCCGCCGCGGGCACCGTCACCGGCTTCGCCGGACTCTCCGACCCGGGCGGGAACCTGATCGGCAGCCAGGGCGACACCCACGGCAGCAACTGGCAGCCCGGCGACGACGGCCAGGACGCGCGCTACCCGATGCTCCAGGGCGCCGGGCCGACCGACGCCCAGGGCATCGCCGTCGACCGGAAGACGGCCGCGGACAACGGCTTCAAGGTCGGCGACACGGTCCGGCTCGCGGTCAACGGACCGGTGATGCAGGTCAAGGTCACCGGGATCTTCGGCACCGACGACCCGCAGGTCAAGGCCGGCGGCTCCCTGGTCCTCTTCGACAACGCCACCGCCCAGCGGACCTACCTCAAGCCCGGCCAGTACAACTCGATCGAGGTGCAGGCCAAGCCGGGGGTCAGCCAGGCGCAGCTGCGGGACCAGGTCCTCCCGCTGGTGCCGCACAGCGGCAACGTCGTGGTCAAGACCGGCGTCCAGCTCACCGCCGACGAGACCGCCCAGGTCACCTCGTCGATGTCGGGGCTGCGTACCGCGCTGCTGGCCTTCGCCGCGATCGCCCTGTTCGTCGGCATCTTCCTGATCACCAACACCTTCACCATGCTGATCGCCCAGCGCACCCGGGAGCTGGCGCTGATGCGCGCCCTCGGGGCGAGCCGCCGTCAGATCACCAACTCGGTGCTGCTGGAGGCGCTGTTCGTGGGCGTGGTGGCCTCGGTCGGCGGGCTCGCCGCGGGCATCGGCATCGGGGCGCTGCTGAAGAGCCTGATGAGCGGCAGCGGCGTCCCCCAGGGCGGCCTCGTGCTCTCCGGGACCACGGTGGTGGCCACCCTGCTGACCGGCGTCGTGGTGACCGTGCTGGCCGCCCTGCTGCCCAGTCTGCGGGCCTCCCGGGTCGCCCCGGTGACGGCGATGAGCAGCAACGACCAGCCGGCCACCCAGAAGAGCCTGGTGGTCCGCAACTCGATCGGCGCCGCCTTCTTCGGCCTGGGCCTGGCCTCGGTGCTCTACGGCGCCTCGCTGGGCGGCTCCTCCGGGCGGCTGCCGGTGGGGCTGGGCGCGGGGCTGATCCTGATCGGCGTGTTCGTGCTGACCCCGCTGCTGTCCCGGCCGGTGATCGCCCTGGTCGGCCCGCTGCTGCGGCGGCTGTTCGGCACCCCCGGCAAGCTGGCCCAGCAGAACGCGGTGCGCAACCCGCGCCGCACCGCCGCCACGGCCTCCGCGCTGACCATCGGGCTCACCCTGATCAGCGCGCTGACGGTGATCGGCGCCTCGGTCAGCCAGGCGGTGGACAAGCAGGTCACCCAGAACATGAAGGCGGACTACGACGTCTCGGTGATGCTGGGTCAGCCGGTCTCCCCCGCCCTGGTGCCGAAGATCGCCGCGACCCCCGGGGTGGCCGCCTCCAGCGTGATCGACTCCCAGTACGTCGGCTTCGGCGGCCGGAGCCACTCGGTCAGCGGCGTGGACGCGGCGTCCTTCGACCAGCTGATCGCCCCGGTGATGCTCTCCGGCGCGACCTCCTCGCTGCAACAGGGCGCGATGCTGGTGGACCGCGAGGTGGCCGCGTCGCACGGCTGGACGGTCGGCTCCGCCGTGCCGGTGACCTACCCGGACAGCAAGGCGGGCACGGTCAGGATCGGCGGCATCTACCAGGTCAGCGACATGCTCGGCCCGGTGCTGATGAGCGAGTCGGTGCTCGCCCCGCACACCACCGCGCCGTACTACAGCGATGTGCTGGTCAAGGGGACGAACGGGGCGTCAGCGACGCTGCAGCAGGCGCTGAAGGACTCCACCGGCCGCAACCCGCTGGTCACCGTGAAGACCCAGCAGGAGATCAGGGACCAGTTCAACTCGCTGATCAGCACCATGCTGAACATCATGTACGGGCTGCTCGGCATGGCCGTGGTGATCGCCATCCTCGGGGTGATCAACACCCTGGCGATGTCGGTGTTCGAGCGCAAGCGCGAGATCGGGATGCTGCGGGCGATCGGCCTGGACCGCTACGCGGTGAAGCGGATGGTCCGGCTGGAGTCGGTGGTGATCGCCGCCTTCGGCGCGGTGATGGGCGTGGCCATCGGCTGCTTCCTGGCCTGGTCGGCGGTGCAGCTGCTGAAGAGCAGCCTGGTCGGCCTGACCACCGCGCCCCCGTACGGGCAGCTCGGCGGCTATGTCCTCGGTGCGGCGCTGATCGGCCTGCTGGCCGCGATGTGGCCGGCCCGGCGGGCGTCGAAGCTCGACATCCTGGGCAGCATCAAGACCAGCTGACAGCCCCGGAACGCGCCAGTGCCCCGGTCCTGAGGAACAGGACCGGGGCACTTACGGCAGCGGTGCCGGTATGAGCACCACGGGTGTGGTCCGGCGACGCTGCCGGGCATGAGGGGTACAGCGCACTACGTGCTACGCGGGGACCTTCTCGGATGCCTTGTCGGCAGCGGGTGCTGCCGCGACCGGCTTCGGGGCGGGGGCCGCCGCCTCGACGAAGGTCTCACGGGGACGCTCCATCTCCACCAGGGAGACCGTCTCGCGCTTCAGGAACACGGCCAGGGTCCAGTCGGCGAACACGCGGACCTTGCGGTTCATCGTGGGGACCCGGCTGCCGTGGTACAGGCGGTGGAACCACCAGGCCGGACGGCCCTTCAGCTTGTACTTGCCGAAGAGGATCGCCACGCCCTTGTGGAGGCCCAGCCCGGCGACCGCGCCGAGGTTCTTGTGCTTGTACTCGGCCTGCGGGAAGCCCCGCATCCCGGAGATGACGTTGTCGCCGAGGACGATCGCCTGGCGCACCGCGTGCTGGGCGTTCGGGGGGCACCAGGCGCCCTCGCCCACGGCCAGGTCGGGGACCTGGGCGTTGTCGCCGGCGGACCAGACGTTGTCGAAGCCCTGGACCTGGAGGGTCGGGGCGGTGTCGACGTGGCCGCGCGGGCCGAGCGGCAGGCCGAAGTTCGCCAGCGCCGGGTTCGGCTTGACGCCGGCCGTCCAGACGATGGTGGAGGCGTCGACCTCGACGCCGTTCTTCAGCACCACGTGCTTGTCGAGGCAGGAGTCCATCGAGGTCTCGATGTAGATCTCGATGCCGCGCTCTTCCAGCTTCTCCTTGGTCCACAGACCGAGGTCCGGGCCCATCTCGGGGAGGATCCGGTTGGCCGCCTCGACCAGCAGGAAGCGCATGTCCTCCCGCTTGACGTTGTGGTAGAGCTTCGCCGCGTCCCGGGCCATGTCCTCGACCTCGGCGATGGTCTCCACACCGGCGAAGCCGCCGCCGACGACGACGAAGGTGAGCGCCTGCTTGCGCACCTTCTCGTCGGTGGTGGACTCCGCCTTGTCGAGCTGGGCGATGACGTGGTTCCGGAGGCTGATGGCCTCCTCGACCGACTTCATCCCGATGCCGTGCTCGGCCAGGCCGGGGATCGGGAAGGTGCGGGAGACCGAGCCCATCGCCACGACCATGTAGTCGAAGGGCAGCTCGTAGGGGTCGCCTGCGGCCGGGTGGATGGTGGCCACCTTGCGCGCCTGGTCCACGGAGGTGACGTGGCCCGTGAGGACCTCCGCGGTCTTCAGGATGCTGCGCAGGGGGGCGACGAGGTTGCGAGGCGCGACGTTGCCGGCCGCCGCCTCGGGGAGGAAGGGCAGATAGGTCATGTACGACCGCGGGTCGACGACCGTGACGGTCGCCTCCCCATAGCGCATCTTCTTGAGGATGCGCATCGCGGCATACAGGCCGACGTATCCACCGCCGACGATAAGAATGCGAGGACGCTCCGTGGTGCTCATATCCGAAAGTATCCAGCACCCTGGGGACCACATGTAGCGGGCCTACTCGCCAGGCACTGGACAGCCCCTGCTACACTGCGCGCCCACGTGTCGCCCCCGGCCCACGCCCGCCCCTCGACGGGCATAACCGCAGCTCGCCGCCGCACCCGTGGCACCGCGCCAGGAGCCGGACAGGGCAGCCGGTCCCGAAATCCGGACGAACCCTCCACAAGGACGGCAGAAGATCCGGGAACCTCACGTGAAGAAATTCACAAACTTTCCGAACGGCGGTCCCGCGCGGCGCTCCAGGCGATGCCGTCGAGGATGTCGTGCTCGCTCACGACCAGCTCCTGGGCACCGCTGCGCTCCATGATCGCAAGCAGCACCAGGGCCCCCGCGCCGATCACGTCCACCCGTCCTGGGTGCATCACCGGGATGGCCGCGCGCTCTTCCGCGGTGCTGCCGAGCAGCAGCTCGGTGACCTCGCGGACCCGGGCCAGCGGGATCCTGGAGTGGTGGATCGCCACCGGGTCGTAGGCGGGCAGCTCCAGCGCGACGGCCGCCACGGTGGTGACCGTGCCGGCCAGGCCGACCAGGGTGGCCGCGGTGGTCAGCGGGACCGTCTCCGCGGCCAGGTCCAGCGCCTCCTTGATGTCGGCGCGCATGGAGAGGGTGTCCTCGCCGTGACGCTCCGTCAACCGGACGCAGCCGATGTCCACCGAGCGCGCCGCCTCGACCCGGTCCGCGCCGAGGACGAACTCGGTGGAGCCGCCGCCGAGGTCGAACACCAGGTAGGGAGGAGTCAGGCCGTCGGCCGCGCCCAGCTCCTTGGTGGCCCCGGTGAAGGACAGTTGGGCCTCCTCGTCGCCGCTGATCACCTCGGGCTCGACGCCCAGGATCTCGCGGACCCCGGCCGTGAACTCGTCCCGGTTCTCGGCGTCCCGGGAGGCGCTGGTGGCGACGAAGCGGACGTGCTCCGCGCCGCCGTGCCCGGCGATGACGGCGGCGTACTCGCGGCAGGCGGCGAAGGTGCGCTCCAGCGCCTCGGGCGCGAGCCGCCCGGTCCGGTCCACGCCCTGGCCGAGCCGGACGATGGTCATCCGCCGGTCCAGGTCGTGCAGTTCACCGGTCTCCGGGTCGAGGTCGGCGACCAGGAGGCGGATCGAGTTGGTGCCGCAGTCGATCGCGGCGACGCGCTGCAGGCTCACTGGTCGTCGTCCTTGTCCTCGTCGATGTCGGTGTCGGCGGTGGCGGTGGCTTCGGTGCCCGCGCAGACGCAGGGGCCCTTGCGCCACCACTCCGGCAGCTTCGCCAGGGCCTCGTCGCCCAGCGGGTTCACCCCGGGCCCCGCGGCCAGCGAGTGGCCCACCAGGACGTGCAGGCACTTCACCCGGTCCGGCATGCCGCCGGCGCTGGGGAAGCCCTCCAGCACCTCGATGGCGTCCCGCTTGGCGATGTAGTCCTCGTGGGCGCGCCGGTACCCGGCGGCCAGCTCGGGATCCTCGGCGAGCCGCGCCGTCTGCTCCTTCATCAGCCCGTCGGCCTCCAGCGTGCCGATCGCGGACGCGGCCCGCGGGCAGGTCAGGTAGTACAGCGTCGGGAACGGCGAGCCGTCCTCCAGTCGCGGCGAGGTCTCCACCACGTCGGGGAGGCCGCAGGGACAGCGGTGGGCGACGGCCCGCAGGCCGCGCGGCATCCGGCCGAGCTGGGCCGCGATGGCGGCCTTGTCGGCGTCGGACACGCCGGAGGCCGAGTTGTGCGAGGTCATGTCCTGGGCTTTCTTCAGTGCGTGGGGGCGGCGTCCGAGGCGTCCAGCGACTCGAACAGGTTGTCGTACCAGGGCTGGCTCGCCGCGCCTGCCTGGGCCTGGCCCTTCGACTGCGCCGAGGCGGAGGCGGAGACGCTCGGGCTGGGGTCCACCGAGGTGAACGGGGTCTCGCCGGGGAAGCCGTAGTGCAGCCGCTCGCGGGCCTGGGCCGTCACATACGCCGGGTCCTGCCAGCGGGCCCGCTCCCGGCGCAGCTCGTCCACCTGGGCCTGGGCCTGCTCCGCCGCGGCGCGCTGCTGGGCGATCTGGGCCCGCTGGGCGATGAACTGCCGGGTGGGGTACGCCAGCGCGGCGATCAGCGAGCAGAGCACCAGCGCGAGCACCGCGGCGCGGCCGGTGAAGCGCGGCCTGCGACTGCCGCTTGCCTTGCTCACGTACTCGCCTCCCGTTGATGTGCCGGGTCGGATGTGCCGGTGCCCCGCCGCCCCACCCTAGAGGGTGTTCGCAGCGGGGCACCGGTGCAGCACGACGCGTCGTCAGTCGGCGGCGGGCTGGAAGCGCGGGAACGCGCCGCGGCCGGCGTACTCGGCGGCCTCGTCGAGGATCTCCTCGATGCGCAGCAGCTGGTTGTACTTGGCCACGCGCTCGGAGCGGGCCGGGGCGCCGGTCTTGATCTGGCCGCAGTTGGTGGCCACGGCGAGGTCGGCGATGGTGACGTCCTCGGTCTCACCGGAACGGTGCGACATCATGCAGCGGAAGCCGTTGCGCTGGGCCAGCTCGACCGCGTCCAGGGTCTCGGTCAGCGAGCCGATCTGGTTGACCTTCACCAGCAGCGCGTTGGCCGCGCCCTCCTTGATGCCGCGGGCGAGGCGGACCGGGTTGGTGACGAACAGGTCGTCACCGACGATCTGCACCTTGTCGCCCAGCTTGGCGGTGAGCGCCTTCCAGCCCTCCCAGTCGTCCTCGAACAGCGGGTCCTCGATGGAGACCAGCGGGTACGCGGCGACCAGCTCGGCGTAGTAGTCGGTGAGCTCGGCGGCGGAGACCGACTTGCCCTCGAACTCGTACGCGCCGTCCTTGTAGAACTCGGACGCGGCGACGTCCAGCGCCAGCGCGACGTCCTTGCCGGGGGTGTAGCCGGCCTTCTTGATGGCCTCGACGATGAGGTCGAGCGCCTCGCGGTTGCTGTCCAGGTTCGGGGCGAAGCCGCCCTCGTCGCCCAGGCCGGTGGAGAGGCCGCGCTCCTTCAGCACACCCTTCAGGGTGTGGTAGACCTCGACGCCCCAGCGGACGGCCTCGGTGAAGGAGGCCGCGCCGATCGGAGCGATCATGAACTCCTGGATGTCGACGTTGGAGTCCGCGTGCGAGCCGCCGTTGAGGATGTTCATCATCGGGACCGGCAGGACGTGCGCGTTCGGGCCGCCCAGGTAGCGGAACAGCGGCAGGTCGCTGGCCTCGGAGGCGGCGTGCGCCACCGCGAGCGAGACACCGAGGATGGCGTTGGCGCCGAGCGAGGACTTGTCCGGGGTCGCGTCCAGGTCGAGCATGGCCTGGTCGATCAGGCGCTGCTCGGTCGCGTCGTAGCCGATCAGCTCCGGGCCGATCTGCTCGATCACGGCGAGGACGGCCTTCTCGACGCCCTTGCCGAAGTAACGGGACTTGTCACCGTCACGCAGCTCGAGGGCCTCGAAGGCACCGGTCGAGGCGCCGGACGGAACGGCGGCACGCCCGGTGCTGCCGTCGTCGAGGCCGACCTCGACCTCGACCGTGGGGTTCCCTCGTGAGTCGAGGATCTCCCGGGCTACGACGACGTCGATGGACGGCACAGGCATCTCCTTGGGGAGGCGGTGAACTTCTCACGCGCGGGGTGCTTACCCCAAGAGCCTAGCCGCAGCGGGCGGCCGGGCCGCGCGCACCTCGCGGCTGTCTCACCTGACGGAGCCCCTACTCACCAGTAGTTCACCCGGCGAGCAGGGGCCGCGGTCCGAGACCGGATTCAGGTCAGCCGACTTCGAGCCGCTGACCCGGGAAGATCAGGTCCGGGTTGGCGCCGACGGTGGTCCTGTTCTCCCGGTACAGCGCCGTCCAGCCGCCGCTGAGGTGCGCGGAGGCGGCGATGCCGGACAGGGTGTCGCCCGGCTTGACCGTGTAGTCGCCGTGGCCGATCTTGTGCGTGGCCGCCGCCTGCCGCACCGCGGGTGCGGGCGCGGCGTGCTTCGGCGCGGAGGCGGTCTTCTTCTTCGCGGTGTGCGCGGTGGTCGTGCTGCTGCCGCTGCTGTGCTTCGGCTTGGCCGTGGCCGCGGCCGTCGGCTTGCTGGACGACGTGGTGTCGACGGACGCCGGCGCGCCGCCCTGGGACAGTCCCGCCCTCGGCCCGCAGACCGGCCAGGCGCCGGGGCCCTGCGAGGCCAGCACCTTCTCGGCGATGGTGATCTGCTGGCCCTTGCTGGCCTGGTCGGCGGTGGACGCGTACGAGGTGCCGCCGTAGCCGGCCCAGGTGGAGGCGGAGAACTGCAGTCCGCCGTAGTAGCCGTTGCCGGTGTTGATGGACCAGTCGCCCCCGCTCTCGCAACTGGCGACCTTGTCCCAGGTGGACACGGACGCGGCGGAGGCGCTGGTCGCGCCTATCAGCGGCAGTGCTATCCCGGCGGTGCCGAGGCCCGCGGTCGCCACGATCCGGGCGGTATTGCTGGTACGCGGCTTGCGATGGCGGCCGGCGACAGCAGTGGTGAAGAGCATGGCAGCTTCCCTCTCCGACGCCTGCGAGGTGAGCTGTCGGGTTCGGGCCGGTAGGTAGCCCGGACGCTGATGCGTCTTCACCCCAAGCCGCGGCCTTGTGAGCTGCGGCGACTTACCTGGGTCCCCCGCTCCTGCCCAACTGACGAGTGTGGGTTCCGCCCCCCGGTTGGACAGGACTCGGCGTCCCGCGAGGCGGTCGCCCGCGCGTGCGGACGTTCCCGGCAGGCTAGACACAGGCACTCCATGACCACAAGTCCCTCCGGTCGCTGAAGGCCGGTCAGCGGGCCCGGCGTTCCAGTGAACGCTCGAACCAGCGGGAGTGGTGCCATTTGAGCAGCGGTCCCCGGATCCCCTCCGCGTCCGGAACCTCCGCCAGGCCGAGCGGACCCGCCGCCGCCAGCAGCGCGGCCCGGGTACGGGACACGGCCCGGTCCAGCGCCGGCTCCTCCGCCAGCGCGCCGAGACTGAGCGCCGCGCGGATCACATCGGGGTAGACGGACTGCGCCCGCTCGTACGCCAGATAGATCGGCAGGTCGTGGGCGAGGCCGGCGGTATGGGCGGGGGACACCTCGCCGACCGCCCGCCGCCAGGCGTCGACCACCTGCGCCTCCTGCCAGGCGGGGTAGCGCATCCGGCGCAGGTGCGTGCTGAGATCGAGCAGTGGATCACCGAAGGCCGCCAGCTCCCAGTCCACGAACCGCAACTGGTCGTGCTCGTCGACGATGATGTTCCGCCGGTGGACATCGGTGTGCAGCAGCGCGAACGGCCGACTCACCAGCGGCGGCAGACCGCGTCCGAAGCCGGCCATGGCATCGTCCGGCACCCCCAACGCGCTGAACAGCTCGCCGAACTCCTTCTGGTTGCCCTCGCAGAGCTCCTCCTGGGCGAACGCCACCAGGCTCCGCAGGAATCCGGTGGAGTCCCCGTTGTCCGGACACCCCTTGGGCAGGCGCGGGAGGTCCTTCTCCCCGAAGCGCACAAGACGGCCGAAGAACCGGGCGATCTGCTCCACATAGTGCTCAGGGACGGCTTCGCCGTCGGGACAGCCCTGCGCCAACTCCGCACCGTTGACGTAGAGGTGCACGGACGCGCCGTCCTCACTGCTGTGCAGCACCTCCGGCCCGTCGATCTCGCGCTGGTCCGTCGGATCGTCCCGCACCGCGGCCAGCTGCCGGAGCAGCACGGCCTCGTCCGGCCAGAACCGCCGAACCAGCTCCGGCTTCCGGCGCCTGACCCGCACCAGGAGGGTGGTGTCGGCATCGAGTCCGAGCGGTCGCGCCTGCTGTTCGGTCAGGTGCACACGGTAGTTGTCGTTGTGGAAACCGCCTGTGGAGACGACCCGGAAGCGCACGGAGTCGACCAGCTGCTGATATGCGGCAGCTACCGGCTGGGCGGATTCACTCGTCCTGTTGATGGCGACTCCCGAGGCATGTGGACGACCGTTTCTCCCCTGCGCGGCTCCGACCAGGTTTGAAAACACACTAGTGGGGAAACGCCGGGCGGTGACACATGGTCACGGTTCCTTTATCCGAAAAAGTCGCCTCTCTCAGAAACTCCTACCCCGCAGCAAGTCATGCAGGCTTTCGACCAGATGGTCGACTCCGGAGGCGCGCAGCAGATCTATTTTTCGGCGATTGGGGGCATAGCCGACAAACTGAATGCCCAACTCCGCCGCTGTGGCCGCCTTGAAGTCGGACGCCGAGTCGCCGATCATCAGAATCCGGCTCTCTGCCGTGCAGCCCAGACCCGCCAGCGCGAGGCGCACGCAGGACGGATGCGGCTTCATGAGGTACGGCTCGGGGGCTCGCCCGTAGACATGACGTCCGAATGCCTCTCTGAATCCGTCTCCGGACCGCCCCGCCAGAAAGTCATGGATGGCTTCGGCGGAGTTGTTGCTGGTAATGGCCAGGCCGCAGCCGAGCCGCCGGAGTTCGTCGACCAGAGCCGCCGCGCCCGCGGTGACCGCGGCGGACTTGGCGGCGATCCGCTCCTCCGCGACGAGTGCGCGCTGGGCGATGTCGACAAGTCGCGACGCCTGCTCGTCGGAGAGCAGGAGGCAACGGGTCAGAACGCCGTGCAACTCGGCCACGATGCGATGGGGGTCGGTGGCATCGGGGAACTCCGTCCCCGCGAGCTCCACCTCGGCCCTGATCTTCTCAAGCAGGGTGGCGGCTATTCCAGGGGCCCCGTGCCCGGCGAAGAGGTCCACCAAGGGACCGTCGAAGTCGAACAGCACATGGGTCGCGCCTTGGAACAGCTCGGAAGCAGGGCCGGGAGTCACCTCACGAGTGTCCGCGCAACTCCGGCTTCAGGCCAGTGCGTCCCCGCCGCCGGCGCCGTCCGGCGCCGAATCATCCGGCGAGGCGTCCCACTGGGAGTCGAACCACTGCTGGGCCAGGGGCACGGCGGCCGGCAGCTGCGGGATGAGGAGAGCGTCGACTCCCATCAGGTCGTGGATGGGCAGGTGCTCGACCGCACCACTGTCGTCCGATGCCGGAACATCCACCGTGTTCCGCTGGATCTCGTACCAACTCATCAACGCCACAGTCCTGTTGATGATGTACAGCTTCACCTGCGGGGTCATCCGCACGGTGCGCACCTGAAGGTCGGCCTTCTCGATCAGCTGACGGCCGGCAGCGTCGCGCAGGGAGACCCTGAGGTCTCCGACGAGTCGGGCAGTCAACTCCCGGAGCCGGTCCAACGGGCGCTCGTCGGCCGGGTCCTCGATCGATCGCGGCAGGGCGAGGTGAGTGCCCATCGCCGGCAGGAGCAGCCGAATGGTGAGCGACGCGGGTTGGCTGCCGCTGTCGGCGAGACGCAGTTCGAAGAGACGCTCCTTGAGGACCATGGAGAGGGTCTCCGCCGTGAAGCCGAAGAAGTCGATGGTGACGTCCTTCTCCTTGAACGCCCCCTTCAGGTAGTCGCCCAGACCCTTGAAGGCCGGTTTCAGCCTGTCGGCTCTTTCGGCCACAGGGCCGCCCCCCTCCACGGCATCGGCCCCAACCGCCGTCAGCTCCGCCACGAAGGTCCCCCGGCCCTGGACCGAGTGGACGAGCCCCTCCTCCTGCAGCCACTTCAGTGCCCGCTGCACCGTGTCGCGGGAGACATTGAGCTGCTTCACCAGCTCGTTCTGCGACGGCAGTCTGGCCTTGGGGCCCAGGCGTGCGATCTCCTCGCGAAGCCTGTCGTAGACATGCTGAAGCTTCTGCGGTGACGAGCGCGGCGCACTGTTCACAACTGCCTCCATGACCTCCCCTTCGAGCCTACAACTTTCGGACATGACTGGTCAGTCCTGGGACAATTGATTACTTACCAGCTGGCGAACCAGTCAACCGGAGAACTCGGCCTCTCGGGCAGCCACCGCTTCGGGCGTACAACTTCCAGTCAGGTATCGGCTGGGCTTGATGAGTTGGGGATGAAGTCGTTTATGGATCATTCATGTTCGGCATCTACTTGACAGGACATTGCAGCCAAGTGGGCCAGCCACCAGAGAAGTTGACTGGATCTTGACTGATCCGGGGATCCGCGTGACGGCCATGACGATGATGCCTTGCTTCCACGTATCCCAATCCTCCCGCATCCCACGAGTTGCGCCACGGCATGACGACGGCCGCCAGTTCCACCAACAGGGGAGACAGGACCATGGAAGTTTCGGAGTTCATCCAGTACGCGCTCGGTTTCCTGGTCCAGGGGTCTCCCGGGGTGGACCTGGTCGCGGTGGCGCTGGGGGCGCTGCTGCTGATGGGCGGCAAGGGGAAGTCGTTCGGGCTGCTGGTGCTGGCGATCGGTCTTGTGCTGGTCTTCGGGGGGCATCTGGTGATCCACATCACCGTCCCCGGCGGTCCGGCTAGCTGAAGTTGACTGGTAGTTGACGGAGCCCTCGCATGATCAGGCCGCCGCGCCAGCGCAGGTCGGCCGGCTCGGCGGCGAGGGTGAGGTCGGGAAGGCGGCGGAGCAGGGCCGCGAGCGCGTACTGGGCTTCGAGCCGGGCCAGCGGGGCACCGATGCAGTAGTGGATGCCGTGGCCGAAGCCCAGGTGCGGGTTGTCGCGGCGGGTGAGGTCGAGCAGGTCCGGCCGGTCGAAGCGGGACGGGTCGCGGTCGGCGGCGGCCAGGACGACCAGGACCGGATCGCCGGTGTTGATCTCCTGGTCGCCGAGGGTCAGCGGGGTGGTGGCGTAGCGCCAGGTGGCGAGCTCCACCGGGCCGTCGTAGCGCAGCAGTTCCTCCACCGCGGTGGCGAGCAGGGCGGTCTCGCCGCGGGCCAGCGAGGACTGCAGCCGGGCGCGCTGCTCGGGGTGGGTGAGCAGGGCGTAGAGGCCGTTGCCGATCAGGTTGACCGTGGTCTCGAATCCGGCAAAGAGGAGGATGAAGGCCATCGCGGCGGCCTCGTTCTCGGTGAGGTGCTCGCCGTGGTCACTGGCCCGGATCAGCTCCGAGATCAGGTCGTCGCCGAGGTCGGCGCGCTTGCGGTGGATGAGCTCGGCGAGGTAGCCGCGGATCTTCTTGACGGCCCGGCCGACGCCGCCGCGCGGCACCCCCGGCTGTCCCGGCTTCTGGTGCCGCAGCATCATCCCGGCCCAGTCGCGGAAGTCGTCCTGGTCCTCGGCCGGGACGCCGAGCAGGTCGCAGATCGCGTAGATGGGGAGCGGGAAGGCGAACTCATGGATGAGGTCCGCCGACCCGTTCGCGGCGAAGCCGTCGATCAGGCGGTCGGTGATCTCACGCACCCGGGGCTCGAAGGTGGCGACCGTGCGCGGGGTGAACGCCTTGGAGACCAGGCGGCGCAGCCGGGTGTGGTCCGGCGGATCGATGTTGAGCAGGTGGGTCATCAGGTCGGCGTCGCGCTCCCCCGGGATGCCGGTGCGGCCGCTGCTCCGTCCGTGGTTGACCGGGTTCTTGCTCAGCCGGGTGTCGGCGAGCGCCTGCCGGGCGTCCGGGTAGCGGGTCACCAGCCAGGCTTCGACACCGCTGGGCAACGTGGTCCGGTGCACCGGCGCGTGCTCGCGCAGCCAGGCGTAGGCCGGGTACGGGTCCGCGGCGAACTCCCAGCTGAAGAGTTCCGGGGCGGGCCCGGAAAGCGGTTCGACGGCCGGTTCGAGGGGGGCAGGCGGTTTGTGCACTCCTTGACGGTAACGGGCGGTTGGCTTGCATCGCGGACGGGCACTGTTGCCGTGGCAGGTTCGGTGCTTACGATCACCGGCAGTGCGCGGGCCGGTGCGGAGGCCCGCCGGGAGGAGCGGGACATGCAGATACGCGGATCCGTCGTGGTGGTGACCGGCGCGGCCGGGGGTATCGGGGCGGCGCTGGCGCGGCGGTTCGCTGCCGACGGAGCACGCGGGCTGCTGCTCGCCGACCTCGACGGCGGCCGGGTCGAGGACCTGGCGCTGGAACTCGACCGTGAGGGTTGTCACACCGTGGGCGTCGGCAGCGACGTGACCCGGGAGAGCGACGTACGGGCGCTGGTCGAGACCGCGGAGAAGCACCTGGGCCCGGTGGACCTGTTCTGCAGCAACGCCGGGCGGGGCTCGGTGGTCGGCGAGAGCGCGGGCTTCGAGGCGTCCAACGAGGTGTGGCAGTCCTGCTGGGACCTGAATGTGATGGCCCATGTGTACGCGGCCCGGGCGGTGCTGCCGGGGATGCTGAAGCGGGGGCAGGGCTACCTGCTGAACACCGCTTCGGCGGCCGGGCTGCTGCAGATGCCGGGCGACGCGGCGTACACGGCGACCAAGCACGCGGCGGTGGCCTTCGCCGAGTCGCTCGCGGTCACCTACGGCGACCAGGGGATCAAGGTCAGCGCACTGTGCCCGCAGGGGGTGCACACGGCGATGACCGCGGACCCGGCGGTGGCCGCGACGCTCAGCCTGTTCGGACCGCTGCTGACGCCGGAGCAGATCGCGGACGCGGTGGTGGAGGGCCTGGCCGAGGAGCGCTTCCTGATCCTGCCGCACCCGGAGGTGGCCCGCTACGAACAGGGACGGGCCGCCGACCGGGACGGCTGGCTGGCGGGGCTGCGCAAGGCGGTCAGGGCGAAGGCACCGGGGCCGACGGTCAGGGCGCAGGGCTGACGGCCAGGACCGCTGCCGCGACGGCCTGGCGGCGGTCGCGGGGCGCGGCGGTGGTGTCCGCCATCTCCGGGGTCGGCAGGATCGCCGGGACCGGCACGGTCACGCCGTTGGCGGCGTAGCGCCGCAGCTGCTCGCGGACCCGGCCCGGGTCGCCGTGCACGATCAGCGCGTCCACCACCTCGTCCGGCACGGACGCCGCCGCGCCCTTGCGGTCGCCCGCCGCCCAGGCGTCCCACATCGGCTTGAGCCGGTCCCCGCGGCCGAGCCAGCGGTGGAACGCGGCGTAGGCGGGGACGGTCAGGTAGCCGGCGATCAGCCGGCGGCCGAGGGCCCGCGCGTACGCGGCGTCGGCGGTGGGGCAGACGAAGATGCGGGCGGCGACGGTCTTCCCGGTGCCGCCGGCCGCGTTGAACTCCCCGACGACGGTGGTCACGTCCTCGGCGGAGAGCCAGTTCAGGATGGTCCCGTCGGCCTCCTGCGCGGCCAGCCGCAGCATGCCGGGACGGAGCGCGGCGAGCAGCACCGGCGGGGCGGGCGCGGGGACGCGCTCCAGCCGGAAGCGGCGGACGGCGAAGGTCTCGTACTGCTCGTCGACCACCTGGCCGGTGAACGCGGCCTTCAGGAAGCGGACGGTGTCGCGGGAGCGCTGGAACGGCTGCTGGTGCGGGACGGCGTTCCAGTCCTTGACGATCACCGGCGAGGAGGCGCCGACACCCAGGGTGAAGCGTCCCGGCGCGGCCTCGGCGAGAGCGGCGGCCTGCATCGCCAGCAGGGCCGGACCACGGGTGTGCACAGGCACGATCGCGGTGCCCAGGTTGAGCTGCGGGGCCCAGACCGAGGCCAGCGCGAGCGGCGTGAACGCGTCGGCGCCCGCCGTCTCCATCGACCAGAGGTCGGTGAAGCCGAGGTCCGGCAGGGCCTCGGCCAGGCGGCGCTGGTCCGCGAGCGGGATCCCGTCGAGGGGGAAGGTCAGGCCCCAACGGGCAGGGGTGGCGGGAGTGGCGTTCATAGCCCGATGCCACCACGTCGCCCCGGCACAGGGCAAGGCCCCTCGCGGGCAGCGGGCTGTGGCTCAGGTCGCGGCGGGGCCCGCGTCGGCGGGAGACGCGGCGGCGGCGAGGGCGGTGCGGGAGAGGCGGTCGGAGAGGCGGGTGGTTTCGGGGAGGCGGTAGTGGGGGGAGGCGCGGAGGACGAGGGCGCAGGCGTCGTCCAGGGTGATCAGGTGGCCGGTGGAGACCGTCACCGGCTTGACGCCGTGCTGGGTGCGCAGCACCCGGGCGACGACCTCGCCGCCGTCGTTGACGTCGCTGCTGTCGCCGCGGGCCGGGCCCGGCTCGTCCCAGCTGCCGAGCAGCGGGGTCTTGGCGACGCCCAGGGTCGGCAGCCCCGCCAGTACGCCCAGGTGGCAGGCCAGCCCGAAGCGGCGCGGGTGTGCCAGCCCCTGGCCGTCGCAGAGCAGCACGTCGGGGGTGGTGCGCAGGCCGCGCAGCGCGGCGATCAGGACCGGGAGCTCGCGGAAGGCGAACAGGCCGGGGATGTACGGGAACCCGGCGGTGCCGACCGCGGTGGCGCTGTCGAGGACTTCCAGGGTGTCCGCGTCCAGGACCACCACGGCTGCCGCGACCCGGTCGTCCGCGCTGCCGTGGCTGCCGCCGTAGGCGACATCCAGGCCGGCCAGGGTGCGGGGTGGGGCGGTCAGCGGCGCCGCGCGGACCAGCGGGCGCAGCTCCTGCTGGACCAGGTAGGCCTGCTGCTCGGTCGACGGCCAGTCATGTTCGCGCTGAGGGTCCATCAGTTGCCGTGCTCAGCGCGCTGGATGGCGTCACGGTAGCGGCGGGCCGCGGCGCGCAGCTCGGCCTCCGGATCGAGGCCCTGCTGCTGGGCCCGGACCGCGAGCGCGAGCAGCTCGTCGCCGAGGTCGGCGCCCGCGGGCAGCGGCACGGTGAGGCCGGACTTGGCCGCCCGCGAGTGCAGCTTCGCGGCCAGCGCCAGTGCGGGCTGCGCCAGCGGGACGCCCTCGACGACCGAGTCGCGCTGCTTCTCGGCCGCCTTCAACTGCTCCCAGTTGGCCTCGACATGCTCGGCCGTGGGGGCGTGCACATCGCCGAAGACATGCGGGTGACGATACGTCAGTTTGTCGACGATGCCGCCTGCGACCTCGTCGATACCGAACGGATGGTCCGGGTGCTCCTCGGCGATCCGCGCGTGGAACAGCACCTGGAGCAGGACGTCGCCCAGTTCCTCCCTGAGCATCTCGCGGTCGCCCTCCTCGATCGCCTCGACCAGCTCGTAGGACTCCTCGATCAGGTACTTCACCAGCGACTCATGGGTCTGCTCGGCGTCCCAGGGGCAGCCGCCGGGCGACCGCAGCCGGTCCATCACCGCGACCAGGTCCAGCAGCCGGGCGCCGGGCAGGTCGTAGGAGCCGGGCAGCAGCTCGATCTCCGGCACCGGTCCTGACGCGAGCCCGCCCTCGACGGCGATCCGGGCCAGCGCGTCGGTCAGGCCGGGATCGCCGTCCGCCCCGCCGATCCACAGCACGGTGCGGCCCGAGGCCGCCTCGGCGAGGGTCCGGGCCAGCGCGAACGGCTGGACGTCCAGCACCTCGACGTCGACCCCGGCCTGCCGGACGTACGGGAGCTGGGGGTGGCCCGCGTCGCCCGCCAGCACCCGGTCCGCGCCGCGCAGCGCCTCCCAGGCCGGCCAGGACAGCAGGCCGGGTGCGATCCGGTGCGTGCTGGAGAGGAGGACGAGCCGTCCGGGCGCTGGGGTGCTGTCGTGATCTGCCACGGGACGAACCTACCGTGGCAGGGCGACCGTGCCGTCAGCTGCCGGCCGGGGCCGTCGCCGCGGGGTTCAGCCAGGGCTGCTTGGCCGCAGTCAGCGGGGGCCAGGCGCTGTCATTGGTGCTCTTGGCGCTCCAGCTGCCGTAGCGGGGGTTGACGGTCACCCCGAGGTTGTCGGCCGACTTCTGCAGGATCTTCTGGAACGCCGTCGGGGCCGAGGCCGAGCTCGGGTCCACGCCCGCCAGCTGGATCAGCATCTGCTGGCCCACCTGGTACTTGGCGAAGGTAGCGAAGTCCGAGGGGGCGATGTGCAGTTGACTGATGATCGCCTGCTCCAGCGCCTGGGCGCTGCCCAGCTGCTGCGCGTACGCCTGCTCGGTCTGCTGGACCTCGCCGGTGGTGACCGACTTGCCCTGCTGCGCCAGCGCCTGGTCCACGATCTGCGCGTTGACCAGCAGCGACAGCACATTGCCCGAGGTGCCGGGCGACTCCTGGGCCTTGGCGGCGCTCGCGGCGGCCCGGTAGGCGGCGACATGCGCCTGGAGGGTGGCGACGGTGATCCGCTGGTCCCCGACCACGGCGGCGGCACCGGGATGCGCGGTCGACGAGCAGGCCGACAGAGCAGCCACCGCGCTGACAGCGAGTGCGACAGCGGCGGTGCGACGGCGGTTCACGGGGCCTCCCGGCGACTCAACGGACCTACGGGGCTAGACGATACGTCTGTTACTGCTCCGAGGACCGAGGATAGGCAGCCGACCTGCTCCGTGTCACCAGGTCGGCGCAGGCGGAGCGGGGCAGTACGGGGAGGAACTATCCAACCGGGGTGCGTGAGGTCGGTTCGGTGGCGGCCTCGGGGGCCGACCCCTGCTCCGGGGCGACCTCGCCGAAGCGGGCCAGGGCCAGGGCGCCGGCCACGGCCAGGGCGAATCCGGCCACGGCCAGCGGCAGCAGACCGGGGCGGGTGCCGTCGCCGAGCAGGACCACGCCGAGGACCGCAGGGAGGGCGGTCTCGCCGAGCACCATGCTGGCGGTGGCGGTGGTGACCCTTCCCCCCCTGACCCCCTCGGTCATGAAGACGAAGGACACCGCACCGCCCGCGAGCAGCGCGTACGTGGCCGGGTCGGACAGCAGCGGCAGCAGGTCGAGCCCGTGGGTGGACGGCAGCACCCGGACGGCCAGGCCGACCACGCCGAAGCCCAGCCCGCAGAGGCTGCCCATGACCGCGGCCCGGCGGGGCTCCGCCAGCCGCCAGGCCAGGCCGCCGAGACCGGCGATCAGCGCCACCGCGGCGAGCAGGATCCAGTGGAACAGCTGCGAGGGCTGCTTGTGGCCCTCTTCCCCTGCGGTCGCCCCCAGCACCGCGAGGCCGACGCAGACGCCGGCCACGCCCAGCCACTCGCCCCGGCCCAGCCGGATCTTCAGCAGGGCGGCGCCGAGCACCGCGGTCACCGCGAGGGCGCCGGCGAGCGCCGCCTGCACCACGTACAGCGGGAGCGAGCGCAGGGCGATCAGCTGGGCGACGAAGCCGAAGCAGTCGAGCAGCAGCCCGGCGGCGAACGGGAGGTTCAGCATCGCGCGGGCGGTGCCGAAGACCCCCTCGCCGGGGGTGGCCTTGTGCCGGGAGGCCCCCATGGCCTGCAGGACCATGGCGACGCCGAAGCAGAGGGCGGCGGCGAGAGCCATCAGCAGGCCTAGGAGCATGGTCCGAGTCTAGGGGTTGGCGGGAACGGTGCAGGTTGTGGGTGGTTGGCCGCGCTGGCTTTCAAGCAGGCACAGCCCCGCGCCCCTTGAGGGGGCGCTAGCGGGGCTTGGCGGTGGTCATCTCGTCGAACATGGTGGTGAGGAACTCGGTGCACCAGGTCAGCAGCTCGCGGCCGACCACCGGCTTGCCGCCGATCTTGCCGGTGCCGGGGCGGGGCACCAGCAGCAGCTTGGTCGAGGCCTTGACCTGGCTGCGCGGGTAGAGCCGGCCGAGCCGCAGCTCCTGCGACTCCCGCAGCTCCACCGGGCCGAAGCGGATGCTCTGGCCCTGCAGGGTGATGTCGGAGATCCCGCAGCGCCGGGCGAACAGCCGCAGCCCGGCCACCAGCAGCAGGTTCTGCACCGGTTCCGGCAGCTTGCCGTAGCGGTCGGTGAGCTCGGCCCGGACCGCGGCGATGTCCTCCTCGGAGTTCACCGAGGCGATGGACCGGTACGCCTGCAGCCGCAGCCGCTCCCCCGGGGCGTAGTCGTGCGGCACATGGGCGTCCACCGGGAGCTCGATCTTGACGTCCAGCGGCTCCTCGGCCGAGTCCTCGCCAATGCCGCCGCCGCCCACATTGTCGCGGTACTCGGCCACGGCCTCGCCGACCATCCGGATGTAGAGGTCGAAGCCGACCCCGGCGATGTGCCCGGACTGCTCGCCGCCGAGCAGGTTGCCCGCGCCGCGGATCTCCAGGTCCTTCATCGCGACGTACATGCCCGCGCCCATCTCGGTGTGCTGGGCGATGGTGGCGAGCCGCTCGTGCGCGGTCTCGGTGAGCGGCTTCTCCGGCGGGTAGAGCATGTAGGCGTAGCCGCGCTCGCGGCCCCGGCCGACGCGTCCGCGCAGCTGGTGCAGCTGGGACAGGCCGAAGGTGTCGCCGCGCTCCACGATCAGGGTGTTGGCGTTGGAGATGTCGATGCCGGACTCCACGATGGTGGTGGAGACCAGGACGTCGAACTCCTTCTCCCAGAAGTCGACCACGACCTTCTCCAGCGCGGTCTCCCCCATCTGCCCGTGCGCGGTGGCGATCCTGGCCTCCGGGACCAGTTCCTTGAGCTTGGCCGCGGCCTTGTCGATCGACTCGACCCGGTTGTGGATGTAGAAGACCTGGCCCTCGCGCAGCAGCTCGCGCCGGATCGCCGCCGAGATCTGCTTCTCGTCGTAGGCGCCGACGAAGGTCAGCACCGGGTGCCGCTCCTCCGGCGGGGTGGTGATGGTGGACATCTCGCGGATGCCGGTGACCGCCATCTCCAGGGTGCGCGGAATCGGGGTGGCCGACATGGTCAGCACATCGACGTTGGCGCGCAGCTTCTTCAGCTGCTCCTTGTGCTCGACGCCGAAGCGCTGCTCCTCGTCCACGATGACCAGGCCGAGGTCCTTGAACCTGGTCTCGGCCGAGAACAGCCGGTGGGTGCCGATGACCAGGTCCACGCTGCCGTTGCGCAGGCCCTCCAGCACCGCCTTGGCCTCGTTGTCGGACTGGAACCGGGACAGCGCCTTCACCACGACCGGGAAGTTGGCGTAGCGCTCGGAGAAGGTGGAGAAGTGCTGCTGCACCAGCAGTGTGGTCGGCACCAGCACCGCCACCTGCTTGCCGTCCTGGACCGCCTTGAAGGCGGCGCGGACCGCGATCTCGGTCTTGCCGTAGCCGACATCGCCGCAGACCAGGCGGTCCATCGGGACGGTCTTCTCCATGTCGGACTTGACCTCGGCGATGGTGCTGAGCTGGTCCGGGGTCTCCGCGTAGGGGAAGGCGTCCTCCAGCTCCCGCTGCCAGGGGGTGTCGGGGGCGAAGGCGTGGCCGGGGGCGGCCATCCGGGCCGAGTAGAGCCGGATCAGGTCGCCGGCGATCTCCTTGACCGCCTTCTTGGCCCGGGACTTGGTCTTGGTCCAGTCGGCGCCGCCGAGCCGGTGCAGCGAGGGGGCCTCGCCGCCGACGTACTTGGTGACCTGCTCCAGCTGGTCGGTGGGGACGAACAGCCGGTCGCCGGGCTGGCCCCGCTTGGCGGGGGCGTACTCCAGCACCAGGTACTCGCGGGTGGCGCCCTGCACCGTGCGCTGCACCATCTCCACGTAGCGGCCGACGCCGTGCGCCTCGTGCACCACGTAGTCGCCGGCCTGGAGCGCCAGCGGGTCGATGCCGTTGCGGCGGCGCGAGGGCATCCGGCGCATGTCCTTGGTGGAGGACTTCTGCCCGGCCAGGTCGGTCTCGGTGACCACGTGCAGCTTGAGGCCCTCGGAGTACAGCCCGTACTCGATGGAGCCACAGGCGACGTGGACGATGTCGCGGGACGGGGCCGAGACCAGGTCCGGGGTGAGCCGGGCGCCGATGCCCTCGCCGGACAGCATCTCGGCGATCCGGGACGCCGGGCCGTGGCCCTCGGTCACCAGCACCACCCGCCAGCCCTCGGCCAGCCTGCCCTTGGCGTCGGCGATGGCGCGGGCGGTGTCGCCGCGGTAGGCCTCGGCCGGGTGCAGGTCCAGGTGCAGCACATCGGGGCCGGTGACGGCCTCCTCGTCGGCGGCGAAGGGGCTGACCGACCACCAGGGCAGGCCGATCTCGTCGGCGTGCTCGCGGATGTCGGCGATGGACCAGAGCGAGGCCGCGCCCACGTCCAGCGGACGGTCGCCGCCGGAGGCCGCGGCGACCCAGGAGGCGTGCAGGAACTCCTCGCTGGTGCGCACCAGGTCGGCGGCCCTGGTACGGACCCGCTCGGGGTCGCAGACCACCGCGATGCTGGCCGGCGGCAGCACGTCCACCAGCAGTTCCATGTCGTCGACCAGGACCGGGGCGAGCGACTCCATGCCCTCGACGGCGATGCCCTGGGCGATCCGGTCCAGGATGTCGGCGAGCTCCGGGTGCTCCAGCGCCAGTTCCGCGGCGCGGGCCATCACCGGCTCGGTGAGCAGCAGCTCGCGGCAGGGCGGGGCCCACAGGCCGTGCTGGGCCACCTCCAGCGAGCGCTGGTCGGCGACCTTGAAGTAGCGGATCTCCTCGACCTCGTCGCCCCAGAACTCCACCCGCAGCGGGTGCTCCTCGGTCGGCGGGAAGACGTCCAGGATGCCGCCGCGGACCGCGAACTCGCCGCGCTTCTCCACCAGTTCGACCCGCTGGTACGCGGCGGCGGCGAGCCGGCGGGTGAGGTCCTCCAGGTCGACGTCCTGACGCACCCTCAGGCTGACCGGCTCCAGCTCGGCCAGGCCCTTGACCTGCGGCTGCAGCACACTGCGGATCGGCGCGACGATCACCTGCAGCGGTCCTGCGGCCGGGTCGTCGGCGCTGGGGTGGACGATCCGGCGCAGCACCGCGAGCCGGCGGCCGACGGTGTCCGAGCGCGGCGAGAGCCGCTCGTGCGGCAGGGTCTCCCAGGCCGGGAACTCGGCGACGCTGTCCGGCGGCAGCAGCGAGGCCAGCGCCGCGGCCAGGTCCTCGGCCTCCCGGCCGGTGGCGGTGACCGCGAGCACCGGACGGCCGCGGGAGTCCTGCTCCTTCGCTGCGGCGGCGGCCAGGGCACGGGCCAGCGCCGCGACCGCGAACGGGCGGGCGGCGGGCGGGCCGACCAGGTCGAGGTGGCGGCGGTCCCCGGCGAGGGCGGACTGCGCGGCCTCGGCGAGGGCGGGGTCGGCGGCGACGACGTCAAGCAGGCCGGTCAGGCTCATGGACTTCTCTCAGCGGGTCTCAGCCGACGGCTGGGGGGCCGGGGGCAACGCGAAGCGCCCGGAACGCAGTGCGCCCCGGGGGGTTCCAGAGTACGCCCCGCCGGGGCGACGCTCAGGCTTCGCCCGGGAAGGCCCCGTCCAAGGTCTGCGGCGCGGGCTCCCGGGGCCCGGGCTCCAGGCTTCCGGGCTCGGGCGTCCGGGGCTGCTCCAGCGGCTCGGGCTCGGCGGCGGCGGGTTGCGCGGCGCTCGGGCCGGCTTGCCCGTCCCGGGCGTCCGCCGCGTCCGCCGCGTCCTGGGCGTCGGCCGCGCCGGTGAGGGCGGTCAGGGTGGACCGGATGTGGTCCAGGTGGGCGTGCAGTCCGGCCTGCTGCTCGGCGAAGGCCAGCCGTTCCCGCTCGGCCGCGGCGGCGATCCGCTCGGCCTCGCGCTGGGCCGCCTCGACCAGCCGCTCGGCGGTGGTGGCCGCCTCCGCCGCGGTGCTCGCGGCCTGCGCCCGCATCGCCCTGAGGTGCCGCTCGGCCTCGCCCTGCCTGCGCTCGGCACCCGCCGTCAGCGCGGCCTCCTGCGCGGCCTGCTCGCCGTCCGCCGCGGCCAGCGCCTGGTCGGCCGCCTGCTGCAGCGCGGCCAGCCGGGCCCGGACCGACTCGGCGGTGTCCTCGCCGCGGGTGCGCAGCTCGGCGGCGTAGCCTGCGGCCTCGTCGCGGGCGGCGCGGGCCTCCCGGTCGGCGTCGCCGCGTTCGGCCTCGGCCATGGCGCGGGCCCGGTCCAGGTCGCGGCGGAACGATTCGTCGGCGGCGCCCCGGGCGCGGGCGGCGTAGTTCTCGGCGTCCTCGTGGTGCCGCCTGGCGTCGGCCCGGGCCTCGGTGTCCAGCGCCTCGGTCCAGGCCTCGGCCTCGGTACGGAGCTCCGCCGCCTCCTCCTGGGCCAGCTCCAGCATCCGCGCGGGCCGCTCGCCGAGTTCGGCGTACGTGGGCGGGGGCGCCTGGGCCGCCGCCTTCTCGGCCTCGGCGGCGTCGATCAGGACCTGCTCCAGCGCCCGCATCCGGTTGCCGAGGCCGGACAGCCGCTGCCAGGCGGCGTCGCGGTCGGCGGTGAAGCGGATCAGCGCCTGGTCGACCTGCGCGGGGTCGTAGCCGCGCCGGGTCACGGTGAAGCCGTGCGGAGAGACGGCGTCGCTCATCGGGCTGGTCCTCTCGTCCGAGCGGGTGTGGATCATCAGAAAACGGTCATTATGCGACCCATTCTGCACAGACCCACTACCCGATCCGACAATCCGACACCCGTACGGTCAGAGCAAGCCATCCCACAGCTGTTCGAGCAGCACCGCCCACCAGGTCTCGGCGGACTGGAGCGCGGCCGGGTCCAGGGCGGCCAGTTGGGCCTGGAAGTCGGTGGTCCAGTGGCCCGCCTGCTCCGGGGTCAGCCCGTACCGGAACCGCCACATCCGGCCCAGCAGGGCCATGCAGCGCAGGAACTCCGGCAGGCCGGAGTTGACGAAGCGCGGCTGCTGGGCCTCCGGGCCCGGCGGCTGGGTCGGCGTGCCGAAGTCGACCGCGACGATCGCCGCCGTCCCGTACTGGACGCAGAGCTGGCGGCCGTAGTCGTTGCCGAGCACCAGGTAGGTGCCGGCGTCCGGCTGCGCGGTGATGCCGCGTTCCACGGCCAGCTCGGCCAGGGTCGGCAGCGGACGGCCGGGCTGGGCCTGGGCCCAGAAGAACGGCCCGAACTCGACCGGCAGCCCGGCCCAGGTCAGCGAGCCGGACACGGCCTCGGGGATGCCCTGCCTGGACACCGCCTGCGGCTCGTAGCGGAACAGGTTCTGCTCGCCGAAGGCCTGCTGCAGTTCCTCCGCCAGCGCCTGCGGCTGCACCGGCGCGGCCGGTGGCACCGATCCGGCCGCGGGCAGCGGCACCCGGAACGGGCGCTGCGGCGCGGGGCCCGCGGCATGGGTGTGCAGCTCGCCGTGGTGCTCGAACAGGTGCTGGACGCCGCGCTGCCGCGCCGCCCGGTCCCGTCCGTACGGGGCGATGCTGCTGACCCGGACGTTCGGCCAGGCCTCCTTGACCATCCGCTGGCAGTAGCCGCCGGGCAGGTCGCAGCTCTCCAGCTCGGTGTGCAGCTCGAGCACCTGCTCCGGCGGCACGTTGAGCCGCCGCACCTCCTGCAGGATCTGCCACTCCGGGTGCGGCAGGCCGAGCGTGGAGCGCTGGATCAGCTGCTGCTCGGAGCCGTCGGGGCCGCGGTAGCGGAGCACCGCCATGTAGCCCGGACCGACCGTGGGCACCCCCGGCTGGGACGGCGCCGGCGGGGGCGGGGGAGCCTGCGGCTGCGGGGCGGGCGGCGGCGGCGCGGCGGCCGGGCCGCGGCCCAGGTTCAGCGCGGGCGCGAACTGGGTCGGGACGTAGCTGTCGTCCGCGCCCGGTCCCGCGGCGGGCGCCGGGGGCAGCGGGGAGCCGCCGCGCAGTCCTGCCGGGGGCGGGGGCGGCGGCATCCCGGGCATACCGGGAGCGGCACCGGGCTGGGACGGGGCCGCGGGTGCGCCGGCGCCGCCGACCAGCCCCGGCGGAGGGGGCGGCGGCAGCCCGGGGCCGCCCGCCGAGGCGGACGCGGGCGCGGGCGGCGGCGGAGGCGGCATGCCGGGAAGGCCGGGCGGGGGCGGCGGCGGACCACCGGCCGGACCGGCGGGCGGGGGCGGCGGACCGCCCGCTCCCCCGAGCAGGCCGGGCGGCGGGGGCGGCGGCGGTCGCGTCCTGGATCGCGTCCAGGGTGGCGTCGGTGACGTCGGCGGGCTGGGCGGTGTACATCA